>JAFYYG010000044.1 GCA_017557625.1 Muribaculaceae bacterium
CAAAATATATTCTTTGTTGGATTTGTTTAATTTTGTTGGATTTGTTTGATTTATTTCAGATTTGTAGGATTTCTGCCCTTCAGGGCACTCCACCTTGCTTCATTGTGTTTCGTTATTTTCCCAAGAGCAGAACAAGGGCAAAATGACATTTAATTAACATAATTTATTAACAATGAAGCAACTAAGTTTACTATCCAAAACATTTGCACTGATGGTTGCATTGGTGGCGATGGCGCTTCCCGCGCATGCCGACCGCGTAGTCAATCAGCTGCAATTTGGTAAGCAGACCATCGAAGTTGCTGCCGACGAGGTGATTACCTTCTATGACATGAACGGTTATCAAGGCATCTCGTCATCAAGCAGCAACAACTCGCAGTCGCTCACAGTGTTCAAGCCCGCCGAAGGAATGGCTATCCAGCTCACCTTCCAGAGACTTGACGTGCGAAACGACGGCACAAACTGGCCTGCCTACGTGAACGTTTATGCTCGACGACTTCAACTGCGAACGTGACCTTATTGAGGAGCAGATTCTCTACTATCAGGAGGGTAATTGGGCACTAGACCTGAAGAACATCTTCACTATTGTAGAAGACGGCTCCACCGTAACTTACACTCTTGAAGACCTGGGCGAAGCAACTTTGCGCGACATCGAGAGCGACGGCATAGATCTATCAATCGATGAGAACGGCATGCTCATCATCGATGCCAAGACCGACAAGAGCGGCCGTGCCATGATTGTTGGTGCCACCCAGAAGGGCAAGAGTCAGTATGCTAAACTTACCATCTATGTTGACAATACCACCGGCATCCAAGGCATTGCTGTTGAAAACGGCAAGACAGTAGAGAGCCGTCAGTATGTCAACGTGGCTGGACAGGTGAGCGACCGTCCATTCCGTGGTATGAACATTATCGTGACACGCTACACCGACGGCACTACTAGTTCGGTGAAAGCAATAGTCAAATAATGATACCAACATTAATCTGAAGTCTCAGATTACATTTATTTATATAGTAACACTAGAAGCCGCCTCGACGTGATGCCGAGGCGGCTTTGCCTTTTACTAAAGTTAACCCCTGTGTATAAGAATCAAGAGGGGTCCACGTCGAAATATAGTCGTGTGGAGCGCATGCGGCTGTCGGCGGCAAGGAGTTGCTCGTAGAGGTCACGGAGGATTTTCTTCACCTTAACCATCGAGGCGGCGAGTTCCATCTTGAGGACTATCTGGCGGATGTAGAAAGTCTGCACCTTTGCCACCATTGGCGCTTCGGGACCGAGCACACGTTTGCCGAATACCTGCCTGAGCAGGTTGCTGTATCGCACAGCCATCTCCACCACCACGTCGTCCTGCTTGTGCTTGAGGTAGATGTTGATGATTTTTGTGAACGGCGGGTATCCAAACTGCTGACGCTCAGCAATCTCTTGGTTGTAGAATCCTTTGTAGTCGTGCTTCACTACCCGCTCAATTACGGGATGAGAAGGGTTGCTGGTTTGTATTATCACCTTGCCCTGCTTGTTCTTGCGCCCGGCACGCCCCGCCACCTGCTCTAGCATATTGAACGCCCGCTCGTGGCTACGGAAGTCGGGGAAGTGAATCATGGTGTCGGCATTCAGGATTCCTACGATGCTCACCGCGTCGAAGTCCAGACCCTTGGTCACCATCTGCGTGCCAACGAGGATATTTGTCTTGTGCTGCGAGAACTCGTCAATGATGCGGTCGTAGCTGTTTTTGCTGCGAGTGGTGTCGAGGTCCATGCGCGAGATTTTCTCGCTGGGGAACACGGTGTCAATCTCCTCCTCGATGCGCTCGGTGCCGTAGCCCACTATCTCAATACTCGGGTGGCCACACGCAGGGCATACGGTGGGCAGCGTGATGGTGTGGCCGCAATAGTGGCATGTGAGAGTCTCCACACGGCGGTGGTAGGTGAGCGACACATCGCAATTCACGCAGGTCGGCACCCATGCACACTGCTTACAGCGCACCATCGGGGCATAGCCGCGACGATTCTGGAAGAGAATTACCTGCTCGTTGTTCTCCAACGCCTTGTGGCACTCGCCCACAAGCTCGAGGGAGAACATACCGTTCATCTCATGCTTCTTCCACGCCTTCTTGAGGTCGATGAGCTGCACCTGCGGCATCTCGATGTCCTCGTAACGTGTGGTGAGCTCCACAAGTCCGTAGCGACCATTCAGGGCTTTGTAGTAGGTGTCGATGGCAGGTGTGGCCGAACCCAGCACCGTCTTGGCGCCGTGCATGTGCGCCAGCATGATGGCGGTGTCGCGCCCGTTGTAGCGAGGTGCGGGGTCCTGCTGTTTGTAGCTGGTGTCGTGCTCCTCGTCGATAATCACAAGGCCCAAGTTGCTGTAAGGCAGGAACACACTCGAGCGCACGCCAATTATCACGCACGGCTCGCTCGAAGTGAGCAGTTTCTTCCAGATATCAACACGCTCGTTGTCGCTGAACTTACTATGATAAATGAGCAGACGCTCGCCAAACACCCGCCTCAACCGCTGCGTAAGCTGGGTGGTGAGGGCGATTTCGGGCACCAAATATAGCACCTGCTTACCCAGCGACAGGGCATCATTGATGAGGTGCATATAGATTGACGTCTTGCCGCTCGATGTCACGCCGTGCAGCAGCGTTATGTCTTTCTCTTTGAAGGAGTTGTGAATACTATTATATGCCGTTTTCTGCACCTCGGTGAGCGTGGGCAGTTCCACCACTCCTCTGCCCATTGATTCAAATCGGTTTATCTCGCGCTTGTAAATCTCAAAAAGTCCGTTTTTGCGGGCCGCGGCAAGCACTGGTTGGGTGCATCTCGAGCGTTGAAGTAGCGCCTCCTGAGTGACCTCTTTAACAGGTTTGCTTCGTTGCATCCAGTGCGACAGGTCAAGGTAAGCCAGCAGCAGTTGCTCCTGCTTCTTGGCACGGCTCACACGGTCGAAAAAGCCGTGCAGCCCCTGCTCATCGTTGCGCTCAATGGTCAGCCGCACACAGGTCTCGGTCTTTGGGCGGTAGTTGTCCATCACACGCTCCGCCACATGCACCGCGCCCTTGTCAAGCAGGCGGCTCACGATGCTTTCCACATTCTTGAAGCCGGTGGCGTTGGTGAGTTCGGTAATCTGCACCTTTCCACGCTGGTTGGTGAAGTCGAGAATCACCTTCTCACGGTCGTTGAGTTCGCCTGGCGTCTCCTCCTCATAGTCGGGATTAGGACTGATAAACGTCTCACTCTCAACCTTCAAGCCGCTCGGTACGGCAGCCTTATAGACCTCGCCCACAGTACACAGGTAATAGTCGGCTATCCACTGCCAGAACTTGAGCTGAGGATGCCGCAACACTGGCCCCTCGTCGAGCAAGGCGAGGATTTCTTTCACCTTATAGCCCTGTGGCTCGATGTCGTGAGTCATCACCACAATAGCTGTGTAGTACTTCTTGCGCCCAAAGGGTACCAGCACACGAAATCCTGCCCCAACAGTCATCGACTCGGGGATGCGGTAGGTGTAAGTGCCCTGCACCGCCAGTGGCAATACTACTTCAGCAAAATGAGACATCTTTTTAGTTATCAGTTATGAGTTATGAGTTATCAGTTATCAGTTGTGAGTTATCAGTTGTCAGTTGTGTAGGGACAAGGCCTGTCTTGTCCGTTTTTGTCAGTCGTGAATTATCAGTTACGATAAACGAACCATTAACTATCAGCCACCTTCCAATCCTTGATGGTGCGTGTTTCAGGGTCAACTGTCACCCCGACTTTTACCTTGCGGCGAGTGTCGTTCCAGTAAGGAATGAGGTAGTTCTTCTCATCAATTTGGGCCAATGCATCATCAACAGTGGCGGTCGAGGGGTGGAGCACAGCAGAGACTTGCCGAACCGCCTGGGGCGGCTTAGGAATAACGCATTGCCATAATTGTTTGCTAGGTCATAGACATACTCGGTCTTATCGACATATACAAAACCATCTTTAATAATGCTCTCAAAGTCCTGCACTCCTACAGGAAAACGACGTCGTACCATAACTAATTAACGTGTTTTGATTATTTTATGCCACAAAGATACTAAAACAAAAAACTAAAAGCAAATATTTTTTTCATCATAACCTCTAAACTACCTCAATTCTCAAGATTGATTTAAGTTTTATTGTTACAACGCATATACTGGTGTCTTCGCTAATAGCTTTACAAGCCGCTCAAAACAAATTCTGTTTTGACATAAATTCTAATGACCGATTTGGGGTTAAGATTTCAAGCCGCCATAAATTTTTTAAGTCTCAACATTATATTAATAGTAAAATAATCATTATCTTTGTGGTTTGAAAATTTTGATGTGTTATGACAATCGAGAAACAATATGAATATGTTCTGCCTGTAGGGTATGTGCTCAAGGGTGGGGCAAGTGACTATGTGATAGAGAAAGTACTCGGCAAGGGTGGGTTTGGTATTACCTACAAGGTGAAAGGGCGCATCCTTTACCAGAACATCCATGTTGACGTGCATTTTGCCGTGAAGGAGTATTTCCCCGACAACTGCTGGCGCGACAGCGATAAAACCACGCTCTTGGCACCACCCACCAAGCAGCAAGAGATCTATGATGGACTGCAAGACTTCATCAACGAGGGCCAACGACTGCAACAAGTGTGCAAGCTCAACCCAAATATCGTGAACGTGAACGAGGTGTTTGAGGCCAATGGCACCGCCTACTACGTGCTTGAGTACCTGGAAGGTGGCTCTTTGACCGAAAAAGTGCGCAACAGCGCTGCCAAGTGCCTGACCGAAGAGCAGATGATAGAGGTCATGATGCCCGTGGGACGAGCAGTGCAATGTTTGCACGACAACCACATGCTGCACCTAGACATCAAGCCCGACAATATTGTGATGCGCCGCGACGATAGCGACGGCACCGAAGAGCCAGTGCTCATCGACTTTGGCATTGCCGTACACTTTGGCGGCGACGGCACACCCACTAGCAAGACACCATCGTTAGGCATAAGCCCGGGCTTCTCGCCTATAGAGCAATACACTCAAGTGAAGAATTTTGACCCTCGATTTGATGTGTATGCTTTCAGTGCCACTTGCCTTTACTTGCTCACCGGCAAGGCTCCTGTTGAAGCACTGAACATACCTACTGGCTTTGTGCGGAGCGTGATTCCCTCTAACGTGAGCGAGCGCGTGGCCGCTGCCATAGAGTGCGGCATGAGCAAAGAAAAGTCGCAGCGTACCGCCTCAATCTCCGAGTTGCTCGAGAGCTTTAAGCCAATCTCTCATTCTGTGCCTCCTGAACCAGCAGTTACCCCTCCATCTGTTGTGCCCCCACCCGTCACCCTTGAGCAGGAATATATGGAAGAAGAGCCTGACAATGGTTATGTCTATGACGAGGAACTAGAGGATGGCGGCAAGAAGAAAATGCTGTGGACCATTATCGGCGCACTGTTAGGCTTGGCGCTCTTGGCAGGTATCGTGTTCTGGGCTGTCAAAGGCTGCTCATCGGGAAACGACAAGTCTAAATCCGATGCTGAAGACGCATCTGTTGAAGAAGTTAACAGCAATGTGGGTGGATATTACGATGAAACAGACGACAATTACACTGCAGATACCAGTTCCATGACAATAAGCACCGAGAATCTTGTCGATGAGAAGGCCGAAGATAAAGCTCCAAGCAAGGATGTCGTCCAAAATCAGCAACCCAATGACAACAAGAGGGCAAAAGATAATAATGACAATAGCTCAACAGAAACCTACAACAAAGACCAAAGTTCCGCTGCGCAACCATCAACAACAAATAAGCAACCATCTAAAACAGATAATGAGGTATACAAAAGTGCTGCACAACCACCCCAATTCCCTGGTGGCACTAGTGGGTTGATGAACTTCTTAAGTCAGAACATTCAATATCCACAAACCGCTCAAGACAATGGCATTCAGGGTAAGGTAGTTGTTCAATTCGTCGTGGAGAAAAACGGTAAGGTAGGAGAAGTGGTTGTGGTACGCGGCGTTGACAAAGACCTCGACAAAGAGGCAGTGCGATTGTGCAAAATGCTGCCATCATTCACACCAGGCCGCAATAGTAACGGCGATCCAATAAGAGTGTGGTACACGCTACCTGTAACTTTCAAACTGCAAGGTGCAAAATAGTTTCACTCCTTCTCGCTCAATACCAACCAGCGCATCTCTTTTTCTTCGAGGAGTTGCTGAAGCTCGTTGTAACGGGCGCTTTTGATGTCCATGTCGGTGATGACCTCGCCACTGGCGAAGAGGGTGTCGAGCTGTTGTTTCTCGGCAGTTAGCTGCTCTATTTCGGCGGTCAAAGTCTCAAACTCTTTGCGTTCTTTAAAAGAGAGTTTGCGTGAGTTGTCGCGCACGTTATATTGCACCTTCTCCTTGGGCTTGGCTGCCGCGCGAGCAGCCTCGGCATCGAGGCGGTCGTGGTAGTCTTTCCACGCCCTGTACTCGCTGTAGTTGCCTGGGAAATCTTTAACAACTCCGTCACCCATGAAGACGAAGGTGTGGTCAACAGTGCGATCCATAAAGAAGCGGTCGTGGCTCACGATTATCACACAACCGTTGAACTTCGACAGGTAATCCTCCAAAATTTCGAGCGTGGAGATGTCGAGGTCGTTGGTCGGCTCGTCTAGGATGAGGAAATTGGGCTTGCTCATCAGCACCATCGCTAAGTAGAGTCGGCGCTTTTCGCCGCCGCTAAGGTTTCCGATATACTTCTGCTGCTCGTTGTTGTTGAAAAGGAACATGTTGAGAAACTGCGCGGCAGTATATTGCGTCTTCTCGTCGAAATAGATATACTCGGCGATGTCGCGCACCGCGTCAATCACTGTCTTGCTATCATCGAGGTTCATACCTTCCTGACTGTAGTAGCCGAAACGCACCGTCTTGCCAATCTCGAAGCTGCCGCTGTCGCAGGGCACCTCGCCGAGCAGGAGTTTGATGAAGGTGGATTTCCCCACGCCGTTGTCCCCCACTATGCCAAGCTTCTCATAACGCGCGAAGGTGTATTCAAAGTCCTTGAGTATCACCTTGTCGCCAAAAGCCTTGCTCACCTGATGAGCGGTGAAAATCTTCTTGCCGATATAGGCGGAGTTCACGTTGAGGCGCACATCGCCACGGTCGCGGTAGCCGCGGGCACGCTCCTGGAGGTCGTAAAAAGCATCGATGCGGTATTGCGCCTTGTGCTGGCGCGCCTGTGGCTGGCGGCGCATCCATTCCAGCTCGGTGCGCAGCAGGTTGCGGGCCTTCTCAACCTGGGCGTTCTGCGCCTCGATGCGCTCGGCACGCTTCTCGAGATAGTAGTTGTAGCTACCGTCATAGGTGAAAATATCCTGATGGTCAAGCTCCATAATCTTGGTGCAGATGTTGTCGAGGAAATAGCGGTCGTGAGTAACCATGAGCAGCGTCATGGTGCTGCGCTTGAGGTAGTTCTCGAGCCATTCTATCATATCGATGTCGAGGTGGTTGGTAGGCTCGTCAAGGATGAGGAACTGCGGCTCGTCGATGAGAATCTTGGCTAGCGCCACGCGTTTTACCTGACCGCCGCTCAGCTCTCCCACCGGTTGATGGAAGTCGTCAATCTTGAGCTGGGTGAGAATCTGCTTGAAACGCGCCTCATAGTCCCAGGCATGGCTGTTGTCCATCGCTTGAATGGCTTGTGTCATCGCCGTCGAGTCGCCGCTCGTTAGCGACCGCTCGTAGGCACGCACCGCCCTCGATGCCTCGTCATCACCCTCGAGACACACCTCCAGCACCGTTTTTGCCGACTCAAACTCAGGACTTTGCGGCAGGTAGCCTATGCGCAGGTTGTTACGGTAGATGATAGATCCGTCACCGTCAGGACTCTCCACCCCTGCGAGCAGGTTGAGCAACGTGCTCTTGCCGGTGCCGTTCTTGGCAATCAGTCCCACCTTGTCGCCCTCGTCAAGCCCGAAGGAGATATCTGTGAACAACGGGTCGTAGCCATAGGATTTTGTCAAATTCTCAACTTGAAGTAATGCTGACATATATCAAAAATATTTTATTCAGAGTTGGTCATTATGATTATTTATGGGATGTTCTATGAATTGCTTGAGTCAGATTGGGATTGATTGTTGGGCTCGATAGAGCGGAGGCGGTATCCAGAGGGGAGCAGAACATCTCTCAACAATAGCGAGACATCGCTTTTGTTGTTCTGTTAATACCATTGAGGAGCATGGTGATTTTTTCGTGAGACGCTGCCTCACAAACTTCAAAACGATTGTGATAATGCTTTAATTTGCTTAGTTTACAATAATCGCAATCGGTATTTAGGTCGCAAGGCATCACCTTGCAACAAGGATTAGCGTCTTCTCTTTTTTGAACTTTTTTTGTTTTTGTTCTTTTTGGTGGTAGTTTTGCTGCCTTCGGGACGAATGTATTGCGTTGACACCCAGCCTTGGTCATATCCGCGGTCATGATAGGCGTTGACACGGGCATAGCCATTCTTGGTTGGCCCCACATACATCATCCTTGTGCCTTTATAAAGGAAGATTGGGCGGCCCTCTTTGGGACCAGAGTAGTAGGTGACAGGTTCATAACTCTTTCCTGGACCTATTCTGAGATACACGCTGTTACCCGTACACACATAGTAGGTCTGTGCATCCATCGTCACAAAGGCGAACAAAAGCAATGAAATAAAAAATAAACGTTTCATAATAGTTTCAATTAATTAAAAGTTGATGATATTTATTATTGTTGACAAAATTATGAATAATATTTTATTTTTCCAAGTTTTCATCTTCAAAAAATCACTATCTTTGCACTAATCAAAAACAGGAAAACGATAAAATTATGGTAAAAGTCAACGATATAGTGCGCTTTCTCAATGATGTGGGAGGCGGCAAGGTGACCCGTGTGGAGGGTAAGATGGTGTATGTGGAGGATGAGGACGGCTTTGAGCGTCCTGCCCTCGAGAAGGAGGTTGTGGTTGTGGATACCGCCAAGCCGCACCATGCCACCTACGAGAAACCGCTTGTGATAAAGAGCAAACTCGTGGAGCCCGATGTGCCTGAGCCTAAACCTGAGCCAAAGCCCATCGAACCCGTCTTTGAGACCGAGGAGGGCGAGGTGCTCAACATCGTGCTGGCATACGAGCCTAAAGAGATTAAGCACTTGAATACCACCACGTTCTACTCGATGCTTGTCAACGACAGCAACTATTTCCTATATTTCGCCTACATGACGCGTGGCGACGAAGACAAGGAGTGGACCACCCGCTATTATGACCTCGTGGAGCCAAACACTCAGGTGCCGCTTGACGAGTTTGGACACAACGACCTGAACTCAATGACTCACGTGGCTGTGCAGTACATCGCCTTCAAGCAAGGCAAGGGCTTTGTTCTCAAAAATCCCGCTTTGGTGCAGCTTCGCCTTGACGTGACGAAGTTCTACAAGCTGCACTGCTTCCACGAGACAGAATATTTCGACAGCCCAGTGTTGCAACTTGAAATCACCCGAAACGACCTGCCTACTAAGCCGTTGCGCATCGACAGCAGCGCGCTTGAGAACGCCATGCGCGACAAGCGCCGCCGGGATGAGCGCCCTCAGCGCAAGCCCAAGCCAGTGCACAAGAAAAAGAAGATGGAAACCATCGTTCAAGACTTGCACATCCATGAACTTGTGGATAATACTGCCGGATTCTCAAACGCCGATATGCTCAACTACCAACTCGCCAAGTTCTGCGAGGTGATGAAGGCCAACGAGGACAACCTCGGTCAGAAAATCGTCTTCATCCACGGCAAGGGCGAGGGAGTGTTGCGCAAGGCAATCTTAGATGAGCTGAAGCGCAAATGGCCCGCATGCACTGTGCAAGACGCCAGTTTCCAGGAATACGGCTTTGGTGCGACACAAGTCACGATACATAAACATTGATAAAAAGCCCACCGTTGCAGGTGGGCTTATCTCTAACCTCTAAACTTAAATTGTTTAGGGGATGAACTTGCGTCCGTTCCACTTCAGTTTCTTCTGCTTCTTGGTTCCGTTGTCGTACCAGTAAGTGGCGATGATGTCTTTGCCGTTGCGTGGCAGAGAGTAGGAGACGTAAGCTCCATCCACACTAATTTTAGCATCGAAGCCAGGGGCTTCACAATAGGTCATCTTCTTTGTGGCGTTGTTGTAACGATAGAACTGGATGCCGTCAAATTGCCCTGGGTCATACTTGCCATCCCTGAAGCATGCCACGTTGTAGGCAAACAACTTGTGCTTTCCGTCGGCTTCGTTCCAGTAGCACATTTCAACTCGCCCAAGGTCTTCATTTGATTCATTCATCTCCTGATGCTCAAAGACCGCGTAGCCGTTTTTGTTGTCAACGGTGAGTGTCTCGCCTTTTTTCTGAGAAGCTCCCTGGCGATAAAGAGTCCAAGCTTGCTTGACGCTCGATTTAACCTCATCGAGGCAATCGTCAGAGTTCTCGTCATAGACGTAATCAGAAAGGAATGCCCACGCAAAGTCGCTGATGGTGGGCTTTGCGCCTTTATAGTTCACTTTGATGGCATCTTGTGCTGCCAGTGCTAACACGCAGCATGCAAAGATGATTGCCAATGATTTTCTTTTCATAACGTTAGTTTTTTGTTGAACAATTTCTTCGCAAAGATATAAAATATTTCATTCTCAAAACAAATTAAAGAAAAAATATTCTCGTTTTTTATTTTTTAGTCCTGAAAAGTTGTATATTTGTAGCAAAAAAAGATTGTCTTTTCTTGAAACCTCAAAATTATATATATGGATAAAATTATGACATTACTTAAAATTACAGCTTTAGTAGCGGTGATGATGGCTTTTGTGTCACATTCTTTGGCGCAAAATGTCAGTGACTCGACAGGTATGCGTCCTGCCAATCCTGCCGAAATCGTCACTGAAGACAACATGAACCGTGAACAGGTATCGACAGCTCTCGACGCCATCAACGGCCGTGTGGCGGGTCTCACCATCACCAAGAGCGACAACGGCGTGGCGGCGCTGAATGCGGTGCGCGTACGAGGCACAACGTCACTTACTGGCGGCAACGACCCGCTGATTATTATCGACGGTGTGATAGGCGACCTCACAACCCTGTCGTCGATTTATCCTGCCGACATCGAGAGTTTCAACATCCTCAAGGATGCCAGCGAGACGGCTCAGTATGGCTCTCGCGGTGCTGCGGGCGTAATTGAGGTTGTCACCAAGAAAGGCCGTTCGGGTAAGACCTCTATCAGTTACAACGGCAGTTACGGCTTCGGCAAGGTTTTCAAGAATCTCGATATGCTTGATGCCGCAAGATATAAAAGCGAAGTGACGAGTCGTGGCATGATGCTCGTTGACAACGGCTTCAACACCAATTGGCAAAAAGCTATTGAGCAGACAGCGTTCCTGCAAGACCACCACATCGCCTTCTCGGGCGGCGGCAATGACAATGGCTATCGTGTGTCGCTGGGATATGTGGATCATGCTGGTGTGATTCTTCATGAGAAGTCTCGCAATTTCACCAGCAACATGAGCATGTATCAGAATATGTTTGACGGAATGCTCAAGATTGACGTTGGTATGTTTGGAAGTCTGCAAAAGAACAAGACATCTATCTACGATGTGCAGAAGACATTCTATTCGGCAGCGACATTCAACCCCACCTTCGAGGCGGCTAAGAATGCCAGTGGCGGTTATGACGGTTTCGCTTACAGCAATCAGATAAACCATCCTTTGGCGTTGATGGACAGCCGCACTCAGGATAACACTACGCACATCAGCACTCACGCCAAACTCACCTTCCGCTTGGCGCAAGGGCTTGATTTAGCCTTGTTTGGGGCCTACAGCCACACCGAGGTTGAGCGTCAGCAATACTTGCCCACCAGCATCTGGGCACATGGTCAAGCCTATCGCAGCACTGCAAAGACCGAGTCGCTGCTTGGCAACATCATCCTGACCTACGACAAATCATTTGGCTTGCATCATCTTAACGCTATGGCACTTGCCGAGGCACAACGCGACACCTATAGCGGCTTTTTCACCACTACCACAAACTTTAACAACAATGCTGTAGGTTTTGATAACATTCAGGCTGGAGCGCTCACGTTGTGGGAAGGCACAGGCAGTTACCGCGAGAAGCCGTCGCTGGTGGCATTCATGGGGCGTGTGACCTATGATTATGACAACCGCTACAGTTTCACCGTTACGGCCCGCACCGACGGCTCATCGAAGTTTGGCGACAACAACAAGTGGGGATTCTTCCCGTCGGCATCGGCAGCGTGGACCATCAGCAACGAGCAGTTCCTTCGCGACACGCAATGGCTCGATAACCTGAAGTTGAGGGTAGGGTATGGCCTTGCGGGAAATCAGGGCGGTATCGATTCCTACTCCAGCGCACGTTACGCGCAGCCCGCCGGCATAGCACCTGTTGGCAATGAGGCGTTAGTCACATTTGCTACTTTACGCAATGTGAACCCTGACCTCAAGTGGGAAGTGAAACGCACCTTCAATGCCGGCATCGACGCGGCATTCCTCGCTGGACGGCTATTCACCTCAATAGACTTCTATACCAGCAAGACCAGCGATATGCTTTATAACTATGGAGTGCCAGTGCCGCCGTTTACTTTCAACAGTCTGCTCGCAAACATAGGCCAGATGCGCAACAGTGGTGTGGAGATTTCGCTTGGTGCCACTCCGTTCAAGACCAAAGACATGGAGTTGAACGTGAACATCAATCTGGCGTTCCAGCGTAACAAACTGCTCTCGCTTAGCGGAGAGTATCAAGGCTATCACATCGATGCCGATGACTATGTGGTAATCTCAAGCCTTAACGGAGCGGGATTCCACGGTGGTGACAACAACATCGTCTATCAAATTGTGGGAGAACCGCTTGGTACATTCTATCTGCCACATTGCACAGGTCTGAAGGCAAATGATGACGGCAGTTATACTTATGACATTGAAGATATTGACGGCGACGGCATCATTGATCTCGAGAACGGCAAAGACCGACAGATTTGCGGACAAGCTACTCCAAAAGCTTTGCTGGGTACAAACTTCAGTTTCCGCTATAAGAACTTTGACATAGTGCTTCAGATGAACGGCGCATTCGGCCACAAAATCTACAACGGCACGTCGCTTACATATATGAACATGAACAGTCTGCCTGGATATAACGTGCTGAGCGATGCGCCCGAGCGCAACATTGCCGACCAGACTGCTACCGATTACTGGCTTGAGAACGGCGATTACCTCAATTTCGATTATCTCACTTTGGGGTGGAACGTCCCGGTTAAGTCAAAGCATGTCAGCAAACTGAGGCTTTCGCTCACGGTTGGCAACCTTGCCACCATCACCAGTTATAGCGGCCTTACGCCCATCATCAACAGCAACAGTGTTGACAGCACTCTTGGCGTTGACGACAAGAGAACTTATCCTTTGGCGCGCAACTACACATTGGGAGTAAACATCACATTCTAAACACAAGCAATATGAAACGCATTATTATATATTTTGGGGCAGTGCTAATATTCGCATTCACATCGTGCGACAAGTTTCTCGATGAGAACCCTACTGACCGAATAACCGACAGCGAGGCTTACAATACAGAGGGCGACCTCTATCGCAATGCTGTGGCGGCACTTTATAAATATGTGGGTGGCAACAGCAACAGTCAGGGGTTGCAAGGCACTGGGCGAGGAGTCTATGACCTCAACACCTTCACCACCGACGAGGCCATTATGCCCACTCGTGGTGCCGACTGGTTTGACGGTGGTTTCTGGCAAGACCTCTTCACTCACCAATGGGGAACAAGCAATGGTGCCATCGACGGTACATGGGACTACTTGTTCCAAGCCATCATCAAGTGCAACGAGTCGCTTGAGCATATCGATGCCTTCCTCGCGCTGCATCCGAGCAACGATAAGGTGGCTGCTTACCGCGCTGAGGTTCGTGGTCTCAGGGCTATGTTCTATTTCTACGCTATGGACCTATATGGCCGAGTGCCGATATTCACCAATTCAAGCCCCGATGTTGCCGACATGAAGCTGCAACCTCGCAGCAAAACCTTCGACTTCATTCGTGGCGAACTGCTCGACGTGCTGTTATTGCTAAGCCATGACCACAGCAATAAGCCTGGAGACTATTACGGCCGATTCACGGAGCCAGTGGCATTATTCCTGCTCGCAAAGTTGGCACTCAACGCCGAGGTCTATACTCACGACAACTGGACTGATGCCTCATCACGTCTCGATGGCAAGAACATCATGTGGACAATATACGGCAGCAATTACAACACTTGGGAAGCAACAATATACTTCTGCAATGAGTTGGAGCACTATGGTTATACTCTCGACAGGGATTTCATCACGCCATTTTTAGTGAATAATGAAGCTTCTTCCGAGAATATTTTTACCATACCTATGGATAAATATCTCTACACCAATCAGTATATCTACCTGTTCCGCTCACGACACTACAACCATGCCGCTGCGTTAGGGCTCAACGGCGAGAACGGATCGAGTGCAACAATTGAGGTGCTCAACACTTTTAAATATGGCACAGCCGAAGAAGACCCGCGTTTCACGATGAGCTACTATGCGGGCGAGGTATATGATTATAATGGTAACCAAGTGCTGCTCGATGACGGCACACCGCTGGTCTATGAGCCGTGGAAAGTGGCTCTTGACGTGAGCGGCAAGCCCTGGGAAAAGACGGCGGGAGCGAGAATGCGTAAATATGAGATTGACCGTACTGCAACTAAAGACGGAAATCAGAGCGACAACGACATCGTGCTCTTCCGTTATGCCGATGTGCTGCTGATGAAAGCCGAGGCACTGGTGAGAAACGGACAAAGTGGCGACGAGCCGCTCAACATGGTGCGTGACCGTGTGGGAGCGCCACACCGCAGTGCCACTCTCGCCACTATTCTTGATGAGAGAATGCTAGAACTTGCATGGGAGGGATGGCGCCGCAACGACCTGGTGCGTTTCGGTCTCTTCACAAGAGCCTATACCGACCGTCCGCAACTTCCTGGCGAGGCAAGTGGCTACACCACAGTGTTCCCCATCCCCGGCAAAATCGTCGCCCTGACAGGTGGCACGCAAAATCCTGGATATTAACAGTAGAATACTCGAACATTCGAATACTCGAAAATTCGAACATTCGATTACTCAAGCTATGATGACTAATAAACCACTTGCAGCCAGTTGCTCTGGTAGCGGGTGTTGAAGAAGTGTTCGGAGAGCTCTTTTGTGGGCTTTCCGTTCTCTCGCACCCATCCCCATGCCCAAGAGCCCATGTCAAGGTAAAGGGCCTGATTGGCGCCAAGAGATACCAGTGCATCTATAAATTCTCCACAACACATGGGCTCGTCGCCCTGCACGATGGCGAAGCTGCCGTCGCTCATCACGCAAGCGGCGCGATAGATGATATGCGCCTTTCGGTCGCGGATGGCTTTGGGGATACGCTCCACTATACCCTTTCCGTTCTCCATAATAAGACATTGCTGGAACAGGAAGCCTTTGCCTTTTACAGCAGCTTCAATCGACTCTTCAAGGAAACTGTTGCTCTTGATGGTCACTTTGTTGTCAAGAATAAGCATGTGACCAGTTGCTGTGACATCATCATAGCCCTTAATGCGCTCGCCAGCTACCACATGGTCGCCGCACACGTCCATCGATTCGGTGTCGAGGGTGAACGCTGCCGCCACGTTGAGCACAATGTTATCATCGTCGATGCTTGGCGCTCCTTTGAAGTCGCTTTGCTTATGGCTCACGAAACGCACTTGGGATTTCTCGTCTGGTTTCATCACCATGAGTTTATGTCCATCGGCTTCAATATTATTCACTGTCATCATTTCACTGCTCTTTACAAGTAAAGACTTAGTGCCACACCCCATGAGAGTCACGGGCAAAACACCAAGCAATATCCATTTAAAGATCTTCATAGAATATTTTTTTGCAAAGTTAAGACTTTTCTTTAAATAATTCCCTATAATTTATATAGTGCTCTTGCAAATGACAAGGAAAAATGGTACATTTGCACTTTAATTCCACCGTGTTTGTTCGCTGGCGGATACTATTGTATTGAAAATTAATTAACTAAATCAATTAATAACTAAATTCAAAACTACTATGTGGTTATTTAACTCTTCGATAGGTAGGAAAGTGGTGATGAGTGTCACTGGTCTTTTCCTTATCCTATTTCTAACTTTCCATGCGCTGATGAACGCTGTGGCAGTCTTTTCGCTTGATGCTTATGAGGCTGTGTGCGAGTTTCTTGGCGCTAACTGGTATGCCCTCTTGGGCACTGCGCTTCTTGCCGCAGGTTTTGTGATTCACATCATCTATGCTTTCTGGCTCACGTTTCAGAATCGCAACGCGCGTGGCAGTAACAACTATGCTGTTACCAAGCGCCCTAAGAGCGTGGAGTGGGCATCTCAGAACATGCTCGTGCTGGGTATCATTGTGGCGTGCTTCCTCGTGTTGCACCTCTATCACTTTTGGGCAAAGATGCAATTGCCAGAGATTATGGGCAAAGCTCCCGACTCGGGTTATGCCGCTCTGAAGGCAACCTTCGAGCAGGCATGGGTTCTGCCGGTTTATCTGATTGGCTTCTTTGCCGTATGGTTCCACATCACTCACGGCTTCTGGAGTGCTTTCCAGTCGATTGGTGTTAACAACGACAAGTGGCTCAACCGCTGGAAATGCATTGGCTGGTTCTGGGCTACCTGTGTCATGGTGCTCTTTGCTGTTTGCGCTATCGCTCTTACTGGCAAGTTTGCCTGGGGATGGACATGCGTGGGTGGATGCTAAAAAATGCTGAGTAATTAATCATTTAAAATTTTACGAAAATGGAAGAAAACTTAAAGAACAACGTTGCTCAGCCTGCTATTGACTCTAAGATCCCTGAGGGACCAGTAGCTGAGAAATGGACCAATTATAAGGCTCATCAGAAACTTGTGAACCCTGCCAACAAGCGCCGTCTTGACATCATCGTTGTGGGTACCGGACTGGCTGGCGCCAGCGCCGCAGCCACTCTGGGCGAGATGGGCTTCAAGGTGTTGAACTTCTGCATTCAGGATTCACCCCGCCGCGCCCATTCTATCGCCGCTCAGGGTGGTATCAACGCAGCTAAGAACTATCAGAACGACGGTGACTCGGTTTACCGCCTATTCTATGACACTGTGAAAGGTGGCGACTACCGCGCCCGTGAGGCCAACGTGTATCGCCTTGCCGAAGTGTCGAACAATATCATCGACCAGTGCGTAGCACAGGGTGTGCCCTTCGCTCGCGAATATGGAGGCTTGCTCGCCAACCGCTCCTTTGGTGGCGCTCAGGTGAGCCGCACATTCTATGCCAAGGGTCAAACAGGCCAGCAGTTGCTGCTTGGTGCCTACTCGTCGCTCAACCGTCAAATCAAGATGGGTAACGTCAAGAGCTACAACCGCTATGAGATGCACGACGTGGTAATCATTGACGGCCGCGCACGCGGTATCATCGCCAAGAATCTCGTCACTGGCAAACTTGAGCGTTTCGCTGCCCATGCTGTGGTAATCGCAACTGGTGGCTATGGCAACACCTATTTCCTCTCGACCAACGCCATGGCCTGCAACGTGAGTGCCGCTATGGCTTGCTACCGCAAGGGTGCTTACTTCGCTAACCCGGCCTATGTTCAGATCCACCCCACCTGTATCCCACGCCACGGCGACAAGCAGTCGAAGCTCACCCTGATGAGTGAGTCGCTGCGTAATGATGGCCGCATCTGGGTGCCCAAGGATCTTGACGCTGCCAAGCGCTTGCAGAACGGTGAAATCAAGGGTAGTGACATTCCCGAGGAGGAGCGTGACTATTACCTCGAGCGCCGCTATCCAGCCTTCGGTAACCTTGTTCCACGCGACGTGGCAAGCCGCGCCGCTAAGGAGCGTTGCGACAAGGGCTATGGTGTCAACAACACTGGTCAAGCCGTGTTCCTCGATTTCAGTGAGGCCATCAACCGTTTGGGCATCGATGTGGTGCGTCAGCGTTATGGCAACCTCTTCGATATGTATGAGGAGATCACCGACGTGAACCCTGGCAAGAAGGCCAGCACAATCAATGGTGTGGATTATTACAATCCAATGATGATTTACCCTGCTATCCACTACACTATGGGCGGTATATGGGTTGACTATGAGCTTCAGACCTCCATCAAGGGCCTCTTCGCCATAGGCGAGTGCAACTTCAGTGACCACGGTGCTAACCGACTCGGTGCTTCGGCACTGATGCAAGGTCTTGCCGACGGCTACTTCGTGCTGCCTTACACCATCCAGAACTACCTGAGTGACCAAATCACTGTGCCCAGATTCTCCACTGATCTCCCAGAGTTTGAGGAAGCCGAAGAGCGCGTTCAGGCCGACCTTGATCGCCTTATGGCTATCCAGGGCAATCGCTCGGTTGACTCCATCCACAAGGAATTGGGTAATATCATGTGGGACTATGTTGGCATGGGACGCACTAAGGAGAGCCTTGAGACCGCTATCGAGAAAATCAAGGAGCTGCGCAAAGAGTTTGAGACCAATCTCTTCGTGCCTGGCAATCAGGATGGCATGAACATCGAGCTCGACAAGGCGTTCCGTCTGCGTGACTTCATCACTATGGGTGAGCTCATCGCCTACGATGCTCTCAACCGCGAGGAGTCGTGCGGTGGACACTTCCGCGAGGAGCACCAGACCGAAGAAGGCGAAGCAAAGCGCGACGACGAGAACTTCTTCTACGTGGCATGCTGGAAATACAACGAAGACGACACCAAGGCACCGTCATTGATTAAGGAGCCGCTCCATTATGAGGCAATCAAAGTACAAACAAGAAACTATAAGTCATAGTTTAGTAAACGAGTTAACAAGTTTACAAGTTAACAAGCAGTTACATTTTTTGGTTCCATGGCAGTATATTCTACGCATAAAGAGTTGAGTGTTTGGAAAAAGAGCATACAATTAGTTAAAGAAATATATTTGACTACTCAATCTTTTCCTTCAGAAGAGCGATTTGGCATAGTAAATCAGATGAGAAGGGCTGCAGTATCTATTCCTTCGAACATTGCAGAAGGCTATGGTCGCAAATTCGAAAAAGAACGCTCACGCTTTTTAAATATTGCTTTGGGTTCGGCCTCTGAGCTAGAGACTCAAGTAATAATAAGTGGAGAACTATCTTTTGTTGACGAAGATGCATATAAAACATTGATTAATCTTACAATGGAGGTTATCAGGATGCTTGCATCTTTAATCAAAACTATGGAATGATGCGGTTTAACTTGACTTGTTGATTGCTATATTCGTTAAAAATTAATATTTTATAATTTACAGGTAAAGGGAGTTTTTCATGTGACGACAAAGTGTATCTGCTTGTTTACTTGTTAACTCGTTTACTTGTTAACTAAAGAAAAAATATGGATACTAATATAAGCGTAAAACTAAAAATTTGGAGGCAGGCAAATCCTAAAGCGCAGGGTAAATTTGTGACCTATGAGTTACAGGATATTCCTACTGATACCTCATTCCTCGAGACTCTTGACATCCTTAATGAGCAGCTTGTTGAGAAGGGCGAAGAACCCGTAGCTTTTGATCATGACTGCCGCGAGGGAATCTGCGGCATGTGCTCGCTATACATCAATGGACATCCTCATGGGCCCGCTACTGGAGCTACAACTTGCCAGCTCTATATGCGCCGCTTCCGTGACGGCGAGACCATCACTGTAGAGCCCTGGCGTTCGGCAGCGTTCCCTGTACTTAAGGACTTGATGGTGAACCGCAACGCGTTTGACCAGATTCAGCAGGCTGGTGGCTACGTGAGCTTCAACACTGGCGGTGCTCAGGATGCCAACGCTATCCCCATCAGTAAGGTGGATGCTGACGAGGCAATGGACAGCGCAACTTGTATTGGTTGCGGCGCTTGCGTGGCTGCCTGCAAGAACGGTTCGGCTATGCTCTTCGTGGCAGCCAAGGTGAGCCAGTTTGCCCTCCTGCCACAAGGTAAGGCCGAGGCAAAGAAACGCGTGAAAGCCATGTTAGCAAAGATGGATGAGTTAGGATTCGGCAACTGTACCAACACTGGTGCCTGCGCCGCCGAGTGTCCCAAGAACATCAAGCTCAGCAACATCGCACGCCTCAACCGCGAGTTTATTTGCGCCAAAAGCAGCGATTAATATCGCGAAATTCTGGATAATATCAAGTCACCCACGATAACCATGGGTGACTTGTTTTTTCTTGGAACGCGGTTTTCGTTCGCTCACAACATTATTATGCCTTTTTGTTGCATGATTCATTGAAATAATTTGTATAATTAGTTGAATTTTACTAACTTTGCGACCAATTTACGAGAATATACAATTGTTTTTAAAATTAATTTTACACAAAAATGAGAAAAATTCTAACCTTTTTGATGCTCCTGACCTTAGCCACCACGGCATGGGCAGGAGAAAAAACTATTACCATCTCACGTAACGACGTAGCATGGGAAAGTGCCAACACCGTTTACAACGTTACTAAGGGTGGTGTCGAGTTGGTAATGTCGGGCGGTATGAACAACCCCAACTTCCTACTGATGAAGCAGCACACCACTATCACAGTGAAGTCGCACAACTTCAACATCAAGAGGATTGTGTTCCACTGTTTGGACAACTACACCAACGACAACCTCGACCCATTCTACTGGGGTCCTAGAACGCTGCACATCCAGTATAGTCAGACTCATGCCGAGACTGCTGGAACGCTGACCTATAATTATGGTGGCAGTAGCTACGACGCCCTCTGGGTATCGACTAAAAGCAGCTCTCCAGGAAACTACCCCGACGGTCTTCCTGCTGGCTATGAGCTGATGTTTGAGAACGAAGGCAAACCAGTGCGCTTCGCTTCTATCGACATTACTGTAGAGCAAGAATCAGGCGACATGTATGAGCTGGTGACAAGTACCAGTGAGTTGAACACCACCAGTAACTACATGTTGGTGGGAAGGTCCACGTCACAAGCCACCGATGGATATGCCATGAGCGTTAACACTACTGGCTCATCTGCCACCGACAACATAAAATCGACAAAGGTTCAGATGATTGATAATGGTCTGCGTGTGAAAGCTAACGATGAGACTCAATTCATCAAACTTCAAACAGGAACAGGAAATAACACTTACAGATACTATATAAAGGCTGGAACTAATACTATAAGGAGCCAATCAACTTATGAAAATTCACAAAACTATAATCATGGATTCTGTTTGACAAAGGTGAACAATCTGCCTTCTGCAGACTATGTCATCACAAAGATTACAATCAATGACCCAGGAGAGAATTATGCGTCTAACTGGGATTATTACGCCGATATTAGGTATAAATTTTCTAACCCATACTCAAACGGCAGTTCTTATGCTTTGCGTCACAATAATGATTACAAGCAATTTAGGAATCTTTATGACAACAATTCCCGTCAGCGCGTCTATCTCTACAAGCCAGCTCAGCAGTATAAGGTGACCACCGAGGTTCAGCCCGATGCATCTTATGGCAGCATCTCGCTGCGCGACGGTATCTTGGTGGATAACGGTATCAACTGGTCGCAGAAGATGGACACCGTTCAATTCCTTGTGACACCTGCTGATGGCTATAAGGTGAAAAGCATCACCATTCAGCAATTAAATGGCACTGAGGTGGTTGGCACTGTTGATATCTTGAGCAGCAGCCAATCTATCAACGGTACGCTTTATAATTTCGTGATGCCAGGCAACGATGCTAATATTGTCGTTGAATTTGAGGAAGTTGAATACCACAACGTTAACATGGTAATAAAACCTCGTTCGGTGTGCGGTAATATCTTCCTTACCGAAGGATATGTGGTTCAGAACGATCAAGTGAAGTCCTACGATGGGCAAACTGTAGTGTTTAACGTTACTCCAAACCCCATCAATCCAGCAAATGAGTCTGAAGGCTATTATGAACTCTCTTACGTCACTATCACCGACAATGTTACTGGCATTGAGACCACTCTTGTTCCTGATGCTCAAGGCAACTATTCATTCACTATGCCCGATAATGAAGTGACCATCACTGCATACTTCTATGATAATACAAAGTCGCCATTGTGGTTGCTGGGTACTGCCAACGGCAATGATACTTGGCACACCTACGGTCCACGCTTCAACTACAACGATGAGACCGATGAGTACTATATTGACGTATATTTCACAGGTACAGGCAATTATGGCGACCAAAATGGCGAGGCCTTCGGTCGTTTCAGCGTGACTTGGAAAATTGATCTCAACGACAACTGGGGCAATATCAATAATCAGAATCTGCGTGGTGTGCCAGGTGAACCCGATTATCTTGTGAATGAAAATTCCCAAAATGTTTACTTGTGGTACGGAAATGCTTATGAGAACAACTCCTTCAAGATTCCAGCAGGTATCTATCGTATCTATGTCGGAACTACTGCAAGTGAAAATAAGGGTAATCTGCATAACAACGAGTTGAAGATTGAGAAATACAACCCAACCCTCGCCTTCAATCCTGCTGGTGGTGCCGATGCTGCAAGTGCTGTTGAAGTTCCACAGAATCAATTGGTATCTCTCGTTGGTGACCTTTATACCAAAGTTAAGGGCATTAATCCTGATGAGGCTGACGCAAACTTCATGTACAAAGCCACCAAGACCGTTGATGGCAATGCAACTACCGAAACTGAGAACGCTACAACTGCCACCAACAATATCTCTGTTCTCGACGTAGTGAACGATGGCGAGACCGTTACTCAACTCGATGGTTGGAACTACCTCGGCTGGATTGTTGCTAACAACACTGCTTACTACAAAGTTACTGAGACTCCACTCCACTGGATTGAAGAGTTTGGTGAGAAGGACAAGACCTACACCGTTAGCGACCGTCTGCAGGGTGTTTATGCACAAGGCTCAAGTCTGTGGTGTAAAGACCTCGGTGACATCTCGATTGTAAAGACCGTGCCTTATGCCGGCCAAGTTGACTATTTGGCAAGCACTTTAACCACCACCAATCATCTATTCCCCGATGCTATGCGCATAGGCAATTGGGACCAGAGCAACTGGGTAGAACTTGACTTCTCAGGCTTCGGCGCTTCGGGTAACGCTATGGCAAGCGCTTTAGTGAACAATTACATCCAAGAGAAGACAATAACTGGTGTATATACCGATGATGTGAACTACACCATCAAGGTTACCTCCTCGCCAGTTGCCGATGGCGGTGCAAGCTATGTGCCAAACACCTATTGCGTTTCTAACTTCTTGGAGAGCAACCTCACTCTCAAAGATGGTGACACAGGTCCAAGTGTTACTAAAGATGGTACAACCACCTATTACTACTTCTTGAATCCTAAGGTTCAGGAGTATGCCATCATCACTTACGCTATGTGGGATAAGGATAACCAAATCATGATTATCCCTGATAATAACCCATTCAATGGTGCTGCATGCATTGGACGTTGGGACTTGAATGAGTTTGACAATCAGTTAACAGCTCTTGATGCTGCGTTTGATGCTCCCCAGACTTGTGACAATGAGTATGAGTTCCATATCATAGTTCAGCGCACCAACAAGAGCTATGGCTCACCAGTAAGTAGTGGTGCCAAGGCTGGAGCTGACGCACCTTCAGGCAAAAGCAATCAGACCGCTTCGGATGTGATCCGCACTCAACCTCTTGACTTGAAGGCAAGCAGTCCGCTGCCAACAGCTATCAATGGTGTGATTAGCAATGCTCAGGTAGTAGGTGTAGAGTACGTCAACATCGCTGGCATGCGTAGCAGCAACCCCTGGCAAGGCGTGAACATTATTGTGACTCGCTATAGCGACGGCTCAACTACAACCACTAAGGTTGTGAAGTAAAAAGGGCCTATCGCGCATTTGTGCAATTCCTAATATAAACGTGTTCCTCGCATTATTGTGGGGAGCACGTTTTTCATATCTCTCATAAAGGTTCTCTGTACGGTGTCTTTGGTGTCGTGCCATCATCGTGCCATCATATTTTTCTCTGTGTGAAAAAATTAGCCTACAGGTAATTAATAACTAAAAACTTTTTTGTAACTTTGCACGATTTTTTAAAAACAGGATTTGTATCTTCTTTAAAGGACAATTTTATAAATTAAACATACGATGAAAATGAAACGACAATTTACTTTACTCATTATCGCCGTTATGGCAATGATTGCCTGGGCGCAGCCCACAGCGGTGAAGAATAGGGCGTTCTTTGAGGGCATCAGCTACAGCTGGCCTTTCAACGCGCCTGTATCAGCTCAGCAGACCAGTAATCTCGGCGAGGTTGCTACCGACCCCGACCAGATTATCGCCATGCTGCGAGAAATCTACAGTAACAAAACCATCCCCGGCAACTATACTCGAGGATACTCTGCTCTAAACACCCCAGAGGGAACATGGACTAACGGCGTTGCCACAGGCAACTACCCCGTGGCATATCCGGCGATAGGAAAAATTGGCATGGATGCGAATGCCAACATCGGTTATAACAACTCCTATGGATGGAATGTGGACGGTGTCGTGTATAAGCAGTCACCTGCGGGAACAGTTTCTTTTACACGTGCCAACGACCGCACTCGAGCCTCTTTTGTGAGGAAGAATGGAATTACGCTTAGTATGTATCAATTATATGGAAATTCGGGTACTACACAAAGTCCAACATATTACTTTAATGCTGGTTCAAGCCAAGATATCGTAGTGGAAGCCGAAGCCGACAAAGTGATTACAAGTATAAAGTTTACATTTGTGTCTAGTTATGGCACTATTACAAGCGCTGTTGCTACTGGAGGCAGTGGTTCTTATTCTTCGGGAACATGGACAGGCTCGGCGCAGAAAGTAACCTTCAAACATTCAAGTCAGGTGCGTCTGACGCAAGTGGATGTCAGTTATGAGCCGGTTGGTCCTTTAACTACCTTCGAAGGTGACTACGAGACAGTAACATATATCCCTGGCACAGATTTAGGCAACAATGTGAATTCTGGTGGCACTACCGGCACCAAGTCGGTCAAGGGAGGCTTCTATGTGGATTACATGAGCAGTGGATTTGGCTCAACCACATCAACCTGGTATCAAGCCGCAAGCAGCTATGATGCTCGATTCTACACATACGATGGTTACACGATAACAAATATGAATTTCACTCTTCTCCCCGATTATGGCACTGGTACTGCCAATGATGGTAGCAATCTTATGTACATTAAATATTTGAATGGTGATGGTGTCGAAGTTACCATCAAGAATACGTCATCGCCATCGTTTGCCGATTTAATTGCATCGGGTGACTTGGTGTTCTCAGATAATGGCTTGTCAATGACGTTGAATATTCCTACTAAGAAAATATGGATAAAGCCTGCCAACAACAAAAATCTGCGCTTCTCCCGCATTGAGGCCACCTATAAATATGATGGCCCCAACATCAATTATTTTGCTCCCGAAACTTACCTCCCCAACGAGGAGGGCAACACGTTGCTGCTTGTCGAAGTTAAGGACGGCGTAACACCAAATACTCTCAAGCAAGCTGGATTGGCTACATTTACTAATAATACTTTTGACTACTACAATATCAGCGACTATAATTCATTGCGCAATGTTGTAGAAGCCACAATTAAATCGGTGCGCGTAGTAACTGAATCCAAGCGCATGGGTGAGGGACTTGATGCTGGCACTCTGTTCAAGATTGATTGCGACAAGCTTAACCGTTTCTTCCTGCTTGGCAAAGGTCAGTTGCGTTACTTCGACAACGACTATGCCGACAATAACGTCAATGCGACTACACCGCCACGCAGTGTAAGTCAGTCAATCGGCAACCAGCCCTATTGGAATGGTGCGGGTTACTTCGACCAAAGTATGGAATACCTATTCGGCCATATGTTTGAGCAGTTTAGTCCCTCAATGGCAAGTGGTGGCACTTCACTCAATGATATTTACAAACTGTTGGCAGTGAACATGAAGAGCTTCAATGTTGTTCACGACTGCATCGATGTTCTCTCGGCCGAAAGTACCGGTCATGAGTTCAATATGTACGGCAAGACATCGACAAGCGATGACTGTCAGGATGTGCGCGACATGATGTTCTTTGTGCCCGATTACCGCATGTTGGCTCATGAGGGCAATGCCGATGTGAGCAAACGCGACCCATATAAGGCACAAAAATTCCTTTACTATAATCCCGACCATGCTCCAAAGATGGGCCTATTTGTCATCAAGCTTGACGAGATTACCGAGGACAAAGCTGTGAAAGTAGAGGGCCAAGATGCCTATGATGTAGTCCTTACTTGGAATTCGAACCTTCTTAACTTCCTTCCTGGTGAAGATGGTGTTTACAATCTTTACCGTGTGACCAACGTGGACGGCATTGAGACTTACACTCCTGTAACCGATGGCACTGGAAATCCTGTAACCATAACCGCCAACACTCAAGCTGGTCTCACCTATACCGACCGTGTGGCTCAACTGCCCAACGAGGGTCAAACTATCACCTACGTTGTTCGTGGACGTGACGCTGGCAACTTCCTGAGTCTGCAAATGTCGAACAAGGAGAGTGTGTACATTCCTGGCATCGATGTTAGCGAGGATCTGAACCTCAAGCTCACTGCTGACTACTACAGCCGCTTCGACCCACAAGAGGAGAAGAACAACTACTCTAACCTTGTGACTATGGGTACCGTCGTTTCAAACATCACTGCCGCAGAGCTACAGCAAGGCACTCTCACCTTCACACGCGCCTATACCGATGCCACTGGCAACCACTGTGACCCCATCGCTGTTGGCACCGTAACTAGCATGTCCAATGGAAACGGAACAATGACCGTAGTGATGCAGAACCAAGACTTCTTCAAGTATGGATATAACAGCAACGGCACAGCAAGCGCAGCCTCTCCTAACCCCACATTCACAGCCGCATTCACCTATAATGCCAATGGAGTGACCTTCACTGGCAACGGCATTAAGTTCTACGACAACTTCTCGGCTTCGGTGGCAGGAAACGCTCACCCAAGCAAATACACCTATCAAGTGAACTTCGTCTTTGGCGACAAATATGCCAACAGCAACACTATGGACATCTACGTTCATAAGACCCAGCTCGTGATGGATCCTGAAGGCAACCGCAGCGTTACTGCTGACCAAATCGCCAGCGACGATGAGACGATAGACCGCGCACTGCCTGCTAACGGTCCTATTGAGTTTGGCATCGATGTGAAATACAGCAGCAAGAGCGAGATTCTGCGTTATGACGCTTATCGTTGGCTGGCAGGTGCCGACCGCTATATCATCGAGCCAAGCAGTGCCGCAAACAACGAGCAGGATGTGGCTCCAAATGGCATTGCCGGCAACCAGGGCACCTATTATACTACCGCCATGAATGCCGTGGCAGGTAATGATGTGCAAGTAACTGAGGGCCAAACTGCTCAGGCATTATTCTCTGATCCCTATCCCGTTACAAACGTCGGCTCTTATATTTACGCCCCCGTTGTTGAGACCTTCGCTCCCGACGAGAACCGTACCGACTACAATACCTACGGTGCACCATTGCAACAAGCAGCTACAGGAAATATCGCTGTTAGTGTGATGACTCCAAATGAGGATTATCCATTTATGAGCGGTTACACCTGGGAGGAGGCTAATGGTGATAAATATGCTTATTACAACATATATCTGCAAGTTGACCAGAGCAATATTCCTACTGGCTATAGCATCTACAAGGTGCGCGCTTGGCGCAAGGTAGCCCCAAGTTTACTTGGTGAGGAGTTCAGCAGCTTCTATTACCGCATGGGAATCAACGGAGAGTATCTCTATGAGGAACTTGATGGCGTTGAGCTGAGTCAGGGCGATATCCTCGGCACAGACAAGGTTAACGGCCAGATGAAATGTACTTTCGGAGCCCGCAAGCTGCGCACAAGCGAAGACGAAGATGGTGTGATTGACGAGCTACCAGCTGAGTTTGTTGTTCGTATCTATTTCACTCCAATGACCAAGAGCGAAGGTGATGCTAACTACTATGTGATTGAAGGTGCTACCGACCGCACCTTCAACTGGCAAGAAGGCATCGTGACTGGCGTGGCAAGGCTCACCACCAGTGGCGAGGTTCAGAGCGTGACATACTACAACGTAGCAGGTGCTGCCAGCAGTCGTCCCTGGCAAGGTGTGAACATCATGGTCACCCGCTACAGCGACGGCACAACTTCTACAACAAAGGTTGTGAAGTAAGGCATCTTGACAGTTACAATTATTATATTAAGCGGCATCCTCTTAAGAGTGGGTGCCGCTTTGATTTGCTCATAATAGAATAAATGTGTAACTTTGCCAAAATAATATCATATAATTATGGACTTGACACATATTAGAGGAATCGCGTTTGATGTGGATGGCGTGTTGTCGCCGAGCACTATCCCCATGAGCGAGGACGGGATGCCGTGCCGTATGCTCAACATCAAGGACGGATATGCCATTCAGTTGGCGGTGAAGAAAGGCCTTAAAATCGCCATCATCAGCGGCGGACGCTCCGAGGCTGTGGAGCTGCGCTATCGCAGTTTGGGAGTGGAAGATATCTATATGGGTGCAGCATTCAAGCTGCCTTTGTTTGAACAGTGGCTCAAAGACAGAAGTCTTGATGCCAGCGAGGTGATTTTCGTGGGCGACGACATCCCCGACATTCATACCATGCGGGCCGCAGACCTCTCGGTGGCTCCAGCCGATGCTGCATGGCAGGTGAAGGAGGTTGCAGACTACATTTCGCCCTGCGACGGAGGTCACGGTGTAGCCCGCGACATAATCGAAAAAGTCCTCACCGCCCAAGGCCTGTGGATGGACGATGAACACGCATTTGGCTGGTAAGCCTTCAATGCATAATCTTTTTTAATGCACAATTTTTAATCTATGATTTATAGATAATCTAAAATTATTCACAGTTTTGCTATTACAAGAATTAAAACAATATAATGTGATATTGGCGAGCAATTCTCCTCGCAGGCGGGAACTGCTGGCTGATTTGGGAATTGAGTTTCAGGTGAGGACTCTTGAAGGCATCGACGAGAGTTATCCTCACGACCTGCCAGTGCTGGAAATTGCCGAGTATATCTCTCGCAAAAAGGCTCATGCCTACCAAGCGGAGATGGCTGATGATGAGCTTATCATCACTGCCGATACGGTGGTAATTCTCGGCGACGAAGTGCTTGGAAAGCCCAAAGATGCCGACGACGCTCGACGAATGCTCCGCGAGCTATCGGGGAAAACCCATAAAGTGGTGACGGGTGTGACCATCGTAACGGCGAGCGCCACACGCTCCTTCAGCGCGGTAACCGATGTGGAGTTTGCCGAACTCAGCGATGAGGATATCAATTACTACGTTGACAACTACCGCCCGCTCGACAAGGCTGGTGCCTACGGCATTCAGGAGTGGATAGGCTGTATGGGCGTGCGTCACATCAACGGCAGCTTCTACAACGTGATGGGCTTACCTCTCCACCGCTTATATACAGAGATTGAACACTTGCTCAATGATTGAAAATATGAGAAGAAATATCGGCACTTGCCACGAACTGATGGCAGCGATTGAGGAACTGGGCTTTTTGCCGTTGCTCGATGGGGGAGTGGTGGGCTTCAGCGCCGAGGAAATGGTGGACTCTGACTGCCGATATGTGGCTACTGCCGACGGCTGGGACTGGCCGCTATGGAAGTGGAAAGGTCCCATCATTACAGAGGGTAGCTGCGTATATGGCAAGTTTTTCAACGGGAAAGCGGGTTTTGTGAGTAAGCGGTGGTGGCCCGATTGGTGCAACTGGCGCCGAAGCACAAAGTCAGAGCCTGCTCCAGGGTCGATAGAGGAGACCATATTGCTCATTTTACATGAGCATGGCAGCCTCATCACCCGCGAATTGCGTGCTATGTGCGGCTTTACAGGTGGTAAGATGCGTAGCCGCTTTGACACCTATGTCACGCGCCTGCAGATGCAGTGCCGCATCGTCACAGAGGACTTCGTCTATCCCCGCGACCGTCACGGCAAGGAATTCGGCTGGGGCTGGTCGCTGCTCACCACCCCCGAGCGCTTGCTCGGCAAGGATATGTGCCAATGTGACAACACCCCAGAGCAATCGCGCAAGCTCATTGCCTCACACCTGCGCCACATTCTGCCTACTGCCAGTGAAGCCCAGATTGACAAGATAATAGGGTAAGAAGTTAGAAGTATAAAGAAGGGGGGATTTTGGATTCTTTCTTTTTTAAAATTTTGAGACATTTGGGGTCTGACCCCAAATGTCTCATTTTTGAAGATTTTAGAATAAAACGCCAAGTCCTGTGTGGACCTGGCGCTTTGTTTTTCTCAAGAAATCGATTATGGGGTTACTCGCCCTTCTCGAGTTTCTGCTTCAGTTCGGCAAGTGCGTCGATGTCACCAAGAGTGGTCTTCTCGACGTTGCTCGACTGTGCTACTGGCTGCTCCTCGGCAGGTGCTGCCTTAGCGGTAGCCTTCTTAGCCTTGCGAGCTTCGGCCTTCTGCTCATCCTCGAAGATGCGGCTGTGGCTCAAGATGATGCGTTTAGCATCCTTGTTGAACTCGATAACCTTGAACTGCAATTTCTCGTCTTGTTTAGCTGGAGTGCCGTCTTCCTTAACAAGGTGTTTAGGAGTGGCAAAACCCTCAACGCCGTAAGGCAGGCTGATCACTGCGCCCTTGTCGAGGAGCTCGGTGATGGTTCCCTCGTGGATGCTGCCCACGGTGTAGATAGTCTCGAAGTTATCCCAAGGATTGTCCTCGAGCTGCTTGTGGCCAAGGCTGAGGCGACGGTTGTCCTTGTCAATCTCAAGAACTACAACGTCGATGTCGGCACCAATCTGAGTGAACTCACTTGGGTGCTTGATCTTCTTGGTCCAAGAGAGGTCGCTGATGTGGATAAGTCCGTCAACGCCTTCCTCAAGCTCTACAAATACACCAAAGTTGGTGAAGTTGCGAACCTTTGCAGTGTGCTTCGAGCCAACAGGATAACGCTCCTCGATCTTGTCCCAAGGATTCTCCTTGAGCTGCTTGATGCCAAGCGACATCTTGCGCTCGTCGCGGTCGAGAGTGAGGATTACGGCCTCTACCTCGTCGCCCACTTTGAGGAAGTCCTGAGCGCTGCGCAGGTGCTGCGACCAGCTCATCTCGCTCACGTGGATAAGACCTTCTACGCCAGGAGCAATCTCTACGAATGCGCCGTAGTCGGTCATAACGACAACCTTACCGGTAACCTTGTCGCCAACCTTGAGGTTCTCGTCAAGCTTATCCCATGGATGTGGCTGCAACTGCTTCAAGCCGAGAGCGATACGCTTCTTCTCCTCGTCAAAGTCGAGGATAACAACGTTGAGGTTCTGGTTTGGCTCAACGATGTCGGCTGGATTGTTCACGCGGCCCCAAGAGAGGTCGGTGATGTGAATAAGACCGTCAACGCCACCGAGGTCGATGAATACGCCGTAGCTGGTGATGTTCTTAACGGTTCCCTCAAGCACTTGACCCTTCTCGAGCTTAGCGATGATGTCTTTGCGCTGTTGCTCAAGCTCGGCCTCGATAAGTGCCTTGTGAGATACAACCACGTTTTTGTACTCTTGGTTGATTTTCACAACCTTGAACTCCATGGTCTTGTCAACAAATACATCATAGTCGCGGATGGGCTTAACGTCGATTTGGCTGCCGGGCAGGAAGGCCTCGATGCCAAATACGTCAACAATCATACCACCCTTAGTGCGGCACTTGATGTAACCCTTGATGATCTCGTCATTCTCAAGCGCCTGGTTAACGCGTTCCCAACTCTTAGCAGTGCGAGCTTTCTTGTGCGAGAGCACCAGCTGGCCTTTGCGGTCCTCCTGATTCTCGACAAACACCTCAACGGTGTCGCCTACCTTCAGGTCGGGGTTGTAACGGAACTCGTTGTAAGGAATAATACCGTCCGACTTGTAGCCAATGTTAACCACTACCTCGCGCTTGTTGATTGAGATAACAGTACCTTCGGTTACTTCTTTGTCCTTGATTGCGCCAAGCGACTTGTCGTAGGCGGCTTCCAGAGTCTCATAAGACTCATTTTTTTTGCTATCACCTCTTTCAAAGGCCTCCCAATCGAAGTCCTCAATGGGTGAAATTGGAGAATTTTTTAATTCTTCGCTCATTTAAATGTTAGTAAAAAAGTTAATAATCACAGGTCTTCCAGATTCGTTCCCGGAAAACGCGACTGCAAAGGTAAGCATAATTTTCTTACCCACAACCATTTTACCCCCACATTTTTAAGAAAAGTGTGAAAAATAGCCCGTTTGATGAGTTGTGGGAGGGTGTTTTTGGCACTTACGACAAAAAACCGTAACTTTGCAGGCGATTTTTGTATGGTTGTAACTATTCAGTGATGTCATCATTGTCAAACAAATACAACATAACCAGACAAAAATAACTAGAAAAATTCACAAAATATTATTGTTGGATTTGTTATTACTTGTTGAGTTTGTTTGATGATAATGTGGGTGAAAATCAAAATTGCTGGGTAGTTGCGCATGGTTATACACATTAATATATTATATGAACTCATTGAATTTGAAATATGATGGTGGCGGGGAGTTTTCGAAGAGGCTTTTCTTGGAGACTTATGGCTGCCAGATGAATGTTGCCGACAGTGAGGTGGTGGCGAGCGTGATGCAGATGGCTGGATATGGCACTACCGATGACCTCGACCGTGCCGATGCTTTCTTTATCAACACTTGCAGCGTGCGCGACAATGCCGAGCAGCGCATCTTCGCGCGCCTCAGGACTCTTAATGCCCTTCGCCGCAAGCGTCAGCATCGCCTTATCATCGGCATCATCGGTTGTATGGCCGAGCGCATGAAGGACGAGCTTATCAACAATCATGGGGTAGATTTAGTGGCTGGTCCCGACAGTTACCTCGAGCTGCCGAGCCTTATTGCCGCCGCTGAAAATGGCGAGAAGGCGATTAATGTGGAGCTATCGACGACCGAGACCTACCGCGACATCATCCCCACTCGCATTAGTGCCAACCGCATCAGCGGCTTCATCTCAATAATGCGTGGATGCAACAACTTCTGCACCTACTGCATCGTGCCCTATACCCGCGGCCGTGAGCGCAGCCGTGAGCCGCAAAGCATCCTCAACGAGCTCCGCGACCTGCAACAGAAGGGCTTTAAGGAGGTGACCCTGCTTGGGCAGAATGTGAATTCTTATCTATATAAGGTTAGTAAAAATAGTGAATGTCATACTCCCTCCAACCCCCTCTATCCTAGAGTGGGAGCTGTCGACGACAATTGCGAGGTGGATTTTGCCGCATTGCTGGCGATGGTTGCGGAGGCAGCGCCCGAGATGCGTGTGCGCTTCACCACGAGCAACCCCGAGGATTTGAGTGATGCCATAATCGACACGATGGCGAGTCACGGCAACATCTGCAACCACATCCACCTGCCGGTTCAGAGCGGCAGCAACAAGATTCTCAAACTCATGAACCGCAAATACACCCGCGAGTGGTACCTCGACCGCATAGCTCGCATCCGTCAGGCAATTCCCGACTGCGGCATCTCGACCGATATGTTCACCGGTTTCCACGACGAGACCGAGGAGGACTTCCAGGAGACGCTGAGCCTCATGCGTGAGGTGGGCTTTGACTCGTCGTTCATGTTTAAATACAGCGAGCGCCCAGGCACCTTCGCCGCTAAGCGACTGCCAGACAACGTTCCTGAGGATGTGAAAATCGACCGCCTGAACCGCATGATTGCCCTGCAAAATGAACTCTCGCTGTGCAGCAACCGTGCCGACGTGGGCAAGACCTTCGAAGTTCTCGTCGAGGGCTACAGCAAACGCTCCAAAGACGACATGTTCGGTCGCACCCATCAAAACAAAGTCATAGTCTTCCCAGCCGGCGACACCAAGATAGGCGACAAGGTGATGTGTAAAGTGGAAAAAGCCACCAGCGCAACGCTGATAGGAGTGATTGATAATGCATAATTCACAATGTTTCTCCATTATCAAACAAAACAACAATACCTGACAAAAACAACAAGAAAAATAAACTATTTCAGAACTGTCATAATGAATAGTCTTTTGTTGTATTTGTTCCTATTTGTTGAGTTTGTTTGATTATATATCAGCTAAACCATAATAATGTGATAAAAATAAAAGAGTTTCAACCATAATCGGTTGAAACTCTTTGCTTTAGTGGCGGGGGCCGGATTCGAACCAACGACCTCTGGGTTATGAGCCCAACGAGCTACCACTGCTCCACCCCGCGATTTGCGAATGCAAAGGTACTGCCTTTTCTGAGACTGACAAAATTTTAGTGGCATTTCGCTTGAATTTTAAACAAACTTTAACAAAATGCCACTAAATATTATTATGGTAGTATGCTTTCGTTAGTCGAATACGCCTTCCATGGACTCGGCCTGGTGTGTGTCATCGCGGCTCTGCTGTTCACCGCCGCCACTTCCGCCACCTCCTGATGACGATCGGCGTCCACCTCCTCCTTCTATACGTTGTGCTATGCCTTGCTCGCGATAACAGAAGTTGTAGTCTTTAGGTACATTGAACGACGCTTTGCTGGAGTAGGGGTTAGAGTCGTCGGCAAGCACCTTTTTCATAAATAGTCCCCAGATAGGCAACGCTTGTCCGGCACCTTGTCCAATGCCTCCGTTGTAGAAGCGTATGTACCGTTCTTCGCCTCCAACCCACACACCTGTTACAAGTTGTGGCGTGAATCCCATGAACCATCCGTCGCTGTTGTTGTTGCTGGTTCCTGTCTTTCCTCCCATCTCAATATTGTTGACATAGGTTCGCACTCGGCGTCCAGTACCGTGGTCGATAACGCTTTCAAGCATGGTAAGCATCTTCAGGTAGGAGTCTTCGCATAGCACTTCCTTCTGTCGTGGTGTGAACTCGGCAAGCACGTTGCCGTGGCTGTCGCAGATGCGGGACACGAAGATTGGGTCGCTGCGCACGCCATGGTTGGCAAATACCGAGTAGGCGCTAACCTGCTGACGTACTGATATTTCGCAAGGGCCAAGACACAGCGGTGCCACGGTGTCGAATTCGTTGGTAAGGCCGTAGTTGTGAAGCATGGTCACCAGGTTGGTGGGTTTGAGCAGGTCAACTAGTCGTGCAGAGCATGTGTTGTTAGAGGTGGTGAGAGCCTGCTTCAAGGTGAGCATTCCTCCTCCGCCTCCTCCGCGTGGGCTCCATCCGCCAATGGTGATTCTCTCATTGGAGATAAGGTCGCAGGGGTTGTAGCCACATTCCATAGCCAGCGAATAGAGGTATGGCTTCATGGTCGAACCAATCTGTCGCCTTCCCACCGACACCATGTCGTAAGAGAAATGGTCGAAGTCGGGGCCGCCTACATAGGCTTTTACCTCTCCAGTAGTAGCGTCCATCGACATCATGCCACATCGCAAGATGCTCTTGGTGAATAGCAGCGAGTCGAGCGGTGAGAGGAACACTTCTCTCTCTCCGTTTTTCAGGTCAAACACGGTGATGTGCTGCTTTGTCTTGAAGTTCTCCATTATCTCGTTCTCGCTCTTTCCTTGCGCTTTAAGTGTCTTGTAGCGTGTGGAGTTGACGATCGCGTTCCTGATGAGGCGGTCCTTCACCGACTGCGGCAGCTCGCTGCGGCTGGTGGTGTAGGGGTCTTTGTTGCCAGTCTCGCCAGGGTTGATGCCGTGCTCTGACCAGAACACGCCTTGCAGATATGTCATGTGTTCCTTCACGGCTTCCTCGGCATACTGCTGCATCTTGCTGTCGATAGTGGTGTAGATTTTCAGACCATCGGTATAGATGTTGTAAGGTTTGCCGTCGGACTTGTAGTTCTTGTTGCACCATCCATATAGTGGGTTGTCAACCCATTGTGCCGAGTCGGCATAGAAAGCCTGCTTGTTCCAGGCTGGATAGTTGCTATAAATGGGTTTTGTCGCCATCATCATGCGCACGATTTCTTCTCTGGCGTAGGGTGCGAAGCCCTCATTGTGCGTCACTGGATGGTAAGCGAGAACGATTTCGGTGTTTTGGGCGCGCTCGCAGTCGGCCTTGGTGAGGAAGCCTGCTTCATACATTTTTTGCAGCACCAAGTTGCGGCGCTCTTTCGCACGCTTGCGGTTGCTTTCTGGAATAGGATTGTAGAGAGCTGGATTCTTGCACATTCCAACCAGCAATGCAGCCTCCTGAACGTTGAGCTCGCTGGGCGAGTTCTTCCCGAAATATACGTAGCATGCGCTCTTGATGCCCACAGCATTGTTGAGGAAGTCAAACTGGTTGAAGTACATCTGCATTATCTCGTCTTTGGTGTAGTACCTCTCGAGCTTCATGGCGATGACCCATTCTATCGGCTTCTGCATGGCGCGTTCCAGGATGTTTTTCGACGAGGGAGTGTAGAGCTGTTTAGCTAGCTGCTGTGTGATGGTGCTGCCTCCACCAGCCTCCTTCTGGCCCATTATAATGCGCTTGATGACCGAGCGTCCTATTGCCGTGGCGTCAACGCCTGCGTGCTCGTAGTATCGTTCGTCCTCTATGGCAATGAGCGCGTCTTTGAGATATGGTGAGATTTGGTCAAACTCCACATAGAATCTGTTTCCATTGCTTTGGAATATTTTTCCCATCTCCACACCGTCGGCAGTATACATTGTTGAGGCGAAATTGTCGGCGGGATGCCGTAGCTCGTCAATGGGTGGCATATAGCCTATGATGCCGTTGTAGATAAGGAAAAACAGCACGAATAATCCGGCGAAGAAGAGAAGCAGGCTTCTCCACATCCACTTGATAATCGTGCGGTTGCGTGATGACCGGTCGGCAGTTTTCATAAATCTATTGTTTAAGTTTAGCTTTGTTGTCTTTTTTGTTTGGTTGGCTTGGAGTGTTATGTTGACATCCTTACAACCTGCAAAAGTAGTAATTTATTTTTAATTACACACATTATTTTAATAATAGTTTAGATATTGTTGTTTAGAAATAGGCTTAGAAATAGGCTTGGTGATGACTATGGCGCAATTTTATAGGAGTGTGATTGTGTGTCATAATGGCATATTTTTGTTGAATAAAACTGCAATTATGTCTTGTTATATGCCAAAATGACATACCTGTGCAGTGTTTTTCCTCTTGGCACTGTGGTTGCATAATGTAGAAGTGGATTTGTTGATGTGACACAAAAACGCATCGTTTAACCTACAAGAAACAAATATTAATAACCAATTAAAAATTATAGGAGATAAAATTATGTTACTAGCACGTAGAAATTCCAACTGGTTGCCCGATGTTTTCAACGACTTCTTCGACACCGATTTCATGCCCAAGGCATGCACTACAGCACCAGCCATCAATGTGATTGAGAAGAAGGCAGAGTATGATGTAGAGCTTGCTGCTCCAGGCATGACAAAGGATGACTTCAAGGTGAGCCTTGATGAGGACCGCAACTTGGTGGTAGAGCTTGACAAGAAGCTGGAAAAATGTGAGGAGAACAAGGACTGCGGTCACTACCTGCGCCGCGAGTTCTCTTACACTAAGTTCCATCAGACCCTGTTGCTGCCCGACGACGTGAACCGCGATGCCATCACCGCCACCGTTGAGCACGGAGTGCTGAAGGTGGTATTGCCCAAACTCCAGCCACAGGACATGAAGAAAGAGCGCACTCTTATTGAGATTCAGTAATGTGAAGATTTGTCTAAAGTGAATTGAAAGTCTTAAACTTAATAATCACCACCCAAAGGCGGCCATTTGTTCACTTTTGGGTGGCTTTTTTTCCACAAACTTGCACAGTTTCCAAAAAATATATATCTTTGTGAGCTATTAATAAACTCACAAAGATAATGATGACACGAAGGGTTAAAAACATAATCAAGATTACACTGGGTGTGATAGTATTAATTGTCGTTACATTGGCTGGAATAATGGCATGGACCAACCCCGATAAGGAAGAACACAAAAAAGCGGTTGCTCAGATAGTGAATAAATATGACATGAACAAGCTCAACCTCACTGAGGCTGAGCGTGACCAGTACATTAACTATGTGTGCGGTGGTTCGAGTGTTAACATCTTGGCGAAGGAGGTTATGCCACGGTTTGTGGTTGACGACAATAATGCTTTGTGGTCAACAGGTTATATCATGGTCAAGGATGAAAACGATTCCATTGTTTACAAGAAGAAGGTCACCACTGGCATTTTCAATAAGGTTAGCGTGATTGATGAGCAAGAATTGATGCAAACCCTACTTGAGGCCCACCGCATCAATGAGAAACACACGGCAGCAGAGGCTGGAAAGCAGCAAACGCCACAGCAGCAATAGCGTTATTATTACAATGAACAGCGGGATATGGTGCCGTAGGGCACTGCTGATGGTGGTTGTCGTTATAATGGTGACGACAGCATGTCTGCGTATTTCTAATGATGAAGGCAAGGTGCGCGACGACCTGCCACTCGATTCGCTGCACGATGGCGACCTGGTGTTCCGCCAGGGCATGGGGCCCGAGAGTCAGGCGGTGCTGCGCCTAGACAGCGCTGGGGGACAATACTCTCACGTGGGAATAGTGATAAATGACAACGGCAAATGGAAAGTGGTGCATGCCGTTCCAGGCGAGAGCGAGAAAGGCATCGACAGGGTGAAAATCGAACCTATCGACACTTTCTTCCTGTCCACACGTGCCGAGCACGGTGCCATCATGCGACTTAAGGGATGTGACATCACAACAGCGCAGAAAGCCGCGCGCAATGCCGCTAAATATGTTGGTATTCCCTTCGACTACAATTACAATTGGGGCGACACCACACGCCTCTACTGCACCCAACTAATCGTCGTGGCCTATTCCAGCGCTGGTGTCAATTTGCTGAGCGATGTGCCACGTTTGGCTAACCGCAACAGCCAAAACATCATTGTTTTCCCTGGAGATATTGCCATCAACGATTCCATGCGGGTCATCTTTAAGTTCTGAAAAACTATATCGAAAACGGCAAAATGAAACATAGTGGTTATATACTCCATGGATTCATTTTTAGTTAGTTGAGTGATTGTTTTCCTCCTGAAAATGTCCCCTTTAAATTTATTTAATGAATAATATTCTGTTTTTAGTTTGCCGTGTGTGTTTTATTTTATAATTTTGTGGGTGAAAATATCGTTATAAGAATATTAACATACAAAACAATAAATTTTTATAGTTATGGCTTTTTTGACTAACGACAAACTTACAATCGTCGGCGCTGCCGGAATGATTGGTTCCAACATGGTTCAGACTGCCCTGATGATGGGCTTGACTAACGACATTTGCCTTTATGACGTGTTCTCGCCCGAAGGCGTGGCTGAGGAGATGCGCCAAAGTGGTTTTGGCGATGTGAAAATCACTGCCACAACCGACGCTAAGGAAGCTTTCACCAACGCTAAATACATAATCTCGAGCGGTGGCGCTCCACGCAAGGCAGGCATGACACGCGAAGACCTGCTCAAGGGCAACTGCGAGATAGCTCGCGGCCTGGGCGAGGACATCAAGCGTTATTGCCCCGACTGCAAGCACGTGGTGATTATCTTCAACCCAGCTGACCTGACCGGTCTTGTGACTTTGCTCTATAGCGGTTTGAAGCCTAACCAGGTAACTACCCTCGCAGGTCTCGACAGCACCCGTCTGCAGAGTGCTCTTGCCAAGAAATTCAACGTGATGCAGAGTGAGGTAACTGGCTGCGCTACTTACGGCGGCCACGGCGAGCAGATGGCGGTATTTGGCTCTCACGTTCGCATCGACGGCAAGCCATTGACCGACATCATCGGCACTCCCGAGTTCCCTGAAGAGGAGTGGGAGCAGATGAAGCTTGACGTGACTAAGGGCGGTGCCAAGATTATTGAGCTCCGCGGACGCAGCTCGTTCCAGAGTCCTGCCTATCTTTCGGTGGAGATGATTCGTTCGGCGATGGGCGGTGAGAAATTCCGCTGGCCGGCTGGCACCTACGTGAAGAACGGCAAGTACAACAACATCATGATGGCGATGGATACTACCCTCGATGAGAACGGATGTTCCTTCCGTGTGCCTGAGGGCACTCCCGAAGAAAACGCCAAGCTCGATGCTAGCTATGAACACCTGTGCCACATGCGCGACGAGCTTGTTGATCTCGACATAGTGCCACCCATCAGCGAGTGGACCAATATCAACCCCAATTTGTAATTAGCACATAATTGAATTATAAGGCTGCAAATAACCCTCTGTAATGGCGCTTGCAGCCTTTTTTCTCTTTTAAATTTATATTATGAGAAAAATATTTAGATTATCTTTTGTCGCCACATTAATATTAATAAGTGGTGTGATGAAGGCTCAGGAAAATGACTCTGTGCCTTACATCAGTCTTGACAAGATGCCAAACATCATCAATTGTCTGCCAGCACCACCTGTCCCTGGCAGCGAGATGTTTCAGCACGACATTAATAGGTATGTATGGGGCAAGGAGCAGCGGAATGACTCCTTGAGAAATGCTATCGCTCGCAAAGATGCCATCTGGGGCATGCAATATGTGCTCGACACCTTTGAAGAAGCCTTTGGGATGCACATCTCTAAAGCTGAGACCCCTGAGATTTGGAAGCTTATGCAGCATGGCGTAAACACTGTGACACAGATACGTAGCACACCAAAAGCCTTCTACCAGAGAATTCGACCGTTCAAGTATTTTGAAGAGCATTTGTTGACTTATAATAAAGAGGAAGATGAGTCAATAATCGCCAACGATGGCTCCTATCCCTCTGGACACACTGCCACCGCATGGGCGGCAGCAATGATACTTGCCGAACTCAATCCCGCACATGCCGACGCACTATTTGCTCGTGCCTATCAGTATGGCGAGAGTCGTCTCATTGTGGGAGCGCACTGGCAGAGTGACGTGGAAGCGGGGCGACTGGTGGCTGCCATCGGCTATTCGCAGGTGCACAACAGCCCAGAGTACTGCGAGCAGATGGCGCGAGCCAAGGCAGAGTTTAACCGCCTAAGCGGAGCTGCCGTTGCTACCGACGACTGCAGCGACTTTGTCCACATAACCGATGTGGTGCCCGATGCCATCCTCGAGATTCGTTATCACAGCACCTATAATTTCGTGGGCGAGCGCATCGACGGATATTTTGCTCCCACTGCGATGCTCAGCCGCGAGGCCGCCACAGCCCTTAAGGCGGTGAGTGACGACCTTAAGGCTCAAGGCTATCGTCTTAAGATTTTTGATGCCTATCGTCCTCAGCGTGCCGTTGACCATTTCATGCGTTGGGCGCAAGACCTGCACGCCACCGAGATGAAGCAGTATTTCTATCCCGAACTCAACAAGAATGTGCTCATCCCCGACTATATCGCCCGCAAGAGCGGCCATACTCGAGGCTCGACGGTTGACCTCACCCTCTTCGACATGAAGACTGAGAAAGAGGTGGATATGGGCTGCACTTTCGACTGGTTTGGCGTGGAGAGCCATCCCGATTTCTGCGGCAACCCCGACACTGGCAAATACACTGGCGGCAAGTCGCCTGCGGGACGCTCCATTACTGCCGAGCAGTTCCACAATCGCATGATATTGCGCCAGGCGATGCTCCGCCACGGCTTCAAGCCCCTCGATACCGAGTGGTGGCACTTCACCCTGAAAAATGAGCCATTCCCAAATACCTACTTCACATTCCCGCTTAAATAGTGGAGAGTGGAGAGGTGAGAGTGGAGAGGCGAGAGTGGACGAACGCCGCTGATGCGGCGCAATACATTAACAGCGCCCAGGCTCGTTCTCTTGTTTTCTTGTTCTCTTGTCCCCTTTTATATTATGAGATTAAAAATAGTATATTTATTGCTACTGACGATGATGTGCTGTGGCTTTTCGGGATGCGACAAAATTAACAATGAGTCGCTGAAGGGATACTCAGTGCGTATTGACCTAGGCGAGTATGGCAAGTGGAACACCTATGGCGTGCATGCCTTGGGTGAATACCGCTTCTTTAACCGCGCCAAGGGCATACCATCAAATTTTCCCTACAACGTGAACACCTACACCGGTTTTGGTGGAGTGTTGCTGTTTATGGGTCAGGACATGAATGGCGGGCCAGTTCCGTTGGCGTTTGATATGGCGTGTCCTGTGGAGCATAACGCCGATGTCACAGTGACTATTGACGAGTCAAACCTTGAGGCCTACTGCCCGAAGTGCAAGTCGCGATACAATGTGCTGCTGGGTTCAGGTGGTCCCATCAGTGGCATGGCGATGGACCGCAAAGTGGGTCTGAACATGTACAAAGTCCGCGCCACAATCAATGGCGGTTATGTCATCACCAACTATTAGACAAATAATCTAATAGGGCTTAAAATGTCAATGTTATATAAAACTTTTGCATTATCGTGTGTAATGTGAAAGTTTTTCTGTATTTTTGCACTTATTTATTAAATCAAGATAGACAATGTATCAGTTTAAAGTTCCCGATAAGATAATGATGGGCGACAACATCGTCGCCTCGGTAGAGAACGTTTTTAACCTCTATGGAAAGCACGCTTTGATAGTGACAGGCCCCAATGTTGCCCGCTCGACGATGATTGCGAGCTTGGAGCGCACGCTTGATAACGACCGTGTGAAATATACTGTGATTACCAACATTGAGGGAGAACCCACAGTGAGCATGGTGGAGCATGGTGTGCAGGCCTATCGCGAGTATGAGTGCGACTTCATCATCGGTCTCGGTGGAGGCAGTCCGCTCGATGCTGCGAAGGCAATCGCGGCTATGTCAGTGCTTGAAGGGTCGATATCCGACTATAATGGTGTTCGTATCGATGATGCCGTGCTGCCGCCAGTGATTTGTATTCCCACAACTGCCGGTTCGGGTTCGGAAGTAACAAAATATACCATCATAACTGACGAGAACTCAGGAGTGAAAATGCTGCTTACAGGCAACTCGCTGCTGCCCAAGATGGCTATGCTCGACTACACCTTCTCCAACGGCTGCCCCAAGATGGTGACCGCTGCCACAGGCCTCGACGCTCTAACCCATGCCATCGAGGCGTTTATCTCGGTGAACGCTCAGCCATTGAGTGACGCATTGGCATTGAGTGCCATTAAGCGCATCATGCGTTATCTGCCTCAGGCTTACCGCGATGGCAGTAATTTCAATGCTCGCCGTGAGATGGCGATAGCTGCATTGCAGGCAGGAATCTGTATCAACAACAGTAGCGTGACGCTCATTCACGGAATGAGCCGCCCCATTGGCGCAAAGTTCCATGTGCCTCACGGCATGTCGAACGCCATGCTTCTTAATGTGTGCTTGAGCGACATGGAAATGGCTGCCCGCCATAACCTTGCCCGCATTGCCACCTACCTTCGCATCCAGGCGGTGGATGAGATTGATGCCAGCGAGAAATTTGTGGAAGAGGTGGAGAAACTCATCGACAAGCTCGATGTTCCCACCATGAGCAAGTATGGCATCAATCGCAACGAGTATATGGCTGCTGTCGATGACATGAGCTTTGAGGCAATCATGAGCGGCAGCCCCTCTCACGCACCACGCGAATACACAGCCGATGATATCCGCGAGATTTATATTAAAGCGTATAAATAATTTTATTAGCTCGATTATTCGATTGCTCGATTACTCGAATACTCGCCCCGATAGAAATAATTATAAACATGAAATTCAACAGATTATTTTTTGCCTCCTTTTTGGCAGTTGCTACTTTGGTAATGGCTAGTGCTCAAGATAATGTCTCTGGTCTTATCACTATTGCGATGAATGGCGATATCATGACAGGCTCGATTAAGCCCGAATATGATATGCCACCAAATGATGGAAAGGACATTTTTATAGACTGCGATTCAATCATACGCAGCGCCGATGTGGCATGCGGCAACCTTGAGGGTGTTCTTGCCGACAATGGTAAAACTCGCAAGCGCCCAGGTCGCCTATCGTTCTCGTTTATGATGCCCACCAAAAGTGTGAAACTGCTAGCTGATGCTGGTTACGACTTTATGGGCATCGCAAACAATCATATTAACGACTTCTATCCTGTTGCGATTCAATCAACCATCAAGACGTTGACCGACAACGGTATAGGGGTTGCTGGAACAAAGGATTGCGAGACCAGTATCAAAGAGATAAACGGTGTGAAGTATGGTTTCTGCGCTTTTGGCCACGAGAGCTACACCTTGCGTACTCAAGACACTGAGACAGTGAAGCGTATCGTAAAGAAACTCCGCCAGGAATGCGACATCGTGATAGTGTGCTTCCATGGTGGTTCTGAGGGGTTGGATCAGCGCCACCTGCCCTACGGCACCGAATATTTCTGTGGTGCTGACCGTGGCAACCTGCGCCAGTTCGCACATCTGTGCATTGATAACGGTGCCGACATCGTCTATGGCCACGGTCCTCATGTGCCACGCGCTATGGAACTGTATAATGGACATCTGATTGCTTATAGTTTAGGCAATTTCGCCACTCCGCGTGGCATGAAACTACATTACCAGACTGCTTACGCCCCGCTGCTGGTGGTTCGCCTCGACAAGGATGGCAAGTTTGTGGACGGCAAAATCCACTCGTTCATCCAGTATCGTGACAAGGGACCTCGCTCAGACGCCACCAACGCTGCGGCTAAAGACATCCGTTCGCTTACTGAAGAGGACATTAAGGACAACCATCTCAATATTGCTGATGACGGTACAATAACGATAAAGAAATAATTATGAAAATTTTTAATTCACTGATACTTGTTGCTGTCTTAGCACTTGCAAGTTGCAGCAATGGTGCTACTGATCAACAGTCGCCTTCTCAGTCGGCCAACGATTCGACGACACAAACTGTAAGTGCCAGACCGCGCATTTCGGGAACCGTGACAATAGCGATGAACGGCGACATGATGCTTGGCTCGCTCAAACCCAACCGCATCTTGCCCGACAACGACGGTAAAGACCTGCTGCGCGATAGTTATGAGATAACGCGCAGCGCCGATGTAGCATGTGGCAACCTTGAGGGCGTGATGGCCGATGAGGGCAATACCCGCAAAGCTCCTGGGCCGCTCTCGTTCTCGTTTATGATGCCCACGAAATATGTGAATCTGCTCGTTGATGCCGGCTATGATTTCATGGGCATTGCCAACAACCACATCTATGACTTTTGGGATGCTGGCATTCAATCGACTATCAAGACATTGCGTGATGCTGGAATTGGCGTGGCAGGCACCAAAGATTGCGAGACGAGTATAAAAGAAATTAACGGCGTGAAGTATGGCTTCTGTGCTTTTGGCCATGAGGACTATTCGCTCAAGACGCAGGACACGGCAACCGTGCGACGTGTCATCACTGGCCTGAGACCTCAGTGCGATATACTGATAGTGTGCTTCCATGGTGGTGCCGAGGGCACAAACTGCCGCCATGTGCCGTTTGGCAAAGAGTATTTTCATAATATGGACCGTGGCGACGTGCGACAATTTGCCCACATGTCTATTGACTGCGGTGCCGACATAGTGTATGGTCACGGACCTCATGTGCCACGCGGCATGGAGCTGTATAACGACCACCTGATTGCCTATAGTTTAGGAAACTTCTGCACTCTGGGAATGAGCACTGCAGGTCAAACCGGCTATGCGCCCTTGCTTGTCGCCAAGATTGATGGCGATGGCAAGTTTGTGGAAGGCAAGATACATTCCTTCATTCAAGGACATCGCACTGGCCCGCGCCGTGATGCCAATAACTTAGTGCCAAAGGATATTAGGTCGCTGACTATAGAAGATTTCAAAGACAACAAACTTGATATCGCCGATGACGGTACAATAACTCCTAAGAAATAATGAAGAAAAGTATATTAATAGCGGCTGTGATGGCTATGGCGGCATTTAACGCTGTGGCTTATGATGGAGTTAGCAAATTTTTTGTGGAGGAAAATGGAGACTTATTCAACTCCATCACTATGTCTACACGATATGAGCTTATCAACAATTATGGCCGCTCTGACAAGACCGAAATTCTTAACGACCTGCGCACCGAGGAGACAAAAATTATTGTCCTTGAAGACGAATACATGAAGATTGCCACCTCGTCGGCGCAAACCATAGAGCTGAAGCTGCTTCACAAGTCAAAACGCGATACTTTGATTGCTGTAATTGAGACCGTCGCCACACCCTATAAGGACAGCCGTCTCACGTTCTATGATACCAAGTGGCAAAAACTTGATGCATCGCAGTTCATAAAGATGCCCACAATAGATGATTTCATCTTGCCCTCAATGCCAAAAGACATGCGAAACGACTTGATAAACAGTTTGATGATGACAATGATAGAACTGCGTTTTGATGGCGAGACTTTAGTTGCAGAATGCAATCTCAACAACTTCTTCATGGGCGACGACTTCAAGACTTTCCAGCCTTACCTCTCAAAGATGATAGTTTACACTATCAATAAAAATAAGTTCAAGAAGAAATAATGCGAGATGCCACAGTCTTTAACCCTACTCGAATATAACCAGCGCATCAAGAATTTGATGTGTGACCCTGATGTGCAGAATTGCTGGGTGACTGCCGAAACCAGCGACCTGCGAGTGAGTCGCGGGCACTGCTACCTTGAGTTGATACAGAAGAACGAGCAGGGCGCTACAGTGGCAAGGTTGGGGGCAGTGATTTGGGCAAACACCTTCGCTCAGCTTGATTTGCGTTTTCTCCAAGTCACAGGCAATCATATTGCCTCAGCCATGAAAGTTTTGGTGAGAGTCAATGCCACCTTCCACGAGCAGTATGGCTTGAAGGCTGTCATCAATGACATCAATCCTGAGTTCACATTGGGCGATATGGAGCGCATGAGGAAGGAAATCATTGCTCGACTCACAAAAGAAGGCATTATAGACATGAACAAGCAGCTGTCATGGCCGCTTGTGCCACAGCGCATTGCCATCATCTCGGCAAGAGGAGCAGCGGGCTATGGCGACTTCTTGAATCAGCTGCATAACAATGCCTACGGGTTGAAGTTCTACACCAGCCTCTTTGAGTCGGTGATGCAGGGCGTGAACACCGTGCCGAGTGTAATTGCCGCCCTTGACCGTATCGCCGCAGTGGAGGATATGTTCGACTGCGTCGTGATAATTCGTGGCGGTGGCTCGACAAGCGATCTCAACTCATTTGACAACTACGACTTAGGTGCTAATATTGCCCAGTTCCCGTTGCCTATCATCACTGGCATAGGCCATGACCGTGACGTGACGATTCCCGACATGGTGTCGAAACTTCACGTCAAGACTCCAACTGCCGCTGCCGAGTTCTTGGTGCAGTGCGGACTGGCACAGCTTAACCGCCTCAACGAGATGGCAACGTCGGTGGTAAACTCCTCCCACGAAGCCATTGCCCACGCCCGCGAACAGCTGTCTTATTATGGTAGCTTTATTCCCCTTGCGGCACATAAACTGGTTGATAACAGCAAACTCAGGCTCAATGGCTATGCGCAGTCGATACCCTTAGTGGTTAAAGGGCGCATCGACAACCAGCGACTGTTGCTTCAGCGCTATGTAGATGTCGTCAAGGCCAGCGTGGCGAACTCTTTTGAGCGACAACGCATGTGGCTTAACGCATTGAGCGACAAGGTGAACTTGCTCTCTCCACAAAACACCCTTAACCGCGGTTACTCGCTCACGACTTGCGACGGCCATGTGGTAACCAGTGTAAATGCTCTGAAACAAGGCGCGCACATTGTTACCACACTGAAAGACGGTAGTGTGAAGAGTGTTATCGAGAAATAATTAAAAAACAATGATATGGAAAACCAGGAAATTGAAAAAATGACCTACACTCAGGCTGTCAACGAGCTTGAGGAGATAGTGAAAAAGATGCAGAGTCCTGAGTGCAGCATCGACAACCTGAGTCAATACACCGCTCGGTCGCTGCAACTGCTCAAAGTGTGCAAAGCAAAACTCACCGCCACCGACGAGGAACTAAAAAAAGTCCTCGACGAGATGAGCGACGATAAAACAAATGCATAAAGCATAATGCGCAATGCAGTTGTAGAAAAGTTGGTAATTATAGAGAATCTATCCTCAAATAATAAATACTCCAAATATTATGGAAAAAGATGATGATATAGTTGTTTTCGCCAAGTACGATAGCCCTGTAGATGCCAATATCGTGAAAGGTGTGTTGGAAAGCAATGGCGTGATTGCCGGTGTGATGGGTGACTCCACAGCTAACGCTCTCATGCAGGGTTTTCCTCAAGGCACAATACGAGTTGTGGTTTTCCGCAAAGACCTACAAAGGGCTTTGGAGATAATGGACTCAAAACCCTTTGAGAATCCTGACATGGAAGCTGATATGGAAGAATGAAGTCTGTCAGTGAAAAAGAGATATTCTACTTAATATTCTTTTTCTGTTTATACTCTCTAAGGGCTTTATGATACTTGGCGGCGTTGGCTTCGTGCTGTGCGTAGGTTTCAGCAAAATTGTGATAGCCTGATAAATCATCCTTGGCGCACATATATATGTAGTTGTGCTCAGGGGCGTTGAGAACTGCGTCGATTGTTGACTTCTCGGGCATGCAGATGGGGCCAGGAGGTAATCCTTCCACATAATAGGTGTTCCACGGAGATTTGACGGCTAACTGATCGTAGGTGATTTGAATTAAATCAAATTTTTGGAGTGCAAACTTCACCGTTGGGTCGGCTTGCAGTTTCATATTCTGTTTCAATCTGTTCATATATAGTCGTGCCACCATTCCTTTCTCGTCATTCTTCATGATTTCACCCTCCACGATGGCGGCCAGCGCCACCACCTCGTTAGGCGTTAGACCTAACTTTTCGGCTTTGGACTTTCGTTCGCTATTCCAGAAGTTGTCGCTGTTTCTCTTCATGTGCTTGATGAGCTTGGCAGGTTCCACGTCCCATAGGAACTGATAAGTGTCGGCGAGGAATAATCCCGTGATGTTGTCGGTAGTCATCCCCACGCTTTGGCATATCTCAGCATTGTTTAACGCGGCAAGAAATTCCTCTTTAGGCCTCATGAGCGTCTTTGACAGGCGTGCGGCGAGGTCTTCTTTTGTGCGCAGGTTGTTGATGGTGACTTTCACCTCATTGGCTGCTCCACTTCTTAGATGCCTGGCAACGCTATAGGCACTCTCGTCATTCTTGATTATGAATGCACCTTGCCGCTTGCTCAAGTCGGTACCTGTGTATTTCAGCAGCTTCACCACATTGTCGGCAAACTCCTTATCTGTAGCTTTAGCGAGAGAATCTCTAACATCCTCAAGAGTTGATCCCTGCCTTATGAAAATCATAGCATCTTTGTTGTCTTTATCTTTGCTATGATACTTTGATGTGGCAGTAGGCACAATGACTATCGCTGCCACTGCCGCAAGGACAACAAGTGCTGCCGCAACACCAACTAACCATTTGACCCAAGTTGGTCTTTTGCTTGATTTTCTGTTTGACGTTCTTGCTCTCGACGATGCTGTTTTTTTCTTGATTTCGGCCATTATTTTGATTGTGTAAAAATCTATTGTTATTATAAAGCGGTGCAAAGGTAGTAAAAAGTTGTCAGATATCAGTTATTAGTTGTCAGATTTTGTTCTCCGCTCGAAAAAGATGTAAGCAAAATAAGCGTGACCTTGTCATAAAGGCCACGCTTAATATAATTGTGTAATAGATTGTTATTTAACAATTTTGGTGGTTGAGGTGGGGTTACTTTGCTGGTCACCATATTGCTTTCTATCCCTTGTCTCTGTCGTAATGCGGCATGTCGTTGGGGATGACCATTGATATTTCCACCATGCCGGCGACTTTTCCGTTGACGCGCCAGGGCGATTGGTAAATCATCTTGCGCTGGCCGTTCTTGGTGATGGTGTAGGCGTTGATGGTGTCGCTCTCCATCATATGGCGTATCATCGCCTGCGAACGCTCCTTGTGGCAGGGAAACAGGTTTTGCCCTACCATTGACTTGCCGTCTTTGTTGAATGTCTCTCGTGATTTCTCGTTCATGTAAATCACTTTCCCTTCGGTGTCGCACACCGTCACTGCACAATGCAGTCCTTCTGCCCAATCTATGTTCATAGTTGTCACACAGTGTCGCTTCGCTTCACAATGTGTTTCGCACATTGCCAAGTCTACGACTTGTTAGTTAGTTTGTTGGTTGTTTTTTTGTCAAGTTGTAGTGAATACTTTTGTCTTGTTTACTTGTTAGCTTGTTTGCTTGAATTAATCAGTGCCTTGAAGTAGTTAACACCCTCGTATAGTTGCATGAATGTGCCTGCGGTAGGGGAGTTGTTGAGGTGCTGGCACACAGCCTCTTCGGGGTGAAACTGCACACCTAAGGCAAAGGTCTTGTCGTTGCGCTCGATGGCCTCGATGATGTCGGTACCTTGAGTGGGTGTTATTCCGGTGACCTTGAGTTCGGTGCCTTCCACACTGCCCACCACTTGATGGTGCCACGACGGCGCATTCTTGATTTCGTCGCTCAGCGCTATGCTGTAGAGCAGCGACGAGCGGTCGGTGACCTGCACGTCGTGAGGCGTGTAGTGGCGTTTGCCGTTCTCGTCGCGCACGGATCGGTGCAGGTTGTTATAATCAACACCTTGCACCGAGTAATATGTGCCAAGGTCTTGAATTAACGTTGCCCCCGACACCACACCAAGCATCTGCATACCTCGGCACAGGCACAGCACGGGGATGTCGTGGTCGAGGCAGTAGGACATGGTGAGATACTCCGACACATCGCGCGTGGCGTTGCACACGTCGCCAGCAATGCCATGCCACGGCTGCGGCTCGCGGAATAGGGTAGAGCTGATGTCCTCGCCGCCGAGGAACACCACAGCGTCGATGCCCTTCATCAGCGAGTCGATGGTGGTGCCATGATAGGTGTTGCGCTTCACCTGGTCGGCATACTGCTGAAGCAGCACACCATCGCTGTCGAGATATTTACTTTGAAGCTCAGTGCTGTCATAGTCAAAGCCGGCAGGACGCATTTGTGGCAAGATGACCGCCTCGCCATCAGCGAGCTCTATGGACCACGCCACTCGCTCGTAGGCTTTCTCATCAGGCTGCCACGCCATGCCCACGCGCACCACGTCCTGGGCACTGGTTACACCGCCCAGGCACAGCCACACCATCACTAGCAGCGAGATTTTATAGATGATATTTCGCATTTTAAACTAGCAAACGATTAATCCACTGCAAAGATATATTATAGATATTTCTCAGCAAAATATTTTCAATGTAGTTTTGTGATTTTCTGCACCCACTGCCAAGTGGATAACAAATATTTTATATTAGCACACTATATTTAAAAAAATTGTGTATTTTTGCATTGTAAAATATCGTAAACTCGAAAACTCGAATGCTCGAGCAAAACGCACTATAAAACGCGGAACAAAAGCAGGACGGCAATTTTGGGGTTGTTCTGCTTATCCCGAATGCCAGGGTACGCTCGACGCCTGAATTGCATTACAAAAACAATTTCACTAACAACAATAAAAGCTATGAAAAAAATTACTCTTTTACTTTTTGTTTCATCACTTGTGTGCCTTAATGCAGCTGCGCAAGGGTTGACGGCGGCTTTTGGAGCCAGTGAGGCTATGGTGCCCTATTATGAGATGGGGTGGGACAGCCAGGACGAGTTCAACACTTGGAGCTACACCAGCACAAGCTCTTCTACTTGGAAACTTGGCAACCGCACCCCGTCGTTCTCTACTATCGACAGCAACAGCCAGTATTCAATGGTTCTCAATTATGCAAGTGGTCAGAACGAGGTTGCAACTTCTCCTGCTATTGAGATTTTAGACAACAGCCAGCTTGAGTTTTATTGCTACGCTAGCGGCATTTATATGGTTTATGGCGCATGGAAACTTTTTGCCAACGTCGATGGCAATTCAACACTGCTCATCGACCAGTTCCAATGGGCGCAGAATATGGGCTATGACGGTCCCAGTTGGGAGAAGTTCACCGTTAATCTTGCCGACTATGCCGGCAAGAGTGTGAAATTCTCATTTGTCTATCAAGGTGACTATGGCGAGGATGAGGCTATCGACGGCTTCAAAATAATGCAGGCCAACAATGGTGACGATGCCACTATCAACATCAAGGAGGGCGAGAGCGTGCATTTCCTTGACATGAGCACCGGCAACGTGACATCATGGAATTGGACTTTCGAAGGCGGCACACCAGCCACCAGCACCGAGCAGAATCCCGTGGTGACCTACGACAAGGCTGGTTCATATTCCGTCTCCCTTACCGTTGGTGACGGCAGCACTACCGCCACCGCCACACGTGAGGCTTACGTCAACGTAGAAGGCGATGCACCTGTTGCCAACGTCGGTCTTCCCGCTGGCGCTTATCAGTCGCCGTGGGTATTTATGTTTGTGCCTGTCAACGTGCCTCTTACCTTTAAGGATGCCAGCACTGGCAACCCCACACAATGGGCTTGGACATTTGATGGTGCCGATCCTGCAACCAGCGATGAGCAGAACCCGATAGTCACCTATACTCAAGAAGGGAACTACGGCATCCGTCTTGAGGTGTCCAACGACATGGGCAGCAACGTGTTTGAAACCGTTGACGACGCTATTCAGGTTGGTGGCGAACAGGAAATCTGGAACATCGCTCCCGAAGAGAACAGCGACCTGATGATGATGGAGATGGGATGGTATGGCAACTATGCCGGCACCAACTGGCTCGGTATGGGCGAGTTTGCCGAGCATTTCGACGCTCCTCTCGCTGATGCCACTATCAGCAAGGTGAACATCTACTTCGGCAAAACTACCGCTGCATCGACCGATGCCGACATTGTGGTGAAGATTGTTGCAGCTGGTGACGATGGCATGCCTGGCGAGGTTTTGGGCAGCACAAGTCTCAAAGCTGGCGACCTCGCATTTGACCCGACTACTGTCAACGCCACCGAGTTTGCCTTCGACGCTCCAGTTGAGGTGAAGGCTGGCACCGAGTTCTTCGCTGTAGTGGGACCATTCCCCAACAACAATGGCGATGATATCGCCATCTTGCTGTGCCGTCGCGCCGAGGGCGAGAAATGCACTGGCTACCATTTCGTATATGACGAGGGTGCCAACTACAACTACCTTGAGACCGGCACATGGTATCAGAACGTTGATGACCCAATCTCGTTGGCTGTCGCACCCATACTCAAGTATGCGGAACAAACAGCCATCAGCACTGTAGCCGGTGACAAGCAGGTTGTCTCTCACACTTATTACAATATAGCCGGCGTGGCAAGTGACAAGCCGTTTGACGGCGTCAACATCGTGGTTACACACTATAGCGACGGTTCACAAACTGCGACTAAGATAATACGTTAATATTTAGTGTTTTGAGGTGTGTCGTTCTCGCTTTCAAAAGCAATGATTCGGCACACCTTTTTCTTTTTCTTTTGAAAAATTTGCTCATCTCGCTTTTTTTTGCGTAATTTGCTGAATAATAAATCAAAGAGAAAAATTGTATGAAACGGTCAGCTTTACTATTGCTTTTTCTTGTATCTATATTAGTGGCTCACGCAGCCGATGTCTTGTTGGAATTTAAAACCTACAATTTTGACGGATGGGTATATACTCAGAGCGGTGTGGAAATCAACAACAATAATATCAGTCAGGACAACATCAATCTCTATGGGGATTATGCGCTGATATCTCCCGAGATTACTGCGCCAAATGTCAAGAGCATCACTGTGAATGTCGTTGGTCGCACTAATGGTTATGAAGAATCAGAATACAACAACACATTAGGAAAGGTTTATGTGCAGCTTATTAATGACAAGGATTCTGTGCTGCAGGAGGTTAAACACACATTTACTACAAAAGTGCGAGACCGTAATTTTGAGGTGGATTTTGAAATCACCGATATTGCTGACGAGCCATTCAAGTTGCGCCTTGCCTGCTGGGATGCCAATATCGAATCGCGCTTCTCGGTAAGAAAAGTGTTTATGACAGTAAAGGAATATAACTTGAGTGGCGTGGTAGGCGATGTAAACAACGATGGCGTGGTGACAAGCGCTGATGTCACTTCACTTTACGACTTCTTGCTTACTGGCGATGCCAGTAGCGCTTTAAATGGCGATGTTAATGGTGACGGCTCTATCACCAGTACCGATGTGACAGAAGTGTATAATATTCTGTTGGGAGTGAGCCTCAAATAGTTCATAATTTAGGGCTCAAAGTTCGCAGTTTTTCATTCTCTCACCATCCCCCTATCTTAGCATTAGCAGCTCCCATCTAAGATAGAGGGGGGCGGGGGAGTATGACAGACTCAAGGATTTACAATTTCACTCTTGTCATATTCCTCAGTCACTTCGTGCCAGCGGATTCCTCCCCTGACTGAGGGGAGGTGCCATAGGCAGAGAGGAGGGGTCTTAGGAAAGCAGCTGATACACAGCAATTTATTTTTCGTCGAACTCACGTTATTCTAGGTCAGCTTTGTCAGCTGGGTGAGGGTTGAGCTCGTTAAGCAAGGTTGGCGCAAGAGCTGGGTTTGATGCCAGGACGCTCCAGTTGCGGTCGGGGCGGAAACGCTCGGCGTAGGCCCCAGCCTCATGAGCTATGAGCATGGCGGCGCACACGTCCCACTCGTTGAGGTTCAACTCCCAATAAGCGTCGAGAAATCCCGCTGCCACATAGCAGATGTCGAGGGCAGCAGAGCCAAGCCGCCTGAGTCCTCTCACCACCGGCATGATGCGCTTGAAATTGTCGAGGTTATTGTCTGGGTTCACTGCTTTGTCGTAGGGGAATCCTGTAGCGACAACTGCCTTAGTGAGGGTGGGGGTCTCGCTGGGCGTGATGGGCTGGCCGTTGAGAGTAGCCCCTCCACCTTTAACTGCAGCAAACAGTTCTCCCAGTCGTGGCGCATATACAACTCCCGCCACCGCCTCGCCGTGATGCTTGATTCCTATCGACACATTGAACCACGGAAGCCCGGCGCTATAGTTTGTGGTGCCGTCGAGCGGATCGATGACCCATTCCCATTCGGGGTTGCCGTGCAAAGATAATCCCGACTCCTCGGTAAGAATCGAGTGGTCGGGATAAATGTCATTAATGAAATCAACAATCGCTCGTTCGCTGGCTTTGTCGGCAGTAGTAACTACGTCAAAGTCGTTTTGCTTGGTGGCGATGTTCAGCTCCTTTGACCTGAATAACCTGAGCTGAATCTTCCCTGCCTGTTTCGCCATTTCGATGGCGTGGCACAGGATTGCATCATAGTTGCTCATGAGTGATGATAGGTCACTTCTTGGGGGGGAGTTTCTTGATTGGAATTTGTCTCTTAAACACCTCTTTAAAGGTAATCAGAGTCTCGGTGCGTCCAAGACCCAGTTGCAGGAACTTGTCGTGGATGAGCTTGAGCAGGTGGTCGTTGTTGTGAGCATAGAGCTTCACAAACATGTCGTACTTGCCTGTGGTAAAATAGCATTCCACAACTTCAGGAAGGTCTCTAAGGTGCTCAACAACGGTCTCGAATTTTGACGAGTCATTCAGGAAAATGCCCACATAAGCGCAAGTTTCATATCCCACTAAAACAGGATTGATGAGCGAAATCGACCCGCTGATTACACCCATAGAATTGAGTTTCTGAATTCTCTGGTGGATTGCAGCACCCGAGACGTTGCACTCTCGGGCAATTTCAAGATAAGGTTTGCGTGCGTCACTCGACAGCATGTTCAGGATTTTGTAGTCGAGGTCGTCAAGTTTTGGTGTAGCCATAGTCTCTTGGGTATTTAAAATTATTTGATTAATAAGTTGTCTATTAGGTTGATAACAGGTAGAGTCACTATCTTAAAAGGTAGCTGAGTTTCAAAATCATTTGCAAATATAAGAAAAAAATATTAATTTCCTAATAAATTGTAATAATTTTTTGCTGTGGCTCCAATATTTTTTTGATTTTTCATGGTAATGAGAAATAATGTTAACAAATTTACGATATATTTCAGGGATATAATAGCTGTGGCATTAAAAAATCAAGGGCGTGCTACAAAATAGCATGCCCTTGATTAGATGATTTACTTCACTATAGTTGTGATGCTGTAATGTGGCTTATACTCCAAGTAGTATGTCATATACAGCAGTGACATCGGCGCTTGTGATGTCGCCATCGCCATTCTGGTCACCGTTAACGAGGTTGGTGATGTCGTTGGTTAGAAGGAAGTCGTAGAGAGCAGTGACATCGGCAGCTGTTACATCGCCATCACCGTTCACGTCGCCAGGTATTGGAGTGTTACCACCTGGGTTGGGAACGGTGTAGAGCAGCTTGCCAGACAGGTTGTAAACGCCACCAGCCACATAGTCGAGGTCGGCAGTTTGGGTAGAACCATTGTTGAAGATGATGAATTCGGTGCGGTCGGTTTCATCAATGTCAGGACCTATCCACTGGTAAACAGGACTGCCATCAGAGGTGTTGCCAACATAATTGATGGGATCTCCAGGCCAAGTTCCAGAGGTGGTGAAGTTGGTTCCTGTAGTGTTGCTCCAAACCCACACGTTGCACTTGGTCCAGCTCTTAGGAGCGATGAAATAGGCA
>JAFYYG010000045.1 GCA_017557625.1 Muribaculaceae bacterium
ACACATTGAGAAAATTTCTATAATTTTGCCTTCAGGAAACATAGCGGTTGTTTTTAATATTTGTTTTTGCACTACAAAATTACTAAAAATGCCGCTATTTTCCTAATTTTCAATCAATTAAAATTCATCGAACTCACGTTAGTTTAGCAAGATGCGTCGTCGGCACACTGTAGCCTCGGCGTACTGCTGCATTCGGTTCAACTTCTCGACATTTATCATCGCCTGTCCCGAATTATGCGCAAAGCTCATCAAAGTTTTGACATCGCCAAAAGAGTAGAACATCAGAGTGTCGGCTTTCATGCCATCGCGGCCAGCACGTCCTATTTCCTGATAATAGCTCTCAATGTTCTTGGGCATATTGTTGTGGATAATCCACCTGACATTGCTCTTGTCAATGCCCATGCCGAAGGCAATGGTTGCGCAAATCACTTGCAGGTCATCGTTGATGAAATCTTGCTGCACACGCAGTTTGTCAGTAGTTGACATGCCAGCATGAAACGCTTGGGCATCAATGCCCAAACCCTGCAGACTGTCGGCAAGGGATTCGGTGTTTTTCCTGCTCAGGCAATATATAATACCGCTTTGCCCTTGATGTTTCTCAATGAAGTTGACAATGCGCTTGAGCTTTGCGCGGCCACTAAGACCGTTCACTACATTTAGAGAGATATTTGGGCGGTCGAAGGAGTTGAGGAAAATCTTGGCATCGGGAATGTTGAGCTGCTCTTTTATATCGATGCGTGTCAAGCGATCGGCGGTGGCGGTAAGGGCTAAAATCGGAACACCGGGGAATCGCTCCTTAACGAGCGAGAGCTGACTGTATTCCGGCCTGAAATCATGCCCCCAGTGCGAGATGCAGTGTGCCTCATCGATGGCAATCATATTGATCAGCATATCCTGGGACCACATGTCCATCTCGGCCAGCAGTCGCTCAGGTGAGATGTAAAGCAATTTTATGTTTTGCTTGAACACATTTTCCAGCACATCACGATTTTGCAACTCGCTTTGCTGACTATTGATGGCGGCAGCAGGCACTCCATTAGCAATGAGAGCATCAACCTGGTCCTTCATCAATGCCAATAGCGGTGACACAATTATAGAGCAGCCCGGCATGAGCAACGCTGGAATCTGATAGCACAACGACTTGCCACCGCCGGTGGGCATGAGCACTACGGCATCATTACCCCTGACAACATGCTCTATCACTTCATATTGCATGGGGTAAAAAGAGTCGTAACCGTAGAATTTTCTTAATACGGCAAGTGCTTTGTGTTCCAGGTCTTGCATAAAGCATTCCGCATTCGATTATCGTTTATCGAAGTTCGTGGATCGGGGATTCCGCATTCCCCTTATAGAGCGTTCTTTTCTCCACGAATGGCATTAAACACTGTGAGGAACATTATCTTGATGTCGAGCATGAAATTCCAGTTCTCGGCATACCACACATCAAGCTCCACACGTTTCTCCATCTTCCATAGCTCATCGGTGGGGCCACGATAGCCATTAACTTGCGCCCAGCCAGTGATGCCTGGCTTGATGGTGTGGCGAAGCATGTATTTATCAATTAGTTCGCTATATTCCTTGGTCTGCTGCACCATGTGAGGACGAGGCCCCACAATCGACATGTCACCCATAAACACATTGATGAACTGCGGCAATTCATCGAGGCTTGTCTTGCGCAGGAAGTTGCCGAATTTTGTCTTCCTCGGGTCATCTTTGGTCGCCTGCAGGGTATCGCTCTTGTCATTAACCCTCATAGAACGGAACTTATAGCACAAGAACGAGCGTCCGCGATAGCCAGTGCGCTCCTGCTTGAAGAATACCGGCCCTGGCGACGACAGCTTGATGCCTATTGCAATGGGAATGAATACAATGGGAGAAAACAGCAGTACCAACGACGAGAAAAACAGATCGAATGCACGTTTAACAAACTGGTTAAGAGGATTGTTCAGGGGATGTCGCCGCACCGACAAGACAGGCACCACCCCAAGCGTCTCAATCTCAAATCGCCGTGAGATATATTTACTTAGTTGAGGCACATAATAAAAATCTATGGCATTGCGCTCAGCAAGGTTTATCATGCTCTGAAGCTCGTTGCGCTCATTCTCAGGTACAGCGCAATACATCTCATCAACCCTGTGCTCATTAAGAAAATCTTCAAGGGTTTCTATTCCAGCAGAGTAGCATGGCATATCTTCTATTGGCTCTGAATCGAAATATCCCACAACATGATATCCATATCCCTGGTCCTTCTCAAGTTGTTTCATGAGTCGCACTCCAGCCCCGGCATGCCCACCACCGATTATTACAATCTGCTTGTAGTTATATCCCTTGCTGCGATACCACTTAAGCAATTTTCTTGAGACGATCCACCACAGAGAGAGCGACAACGTGAAGATGCCATAGAACATCAGCACATATCTCCACTTGGGCAGGGCACCAATGAAAGACACCAGCATAAGGAAAATGACAGCGTGAAGCAGAACATATCTCACAAGATGAATGAGCACGCGGTCGATATACACCACTCTCTTGTCGTGGAGTGAGCTCAAGACATAAACAACAATGCAGAACGATATGTTGAGCATCAACCACACTTGCCTACTGAAGAACGGCAATGTGTTCATATCGCCTATAATCATGCATGTGATGATATAGGCTGCATTAAGGACAATAAAGTCAATGACAATAAAAATCCAGCGGATAAAATGTCCATATCTGCCTTTACTTCTCACAACCCAAATCAGTAGTTTTATCAACATAGTCACTCTCCACAATCATGAAGAGTGACTATATAACAAAAGATTAAATTTTTTCGTCGATAATCTTAATTTTTTGCTCCAGCAACGCTATCTCGTCCTTGAGATTGCCAATCTTGCGCTCCATCTCCTTAACAATTGTGTTGCCGCTCTTAGAGGTGGCATTAAAGAATCCCATATTATTCTCATAGGTCTTGAGTTCGTTGCACTTCTGCTCATAGGCACGCACGAGTTTTTCACGCTCGTGATAAACCTTGTCGCTGCCCGATTGACTCATGGTATTCTCAAAGTTTGACAAGCGACTTCTTATAGCTTTCATGTCAAATTTCTCGAACGCCTTGTCGATGACCTCCTTATAAGCTGCGTAAATCTTATCTTTCTCTTTGAAAGGCACATGACCTATGGTTTGCCATTTCGACATGAGGTCTCTAATCTTCTGAGGTGCATCATCTTCAACTTCTTCCGACTCGAGGATTGCAGTAATCTGAGCTATAAGCTCTTTCTTGGCTTTGAGATTCTCGTGCTCTACCGAGCGCTGGCTGGAAGTCTGTTTTTTCTTCTGTTCGAAGAAATAGTCACATGCCGAAATAAAGCGTTTCCACACGGCATCGCTGTGACGCTTCACCACCGGGCCAATGGTCTTCCACTCCTTTTGGAGAGCAACAAGAGCATCGCTAGTCTCTTTCCAGTCGGTAGAATCTTTTAGAGCTTCGGCTTTCTCGCAGAGTTCAGTCTTTTTCGCCAAGTTTGACGCCAATTCCTCTTTCATTGATTTGAAGAAAGCAGCCTTTTTGGCAAAGAAGTCATCGCATGACTTACGGAAACGGTTATAGAGCGAAGTGTTTATCTTGCGTGATGCAAAACCGAGCTTCTTCCACTCTTCCTGAAGGCCAATTATCTGTTTGGTGGCTTCATCCCAAGCAGCATAGGTCTTGAGACCGTCAGTGTCGATTTTCTCTATTTCTTCGCACAAAGCAGTCTTAGCTTCGGCATTCTCTTTCTCGCTTGCCTTACGCTCCTCAAAATAAGCTTGGTGCTTCTTGTTGATGACAGCAGAAGCGGTTTTGAATCGAGCCCAAACCTGCTCCCTTATCTCCTTAGCCACAGGGCCTGTCTCGCGCCACTTGTCATGGAGAGCCTGAAGCGCCTTGAAGGCGGCAATAACATCGGTCTCTTCATCAAGAGCTTCGGCCGATTCACACAGTTGTTGTTTTATCTCAAGGTTTTTCTTGAAATCATAGTCTCTCAACTCCTTGTTTATCTTCAAGAGATCGTAGAAATTCTCAATTGCGGCCTGATAGGCTTTCCAAACTTCGGTAGTGCTGGTTGACGGCACCTCACCAATGCTCTTGAACTCTTGCTGCAGTTGCTGCACATGAGCAAACTGACGGTTGATATTATCGGTATCTTGAGAGATGGTCTTTATTTCCTCGATTATCTTGTTCTTCTTGTCGAGATTGGCCTGCTTCACAGCTTCTTGCTCGGCATTGAACTCGGCGCGTTTTTCTTTAAACTCCGCGAGCAGCTCTTTTATCTTGAGCTCGACATCATCTTCTTGAGCAACAAAGGCCTCCTCTTCGTTACCGCTCTCAAGAAAAGCAGCCTTTTCTTTGCTGATTTCCTCTTTCCTAATAGCGAAGAAGGCACCCTTGATTTGTGCTACTCGTTCTTTGACACTTTCTACTGGCATTGCCATCAGTTTTTCAAGTTGTTCTACAAGTTGTTCCTTGCCGAGTGTGGAGAAGTCAACAGCGGGTTCTTCCACAGGTTTTTCCTCAGGCTCTTCATCAGGTTTAACCTCAGCCGGTGCTTCGGGCTCTAATTCGGCTGTAGCCTCGGGCTGTGGTTCTGCCTTCTCCTCAACAACCACTTCTACAGCATCATTGGCGGGAAGAGGCTCTTCCTCAGCATTTGCCTCTGGTTGTGGTTCTGGCTCGGGTTCTGGCTCTTCATTTTTCGCCTCAGCCACCTGAACTTCAACTTGATTCTCAACTGCTACTGGTTCTTCAATCTCAGTAGATTTGTTTTCAACTGTTTCTGCCACATTTTCTACAGCAGCCTCAGCATTAAGAGTTACGTCTTTCTCGACATTTACGTTCGATTCTGACATTTCACGCGTTACCATAATTTACATTTTTTTAAAGGTATTATTACCTATATTTGAATTTTAACCCCAAAAATACTGCTTTTTTGGTATATGGAGAAAAAAAAATGATGTTTTTTTCATTTGTGGGCTCATTTTTTGGCAAAAAACGAAAAAAACGGCGTTTTGAGACCGTTTTTTTATTATTTGATACGTTTTTGATGGTCGTGCATCTAAGCGTCGGGGCCGTAGAAAATAGTGGAGCAGTTGTTGGGATTCAGCACTTGCAACGCCACGCGTTGGATGTCGGTGGGCAAGAGTATGCGGTACTTGTCATTCTCTGTGTTTATGCCGTCGGCACCCCACAGGAGTTCATGGGCGCTCAACAGTGATGCCTTCTCGGCATAGCCCACGCTCTCGAAGAGTTTGTTGGAGATATATTTGTTAACGTATTTATCTACCTCGTTCCGCGTCACGCCTTCATCGTTAAGACTCTTGAGCACCATGTCGATAGCGGCGTTTGCTTTGTCAAAATCAGCACCTGGCGCTAGACAAGCCCTGATATAAAACAGTCCGGGGTCGCGTGAGCCAAGCACCGAAGCGCTGACCTCACTGAACATATCGGTGCCTTGTATCAGGTCTTTATGAAACCTCGACGAGGTGCCATTGCCGAGCACATCACTCAGCAAGTCGGTGGCTTGATAGTCATCGTGACAGCGGCCACACATGTGATAAGTACGGAATATCATGTTGTTGGGGACATTGCTGTGGTGTGTGACAAAACGCGGGCTCTCCTGCTTAGGTTCTTGCGGGAGGCAGCGCGGTGGCCGTGTATGGGACTCGATGTCTCCAAACCATTTCTCAACTAACTTGACAGTATCTTCAAATCCCACATTTCCTGATATGCACATTACCGCATTGTTGACGGCATAATGCTGATGATGAAAATCTGCCACATCGTCACGAGTGAACGCTTTTATAGTGTCAATATCTTTGCCTATAGTAGGCCATTGATAAGAATGCTTCTTATAGGCGAGTCCGTGCATTAGGTGGAGAATATCACCGTAGGGCTGATTGAGATAACGCTGCTTGAATTCTTCAATCACCACGTTTTTCTGCACTTCCACGTTCTCATCGGTAAGGTCGAGATTAAGGAGCCTATCACTCTCGAGCCACAACGCCGTCTCAAGGTTAACGGCGGGAAGTTCCTCGTAATAGTCGGTAACATCGATATTGGTCCACGCGTTGCTGTTCCCTCCCACACGAGTCATGATATCATCAAATTTTGTGATGTGCTTTGTCCTTGAGAACATAAGATGCTCCATAAGGTGTGCAAGACCAGTTTTATTCGGTTCCTCATCACTGGAACCGACATCATAGAGCATATTCACCGCAACCATTGAGGTTACAGTATTCTGATGATGAATTAAGCGTAATCCATTATCAAAAGTATACTTATTGAACTGAATCATAATTTAGTCGTTAGTTTTTAGTTTTGTAGGGACAAGAGCCGCGACCTCTAAACACTAAACTAACCTTTTATGCAAAGCATAAACTTCCTATTTCAATACTTTAGCCGAAATGATTTTGACATCATCCACCGGGCGGTCGTTTTTACCAGTAGTGACATTCTGGATTTTGTCAACCACATCCATTCCCCTCACCACTTCGCCAAATACAGTGTATGTTCCGTCAAGATGTGGAGTGCCGCCAATAGTAGAATAAGCGTCAATCTGCTGCTGAGTGAACTGCACTGGGTTCTTAGCATACCATTCTTCGGTTTGCTTGATTAGCTCGTTTTGGAGATTCATTAGCGCAGTAGTGTCGCCTTGTGCCTGCAGTGATTCGATTTCGGGCCAACGGTCACGTGCCAGGCTTTGGAATTTCATCCCTTTTGATTGGTCGGCAAGTCGCTCTATCATTGCGTTAAGCTGATATTCAGAATAACGGCGTCCAGTGACGATATAGAACTGCGATCCCGAGCTCTTGCGCTCCGGGTTGGTTTCGTCGCCCTCGCGTGCAGCTGCCAATGCGCCACGCTTATGGAAAAGTTGGGGATAAACTATCTCGGCTGGCAGGTCATAGCCTGGTCCTCCGCTGCCAAGCAGAGCATCGGCTGTGGCATTCTTTGAGTCGGGGTCACCAGTTTGAATCATAAAATTATTAATCACTCTATGAAAAAGCACACCATCATATGCCCCCTCATTAACTAGTTTAATGAAGTTGTCACGATGGATAGGAGTCTCATTGTAGAGCGCAAGTTCAATCTCTCCGTACGTGGTTTCAAGTAGCACCCGTGTAGTGTTGTTTAAATCTATCGACATAGTTGGAGTTTTGTTCTCGATGGATATTACATCATAATTGGATACCATTGCTTTTACACTAAAAATCAAGGCGATTACAGCCGCTATGGCAACCAATCCTTTGAAATATTTTTGTGACATAATTATGAGTTTTCAGTTGTGAGTTGTGAGTTATCAGTATTTAGTTGACGAGTTAACGAACAAATAGATTATGCATTGCGCATTGATTATGTGCATTGTGTCTAGATTCCTATTGGATATAATCTCTTGTAAATGCGACGGAAGTTGTCGTCGGTGGCGATAAGAGAGGCGGCACGCTCCTTGTAGTTGTCGCCCCATATTGAAGCGGCAAGCACTCCAAGGTAAGCGCGCTCACGGTCAGCAACAATCGCCGCTTTAATCAGGCGGTCGATTTGTGGCGCATAAACCTCTTTATCAATGGCATTGAGGTAACGAGCAGTGCTCACCACAAATTGTCCCGTTTTATCTACTTTAATTATATTATCTATCAATCCGTCAACTTCTTGGTAAAAGTCCGAATTGTTGATATTATTGGCTATATACTCATATGTGAGAAGGCCATTCTCGTCGTTATCAAGTCTTTTTCTCAATTCGTCGTCCATATTATAATCAGTTTTTACACTGCAAATATAGACATTTTTTCTTAATTACAAAAATTTGATGAACCGAAACTTTTTTATGTTTTTCGGAAGCAAAAAACAAAAATCTAAAAAAATGAGTGGCTTGACCTGTTAGACAAGACCAAACCACTTTATTCTTAATAAGATTAGAGTATGTTATTTACTCATCCGACTCGTCGAGGTTGAAACCCAATGGCTTTAATGCTGATTTCGGCAGACGAGTATTTTTCACTGTCGGCTTTCTATTTGGACGATCGGTAGTGACGATGCGCTTGTGAGTGAGATAGTTCTCGCTGGTAGATACAGTTTTGCCTGTTGTGCGCTCAAGCTCTACGACATCTTTCCCAATAAGGAAAAAGTCTCCGTTACGATAGCTGAAAACGTGCGTTGATGTGGGCTGTGTCCAGCTTCCTGCACTCGCGAAATATTCAAGTATAATTCTGAGCGAACCGTTCTTGGCGATTTCAAGACTAGGATCGATGCTCATAAACTCGTCGGGGCGTACTGGAATCACGTTATCGTATTGCTTAAAGAGCTTGAAGTTGCCGTTTTTCTCTCCCCAGTAGATTGCTAGTATCGGCTGATTGAAGTTATATACATATCCGTCGTCACGGGTGGTCATATTCTCTTCTTTGCATGGTGTGGCAATAATCACGAGGTCGGCAATGCCGTCTTTGTTCAAGTCGCCGGTCTTGAATATTGACTCCCAGCCGGCAGGAACGATGTCGACAGCACTCGAGCCACTGGTCTTGAGACCTTGTGCAACGACTTGCTGCGGCAGAATTACCATCGACGCCACAATTAGACTAAAAAATATTTTTTTCATAATCAGTTATTAAAATGTGATTGTCCTTCTTACTTTTTACTTATACTTCTTACTTCATACTTCAGCCTTATCTATCAACACTGAATTGCGAACCGTCCCAAATCAAAGTGCAGGTGCGCTGCAAAGCGGGATGGATAGCATTGGGATCGGCCATGCGGAAAGTGATGTTCTTGCCGTAGCGGGGAAGCATAAAGACGGGGCAGTATTTGTTCGCATCCTCATTTCTGGCACTACTCACCTGTTCAACGATCTCGTCACTTGCCACGCTGAGGTCAACCATGTCTATGAGCCGAATATCACTTGTAAAAGGAGGCTCGATGTGCTTCATGGTTTTAGTCTTGACATTGTAGCGATAGAACTCAAGGAAACTCTCGTCAAGATATCCATTCTCGCTCACTCGGTTCACGGCAACCAGCTTTTCGTTTTTGTTGTCGCAGTTCCAAAAGCACATCTCGAGTGTCTCGAGTACGCCATCCTGTTTAACAGAGTATTTTACATATCCGTTTTTGACATCAACAACACATTTTTTAGAATTGCCTTTGCTGAATGCGGCAAGAGCCTGACGCTCAAAACTGCCCTGCTCAAATTGAGAGCAATAAGCCTTAGCATAATCTTTGATTGTTGGTTTTGACCCCGAGAATTTCACCTTGCACGACTCAGGCTGAGCCATGGAAACTACCGGCATCGCACAAATTGCGATAACGAGTAATGATTTCAATAAGTTTTTCATATTTTTTATTATTAAAAAGTAAATGATTTTTCACAACACTCTTTTGAAGGTTTTGTCACCACTTAGACCACAATTGACATTGATGGTTTAAAGGCTACTAAATACCCAATAAAATGTCATAAACTGCTGTTACATCAGCGGCGGTGATAGAGCCATCACAGTTCTGGTCGCCATTCTTGAGATTGGAGGTGTCATTGCTGAGCAGATAATCATAAAGCGCAGTCACATCGGCAGCTGTCACAACCCCGTCACCGTTCACATCACCTTGAACGATTGAAGGGGCACTCATTCTTAAATCGCAGTCGAAGTATGTCCCGCCAAAATTCTGTTGCATGTATATCGCCAGCACGTTCTTTCCTGCCTGGAACGCCGAGGCAGGGATGTTGAACTCCTCCTTAGCGTTATTCCATGTGCAGTTATTGGGTGTTTCAGTCCATCCTTCTGCATTTATCACTTCCTGCCCGTTGACATAAACCACCATATTGTCGTCGTGGACGCAACTGAAAGTATATGTGGCATTCGCATCAACTTTATCGAGATTGAATGTGCGACGGAACAAGTAGCTGTTATATTCTCCGTACCAATATGAATTATATATCAGTGATGTGAAAGGACTTCCCGAATGTCCTACGCTGGCCGTTGGCATAGTCATCTCTTCCCATCCGTTGTCATTGAAATTCACTGTGTTCCATCCGTTTGGTGCCGCAGGCCAAGTGCCATTGTTGTTGCGGTATTGATGCAGGAATTTGTTCTTATAGGGATTCGCTTGTCCATTGTCAAGCAGGATAATCTCATTTTCTTTCTTCCCACAAAGGCTACAAACTCCGTCCACATAGTTATGATTACCAGTGGGCTCAATAATCTCGGTTTTGTAGGAATGGCAGTCGTTGCAGAAATAAACTTTTGTGCCGTGAACGCCGCAAGTGGGCTGGGTGACGGTTGGCGAGGCCCAATAGTGCTGTTGGCCGTTAATCCATATCTCACTGATTTGTGAAATGTCAGATTTGGCACCTGCGGTGCAGGTAAACTTAAAGTAGCGGTATGTGGTTCCTCCACCTATATAAAACAAAACCTCCTCCTGATCGGCGAATGGCATCAACGGGCAGTCGGTGCGAACGTCAATATCATCCCAATTGGCATTATCGTTAGAACCTTGGAGTTTCCAACTGCGGAGGGCTCGCGTGGGATACTGCCTAGAGTCGTTGGCGGTTACTATTGAGTATTGGTAAACCGGAACTCTCTTACTTGCCTCGATAATAACCCATAAATTGGACGGAGAACCGCAAAATTTAGTGCTGGCATCGTTATCGCTCAGGTTGTCGGATGACTCATTAGCGTAGGGGCTTGTTCCGCCATCAATATATTTGTAGCCTACACCGTTTGTATCATAACGAGTCCATTCCGTGGACTGTGGCGTGTTGCCGGCTTCAACAGCCTCGAAACATCCTCTAGTGTCATTTCCTGTTGTGCCATGAGTTGCCAACCCTTCCTCTTCGGCATCATAATACAGATAGTAATTCAAATTTGCACCATTATCCTTGATTGTGTGCATCAGGTAAAAAGTGTTGGCGGTTCGTGGCTTGTAAAACACAATCATGTATTCCTCATCAGTGTCAAGGGATATCATGTAACCCTCATCACCCAAATATTTGCCGTACTGCTTGTTATACACTTTATAACCAGTGCTTTCAGTGCCGACAAAACACCACTGATAATCGTTGTTATTTGATGATGAGGTAGAAACTGTGGCTGAGTATTGACCTCCAACCACATAAAATCCCTCGGTTTTTAGATGATACCACTTGGTGTCTGATGCCGATGGGTCGGTAGTGGGCACAAATGGCAGGGCCTTGGCAGTAACGCTGAATACCAGCATAATAGCCACTAATAGAAAACTGTGCGGAGAAAGAACAAATAGATTGTTTTTCTTGTTTTTCATAAAATCAGAGATTAATATTTTTTATTAAAATTTGTATCTAACATAAAAAATCGTGTAAAATTACAATAAAATTTCTAATCAAACAAATTCTATCAAAATATTTAATCATGTTTATCTAAAAAATGTGTATTTTTGCAATCCAAATTCAATAGAGACAATGAAGAGCAACGACATAATTGTTAAGGGAGCACGAGTCAACAATCTGAAAAACATTGATGTTACCATACCCCGCAACAAGTTTGTGGTTATAACCGGTCTTTCTGGGTCGGGGAAATCATCGTTGGCGTTCGACACGCTCTATGCCGAGGGACAGCGGCGTTATGTCGAGAGTCTTTCTTCTTACGCCCGCCAATTTCTTGGACGCATGACTAAGCCCGAGTGCGATTTCATTAAGGGACTGCCACCTGCAATCGCCATAGAGCAGAAGGTCAACAACCGCAACTCCCGCAGCACCGTGGGCACTTCAACTGAGATTTACGACTATCTGCGGCTACTCTTCGCCCGCATCGGCAAGACTTATTCGCCTGTGAGCGGAGCATTGGTGAAAAAGCATACCACTGCCGATGTAATCAATGCCATTAAGCAGCAGCCTGACGGAGTGCGCTTTGCGCTGCTCTCCCCTATCATTCTGCCCGAAGGTCGCGACTTGTGCCAGCAACTCGACATCCTGCTCAAAGGGGGCTATTCCAGATTAGAGAATAACGGCAAATTCATTCCTATCACCGAAGCAATAGAAGCCGGCAATGACTTAAATTACCGACTGCTCATCGACCGCATGGCCTCACCCATCAGCAACGATGACGAGTTGCGACTTCTTGACTCCATCGCCACCGCATTCTATGAGGGGCACGAAGAGTGCATACTGCTCATTTTCAATGACGATGGAACAACGAGCGAGCAGGTGTTCTCCAAGCGTTTTGAGGCCGACGGCATCACATTCAAGGAGCCTAACGACCTGATGTTCAACTTCAACAACCCCATCGGCGCATGCGAAACCTGCGAGGGTTTCGGAAGTATAGTCGGCATTGATGAGAATCTTGTGGTGCCAAATAAGACGCTGTCGATTTTTGACGATGCCGTGATGTGCTGGCGCGGTCAGGTGATGAGCGAATGGAAAAGCGCGTTCATCGGCATCGCCTCAAAATATGGTTTTCCCATTCATAAACCCTATTACCAGCTCACCCAGGAGCAGCGCGACCTGCTGTGGCACGGATGTCCTGAATTTCCAGGCATTGACGGATTCTTTGAGTGGATAAAGAGCAAATCCTATTCAATCCAGTATAGAGTGCTGTTGGCACGCTACCGTGGCAAGACAGTGTGTCCCGCATGCAATGGGTCAAGGCTAAAAATGGATGCCAACTATGTAAAAATCAACTGTAAGACCATCGGCGACTTAGTGCATCTGCCCATCGACCAACTTTCGCAGTGGTTCAAAGACCTGAAACTCGACAACGAGGATGCCACAATCGCAAAACGTCTTCTCACAGAGATTAATAACCGTCTCTCGTTCCTCATTGAGGTGGGCCTCCCCTACCTCACTCTCGACCGTCTGTCGGGGACGCTGTCGGGCGGCGAGAGTCAGCGCATCAATCTCGCCACGTCGCTTGGAAGCACGTTGGTTGGCTCTATCTATATCCTCGATGAGCCAAGCATCGGTCTGCATCCTCGCGACAATGACCGACTTATCCGTGTCCTCAAAATGCTTCAATCGCTTGGAAACACGGTGGTGGTTGTGGAGCATGACGAAGAGATCATGCGTGCCGCCGACTATATCATCGACATGGGGCCCGAAGCAGGTAGGCTTGGTGGACAAGTGGTGTATCAAGGCACTATCGACAATTTCGAGGAACGGGAATCGAGGAACGTGGAACGAGGATCGGGGATCGGGGATCGGAGATCGGGGAACGGTAATCGTGGATTATGCATTGTGCATTCTGAATTGTGCATTGATCATAGCTACACCCTCAAATACTTGACTGGCGAGATGAAGATTGCCTTGCCAAGCCATCGCCGTCATTGGAATAACTATATCGAGGTTAAAGGTGCGGCGCAGAACAATCTCAAGGGCATCGATGTGAAATTCCCGCTCGGCGTAATGACAGTGGTGACAGGAGTGAGCGGCTCGGGTAAATCGACACTTGTCAACGATATCCTTTACAGGGCTTTAGCACGGCAGATTGGCGAGAGTGCCGAATCGCCAGGCACCTATTCAGCGATTGGCGGTGACATCGACTTGGTGAAGGCGGTGGAGTTTGTGGACCAAGATCCTATCGGCAAGTCGTCGCGCAGTAATCCCGCGATATATCTCAAGGCGTTTGACGAGATTCGCCACCTCTTTGCTCAGCAGCAGCTTTCTAAGCAGATGGGCTATAACGCTGGCTTCTTCTCATTTAACTCACCGGGGGGACGCTGCGAGGAGTGTAAGGGCGACGGCAAGATTTCCATCGAGATGCAGTTCATGGCAAACATCACCCTCACCTGTGACACCTGTCACGGACGGCGTTTCAGCAACAACGCCCTCGAAGTGCTCTATCGAGGAAAGTCGGTCTATGACGTGCTGGAGATGACGGTGAACCAAGCCATCGAGTTTTTCTCGGAGGAAAACACCTACAACGAGAAGAAGATTGTGGCGCGACTGAAACCGCTGCAAGACGTGGGTCTCGGATACATCAAACTCGGGCAGTCGTCATCAACCCTCTCAGGCGGTGAGAACCAGCGTGTGAAACTCGCTAGTTTCCTCAGCGGAGAGAAGAAATCGCACACATTATTTATATTTGATGAGCCGACAACCGGTCTGCACTTCCACGACATCAACACACTCTTAAAATCCTTTAATCAGCTCATAGACCGAGGCAACACCATCATCATTATTGAGCATAACTTAGAGGTGATAAAATGCGCCGACCACATCATCGACCTCGGCCCCGAAGGCGGAGAAGGAGGTGGAACGGTAGTCACCACCGGCACCCCCGAACAAGTAGCCCAGCACCCCACCAGCCACACGGCACGATACCTAGTTCAAGTCATAGGCTAACGCCACGATTTTGATTTTTGGACATAAGAACATAAGTGACATATTTTTCTCAATAAATACACTTGAAGCTCCTTATAAATGACAAACAGACATACAGAACATACAAACATATAAAATAATAGCGTGGCTGGCTTGGCTGTTTGTCTATCTGTCAAAAAACGGCGAATTGTGCGAATGATCCTTTATTTTTCCTGCGTGAGCAGGCTCTTGTGACGAGCACCGCTCGCAGCTTTGTGAGATTATACCAGTATCAAATGGAACTATGCTTCTTATGTTCTTTTGTCTAAAATGCACTATCGCGTTAGATACTCCGTCTCAATTTTTCAAACCACAAATTTAACAGATTAAACAGATGCTCCCACGCAGTGAAATATTGTGGTTTCTGCTTCGCCAGAAGCAGCAAATACCGCAGATGTGGAATTTATTTAATTTTTTCCTGCGTGAGCAGGCTTTGTGACCACGAAGTGGCAGCTTTGTGAGATTAAACCAGTATCAAATGGAACTATGCTTCTTATGTTCTTTTGTCTAAAATGCACTCAGCTGATGACGCAACAAAGCCACTTGGAAGTGTCTCCAAGTGGCTTTGTTCAATGTGATTTTTATCAATCACGGGGAATGAAATGGGTGCCCTGTTCTTCGATTTCGGAGCCTTGTGGCTCGATTTGTGATTTTCTCTTCCTGAGTTTCAACGATTTGCGTTTGCTTCCTAACAGCACATTGTAAACCGCAGTCACATCACTTGAAGTGATGAATCCGTCACCATCCTGGTCAGCATTTACCACGCCATTCCAATCATCGCTGAGAAGGATGTTGTAAAGCATTGTCACATCCGACGCTGTCACATTGCCGTCGCCGTTAACATCGCCAGGAACCGATGCCGAGCCGGCTGTTACGGTGCATGTGGTGGCTGGTGCCTGATAGGTGTCGCCCTCATCGCCCGAGCCGGTGGAGAGCTTGGCGTTGCTGATGTTGATGTTGCCCTCGGCAAAGTTCGATGCTGCCTGAACCTTGAACGAGAATATCGCCCCGCTGGTGCCGTTCAGAGGCCTATAGTTCGGCGAGAATCCTGTCACACGCAGGATGCCGTTAGACTGAAGCGTGCTGCCGATGACAAACTGCGCCGAGCGTGCGGTCTTGACCACATAGTCGTAGTTGTCCTCGTCATAGACGAACTCCAGCCCTGTGGGCAGCTGTATGTCGCACTGGAATCCCACGCAGGAGTGCGCCTGGTTCTGCAGCTGCACCTCCACCTTCTTGGTGGAGCCTGGCGGAATCTGGAAGTTGTCGATATAGATGCGGTCGGCGTTGGGATCCTCATAATATTCCTCGTTTATCCACAGGAAGCTGCCCCAGACCGGTGCCACCCAGTAGGCATTATATGACCCTTTTGGCACATAGAGGTTGCAGGTGTTCTTGTCCACACCCTCAAACACATTGCTCACAATCGGCAAGGGTTTAACCACATGGCAGTGGATATTGGCAAGTGCCGAGCAGCCGTAGAACGAATACGGGTTCAACGCCATAAGGTTGGCGCCGATGGTCACGTCGGTGAGTGCTGAGCAACCTCGGAAAATTCCCTCGCCGGTCTGCACAAGGCTCAGAGGCATCACCACCTCGGCGAGCGAGGTGCAACCACGGAAGGCGTTGTCGCCAAGAGTCACCAGATTACTGCCAAGTGTGAGCGTCGACATCGCCACGCAACCTTGGAATGCGCTGGCGGCGATGTCGGTGGTGCTCTCGGGGATGGTCACCGACGGTATCTTGGAGCAGCCATAGAATGCTGACTCACCGATGGTGTTAACAGAGTTGCCTATCGTCAGTGACGCTATTTTTGAGCATCCGCTGAATGCCTCATCGCCGATGGTGGTTGTTTGGTTGGGGATGGTGAGCGACGCCAGATTGGAGCAGCCCTTGAACGCCTTGGCGTTGACGGCATCGAGGCGCGAGTCGAGAGTCACGCCAGTGAGCTTGGTGTCGCCCAGGAAGGCGCTCTCGCCTATTACAGTGACGATTGACGGCACATCGAAGGTCGCGCCCTTGTCCCACGGATAGGTGTGCAGCTCGGTGCATGCCTTGTTGTAGAGCACACCGCCGCTGCCGGCATACTTGGTGTTGTAGCTGTTGACATAGAAATTCTTCATGCCGCTGCAGTAGGCGAACGCCTCAGGCTCGATGAGCGTGACATTGGCGGGAATGGTGAGCGAGGTCAGGCCCGAGCAGTTGTAGAACGAGTTCTTGCGAATCATCGCCGCGCTGCTGCCGATGACCACTCGTGTGAGCTGCGTGCAGCCGGCATAAGCGTTCTCAGTCAGCTCCGTTGTAGTGTTGGGCAGGTAGAGCTGGGTAATCTTGCTCCCGAGCGGCAGTTTGGCGAGGTCGTTGCGGAAATGGTTATAGTGACTGATTGTGCTTGTGCCATTGACATATACTATCACATCCTGATTAACGGTTGACGAGTAGTAATAATGATAGTAGGTGCCGTCACTCACACGATAGTAATAGTCACCACCCTGAATGGTCTTGGCTCCCGACACGTTAAGCGTTGCAAGAACGCCCGGTGTGGCTTCGTTGTTTTGGGTGAGGCCAGCCATCTCGTGGATGTACTTGAGGTCGTCGCTGTTAATCTCGCCAGTGAGGATTAGTTGGGTGATGGTGTACTTCTTGGATGGCTCAATAAGAGAGCTCAAGGTTCCTGCCTGCTCAACGTTGAGCGTGACACTCGTCTGAGCTGTCGCATGCAATGCAAAAAAAGCGATAAGCAGTAATGTGATTGATGAAAATTTCTTCATATATATAGTTTTTTAGTTATTATTCTGTTTCTGTGATACTGTATTTCTCCGATTTATCATCAAACAAACTCAACAAAGAGGAACAAATGAAACAAATTATATTATTTGTTGTTCTCGTCATGTTTTGTTGTTCTTGTTTTGATAGGGGCGACATAACTCTAATTATTTATCATCAAACAAACTCAACAAAGA
>JAFYYG010000046.1 GCA_017557625.1 Muribaculaceae bacterium
GTGGGTGCTGACGGATTCGAACCGCCGACCCTCTGCTTGTAAGGCAGGACAACGACCCTGTACAAGTCTGATAGTTAATAAATTATGTTAATTATAAAAACGTGAGCAATCATTTGGGCAATCATTAGCAAAAAAGTGCGCTTATATTTTGCCGATTAGTTCCAACAATTTTTTGTTCTCTTTCTCCAGATTATCTATCCTTTGCTGGCTCTTCACAAGCAAATCCACCAGTTGGGAAATAGTGTTCTGCAGCGATTCTACGTTAGGCTCGCCCTTGATGATGTTGTCAAAAGAGAGCGGCTCTAATTTAGGCAGATCTTGCGAAGGAACAGGGTCTGGAACAGTTTCAATGTAGTCATTGATATTGCTGATGCCAAGTTCTTTTACCACAATCTTTATCAGTTTGTCGGGTGCGGGACGCTTCCCGTGCTCAATCTGAGACAGAAACGCCTGTGGATAACCGATACGGTTAGCCAGCTCTGACTGTGTTATTTCAGCGTCTTTCCTTAATCGCTTTAAATCAAGCCTTTCCATAATCTTATGAAAAAAAGTCCAAAAAAGTGCTTAATTAATTTGGAGTTTAAGCAAAATAATGCTTATATTTGCAATCCAAATGCTAATAAATGCTACTAATGAGTATTCACACTGCAAAGTTAAGCAATTATAATCATTATAACAAAATAATAACCACTTTTTTTTAATATTAAACTTTCTTTTTTATCATGACATTTCAAGAGGTCTATCAAGATGTTAAGAGTCAGGCGAATACATTTATTGAAGATATCGCCAAGTTGACACACAGGTCAAAAGCAGCAGTGAGGAAATGGATTGCAGGAGAATGCGCTCCCGACATGAATGTCCAGGAGAAGCTCTCACAGTATTTCAACAGACCAATTGAGGAGCTCTTTCCACCCAAAGAGTGTACCCAGCGCACAAATGAGAGAAGGGAGGAAGAAGATGGTGACTGAAGAACCAAGAGTAAAAGAGGCATCAAGGTATTCTCTAGAAGAAGCAAGCAAGCTGCTGGGCATGCACAGGAACACCCTGCTCAAATATGCAAACAAAGGCATAATAAAGACAGGAATAAGAAGGTCGAACTCCCGCAGGTTCTACCTTGGCAGAGAGATATTACGCTTTTGGAAAGCACAGTTATAAACAATATATAAATAAGGTGTTAAAATGAGAGGCTGGATAGCACTTGACCGTGGCATAGTGTTCCACTGGGTATGGTACGACACAAAAGCGCTTAAATGGTGGCTTGACCTGGTGATACAAGCAGCATGGAAAGACTGTGAGGTGAGATTCCTCGGGCAGCGAGTATCGCTGAAGCGTGGGCAGCTGGTGACTAGCATGAGGAGACTTGCCCGCCGATGGGATGCCGGAGATGTAAGAACCGCGAAGCGATGTCTTGAGGATTTTGTCCTAGACAAGATGGTGACTGTTGAGAAAGAAGGTGACGTCACAATAGTAACGATAACCAACTATGACAAGTATCAGCTAGACAAGTTCCGCTCAGGGAAGTTTGTTGATGATGAAGTCGAGGATGATTCCCATGGAATGAAATCAACAAGTGAGTTGGATGAAGACTTTCCTGAGTTTGTTGGTGAACATAATGAGGAAGCAGAAGATTTTGATGAAGAAAGTGAAGAGTTTTCTGATAACGATGAAAACAAGAAAGATGAAGACATGCATCACGAACTCCATCACGGAATCCACCACGAAAGAACAATATATAATAAAACAAAAAATAATATTTCTCTCACTAATGCGCTTGCGCGTGAAAATAAATATTTTGAGAAATTAAGAGATTCTGAGATGTTCACCAAGAAAACTATGGAAGCATTGAAAGTGACAAAAGCAGAATTGCACAAAAGACACAAAGAATTCTACAAAGAGATGCAAATAAAGTCATTTGAACACAAGAATTTCAACGATTATAAACGCCATTTCTATGACTGGCTGAAAAAAACGATTCAGGATGGCAAAAGAAACGCAAAAAATAAGCGAAATTCTGCTGGGAGAGGCTCCAAAGCCAAGGCGAAACCCGAAAACAGTGGAGGGACTCAAAGTATACCACAAGCAGCTAGAATGCCAACCGACACCCGAGGAGAAGCGCAAGAAGGATATGGCGAAACTGGAGCGTCGGCTTCAGACAATCCGCTCAGTAGGGCAAAAATTAGAAAAGCTGAGACAGATGGTTGACATTCGCGCAGAACAGAGAGTCTTGTGGAACATTCTTCTGAAAATAGAGCCCAGATTCGACAAAAAGAATTATGATGTCAAGATATTGTACAGCATCCTTGGATGGGTGTGGAGAATAGAAAGCTGGAACGTGCTGAAACTGGACTATTCAAAAGGACTTTTTCTATATGGTGACATCGGACGCGGCAAGTCGATGACGCTGATGTTGCTGCGGGATTACCTGAAGGATGTGCGCACAAGACATAAAGAATACTGCAAATCTGAATACAGATTCGGCACGGAATGGATGTCAGCAAGCATGATAGCGAACAGATACGCGGCCGATGGACTGCCTGGACTGGATTATTTGCTTAAACATAACTGCTGTCTGTTTGTTGACGAGTTGGGAAGAGAACCCAATCCGGCAAGCAACTACGGCACAAAGATGAACGTGCTCCAGTTCCTGATGCAGATCAGGTATGACAACAGATATTCATGCGTGACTCATGCGACAACGAACCTGCCTCTTTGCGAGATAGAGACAGTATATGGCAAATATATAGCAGACAGATTCCTGGAGATGTTCAACTTTATAGAATTCAAGGGCAAAAGCCTTCGCAGACCATGATAATAAAGTCTTTCAAGAAACTAATAAGAATCTTTAAATTTGCGAATGAAATGGCAAAATACGATTTAAAGATGAGTGATATTAGAGTGTACGTAAAGCTGGATTCTTATCTGGCAGAATGGCTGGTGCATGAGCATGGAGGAATACCTGTGGAATTCCCCAAAAACTCGTATGAGAATGACGTGCTGGAGATGAGCCTGACTTTGAGACCGAAAAACTTGGAAGATGACGGAGATGGCCCCGGGGAAGGTAAAATTCCGATAGCCGTGCCGTATTTCAAATACAAGAACGTGAAGTCATACAACTACCTGCCGAAAAACGGACAGCTGGCGATCCAGAAAAGCATCAGACAAAGGTTCGTGATGCAACTCTGGCGTGACCTTCACAAGTTCGGAAATATAGGCAAGCAGAGAAAGGAACTCATTTTCGCATGGATGGAGGCACACGGAATAACGCCATCAGACACGAACTGGAATACGCTGGCGAAGATATATCAACGTCGACAAGATGTGTATCGAAAACAAAGAAAAATGGCGAAAAACACAGTTAACGAACCTTTAGAAACTTAATTCAAGTTAAAACGGTGGTAAAAACTGCACTACTTGTCAAGATAGAAAATCATGTATGTTCCATAGTTTCCAAAATGTTCCGTAATCATTTTATAACAGTTTATCATTCATTGAGTTAAGGTATGATACAACAGAATTTACCAGGAATTAAGAGTCTTGGATATGTTCAAGGGAAAAACCTCCAGAGACAGATGATGATGAAGTCGCTGGCAGGTCTGCCTGTGGCCATAATGACGGACATAACACCTATAAACTTCGTGGGCAATCCAACCTGCGAGGCTGCATCTGACTACGACAACGGTGGACGCATAGAGAAGACGACGCTGAAATTCATCACGGATGAAATGATAGTGCATTACCCAGATATAGCATTCGTTGTTACAGACACAAACGGAGAGTCGTTTGTGGTTGGAGCACGTGAGAAACCACATCCAATTATTCGGATGACAATATCCACAGGTGATCCAGGCGGCGAGCCGGCAGTGTTCTCTTATGAGGTTACGCTGTATGCTCAGCGCTCTCTGATTCCCTGCTCAGTATAATTTATAGGTTCTATAATTTTTTGTTTGGTAACTTTTTTCATGATGTATATTTTATGGTTATGACTGGATTTAGAAGTTAATTAGTTTATGTCTAACTCCGTAAGTGGCTTCGTTGGGAAACGAGGTCACTATTCCTCTCTCAAAAAGAAACATTTGGATTAGATGTTGCATATTTATATGGTTATTTAGGGAAGTTCATATTTTAATGTACTCCGTTAAGGTGCTTCGTTGGGAAACGAGGTTCCTTTTTTTAATCCTGCTCCACGTCTGCGCTCTCTCATGGACTCCATTCATTATGAGAAAAGATGGGTTCATAGCCGTAAGATTGAAGTTAAACATTTCCTTGCCCTCACCGCTTGCCTTTACGCTGCAAAGTTATTCCGCTCCCCTCACTTGCAAGGCCAGGCTAGGTTGCTTCTGAGAATTCTCCAGCCCTTCGGGTAGTAATTCTCAGGCAAGCCTTGCTCTCTGTGAGGGCGAACGGACTTTGCAGGCAGTGTAAAGGCGAAGCGATAAGTGACGGCAAGATCAATGATGTTTAACTTTTTAAATAATTACTGCTATGAATGAATTATCTCTTTTCAGTGAATCAATGAATGGTGCCCAGAGCACTGACATGGAGCAGAGCGTAAAGGCTCTCTCAAGTTCTAACAATCTCAATAATGTTGAGGTTTCTTGTGATGAGGTTGACGAGATTGACCTCGCTGACTTCAAGCATGACTACCGCACCGGTGAGCCTGCCCTGTATGTGGGTACTTACGCTAAGTACAATAATTCCGACTTGACCGGAGCCTGGATTTCAATAGCCAAATGCGCTGATTATGATGAGTTTATGAGAGTGTGCTACTTCCTCCATCGTGACGAGGAAGACCCAGAGCTGATGTTCCAAGACTGCGACAACATCCCCGAGTGCTGGTACTCTGAGTGTGGCCTCGATGAGGAGACTTTCGACCTTATCAAGGCATACGCTGAACTTGACGAGGATGAGCAGCGTGCATACGAGGCATTCCTGGACCTGCGATGCGAGTCTGACTTGACAGTGGAGGACTTCCGTGAGAACTACTGCGGTGAGTGGCATAGTGAGGAAGAGTTCGCAGAGAACCTGATCAAGGAGCTGGGAATCCTTGACGAAGTGCCCGAGCACTTGCGCCGATTCTTTGATGTAAGTGCTTATAGCAGAGAGCTTTTTCAATACGATTATGACTTCTGTGACAATTTTGTGTTCAGAACGATGTAGGCTGAAGACATACCAAAGAAATGAGCCACCTCAAAAAGGGTGGCTCTATTTTTGAGGGTTCATTTGGAATTTTTCGCACTGAGAAACAAAAAATCTCAGTAGAATAATGCCCAGGTACAATTATCTGGAAATGCAATGAGTATCATACAACCCCAAAAATGAAAAGCTTATTTTAACGGACATTTAACGGTCAAGTAAAAACACTCCAATATGTTTCTAAACGACTATGTTTTAATTGGTTATGCCGAAAGTTTTAACGGACATTTTAACGGACATTCATTTTCTTGTAATTTCCCAATGCCCTGTTCTCTTTGGCCCAACCCAATTTATGTTATAAATCTCCCGAAGCAAATCAAGTTCTCGTTGTATTGTTTTGTAAGATACACCTATCAGCTTGCTTATTTCTGTTATACTTATTGAGGCATTGGATGATAAAAGCGACAACACTTCATTCTCTCTTTTAGATAATTCTCTATTTGACAGCTTATTGTGTTCCATATTAAACATCTCATCGATGGATTTTCGATATATGGTTACAGATAAGCCGCCACAATCTTCCTCAAAATGAGCTTCTCTAAGCCCTGCTTTTGACAAGCCTTCCATTATCTTGTTAATGCCACGACCCCAAGCCTCAATAAACCCTGCAAGGTAAAAGACGTTGGCTATCTTTCTGTTGCGAGGTCGAGACCTGTGTTTGCCAAGCAAATTGTCAAGAGTGAATCCCTCTGGCAACATTCCCTCATTCCACAATTCTATATGGTCTGTGTATACTTTCATCTGAATGGCACTGCCTGTGTAGTCCTTGTGAACTATGGCATTGAATATGGCTTCTCGCAGGACATCTTCTGGGATCTCCAACGGCTCGATGCGTTGCAGCCCCTTGTATTCTATTGGCGAAATGAGATATTTGGCACGCAACAATTCAATAACCTTATCTGCCATTTGCAGAATGTTGCCTTTAACAACATCTTGAAACCACAAATCACTCTCACTGGCACCGAAACGACCGATTTTGAACTCCACGCTGGGAATATATTTCTCTGGATGTTTGCCGAACAAGAGTATGGCAGCATTTTTGACATATCCATCATCAGTCATCAAGTCCAAATTGGAAATTACTTCTTCTGTTGTATCATTCAAACTCTCTTTGGGCATACGCTTTGCATCTACAGCATTGAGAAGGAAATAGTTAACCGCATTGCGGTCGATTTCCTCTATTGTGGCTTTCTCCATCGCCACATTGTCCCAAGACAGTCCCATCTTCTTCAGTATGAACTGCTGCAATGCCACACCTCGCAACTGCTGCTTGGTGGCACCGCTACGCAGGTGATACTCACCTTTGTAGGCTATAGGCATATTGCTCGGTTCAACGACTATCTCTATATACTCACTTTCACCTTCTTTGAGCAAGTTAACGTCACAGACGATGCCCAAAGTGGTGACAATTTTGTTTGGAATGTCCTCCAGCAAACGGTGAGAATTAGCAACTCCAACGACTTGCTGCTTGTCGTTGATGCCAATATAGAGCTTGCCACCTTGCGCATTGGCGAAACCACAAATCCATTTAAGGTATTCGTCGCGCCATGACTCTTTGTATTCTATGTTTTGACTTTCTGCCATAGCTATTTCATTTATGGTTGCAAATATACAAAAAAATCGAATAAGGTTGGCGAAATATTGTCTTTTAAATGCTGCAAAATCCATTATAAATTTGTAGCAGTAAAATTTATCTAAACCTATGAAAAACACAAATTACCACCTTCATCTGAAGGGGTACGTGGGCAGTTGTGACTTTGACCGTAACTACGTGGACTATATCCTTGCCAGAAACGAGGGGAAACCGGTGAACGTGCTGATCGACAGCCTGGGCGGTTCGCTGGCTACAGCTCTCTCAATCGCCAGCGCTTTCAAGCAGCATGGCGATGTCACTGTGCACTTCGTGGGGATGAACGCTAGCGCCGCAACCATAGCCTCGCTCGGTGCCAAGCACATCTCCATGGACTCATCGGCAATGTACCTGGTGCACAAATGCAGCGCGGAGTTCTTTGAGTGGGGCTCGCTGAATGCAGACCAACTCGCAGAGGTGCGCGACAACTGCGAGGCTGCCATCCGTGACCTGAACAAGCTGGACAACAACGTGGCCAGCATGTACGCAGGTAAATGCAGCAAGAAGCAGGAAGCTCTCCTGGATCTTATGCGTGAGGGTGGATGGCTGACAGCAGCAGAAGCTCTGGAATGGGGATTCGTGGACGAGGTGACTCAGTTCAACGAGGAGAAACCGGTGCTAACCGACGCAGTAGCTTCAGCGATGGCGGCGGCAGGAATGCCGATTCCTAATCTCCCGATGGACACCAACGAGTCGCTGTTGTCAAGGTTCATAGCGGCACTGGCGTCTATCTTCAAGCCTAACAAAGTCGAGACCCACGCTGAACCCATCGAAGTGAAGAGTGAAACGAGTGATGAGAATCAAGAGCCTGAAAACACAGAAACCCAAGTATCTAACGAACAAAATCAATCTAAACCGATGAAAAGACTTTTCAAACTTGTCGGCGCAGTGCTCAAACAAGAGGACTTCGCCGTGGGTGAGGATGGCGTGACGCTGACAGCAGACCAGATGCAGTGCATTGAGGATGCACTCTCTGAACGTGACGAGCGTAACAATGAACTCACCGAGCAGGTGAACGCGCTGAAGGCGGCTCCTGCGGAGAAATCAAACTCGGTGCTGGACAGCTCGCACGAGAAGAACGAGCCAACGTCTGCCTTCGACGGCTTCGCCAAGACAGTGAACACAGCGAAAGAGCTGTACAAGATGGTTCCTTGACCACACCCAATCTTAAATCACAAACCTTTTATCTAATTCTACAAACATCATGGCAGGACAACTTATTGCTATCCCGCTTTCTGAATTTCAGGAGGCGGCGACTAAGTGGCGCAAGGAACTCCTTTATCAGCCCATCATCGGCTGCCAGGACACCTTGCAGCACATGACTCCACGCCCCGGCATCCGCTACAAGGAGAATGTGGGCACTATCAGCGGAACGGCGCAGTTCGCTCCCTACAAGCCAAGCCGCTCCTCTGACTTCAATCTGAACGTGGAATACCGTACCCTCGAAACCTTTATGGGTTCGGTGCACTGCAAGTTCGAGCCTAACTCGGCAGCTTCCACTATCCTCGGCTATATGGCAGCCACTAAAGGTGACGGACAGATGCGAGCTCCAACTGCACTTCACGTGCTTACTCTCATCGCCAAAGGGCTCTCTGAGAAACTCAACGACGCCATATGGAATGGCGTGCGCAATGCCAACGGTGACACCACAGCTGACCTCTTTGATGGCTTCGACACCATCACACAGGCTGAAATCACTGCTGGCACTATCTCGGCAGAGAATAAGAACTACATGCAGCTGGAGGAGGAGATCACCACCTCGAACGCTTTGGACATCGCGAAGGAGATTCTCTATTCGCTCGACCCTCGCCTGCGCTCGCATGACTTGATCATGTACTGCTCGCAGGACTTCGCCGACAAGTACAACGAGGCTATGCTGCTCACCCACGGAGGTATCAACTTCTACAATAACTTCTATCAGAACACGGTGGAAGGAAGCAACGGAAAACTTCACATCGTGCCCCTGTTCAACAAGGCTGACAGCAAGTTCATTCATGTGACTCCAAAGAGCAATATGCTGGTAGGATTCGACCAGATGAGCGACATCGAGAGCGTGATGGTGAAGGAGTATGAGCCTTTTATCCTCTCTTACATCGCTACCATGTTCTTCGGCGTGCAGTTCGAGAGCATCGACTACCGCAAACTGAAAGTAGTTGAACTCGCAGCGTGATCCTAACTGACAACTGATTACTGACAACTGAAAACTCAAACATTATGCCTAGACAAACATGTACTCCAATACAGAGGTCTCTTGCCTGGTGCCAAGGCACGCCCGAGCTGCCTGGCATCAAGCGTAGGCTCTACTACATCAGCAAGGACCAGATTGTTTCATGGCCGACTCTGACACGTGACCAGAACGGACGTCTGACTTCGGCAGCATACTCGGGAAACTTCGAGCTGGTGGCTGACGCTACTTGGAAGTTCATCGACATCCTTCCCGACAAGTCGCAGCTTACTAGTGAGGCGCAAGGTGAATACCCATCCATGACTCAGCTGAACAAGCTGACTGCTGTTCACCCAGGCGTGGGTGTTGAGGCTTCTGCTCTCTCTGCTTACGTGAACAACTGCGACTGCGTATATCTCGTGGAGACTGTACGCAACAAATTCCGTGTCGTAGGTAGCGAGAAATGGCAGGTGAAGTCAACAGTGGCGCAAGACCTGGGGCAAGGCGCAACTGGCACTACAAGTACCACTCTCAACGTGGAAGCTACTGATGAGTGCCCAGCTCCTTTCTATCAGGGTAAGATTGACACTGAGGATGGTATCATCTATGCTGACCAACAGCAGGCTCAACCAGTGGTGGACGGTGACCCGGAAGATGACACTGCGAATCCTTGATTTCTTACACTTGAATCATGACTGACGAGAGAACAGCCATCGACATGAAGGGAATACTTAGCGAATTGACATTCCCAAAGGTAGATGAGGGTTCTCTCGTCGTTTCCACTGGAGATAAACAAAGCAGAGCACAGCCTAAGGACTTGTTTGCCGTGAACAAGCGCAAGTCGTGGGATAAGACTGTGGAAGCTCGCTGCGACTTCACTTATAAGCTGAGTCTGACTCGCCGCTCGGACGTGAACTTCATCTCCATCTGGAAAAAGTCGATATATGGGCGCACTCTGACGGACATCAAAGGTGATTCTGAAATGGTCACCTTCTTTGCCGAGAGCATTACTCCAGTGATTAGCGAGACTCTTGGCTACCATCTTGCAGATGGCTCGTGGGCAGTGTGTACCTCACCGAAACGCCGTCACAAGGAGAAGAACTTTGCAACGCTGATAAGTGAGCGCATAGCTGACTCACTTGGAATTCCATTCTATGAGGACGTGGCACTGTGTCACAGCAAGCAACGCGTGAACGCAGTGTTTGAGCTCAACAATCTTCCGAAAGAGAGCAACATCATCGTATTTGACGACTTCGTAACGACAGGGATGACTCTCGCTGGAATGAAGAAGCTGCTCTCCTCGTTTGGGAAGAATGGGGTTTATTTTAGTTGCATCAACAACAAATTGTAATACAGTTAGTTATAAATTATTTTGGAAACATTGGAACATTTTGGAATATGAAAAATGAATTTACCGAAAGAGTCCAAAAGTGGCTGAACACGCCTGATTCGGAACGTGACTATAATGAGGGAGCAATGCTTTTGCTCAAACTTACTGGCAACCAGATAATGTACCGCAATCTGACGATGCGACGCACTCGTCAAAGTGAGGAGTTTATAGTATATCAGCTGAAACGTCGGTTGAAGTTCAGACTTGCTCAATTGACTCACGAGCAAGTGGAACAGATGCAACGTCAGGTAGATGGCATAGTGCAAAAACGACACCTTGAAAAGAAGGAATCTGCACCTACTTCTGAATTTAAGGCTGGCAAGCGTGCTGACCATGATGAACTTCCTGATGAGATCCAGGCTCTCTATGTCGAAAACCTCTCCATAGTGCAGAAGATGCGCGAACTGCATCTGAAGCTGAGATCGCTTTCTCTTGATAATGCACCTTGCCCGGACAGCGAGCGATATCCGTTCCTGAAGGAACTTATCTCTCTCGATAAGAAGTTGCACTCTAACTGGGAGGCATACGACCATTACACCGGTGCAGACGGTGAACAGGTTCTTACTGAGGACATGCGTGAGCAAAGTAAAAAGGCGGTGAATCTGATTAACCTCAATAAGAACCGATATGCCAAGAAGCCCACGGAGGAACTTAAGGCTAAGATCCTCTCGTGGTATGGACAGGTTATTAGTCCTACTGACAAGCTCACAGGAGACTTGAAAGAGCTAGGTATACTATAAAATGCCCCTTTTCCTAGTGGTCTCATCTGAACACTGTGCAAAAAGAGTCATCGAGGAGCGAGGGACGAGTCTCTAAAGCGTTTACTCGCACCCCTCGCACTGCAAAGGTAAAACTTTTTTATGAGACGCAATGCAGATATAGGAGATTATCTGAAACCAATACGTGAAAAACCGTATCAGGCTTATCTCTCTAATGCCCTGCAGGTGGCTGACATTCTCGACTGGGTGCTGAAGCAGCTTGGCAAGTCAGAGGTGTGGCAGACTTCATTCTCAATCTCGGAGGAGTTTATTCGGCGATTGTACTTTATCGAGAAGTCTGGGCTTGTGACCAAGTTTAACCTGGTGCTAGACCACAAGGCTACAAACAAGACGCTGAAGCTATGGGCATTTATCACACAAGTAATTGACACTACTTACCTTGCAGACAACCACAGCAAGGTGCTGCTGGTTAAAAGCGAGCGTGGCGAGATGGTGAGTATCATAACATCACAGAACCTAACACGTGGTAACAGGTGTGAGAGTGCAGTGATAACAACAGATAACGATATATTCAATACTCTACACTCTCAAATTCAAGATTTAATAACTAATCATTCGGTTCCTCTCAATGACTTATTCAGAAACAGAATTGCAGCAGGTTGAGCAGTATGCATCAATCTACTTGAAGATAAGTGACATGGCAGTGATTCTTGGTGTACCTGCTGAACAGTTGCGTTCAGACATCGCTGACCATAACACTGAGGTTAGTCTGCGCTATCGACGTGGAAAGGCCGCATCGAAAGTCAAACTTCTGCATCAGGAAATGATGCTTGCACAAGTGGGCTCACCACTGGCCATTGAGAATACTCACCGAAATCTGCTCGACATGGAGGACGACGAATAATGCCACAGCTTAGCACATTAGATATATGTAGGCAGGACTTGTTCACTGCCAAATCAGAACTGGAGCTCCGCTACACGGACATGGTGGTAGCGCGAATCATGCGCATCCGTGAGGAATATAACTGGTTCCTGTCAAATCCTGATGCTAAAGACCGCCAGTTCGTGGAGAATGCCATGGCTCGATTTGGGATAGAGAAATCAGCAGCATACTCTGACCTTAAGGTAGTCAAAGCACTTCTGCCACATCTTGCTTCTGCGTCTCGTGACTTCCATCGCTACCGCTATAACGAGATGATTCTTGAGACGTTCCAGATGGCGAAGAAACGCAAGGACACAAAGACGATGGAGAAAGCTGCTTCTTCCTATGCAAAATTCAACCGTGTGGATTTGGAGGATGAGCAGGTAGTGCCTTACGACATGATAGTGGTGCAGCCGTTCACGGCAACAGATGACCCGACGGTTCTTGGAATCAAGCCTATCCCTAACATCCGTGAGAAGATTAGGACGCTGCTGAACAAATACCGGGCAGAGAATATCGACATTGAGGATATTGAGTTTGAGGAAGCTGATCTCGAAGAGGCAGACTTATTCAATATGGAGGAACAGGATGATGGCAAACCCGAAGAGGATATACTTTAATACGCCACAGAGGTTAACTCAGTTAATCGGTGCCAATACCACCGTGATAGTGGCTGGGCGACGCACTGGGAAGACGGACTCCATTGCTTCGCCTTTTGTGCTTCGTAATATGCAAAGAATGCCTGGTTCTACTGGAGGCATAGTAGTACCGACGTATAAGCATGGTCTCACGAATACTATTCCTGGTCTATTGGCAGCATGGAAAAGATGGGGCTATGTGAACGGTGTTCACTATGTGATTGGACGGAAACCGCCAAAATCGTTCGGGAAACCAATAATCGAACCTGCGGAGTATGAGCATGTCATTTCATTCTATAATGGTTCGTGCGCTATCCTTATCTCACAGGATAGACCTGGAAGTTCAAACTCTCTCACATTATCGTGGCTGTTGATTGATGAGGCTAAGTTCATAGACTATGAGCGTCTGAAGGATGAGACGCTTCCTGCTAACGGTGGAATCAAATCGTACTTCGGACAGCATTCTTACAATCACTCTGTGATGATTCTTTCGGATATGCCACAAACTCAAAAGGGGTCGTGGTTCCTCCACTACAAAGACAAGATGGATCCTGAGCTTATAGAAGCCATCGAGGGTACTGTTTATGAAATCTGGAAGGTTAAGGAACGTGTTCGCTCATTCAAAGAGAAAGGCTTTGATGTTCCAAACTATCTGCGCAAGTACATCCGTAGGCTGGACCGCAACCTGAACCGTATGCGGTCAGTGGCGGTGTACTATAAGGAATATTCGTCGATAGAGAACTTGCAGCTTCTCGGTGAGTCGTACATCAAGCAAATGAAGCGTGACCTCACGCCCAAAACATTTCAAACATCAATACTGTGTCAGCGTATCGGCATCGCAAAGGATGGTTTTTACTCCAGTATGCGTGAGGGGCATAAATACAACGCTTCAGATTTTGATTACCTCGATAGCCTGGGTTATGAGTTCGACCCATTGCAGGTTGATAGTCGTGCTGACAAGGACGTGAACCGACTGGCTCCAATCTGCATCGGGATGGACTATAACGCGAACATCAACTGGATTGTAGCAGGACAGCCTGATGGCAGACGACTCAATGTGATAAAGTCGTTCTACACTAAGTTTGAAAGGAAGATTCCTGCGCTTATAGATGACTTCTGCCGTTACTACGCTCACCACGAGAACAAGACAGTGGTGTATTACTACGACAGCACGGCTCTTGGCGGCAACTATGCTGTGAATGAGCAGGACTTTCACTGGGTTGTGTGCCATGAGTTTGAACGGCACGGTTGGCAAGTAGAAGACATAAACCTGGGTAATCCTATGCGGCATGATGAGAAATACTTGCTGATTAATCAAGGGTTTGCTGGAAAGCAACGGCTGATGCCCTTCTTCAACCGCCAGAACAATGATGACTTGATACTGGCAATTCAAACAGCTGGAGTTACTCGTGGACGCAATGGCTTCCGTAAAGATAAGGGTGGCGAAAAACTTGCTGAGACGGAGGAAGATCTTCTCCAACATCGCACCGATGGCACGGATGCATTCGATACTCTTTATATCGGCTGCGAAAAATTCCCGTATAGAGATAGTTTTGGAATAAATTCAAGTGGTGTCCTATAGTTTTGGGTAGAAAAGAGATAACACGTTCGTGTTATTTTTTTCACTTTTTAATAAATAGAGAAAAGTCACGCAAAAGGTATTGTGTTATTTCGCTTGTGAAATGCCTTTTTGAAGTGTGAAAAGGCATCATTTTGTTTCACAAAAAAAAGAAATTTATATGGGTAAAATTGAATTTATCCCGCAGCCTCATGCGTCTAAACTGTGCGCTGGTGTGCTGAGACTTGTGCATTCAGATGCACAACTTGAGAAGTTCGACTGTGTTTATATCTATGCAGACGAACAAGTGTTAAACTCAGAACGCTCGATTGAGCAGATACAAATGCTGCGCAACCAACAACTTTTTGGCGTTCTTCCTAATTTGCTGCCAACACAAGCCGTTATAGGTTATGTGGTAGTTGGATGTCTAATCAAGTTTGAGAACAATAGCCTGATGAAGCATGGATTTCTCTATGAGGTCAAGGAAGCTTATGTGTTCGATAAACCTATGTATGTGTCTAAAGAGCAAGCATTAATCTTGGCAGAGACTGTTTCTTTCGAAGGGATTCCTTCTCATTTTGTTCTGTCCTCATCAATTGATGGTGACAATGGCATTTTGTCGTTTCCCGTGTCCAATGAGGTGTTTTTCTCATTGAAAGAAGGAAGTGAAATACGGCTTGAGGTTTCTCAAGATGAAATAAATGCCATTTTCAACGAAGACGGCAGCATGAAAGATTTTAGTGGCTTCCAGATTTACAATGGGAATCATGTGAAACGCTTTGAATGGAACGATAGGTGCTTTGTCGATTATGACACTGATGAGCAAGGTAATCTTGTTCTCTATAAGAGTGACCTACACCCATCAGGGAAAGCACCTCGCCAAGTGTTGCGCCTTTTCTGTTCTAATAAGCGATGATTGTTATTGATTACTAAATTTTTGTAAAAATGTCGTGCCAAAAGCAATATTGACACGACATATATAATAAATGTGTACTGTTCTTATTCGATTTCTTTATTGTCACGATAGAGAGTTAAGAACTCTTCCATATTTTTCATTTTAAGTTTTTTTGCTACTTTCACTTTTTTGTTTGTAACAGAAGCGAGATTCTTGTATCTCATACATATCATGATTCCTTGTCTTGGAAATTTCCAACAACAAAGAGCAATAATAAATAAATCATCATCTTTTAAGATCCCCCCTGCAATCTCTTGCGCTTTGATGAGAATATCATCAAAGATTTCATTTGTTATTGTATAAAAGTTTTTCCAATAAGAACTACTACTCTTATCAGAACGACCTGGCAATGTCATTGAAGAGTTGAAAGCCTTAGTAAATGTTTCGCTATCACGTTCATAAGAAGAATTGAGCAATTCACGAACTACAGTTATTTGCTCTTTTATCACTTCTTTCATTTCATTGGAACGTTTCTCTTTCTCTTCCAACTCATGTATTTGTTCATTAAGTCTCTCACGCTCTTGATAACTTAATGCTATAGACTTGTTTGCGTCTTCAATTTCGCTTTTTAATTCTGACACTTGTGATTCAGAGGAGGTTATCGCGCTAACATACTCTTGTTTTGCTTTAATTAGTTCTTCATCATACGACTCAATGGTTTTTTGCATTTTGTTTAGATCCTCGAGTGAAGAGGCAAGATCAGCATTAATTAACTCATTCTCCATCTCTTTCATTTTTAGTCTTTGGCGATAACGAATAGTAAACAATAGAAGAATAAGTGAAATAATTGCGATTGCTGCTACTGATAGTAGTGAGGTTTTCAGTTTCGAGCTTAATTTAGCATTCTCAAGCTCAACCTTTTGGGTGTCATATTTCTTTTCTACTTCCCGTAATCGACAATTGAGACTTGAAATCATAATGGAATCATTCATTGAATCTGATTTGTCAAAATAATATTCAAAGCCTTTAATGTTTCCTTGAGCTTTCTCCATGTGAGACATTAAATCATAGTAAGAGATGCTGTCAATGTCGCTTGTTATTTTAGGGGCTTGATTAATAATGATTTTGGCAGAATCAATATTTCCCAATTGCGCATAACACTTAGCTAAGCAGAAATGAACCCTCGGGTGATCTATGACGTCATCTAATGAAATCGCTTCCAATGCAGTGTTTTTTGACCTTTCGTAATCATGTTTGATGTTAGAAAGATATAGTGCTTTCTTATATAGATTATCAAATAATGAATAGCGTTCTTCTCTTTGGGTTTTAGCTAAATCTATTGCTTTGTTAACATAAAGCAATGCACTGTCACTTTTTTCTTTGTCGCTACAATATATCCTTGCGATTTCTGATAGGCAAACTAGAGAGTAATGACTGTCTTCTAGGTTACTGTATATATTATATGCTTCCTTCAATTTGTTTATTGCAATTGTTGTGGCGCCAATCACTTGATTCTGGTACAACAACCCAAGTCTCATTTTAGCGAATGCTTTATTCTGCAAGTCATTATTGTCAGCAGTGTCGTCAGCTTTATGATAACATTCGACTGCTTTTTCAAGATTTCCAAGCTCTTCATTAACACATCCTTGATAAATTAATGAGCGAGTGTATTTCTCTTTGTCAGTAGAATGTTCATAATAATTAACGGCAAAATTTATTGCACTATCTGTTGTTGCAACAATGTAATTCTTGTAATCAGCTTGTGTCTTAAGCAACGAGTAATATGCTTTGTCTTTGTTTTCCAGGTTATTTGGATTAATTGTTTTAATCTTTTTCAAAGCAGTTTCATATTGCTTTTGGGTTAGTAGAGAGTCTATATTTACAAGCTCATTATTTATTCCTGATCTGTCGCAACCAGCAAAAACACCAATTATTAATGATGTGAATACTATAAACGGCAACACGCTTTTCTTAATTCGCATAGATCTTTTGTTTTAGTTCTTATTAATTTTTCTGCAAAGATAACTTATTATTGTCATTATTATTGTGTTTTTTGAATGTATTTTATAATTGTTTTTTTTAGTCAAGGATTAGTCAGTTGTTGTCTTATCTTAGATCTTTAGTGTTAACAAATATTAAAATGGGGGGGGTAAAATTAACAATTCTAGAGATGGTTTTATGATGGTTTAAAAATATTTTCGTAACACATTGATGTTGATGTGATTATAATTCTTTTGGTTTAGGCTGGAAATTAGAAAAACATGGTAGATTTAACACTTTATTGGCTTAATTTTGCAGTCGAGTTATTAACATTTTAAATACTTAAAACTATGGTAAAAAGGGGTTTCTTATTTTTTGTTTTTTCTTTCATCTTTTTATTTTCGTTTGCAAGGACAGATAACCAACAAGTGGAAATGACAAGACATGGAGGAAATAATCACAATGTTGTCGTTCCTGAAGTGACTTATGATCCAAACGAGAACACAATCTCGGTTGAATTTGAAGCTGAAGGTTCATTCACACTAATTGTAAGAGATGTTGATGGACAGGTTCTGCATTCTGTACCAATCGTGACAAACGGAAATTCATATTCTTATGATGTGAATTTGCTTCCTGAAAACTACTATGTTATAACCATTACATCAGTTGATGATGGTTACATTGGTGTTTTAGAGACTGAGGCAGAATAAGAGCTCCGTCTTTTAACTACTTTACTTTAACTAATTTCTTCTAAAGGGTTGCCCTCTTATATAATTATAGGTGGGCAACTCCCAAGAAGATAAAAACAAAAATTATGGCAAAAAGAATACCAATATCATTAATATGTGCTATTTGTTCTGTATTGTTGTGGGGGCAGGTAACATTAACTAAGGCAATAATGTTGCCGATGAATGGTGACAGGGTTGACAGGCAGCGGGTTGAGGCTGTTGAGGTTGGTACTCGAGGGTGTGAAGCTGTTTGGGACATGAGCCATGCTATTGTGGTTGAGGATGGGTGCACGATGCGGTTCTTCAACTCTGGCGACAGCGTCGTTGCTCGTGTCGAAGGAAAGCAACAGTTTGTATATGAGATTAAAGGCGATAGCGTACTGCTCCGCAGCCAGGAAACGGCACTATCAAATCTTGCCGATTCATTGCCTGCCTTGAAGATGATATTTCCTATAGCCTATGGTGACAGCATATATTCTCCTGTTTATTACCGAGGAAAATACAGTGGCAATAATGCCATATCTACAGCAGGTTTTTTTTCTATGGTCGTTGATGGCGAGGGAACTCTGATTCTCCAAAATGATACAGTAGGGAATGTGTTCCGCATCCATGAGCGATTTGACGAGAAGGTGAATATGAGTCCTTGGGCAAAAGAAAGGATTATAAGTGCAGATGATGAGAATTTGCTGCGACATGTTCGTGACACATATAGTTGGTATAGCAGCGATTTCCGCTATCCGTTGGCACAAATCACAAAAGATAGCTTTTATAACGGAGCAAGCGTGACAAGAGAAGATGAGACAGCATTTCTGTGTCCTCCCGAGACGCAGCTCTATGCTCTCGGTGACGTGCGTCAACAAAGACAGATGCATGCGCCACAACACCCGAACAATATTGGTAGTTATGGCTATAATAATTACAGTAATGGTAACATGAATGACCAGATGCTTGTTGACAAAGCAAATGCCGTTGCGATAAACGCTGGTGACGGAAATGTTGATGTTACAACACCAGCAAACGGCGGCATTAATGCTGAGGTGATTCTCAGTGATCTTCATGGCAGAGTCTATGGTTCGTCAAGAGGTAAGATGGTGCATTCATTTGACACCTCACTCTTGCCACAAGGAATATATCTGTTATATATCAATGATGGAGAGAATGTTAGAACTGAAAGAATTGACAAAAAATAAAAACTATTGCAATGAAAGTAAAAATCATAATCACTTTTTTATTTCTATTTTGCTGCTTATATTCTATTGCACAAATGCCAGATTCAACAAGAATTGTTTGCAGCCCTAATGTTGCTGCTTTACAACAATACGGGGACATCCCTGTTTCATTATTTACAGGGACTCCAGAAATAGGAATATCTCTATATGAGTTTGATGTTAATGGACATAAATTTCCTATAAGTGTGAGTTATCATACTGCAGGAATTAGGCCAGAACAGCGACCTGGTTGGCTTGGTGTCGGTTGGAACCTTGAAGCCGGAGGTCAGATTAGTCGGGTTGTTAATGGACTTATTGATGAAGGCAAACTTAGATTTACCACTAATTCAGTTTTAACAGATTCAGCATATATGTATCATTATACTGACCTCTCAAATGACAATTGGTTCACAACCAACTATATGCTTAACATATTCCAGACCAAAGCGGATGATGGCATATTAAAGAACTGCTATGATTTAGAGCCAGATGAATTCAGATTCAATTTTTTAGGATACAATGGTTCATTCTATTTAAATCATGAAGGACAATGGAAAGTGAAATGTTCAACACATTTTAAAGTAGATTCAGTAACCCTTGATTATGTTCCATTAAGACTGGGTCAAACAGCCTACGCTAATTCTCATTCAAAAATGATAAGTGGCTTCAGAATGACCGCGGATGACGGAACAAGATATTATTTTGGATACTCATCTGATGCTGTAGAATTGACAGGACAATTCTACGACCAGAATCGCACTCATTGGAATGCTACTTCTTGGCAATTAACTCGAATAGAATATACAAACCAAGAAATTATTAGTTTAGAATACTTAAGAGGAGAATTGACCAACCAAATGTGGTGTAACATCTCAAACTATACTGTTGTTCAGAATCGTCCATCATTTTCTTGCGGACATTCAATAGAGGCAGATTCATCGTATTGTATGGGAGGGTGTTTAACTTCACCAGTGTTCTTACAGCGTATAGATTTTCCGTCTGGTTACGTTAAATTTTATTCGGCTGATTCAGAGCAGCTTACATATCCTTCGGCAAAATATTACACAACACAAATGAGAGGAAATATTGCATTAAACTCATTCTATTATTATCTAATTAATGGTGTTAAAGACGGTGATAATTATATAGATATAAACAATGGAGGTTTTGTTTTTTCTAGATTAAAGAAAAGTCGTATTTTAAACTCTATAAAGATATACAACACGAATGACACTTTAATAAATAATATAACATTTGATTTTTATAATAAAGGAGATAATAATCATCGCGTATTTCTAAAAAATATTAATAACCCTCAAAAATGGATTGGAACATACGAATTCTTTTATAAGAATATGCTTAATATGCCTGAATATCTTTCAGGACAGATTGACCATTGGGGGTACTATAATGCAAGGTCTGTAAATTATATGTATTCTACAGCTGATGAGTATTTCAATTCAAGAGAACCTAATCCAGCGACAAGTGATTATGGGATAATACAAAAAATAAAATATCCCACAGGAGGTTATTCCAGATTCGAGTTTGAGCCAAACACTTGCAGTTATGTGTTAAGTAATGATAGGACAATGGTTAATACATTGGATAGTATTCGCTTTTCAGGAGGGAATAGAATAAGGCGTATCTACAACAGTACTACAGGAAATCTTGAAGACGAGGTTCTTAGCAGAGAATACCTTTATGTTAAAGACTATGCATCAAATCATGGAAACACACTGTTGTCAAGCGGAGTTCTTGGTGGCATTCCTCAATATCATTATGAAAATTTTGAGTTTCGTTCTTATATGAATCTTAATATAAGAGGATATTTTACTATAACATGCTCAGGTAATTCACTTCTTAGTGGAGGGAATAATTCTCAGGGTAGTCAAATTGGATATAGTGAAGTTGTGGAAAAAATGTATGATGGTAGTTTTAATGTATATAAATACAGTAATTTTGATAATGGCTATTTAGATGAACAACCCTGCGCAACCTTTTTGGGCACTAGAACTGAATATGCAAAATACTCATCACGAGAGCAAGACCGTGGATTGCTTTTGTCAAAAGAGTGGTATGATAATGAATTCAGAATTGTTCGAAAAGATAGCAGTAGTTATTATACCAGATATTTCTCTGACAACTACATTAGAGCCATACATTGGAACGTAAAAAAGTTCTGTGACGTTAATTGTCCTGTAATAGAGGCTTCTAGCTATAAAGTTTTCCTTGATAAGCCATTACTTGTGTCATCAGTTGTAACAAATTATAGTGATAATTCCATAACATCAACAACAAAGCATTATACATATAACCAATATGACCAGATATCTCAAGAGAGATTGCAAACAGATATTAATAATGACATGTTTACAAATTATACATATTTATGGCAAAATGACACTTCCGGCAACTGCAGCAATTACAATCTTATATCACCCATAAAAATGATACAAAAACGTCAATATAGCCCTAATACAAGTTTTGTACTCAGTGATAAGAAAGAATACAAATACGAATTCTTCAACAATGGTCGGCTTTGTCTGCCTGTACAAGAGATCAGGTATTACAATACGAACAATCCTGTGGACACATGTTTTGCGACTTACAATAATTATGGAAGATTGACAAGCCTAAAAGATGGTAATAATGAAAAAGTATTTTTATGGGGGTACTCAGGGCAATATCTGGTAGCTGAAATAGAAAATAGTTCAATAAATGAGATATTGGCGAAGATTCCAAACTTGGATCAGATATCTATGTGTCCTGTTTTTGATTCCAACACAATTAATAATTTACGTCAGCAACTTCCGAATGCTCAAATCACGACATATTTATATAAGCCACTTATTGGAATGATTGCGAAAATTAATCCAAGTGGAATTACAGAGTTCTATAAATATAGTAACGTACATAATGGGTGGCTTAACTCGATATTTGATACAGAAGGCAATCCTATAAAAGTTTTTAATTATAGGGGGTTAAATTACTAACTTATAGATTATTATATTTATATGAAAACATCTTTTAACTATAATATAATCGGTCTTATAATGCTGGCTTTTGTTTTTGTGGTTTATTTACCAATGGCAAGAGCTCAAAGTCCTAACATTGGAGTGGATTTTGAACAAGACCCATATCTTTCTTTAATTGACTCCTTGTGTGTTCAAAGCATCAGCTCAGGCTCAATTAATGACCAGTATGTTTTTATCAGCAGTGCTATACCAATTAGAAAATACTCCACGGGTATAAACATTATTTGCAACCCAAACAACTCATTAATCCAAACAACATACTATAACGGTCTTGGTCTAGAACAAGAAATTGCTGTTCGTGATGGTGCATCTAATAAGAGTATAGTCACATATAAGACTTATGATCCACAAGGAAACATTAGTAGTATTTGGACTCCCATTCCTTGCTCTACTATAAACACATCTGTATCATTAGCAGATATTGAGGATGCCTATGCAACGTTTTTTGATAACGAAAGTAACTATCAGGAACTATACACTTACGACAATGTTGCTTTGGGAAGGGTCTCTAAAGTAAAAAAAACAGGCAAAGATTGGCAGAACAATGAAGGGGTGAAAATTGAATATTTAAGCAACAAACGTAGTAATTCTAGATATTTTTTCAATACCCAGTTATTATGTGATGGAAGCTTGTCAGATCCTGTCCTAATTAGCCCTAATCAACTTATTCTCAAACAGACAGAAGACGAAGATGGCAAAAAGCTGTTTGAATATTATGATAAAAGTGGGAGATTAGTCTTGTCAAGGACAATTAAAGATAGTATTGCATATCATAATAATGTGGCGGATACTTATTATATTTATGATAGTCGTGATAACTTAAGATATGTTCTGCCACCTGAAGCTTCATATCGTTTTTTTAAGAGCGGTGAAGAATGGGATGACTTATGTTATAAATTTGAATATGATATACGCGGCAATTTGTGTACAAAGATACTTCCTGGATGTGCCCCAATATATTATGTCTATGACAGGAACAATCTCTTGGTTTATTCCCAGGACGGCAACCTGCGTAATCAAGGGAAGTGGATGTACAACACCTATGACAAGTTCGGACGTCTTGCTTATACTGCAGTCGTGAGCGACAGTCGCACGAGGGAACAACTACAAGAATCTTTGATGCACATATCGCCCAGGGTTACATTTGTTGGACCTGGTGGAACCGTTTTTGGTTATACAGCTTCTCCAGAAAATATCACCACTAAAACAATTTTGTCGGTGAATTATCATGACAATTATGATTATATCCCTATCTTTGTGGGTGACTCTTTGGCGTACAGGGACATGACGGGATATGACAGCAGATACATAGGGCTGATTGCCGATCAGTCGGCAAAGGGCTATCTCACTGGAACGGTAACGCGCGTGTTGGGCGATACGACTGTGCTTGTGAGGAGCCTGTACTATGACAGCCATGGCAATGTGATTCAGAGCCACGAGAGCAATGCTGTGGGTGGCTATGACCACGACTATATGCACCTCACGTTCACCGGCAAGCCACTCACAGTCCGTCATGAGCATTCTACCGACACGACCCATCATGTGGACATTAACACGATGACCTACGACGCGATGGAGAGGCTGCTCTCCACCACCGTCACTCACGACGGCGTGCAAGTGGATGTGATTACAAACACCTACGACGACCTGGGGCGGCTCGCCTCACAGTCGTGCCTGAACAATCATCAGACCACCAACTACAGCTATAACATCCGAAACTGGATTACCCATATTGATGCCGGCGAGCAAATAATGAGGCAGTCGCTGCACTATGCCGACGCTGTTGACGGCTCCACACCGTGCTACAACGGCAACATCAGCGCCATGGACTGGAATACCGAGATCAACAACTTCAACATGAGGTTGAACCGCTATTGCTACAGCTATGACGGAATGAACCGCCTCACGGGAGCATCATATATGATGTATTACCCGATGGCTGGAATGGGCTTCAACAATCAGGAGAATTACTCTACCAGTTACAGCTATGACTTGAACAGCAACATCATATCTCTTCAGCGCTATGGAAGAAGCGAGCAGTATGGCGTGGGCAACAACAAATACTATGACTATGGTTTGATAAATAACCTCACGATAACCCGTGACGGAAATCAGCTGAAGAAGGTCACTGACCAGTGCGAGGAGCTGACCTACGCTGGAGCGATGGACTTCAAGGACGGAGCCAACGAGCAGGTGGAGTACACATGGGATGCAAACGGAAACATGACGAGCGACCTAAACAAGGGCATCGGCGAAATCAAGTACAACGTGCTAAATCTCCCCGAGAAGATCACTCACAGCGACGGGCACATCACCTATATTACCTATGCTGCCGATGGTCGCAAGCTCAATGTCACGTACAAAATTGACTTGCTACATGCCATAGTCGGACCAGGAGAGCCGTTGGGTCCATTGGGGTTGAACGGATTGAATGGAAGTGAGTGTGGTTTAAATGGCGGAGGCATCGGAGAGGCTGTGCATCCAGGCATAGAACCGATGCCCATTGACATAGAACGGGTGATAATGACCCGTAACTACTGCGGCAACTACACCTACCGTAACGGTGCCGTTGAGCGCATAATGATGGGCAACGGCTTCATTCAAGACAGCGTCTATTACGCCCAAATCAAGGACTATCAGGGAAATGTGAGGGCTGTTCTTGACCAGAACCACAACCTTGTGGAGCGCAACGAGTACTACCCATACGGCGGTCTCATAAACGCCAGCGACTACCAGTTCCAGCCTTACAAGTACAGCTCAAAAGAACTTGATCGCGAGAACGGGCTCGACCTCTACGACAGCCAAGCCCGCTGGTACGACCCGATGCTTCCAATTTTTACTAGTGTTGATCCACTTTCAGATAAAAATCCGTGGATGAGTCCATTTGTTTATTGTGGTGGAAATCCAATTAATAGAATTGACCCAACAGGTAATGATTCTTATCTTATAATATGGGCAACAGAACCTAACCATTATGGTCATGCAGCATTTGGAGTTGATAATTATGTTTGGGATAATGAACAAAACAAATATGTTTCTGATGGAACAATAAAAGTATATGGCCTTTTTCCAAAAGATAGTTATAAGTCACTCCAAGCTGTTATTGATAAATGTGTTGAAGCGAAATTCGAAATAGAAAATAAAACGACGTTAGATGATATAATTAAGAATAATTTTAAAAGTGGAGAGAATTATGCCCCCAGTGGTATTATCAAGTTCTCAACAGATTATTCAACAGATTTAATGATTACAAATACCATACAAAATGAAATTGATTCAAACAAAGGATATAAGGGAAAATCACGCAATTGTTCTACGTTTGCAAGAGAAGGCGTTAGAGTAGCAACAGGTAAGGATGTGAAGGGAGAAGAAAGTATTATGTTTAATAGATTTGTTACTCCCAATAAGCTATACAAAGATTCTAAAAGTTGTGAGAACTCAACAGTAATAAAAGACCCTGGGTCAAAGATAGATTATCAATTTAAAAAATTTATAAAAAATAGTATAAAAAGTGTTTTTAAATAATGATATTAAATTAATTGACAAAAAATGATGAAATTATAGTTATGGACCACGTGTTGTCACCCCTCTATAGAAATATGATGAAGATTTAATCAATTGTCATACACTCAATTCGCTTTGAGATAGCTCTATTATAGAATATTTATATGTTGTAAGATTCGTTGAAATTACATAATATCAATTATTTTACTATTTAACAAATAACTTTTTTATGAGAAACATATATTTAAACTACACTATTTGTATTATCGTATTATTATTATTTATTTGCACTATTTTTGTAAATTGCAACAATTCAATTGTCACAAAAACTGCAAATTATCAATCTAAGATAATACCTATGAGTGTTAATGAATGTGACTCTATTATCGTTACTGAATATTTTAAAGATACACTAATGATTATTACAGACATTAAATTAAAAAAAGAATTGTTTGATGTTTTGAACTATCCAAAATATAATGAAATAGTTAAAATGCCAATAAATCTTCTTCTTATATTTAAAGGACAGAATATGGATGTGACTTTAGGCGTTTGTAACAATCATTTAAAAAATGAAAATGGCACATATAAATGTACAATAAATGTGGAAGACCGATTAAGAGTTCTTGTAAAACAAAATAATTAGAATGTGATAGTTTTATAAATTATATATCCATTGGAAGAATTAATCGAGTGTATATTTGTTTCTGCCAATGGGTATAGATAAATAATCCAATTACTTTTTTTTCCAATATGATTTTAATGCGAGTACTAAATGATTATTGAAAACTTATGAAGAACAATATTGTTGATTATAATATAATTAATAAGAGAGATTGATTTTTTATATGATATATTAGATTTAACAAAGTCTGTAATCTCTAAAAACTCAACAACTATGGTATTTAATAAATTGTTTATATTTGTGGCAATGCTATGCATTCCACTTGCTGTGTGTGCACAATCTAATGTCACACTTGAATTCCAATATGATGCAGCCGGTAACAGAATTTCACGCCAGTTAGCAACTACTCCACGTTCGTCATCAGAGCCAGTAGATAATGATACTAAGTTTTCTGTCTATCCAACCATTGTTTATGACTTTCTAAACATAGCCGCTCAAAATGATATTTCGAACAAAAATTTTCATTATAGTATATCGAATATCAATGGAAATGTTTTACTGACAGGAGATTTGTTATCTCAAATAACGCAACTGTCAATATGTTTGCCAAGTGGATATTATATAATTAATATTTTTTCGGCAAACGAACAAAGTTCATTCACTTTTATTAAAAGATAATGATATGGCTAATTTAAAATACATCTTATTTATGTGTGTTGTGCTAGTTTCAACACATACATATGCACAAAGGTCTCTAGCCGAAATCCTTTTTGCCAATGACAGTGTCAACTCAAATGCTACTCATGAACTTTTTATTGTTAAACCTGACACGTCTTCTCATCATGTGGGTTCAGGTCACCAATTGATGTCTGCTAATACAAACATACCATCAAATAATATTGATTTTCAAGCAACTCCTAATGAAATTAAATGTGATTATGATATTTCACAAAGTGGTGCAGTAAACGTTAAAGTTGCAATAAATGACTTTTGTGAAGATTATGAGTTGTCTCCCAACATAGCAATTGTATATAATAGTGGTGGCGCAGGAAGTTCATACTGGGGCGGATGGAATATCACAGGCACATCTATGATACACCCAGTAAATAAGACTTATTTCACTGATGGCAATAGTGACGGCTATTGGCAAAAAGGATTAGATGCCATGGCACTTGATGGAGAAAGACTTGTGTTTACATCTTATGCTGATCAAAATCTTGTATTTGAAACACAATATAATCATACGAGAGTATTCTTTAATCCCACATCAAATTATTATAAAGTTTTCTATAAAGATGGAACAACAGCTGATTTTGACCTTACAGATGGAGTGAATTATTATTGTACTTCAAAAACAACACTTGATAATAGAAATGTAAGCTATGATTATATTTCTGATGGCGGAGGCTATTCAATAAGCTGTATTAATTATGGTGAGCAGAAGAGTATCAATGTATCATATCAATCAGCTCTTGGCTCTTATAAGGAATATTTAAGGGGGCATCAATTTACTCGTAACCTAAGACCTTCACATATTAAGATGAAAAAAGATGACCTGGAAAAAATAAGTTATGATATCTACTATAAAAATGATTCCATTTATTCTCCCATCACTTCTGTGCACATGACTGATGGAAATGGAAATTATGCAAATCCGTTGCAATTTTACTACCATGGTGACTCACAATATATGATAATGCAAGATAGCTCAACATTACCTCAATTATATTTTCAATCAACTGACCCAACGGCTTATTGTATTTCCAAAGGAAAACTAGATTATGGTTCGGATGCTGATGGGATTATAATTTTTCCAAACAAACGGACATATTATATAGATGATGGTGTGTTTAAAACAAATTATGATGGAAATGAAAGTATTATTGTAAATAGAAATACAAGCTTGACAAATCAATGTGGTCAACTGAGTACGGGAACTGGGTTTGTTGATGCATTCTGTATGGATGTAGATGATATTCATGGTGATGAGGTTGTTATAATCAACAATAAACTATCTGAAGATAATGAAGATCAATTGGACATAACTGTCTATAGATATGGTTTATATGGATTAATGGAGCAACCAGAACTGCACAGAACCTATTTATACTCACCGGTTCAGAATGGAGCAAAGTTTAGTGTTTGTCCTAAATATTTCTTAACTGGAGATTTTGATGGAAATGGAAGATGCGACTTTCTTGTTGCATCAATAACAAATCCTTTAAGTAATTCATCAAAAGACTGTATAATAAGAATATATGATCTTTACTCAGGTTCACTTAAGAAACAAGTTACTATTACAGGGCTTAACATCTCCTTCCCCAATATATACTCAAGTGAAACAGATTTAAAAAACATATACAATAATTCTGATAGATTAATTGCCTTAGATGTAGATGGTGATAGCAAACTGGAATTTGGTTTTATAACACCTAATGGTATGGTTATGAGAAAGTTGCAATATGATATGTCACTACTTGAGGTTACATCAATTAATTGTTCTGGAATTTCACGCGGTGACTTGGAAGATTATGACATACGATATGGGCAATTTAATAGTGACTGTTATACTGATATATTATTGACTCCAACTTTTGAGGCCAGAAAAACTCTTAAGGCTTATATGTCTAATGGCAATGGTTCATTTTTTTCTGTTCCTACTGGGCTCTCATCTTTTAAAACTTCCAAATATTGTCTACAAGACGTAGACAAAGATGGACAGACTGACATTGTTGAATATTTAAATAATCTTCATAATATGACAATACATATAGTGAGAGATGAGGTTTTTCGTTCATCTAATGTGTTCACTATGTCATATAATGAAGATTGTGTATTTGTACCTACAACTGTATTCAACAATAATGATAATATAAGTTTTCTTGCGATAGGATCAAGCGGAAAAATTTACAGCTTTGCATTCTCTAACACGAAGGATCAGACATCTTTACTATCATGTCTTAAAGATAGTTACGGCAACACAGTATGTTTTGATTATATGCAATTGTTCAACTCAGGCGAATACATGCCAAATTATAATAATAGCACATTTCCATATGTGACATATTCTGGACCAATGTATGTCTGTTGTGGAATAAACAAAAGAAGCCAAAATTCTGTGGTCTCTAATATTAGAATAAACTATGCCAATGCTGTGCTACATCTTCAAGGATTAGGTTTTTGTGGTTTTAACAGTATTTCAAAAACAGACTTTATTACAGGTAGGTACGAATACTCACAGTATGACCCATTAAATTATAATGTGCTGATTAATAATGGCACAAACGAGAATAGTGTCACTTGTGCATACTCAACTTCTATTGATCCATTGAAACGTATATGGATTAATCCGGTTTCAATGACACAAGTGGACAATAAAACATTGGTTGAAGCTACAACAACATTCACAACTGATAATTATGGGAATATAACAGAAAGGAGCACATCCTATCCTGATGGTTCAATTAAAAGGGAGAATTATTCTTTCCAAAATATAGTAAATGATTCGATTTACATAATTGGCCAGCAGCTGTCAAAACAAGAAAAAACCATTATCGGAGGAATAGAATATAAGAAGGGAGAAATTACTACATATAATTCTCAATATATGCCAATTTTAAAAGCTCAGTATTCAGGAAGTGAAAGCAATATTGAGAATACAATATCGTTATCATATGATAGTAATAAGAACGTTGTGGAATATAAGAAGAGAAAATATAATGGACCATGGTTAATAACCACTGCCACTTATGGTGGCACTTGTGGTAAAGTGCCATTGTCCTCAACAGATGAATATGGCACAACAACAACCTTCTCTCATGGTACATTTGGAATAAGCAGGAAAACAAAAGACGGTTATAATACTAATTATACTTATGATAATTTTGGTAATTGCATAAGTATCTCTTATCCTAATGGGAAAGTGACAGGAAAAAATTATAGATGGGACTATTCACATAATGGATCATTAATGTGTTTGACAGAAACAGATAATGAGAAACCCACAAAAAAGATTTACCTGAATGCTCAAGGACAAGAAGTTTGTGTTGCTACTCAGCTCCTTGATAGTACTTTTTCTTTTGTGTTTAAGGAATATGACGCACATGGATACAAGATATTAGAGTCTATTCCAACGACTGCTAGTGGAGATTATAGTTTTTATACTAGTTTCTACTATGATGATTTCGGTAGAGTAGTAGAAAAAGAAGGAGCAGAAGGTCCATGCGAATATTCATACGATGGACTTACAGTAACCTCCACAGAAGAATCTGTGGACAGAACCATTGAATATGGTTATTTTGGTAATATCGTTAGAACACAGGATGAAGGCGGTATAATAACATACCAATATAGACCAGATGGACAACCGAGTGGTGTGTCTCTTAATAATTCTATCACAACTAACTTTGAATATGACAATTATGGTCGAAGGACAGCAATAATTGATCCAAGTGGTGGAAGAAGATCTAAGCAATATGATTCTGCAGGAAACGTCTCGTCAAGTACAGATGAGAGAGGGAAAGGATATACAGCAACATACAATAACTATGGAAAAATTACCCAAAAAGTCTATGATGATGGCTTTTATACCAACTATAGTTATGACAGCAGGGGGAACTTGTTGTTGATTTCCGATAGCAAAGGAAAGACTAAGCAATTTACATATGATTCTCATTATCGTTTGCTCACAGAAGAAGTAAAGTTAGACCCTAACGGCTCTTCTTTTAAGAAACGATATAGCTATTCACATGGGGAATGTGTCGACACAATAAAATATTATCTTGATGACTATCTTCTAGCATTTGAGAAAAGAGTGTCACAGAATGGTTATCTCAAAGAGATAATACTTAATGGTAATAATTCTATTTATCGTGTTAATAATGTTAACATGTATGGAATGCCTACATCAATGAATATGGGCAACATTGTTAAAGATTACAATTATGATTTCCAAAACAACCTTTATGCCATTGACGCTCTTTATGGGAATCAGCTTATACAATCGTTTTTGTATGACATTTCTAATTCAACAAGAAACATTAGAAGCATACAGGACAATTTGTATTTGACATATGAAAATTTTGAGTATGATAACCTTAATAGGCTTATTCGGTATGCTAATGATTCTATTAGTTATGACAATAAAGGAAACATTCTCTCACGATCTGTTTCTGGCAATTATTCATATTCTACCCTTAAACCTTATGCTTTAAATGCTCTGACAAACTATAGCGACACATTGAGTACAGAAACACAACATATTAGTTATAACTCTATTCAGCTTCCCGACACTATAATACAAGGAAACAAAAGGCTTCTTTTTGACTATTATGGTGATGGAGCTAAAGCATCTTTTGTATTGTCTACTTTTAAAACTACGCCATTACTGCCAAACGGAGCATATGTTTTTAAAAAATCAATAAATTATTATAATGACCAATGTTATGAGATATTTAAGATGACGGGTGATGTCATAACACATAAATTTGTCTTATTTGTTGGTGGCAATGCATATGACGCTCCTGCCGTTCTGGTAGATGACGGCAATTCAAACTCTCTGCAATTATATTATATATTAAGAGATCATCTTGGTAGCATAACACACATTGTTGATGAAAATGGAAATGTTATCCAAGAGCTAAGCTACGATGCCTGGGGTAATTTGCGCAATCCAGCAACACACGAAATATACACAATTGACAACATGCCTGATCTTTTTTTGGAAAGAGGATTTACAGGTCATGAACATTACACAGAGTTTGGACTAATTAATATGAATACGAGGCTCTATGATCCAATGACATGCAGTTTCCTTAGTCCCGACCCGTTGTTGCAAGAGCCGACTAATACGCAGAACTACAATCGTTATAATTACTGCTTGAACAATCCCTTAAGATATAAAGATCAAGATGGAGAATTCATTCTCGGTTTTCTCGCAGGATTCTTCCGTGGATTATTTACAGGAAAAAACCCATTTAAGACAGGTTGGGAAAAGGGGGTGTTAGAATGTAAGATATTGTGGGGACTAACTAAAACAGATTCTCGAAAGAATTTTTGGGGAAGAGCTTGGGAATTAATTAGCAGATTTACATGGCAGTTGCCACAAACGATAATAGGTTCTGGTACTTCATTGGTTCATAATTGGGTCGCCAATGTTGATTATGTTGAATATTATGGTGGGGCTACATTTGTGATAGATAAGCTTCACATTGAGCCAGATAAAAAAGATTATGGCGTCTCTATCGGTAATAATATAAACATCTTTGTCAATAGAGAGACAGAGGTTATTAAAGATGGGCATTTTGACCCTTATTCAAGTCAGATTTTTGCTCATGAATATGGACATTATTTACAAAGTCAAAGTTATGGTCTATCATATCTTCTTGTTATTGGTGTTCCAAGTGCCTTGTCAGCATTATTCAGAGATCCTAATCACCTTTACAATAGGTATGAAAAAGAAGCTTCAACTAAAGGTGCGATCTATTTCAATATACCAAATTGGAATAGGAATCGTTATCCTGTATTCAACAACTATTTTAATAACTATTTTGATTTGAAATAACAATGAAAATAACAAAATCTTTTTTACTCAGTTTTCTGGTTTTAGGGTTATTGATGGGTTGTGATTTCTTTCCTCTAGAACCAGTAAACCTTACAAATAAAGTCATTTTTGAGAACCACTCAAATGACAGTATTGTAGTTTGTTTGCGCAACTATCCCGACACATTGCTGAACATAGGCGACAATTCTTTGTTTCAGCGCATAGAAATCCCACCTCATGACAGAGGCATATTTGATGCAACCAATGCATATGATATTGTAAATTATTATTATAAGCTATTAGTCGAAACCGATGACGAGATAGAGTTTTCAAAACAATATGATTTTGACAGATTGTTAGTTTGCCTTTTTGTGATTGACAAAAAGGCTATTAATCAAAAAGGATGGGCTAACGTTTGTGAGTCAAATGATTTTATTGAGAGATATGACGTTTCGTTAAGACAGCTGAGACATCCTTACGAAGATGATTTGCATTGCGACACTACGTGGTTTAAATATCCGTTAGTCGGCTATGAGAGGAATAGGGTAAGTAATATTTTTTCACCTTCAAAATAGCAGTTATGGCTATAGGAGTATAAGTAAAGCTATAATCTTGCTTAGGTATGAAGCTTAACAGGAGGTTGTTATTTATTCTGTGGCTCAACTGCCTCCTGTTAACTATGTGGGACATAGAAAATAGAGCTATAATAAAAACAGTGTTTAGCCATTTCAATTATCTATTTTGAGTTTCAAAACAATGATATATAAATGAGACGATTTTTTCATACAGCAACATCGCAAACGGTTGGGGAGTCTTTGGCACCCTCAGTTATGATAGGCATGTCATATACTAAATATATTATTATTTAGATTAAATGTTTTTTCTTATATATAATAAATAATCTTAAAATAAATTATGGACAATAAAAATTTTAGTTTATCAATAATGGAACAATTGTGTTTTAGCACAACACGTATAGAAGCCACTGATTCAAATGGAAACATTTCTGTTGGAACAGGATTCTTTTTCTGTTTTAAAATTGATGAAAATACATCAATTCCATTTGTTGTTACAAATAAGCATATGGTTAATGGGATGAAAACTGGTCAATTTATGTTTACAAAAGCCGATGATAGCGGAAATCCAATAAATAAGGAGCACATAAAAATTTATATTGATCAATTCGAACAGCAATGGTTCTTTCATCCTGATGATGATGTCGATTTGTGCATAATGCCAGTTGATAAAATCCATAATATTGCACAAAAACAAGGAGTGCCATTATTTTATCGAACATATGATGAAACTTTAATACCAGACTCTTATAAGTTAAATGAGCTTGATGCAGTTGAAGATATCCTTATGATTGGGTATCCAAACGGGCTATGGGATTCAGTTAACAACAAACCTATTATTAGAAAAGGAATTACGGCAACAGATGTTAAGTTCGATTATAAAGGAAAAAAAGAATTCCTGATTGATGCTGCTTGTTTTCCCGGTTCTAGCGGTTCACCAGTGCTGTTATGCAATGTGGGTGGCTATAACGACAAAAACGGCTCTTTGATTTTAGGTGGAACAAGATTGTTCTTGTTGGGCATTTTGTATGCGGGTCCCCAACTAACAGTGGAAGGTGATATAAAAGTAGTAACTATTCCTAATGTACAACATAAAGCATTAGTTGTTTCACAAATACCGAATAATCTTGGGTGTGTAATAAAATCTAGCCGAATTTTAGATTTTATTCCAATTATTAAGCAGAAATTTAATTTGTGATTCTTCTTATGGTGACATAGATTATAAATTTTTGCCATAAAGATGCACAAGAACCTTCATTTATTAATCATTTAAACTCTATTTAAAATGAAAAATATTAAAACATATTTAATGCTCTTTTTGATCGTATGTGTGTTTATGTCATGTGATTATTTACAGGAGCCTAAGGTCCAAGAACAAAATAAATATGAGCAAGTTCAGGTCGCTAAAAATGCAAACATTCTATCGTCATCAGAAGTTGATGCGATAGAGATTCAAAAAATAATTGCCAAAATTCGTGATAATATGGATAAGAATGATGCTAATCACAAAATCCAGTTGCGAAACAATTATTCTCTCTCTACAATTTATAACAAGAATGGTGCCCCTTCAATTTATGTTGCTAATTTTTATGACAATCAAGGGTTTGTTTTGGTGGGTGCTTCACATGATTTTGAGCCAGTATTGGCATTTGCGCCGAAAGGTTCTTTCCCTAACACAGGGAATATGCCTGAGCCTTTGAATGCATGGGTGAAGGGTACCATTGAGATGGTTAGTCAAGCAGAATTATTGCCAGATACAACAAAAATGAAATATCGTAAAAAATGGCATTCTGTAATGATACCATCATCCAATCCAACTCTAACAAATAGTTCAAATCTTAGAAATGCGATTTGGCAAAATCAGGTAATGGCATGGATTAATGCTGGCTATACAATTCATTATATAACAGATAGTCAAATTACTGGCAACTCTCAAATTGATGAGTTAATGCGAGAGTATGCACGTGATGGCGTATATTATGATTATGATTGGCGTTCATATGCTGTGGTGGTAGAGTCTACTCCAGATGACGGGTATACTTTTAACCTTATTCAGACTATATGGGGACAATGGTTTTTTTACAATGATTTCTGTCCAATTATCAATGGAGTTAAAGCTCCTGTTGGCTGTGGTCCTATTGCAATGGGTCAAGTTATGCGATATCATCAATACCCTAGTACTTTTAATTGGTCCAATATGCCATATAACTATTCAACCTCTACAACAGCTCAATTCCTTTATCAGATTGGACTTGCATGTAATGCTAACTATACAGATACGGCAACCTATGTTAAACTGGATAGTGTAAAAAATGCATTAGAGTCTTTTGGCTATCATGTTGATGTGGCAAACCACAGTGCATCAACTACTATAAATAGTCTATTAAGTGGCAGACCTGTTATAATGAGAGGTGACATTAGTGATGATGATGGCTCATTATCTGGTCATGAATGGGTCGCGTCAGGTTGCAGCAATACAAGTTATCACACACGTTATGAGTTGTTTGTAATGGAAACCCCAACAATAATTACTTCTGCTTATGTCTATGAAACCGATTATCATTATTCTGATACATATATTTATATGAATTGGGGATGGTATGGTGAAGGCAATGGCTATTATCTTGACAATTATGAATTAATTAATTCTACAGATTTGCCTCCTGTTTATCCAATTTATAACAGAAGAGATTTGTATAATATTCACCCTAATAATTAATCATTTATGAAAACTACAAGAATATCTTTGTCAATAGTTTTGTTTCTCTCATGTTTTTCTTTTCTAGTCGGTTGTGATAAAGATGACAATAATGAGCAGAAAGATGGCATAATGTATCCAGGTATATGGATAATTAAAAAGGGTGGAATTGCAATATCCGACACATTGCATGCCTTTTATAAAGAATATGATTTGGAGATTCCATCTGAAGGTGGAGATTATAGATTGGAATCTTTAGCCGATCCATTCGAAGGTTATCATATAGAACATCCTTTGGATGATAATAATAAAAGCATTATCATTAAAGCTGACAATAGATTCAATAAGCCATTGTATTATGAGATGACTTTCCGCCCGAATCTTGATGATAAAGGTCGAATGTTTGAAGTGAATTTCTTTTCATCAGGAAAAAGAAGGCAAATTACAATATATGCATACCAACCACCCATTTGAATAATAGTATAATATATGAAGTAATATTGTGGTAACATTGTCATTTTTTCTCATGTTTTAACATGTCAGAATGTGAGATTCGATTAATGCAAAGATCATACTCTCCCTTATTTTTGTAAATCGACTCTAAATTGCTTGGGTAGATAGCTTACATCTATAGATGTAATCTGTCTTGCCAGACATTAATTCATCCTTTGGGTATGGCTGCAGGTACTACTTATCTTGAATATCCATTTGAGAAAGAAGATAAAGGTATGGTTTGCAATGTTTATGCACTAACTTCAAGATAATAGCAATGTTAATGGAGCATAATTAAAGCTATTCTCTTGCATAAGGATGTAGTTTAACTGGAGGTTGTTATTTCCTTTCTGTGGCCCAACAGCCTCCTGTTAATTATATTTTGAGAAAAAGTTAATTGATTTGGCCCATTTTGAGGAAAATATTATAAATTACTTATGGTATTCATGTTAATAAACTTTTTTAGAAGTTTTATAAACAAAATTATTTGTATATTTGCAGAATAGTATAATTGAAAAATAAAACTGTTTTTTATTATAAAAAAGTAACAAAATTGAACATAATATGACTATAGAATATTTAAAATTGATTAAAATTGATCACGAAAACAGCAACGTACAGGAAGAAGCTCTGAACGATGAAGGGAACGTGAAAGATTATATTATGGCCATCATTGATCAGATAACCGACAATGCTGGAGAAAGGCGATATGAATTTAAAAATGGTGAACTGACGATGAAGACATGTATTGACGATATTGTTAATAACAACAATCGCGATGCCCGCATAATGGATATTGCACGTAGATTGCTTCAAAAAGAGGAAGCTGCCCAGCAACGCTACCAAAACATCACAGACATACAAAAAGGTATTCTCTTAATAGCCTACTGCAAAATGACAGACACAGAGTACAAGATGGTCATATGCAAGGCAGACTATTCAGAATTCATTGAAGAGATTACAGGAGAGATGAAGAATGGTTTACCAACTAAGAAAAAGATATTCAAATCCTTTGCAGCAAATATCACTATCAACGATGAAACTTTCAAGTTTGGTGATATGGTGACATTTGACGTAAACGCCAAGCAAAGTAAATATTGGTATGATGAATTCTTAGACTTAAAGGTCTTGCATGATGACGGTGAAAACACGGAAAAAGCTTTAAAATTTCTGAAATCAAAGATTCTTGCTCAAGTCTGGAAAAAGAGCAAAAGTGATTATCTTGTTTTGTGGAACTCAACAATGGCATATATGCGTAGTGAAGGTGAATTCTCTATGGACCATTATGCTGACAACATCTTAGCTGTATATCAGCCAGTTGTAACTAGCTTGAATATGGAAGAACTAGCACGTAAAGCGAAGGCTCTGCCCAGACAATTTGATTTTGACGGTCGTTTTCAGAAAGTGCCGTCAAAGATAAAGGACAAAATGAAGAATGAAATCAAACTTACGGATGATATCAATCTGGTCTTGAAGAATGACGTTCCAAATTTATCGCGTACTATCAAACCACATAATGAGAACGGTGAAAAATACATTATGGTGCGTAGCGAGGAGGGATACAAATATGCTGAGTCATTAGTGACTATTGTAGAACAGCAAGTGTAATGAAAGAGATTATCATTTCCATATCACAAATATTGGGGGACGTCTTAAGAGTAGAATGCCAGGAAGACCTTCAAAGTTTTAAGTGTGAGTTAAACCTCATGCTCACGAATGTGCCTTCGGCTGAAGAACTTCAGGCACTCTTGCCGAATATTGCAGACAGAGACTCATGGCGGTTAAGGCTTCTGACAGAGACTGGCGATGACCTTTTTGATATAAGACCAAAGTCAGATATTAGTGTAGATTATGACTCAAACAATCTAGAGCCCTACAAGAATGATGAGGTTCGTATGGTATATACCATTGATAAGAATAAGAAAAATGGTATACTCTCCATCTATGAATACGAGGTGTTCCTTGAGAATCTGCAAAATCTGTATGCTCCAGAGTTTATAAGTGTTTTTAGTAACAAGTTGGATGACAGGCTGGTTCTGGAGGTGTGGAGCAACGATGTGAAATGTTTTTCTACTACAAGCATGGCCGTCGTAAAGCGAGGCGAACCGGTACCGTCATTATCAAGGGGTGAAATGATTACCAAAAGAATAAATGATTGCAGGGAGCATTGCCAATGGAACAACAAACTTTCAGATTTGTTGCCAGAAGATGTGCGAATAATCAAGAGAAACAAGGCGGGAGGACAGTTAATTCAAATATTTGACCAAATGTGCTTACTTCTCTCTGCATTATACGTGGCTGATTTCTCTTCTGTCGACAATAACGGAATAAAACTTAGAATGTCAGGTTTTAAAATGATGAAAGCAGAAATACCATCTTCAAAAATGTGCTCTCTAGCATTCGATACGGGTTCAGTTGAACAATGGTATAAGATTTATGAGTGGTGCTATACTGGTGGATATACTTCAGATCGTTTGACAATTGCAAGAAATATAATCTCGCTAAACAGCCCTTGCTATGAAGCTTTGGAGCTAAACGCATCAACGTTTGATACCATTAAATCGAATTTCAAAATATTCGAGAAGGACAACGTACGACAATATATTAAGGTGAGAAATGACGTGTCTAAGAATCTGCTGGAACTACAGGAAAAAGTCAATTCAATAGTTGAGGGATTTACAAGTGATTTTCAAAAGAGTGTAATTACACTGGGCACATTCTTTTTAACCGTTGTCGTGGTCCGTGTTATTGCTAAAGGTGATATTTATGGAGCTTTTACTGGAAGTATCACGTTGATATCATTTGCGTTCATTGTTTTGTCAGCGGTAAATCTTATATATTCGCGTAAGTCTCTTGATCGTAAAGAGCAACTGTTTATAAAGCACTATGGGCAAATGAAGAAGCGGTATGAGCCTTTACTGAGTAGTGAAGAAATGAATGAGCTTTTTGAAGATTGCGACCCCAATAAGATAGGTTCTCATTCGAATTATATAAAGTGGATAAAGAATCGATATACATGTATTTGGGTTATAGCATTGGTGGTGTTTTCTGTTGTTATCGCTCTATTGTGGATATTCAACCTAGTTGAATCGACTAGAATATTATAGATTTTCAAAACATTTCAGTCATGTTGTACAAAGAATATATAAAAATCAATGCACTTTCAGTGCATAGAATAGGTAAAAAATCTGCTGTAGAGGGGGTTGAGTTGTCTAAAACGACTGTTGTTTTAAATGAAAAACTGCGTGATATACTTAAAACTTATTTTTTGATGGCTTTCAAGGATGAAGAACGATATGTCTTTACTCATCCGACTAGATTAGACTTAAATTCAGTCTATACTTATGTTTCAGCCATATTTGATAATGTAGACTCATTTCACGAAGAGAGTATAAATATCGCTAATTTCTTATATGAACAAAGTGAGCACCCGAATATTAAACGGGGTGACTTCTATGTTATTCATTTCAAGGATTGCATTTTAGATGGTGAAACTATAGATGCTATTGGATTATTTAAATCCGAGAATAAAGACACTTTCATTCAAATAAACCCTGTAGCTGGTGGTTTTAGGGTGGAAAGTCTAACAGGTATGAACATTAATAGATTGGATAAGGGATGCCTAATTTTCAATACGAATCGTGATAATGGTTATGTTGTTTGCGTTGTTGATAATGCTAATCGCAACGATGCAAAGTATTGGGTTAATGATTTTCTACAACTTAAACGTTGCGAAGATGATTATAGAAAGACAGAACAGATCGTAGCAATGTGTAAAGGCTTTATTTCACATTTGTCGAATGAATATGATAAAGCAACGAAGGCTATAATGATAAATAAGGTGCTTGAAACTTTGGAAGAAGAAAGAGTGTCAATTAATAGCTTTGCAGTAAAAGCCTTTAATCCAATAGGAGTTGGTGATGCCTTTAAGAACTATGCCAATGATTTCCAGACCAAACAAGAGATAAGTTTAAATGATTCGTTTCAAGTGAAAGCAGAATCAATCAACAGGCGTGGAATAAAAGCAGTCACAAAAGTACATCTTGACAAGAACTTTGAAATTAGCATTCTTGGAGGTGAGGAAAATATCGAAAAGGGTTATAACCAAGAGAGGGGACAAAAGTATTATACGTTTTTTTTTGATAGAGAGAAATAGAAATGATTATATTACAACTTGTTCAAAAATATATTGTATATTTGCAACAAACAAAATTATCTGAGAATTTCTTTCAAGACAATTAGGGGAAAATGGCATCTATATCAAAAGAAACCATAGACAGATTATGCAATATATCATGCGAGTATGTAGCGGAGAGGCTCGGGATGGTTGTGCAAAAACATAGAACAATATGCTTTATGCATGATGACCATCATCCAAGTCTGTCATTTTTTGGTAAGAATCGTAATTTCTGGCATTGTTTCGTTTGCAACAAAGGTGGCAGTTCAATTGATCTAGTTAGAGAGTATTCTGGCTTAGATTTTGTCTCAGCATGTATTTGGTTGGGACAATTGTCGGGAATATCGATTAAGAATACAAAGCCAAAACACCAAATCGTCTTGCGTCCTCGTATAATTAAGCAGTCGGAAGATAATATAAGACCTTTTTCAATTAAGGTCGCCAACTGGATTTTAGAAAACAGCTGTTTGACGGAGAGAGGAAAAGAGTTTTTGTTTCATCAGCGAAAGCTAAGTCCAGATGTGATTAATCAACTTAAAATTGTTTCAATTGATGACCCTCAAAATATAGTTAGTAATATAAGCAAAACATTTGACCCTGAAATAGTTGTTAATAGCAGTTTTTTTACTTTCACAAAAAATAAAATTTATTTCCGAATGTTTACACCATGCCTTATCTTACCTTATTACGATCAAGAATGGAACTTAATCGGAATGCAATCAAGGTATCTTGGCACAAATGCTGAAGCACCGCGCTTTCAATTCATTTCTGCCCAGAAAGCTAGATTATTTAATTTACCTATTTTAAACACGATGAAATATGGTGATCATCTTTTTATCAGTGAAGGTATTACAGATTGTTTGGCATTATTGTCTTCTGGGAAAAAAGCAGTTGCATTACCAAGTTCTACAATTTTACCAAAGAACGATTTGTCAAGATTGGTAAAATTTAGTCTTCATATGTATCCAGATCAAGATAATGCTGGAAAGTTTTGTTTTAACAACTTAAAAAGATTTTTTATTAATCATTTTGTATATCTTAGAGATGAGAATCTCCCGAAAGGTTTTAAAGATTTTAGTGAATACTATTTGTCAATAAAAAAATGATAATTATGGCAAAAGCAGATAATAAAAATGGCTTTTCTTACACGATGTTAATGTTGCTTACTGATGTACAGAAGCTACCTGACATCAGAGAAGATGATTGTAATAATGAGAAATATCGAGATTTACAATATTATTTTAAAACGATTCAATGTATAATCGATTTAAACGCACCTGTAATTGACTTTGAAAATGACAATACTGAATTAATCCGTGAATCTATAAACAATAAAATAATATGTAATGAGGAGCTATTTGGTTTCACTTATTTTATATCATCAAATCCTAATTTTGATTATTCATGGTATTATTTGCGCAGGAAGATAAATGATTTTCAAATATTCTTGTTTGATGTTCACACATTCTTTTGCATGGTACTTAAAGATATTAACAAGATTATTTTAAGACAGAGTGAATTTAAAGATGTTCATTTTATTTTTCATGATTTATTAGATGTGAAGATAATTGATTCTCCTCCTTTCGTTCATTCTACAATTAATTGGGAAAAATTTAACCAAATCACAAAAGTGAAAAAGGGTTATTTTATAACTGCAAAATATGACGAAGATACTTTATTATCCTTTTCTAGAAACAAGAATGCTCAAATAGATTTGTTTTTAGATAATTTGTTCAAAATTCGACAACTAAATAACAAATCATCTACTTTTAATTGAGTATGTCATATTGTTCACTACTTAAAATCCAATATTAGTTATGAATACAATATTAACTGGTTCAAAATTATATAATAAGATTATTGATGACCAAAATATTTTTAATGCAATTTTTAGTATGGAGTCTTATGTCTTTGACAAAGGCTTACTAAATGTAGATGATCCTGTATGCTTTTCAAACGAAGATGGTGTGGTTGATATAATAGCCAAAAATGATTTGGAATTGTACTACATGCTTGCAGATAAACATAATAATGAATTGATTAAAAAAGTGATAAGTATCTGCAAGCAAAAGCTCGTATGGATTTTTTCTGAGAGAAAAAATATTTTTAAGATACAAATATTTTTTAAATTAAAGAGTTTTGATGAAGAGAAATTAAAATTCCGCCCATTGCATACAGCTAGGCTGACTGACCTTATCTGTATGGTAAGCATTCTTAATTGTATAATGTTCGAGGATAACTATGACAATGGAGAAAGAAAATTATCAGACTTGTCAAAATTAATACCTCACAATTTTTATGGAAATATACCTAGTACAGATGTCCAATTCCTTTTCCACAAATGGCAGACGAAATACAAAGAGTATACTAAAAGTGTAGTTGAACATTGTCGAGCTTATCAGAAGAATCATAGTTTCCTAACAGAAATCTGCCTTGATATAAAAAATTTTTTTCCATCAATTTCTCCGATATTATTATACAATTACATAGTTGAAAAACTTTCATCCATTGCTATTGAAGACATACCTGTTTTAAAAACAGCTGTGACTAAGTTGTTGTTTTTTGAGGTAGACAAAGACAATGTTTTGCCTTGGAAAAATAGTTATTATATCGATTCTTTTGTCATTCCTACAGATGACTTCTATATGGCTTGTGGTATTCCTCAAGGTTTACCTCAGTCATACTTCTTTGGAAATCTCTGTATGATAGAGATTAAAAAAAGACTAATGAAAAAAGATTTTTTCAACGGAGATGCATATTTCTATGTTGATGACTCTGTTATTTATATCCAAGCAGCATTGAATGAAACTACATTTAATCAAAAAATTAAGAAGCTTAATAACGAAATGAAAGAATGGTGCGATCAATCACATAAAGATAAAAGAGATATAGAGAATCATGTGCTTGAGCATTATTTAAAATTTCATGATAATATAAAGTATGTAATTGCATTTCATGAGGAGGGCAAGAGCATATTCTCTCAAATTGATTTTGCGGATAATCAATTTGGTAATATTTCATTATTATCTAGAGAAACATCAATGGCATCTTTGTTATCATGGAATTTGGAAGACATAGATGACCATGTGACGTTGACTAAGTTGGAAGCTTTAAACACAATTATATCTCGAAAAATCACTGAGCTAAACGAAAGAATAAGTGATAGTTCAGGCCGAAATTCAATAAATAAAGACTCATCTCATTTGAAACTACTCAAACGATTCAAAAAATACTTCCTCTATCGCTATCGATTATTAAAAATAAGAGAGGATGGAGGTCCTAAAGAAGAGATGCTTAATGACTTCATAAATCGCTTTTTAAATACAAACGATATTAAGCAATGGTTCAACCAAGATGATGAGGATATCTTTTTGGCAGAATATCGATTGCTCATGCAAAACTGGTCCATAGAAAAGGCTATTGAGCTTCGAGATAAAATAGTGGCATTTGAAAAAAGGATGCTTGGAAATTACGAAGAGAATAACGATAATTTTAAAACACGAGAAAAATATTTGTTCTACTCAAAAGATGCTCATGCTGCTGTTAAGATTAAAGGTTTGTCTCGTGATATATACACATCATTGACACGTTGGTCTAAAGAGAATTATAAGGGGTTGACTTTTCTTGCACAAGATGGGCAAATGAAAGAATTTCGAAAATTCTTAGAAAAATATGATCCAGAAAAAGAAGAAAGAACAGTCAGTTTTGGTAACATGATAAAAAATGGTTTTAAAGAAGAACGTTTCACGTTGTTTGTGTTAAAATCATCAGCGGAATATCAGCGTAGGATTCTTAATGTTTATTTCTCTGGAATCATGGGAATATTACCATCTGATTCTATGAATTTCACAAAAACAAATTCAAGAAAAATCCATTATACAGAATTACGAATTTTAGCATTTCTCCGTAACAAAAATTTTGATTTGAAACGATTTAAAAAGTTTATTGAAAATATAGATGAAAAGGACGTTTCAAATCGTATGCCAATTGATATGGCTTTGCTTGAGGTGTTAGAGAGATTCATGAGCCATGTTCGAAAACCTGATTGGATTGATTCTTTAATATTGACACACCGCGTTACGAAAGGGTTATGGTACAATGGTTCGAAATTCCTCAACTCATATACACTTCATAATGAAGAGCATGCAGTGACCCTTATTAATAAGTCTCTTGAGATAACTAATAGGATTGATTTCTTCGAATTAAAGAATATTGATTATTATATTCTGTTCCTTGCATGTTACCTTCATGATATAAGTATGGTTATTCATCCAGACCTTGGTAAATTGAGTTCTGGACAGGGAAATAATAACGCTATTATTTCAAATATTATGATAGAAATGCAAAAAGAGGTAAAAAGTTTTTTTGATGGGACTTCTAGTGGAAAAAACAATGCTAGACTGAAAAATGCTGGAAAATTTCTGGTTGATGTTTTTAGAGAAGTGTATGAATATTTTGAAAGAGAAGTCCGAGGCAATCATGCCAAAGATAGTGCAACATTTATCCGTGATAAGTCAAGTACTTTTCTTGGCTATTTGGAGCCTACATTATGTTCTTTTGTTGCTAAAGTTTCAGAAAGCCATGGTTATGATGTCTATGATGTATATGGGTTGAAATCTAGAGCTAAGGATGACACTATTAGTATAAAATATTTGATGATTCTACTTCGTTTGGCAGATCTGCTGGATGTAGCAAATGATAGGGTTAATTATCATCTTTTACGCCAAAACTTGAATCATCTTTCTCTCGATTCAAAGTTTCACTGGATCTCTCATCTTGTGACGGACAGAATTGAATTAGTTACAGATTATCAAATTTTAGATGAAAAGAAAACAAAAGAAGATAAATTAAGTGAAAAACCAATTAAAGAAACAATTAATTTGAATTTATATTTGAATTTTAAACAATTAACAACTATCCAAAAGAAAGGTAAATGCAAAAGTTGTCAGTGCGAATTGTGTGAGAATCATATCAACATTAAGATTAAAAGTGGAAATAAAAAACCTATTCATGAATGTGATCATGATTCATGTACAATTCTATGTAGATGGATGATGAAGAAACATGATTGGTTGGTCTCTGAGTTAATTGCTTTAAACGATTATTTGTTTTCTGTAAATAATACGTTGTTTAGTACTCAAATCAATTTTAATATCTTTTATGGAGATAAGTCACTAGATCCAGATATGTTTGATAATATACAAGATTATTTGGAAAATTAAACTAACTCTCTTATTCACTACATACTTGCAAATTGATGAAGCCCATTAGATTAGATGCTGATATCAACTCATAAAATGTAAAGCATGAGTAAGATGTTCTACAATGGTGCCAAGTATCAACATTAACTAGATTTAGAGTATTTATTATTGTTGTCCAATATTTTTAGTGGACAGCGATGAGTGTTTATGATGTAACCGCCCGTAGGCGGTTTTTTTGTTAATAGGTATGGTGCTCGCACCATGCGTTGGCTGCGCCCGTCATTGGGCTGCGGTTCGGCAACTCTCAAACAAGTTTGGAAGTTCCTCTCACCTTGCACCAATGGTGTTTTTGCTGGGCTCTCCGCAGTCTCTGCTTAAGAATTCTATGTGATGTTCCCACAACAATTTCCTTGAAGTTATCATTGCCGTACTGCTGTCGCTGATGTATAACTGTTTTCCGGCACAAAGTTAGTGCGAGCCGCTCCCGACAAGGCCCAGGTCGGGTTGACCTGAAAATAATCCCACATTTTTTTGCTTCACGCTGCGCTACAAAATAATGCTGCGCCCCAAGGGGTGAGATTTTTTTCGGTCAAGCCTTGTCTAACGGTCGCTTCCCTCGCCTCACTTATTCTGCACCGAAAAAAGATTATACGCGACATACGTAGACAATGATTATTCACTTCAATAAAATTTTCTAGTTATGAGAACATCAGTAAACATATCATTCTTTGTATCACCAGAGTCAGCTGCGAGCACAGCATCGAAAAAAGATTACCGCTCTACCGCATACAATAATTATTCCGCCGACTTGGTGGACTTGGACAACGAGGTTTGCACCATTGAGGTTGAGGCACGCACCGAGAGCGAGGCGAGCGAGCAAGCCGAGCGCATAGCTTTTGAGATGGGCATCCAAGTTAGTTACATCAACATCTACAAGCAGTAAGTTTTTCAAATTCACATATTTATTCACTTCTAATTTTTACTACTATGGCAAATTTAGTTTTAGCATCTAAGAGAGAGTTAAAGAGCGGCATGTTTTGGCACGTTTACCGCAGTGAGAACAACAACAAGAGCGAGGAGTTCTACTTCGCCAACCCCCTCAAGGCGTTGCGTTACGCCTTCATCCTCCGCAAGCGCTTTAATGCCATCATCCCTAAAGGAGTCTATGGCAAGCTGATGGCAGACGTGAAGGCAAGCAAGCCCGAGAGCACCGAACCAGCCACCGCACCGGTGGAGAGCACCGCCCAAGAGAGCGCACCGGCACAAGCTGAGAGCGCACCCAAGAAGAAAGGCGCACGCAAGAGCGCACCACGCAAGCGCACCGCCAAGAAAGCGAACACCGAACCAAACACCGAGAGCAAGTAAATAGATTGTTTAACCGAGTGGTGGAGCGAGAGATCTCCACCACTCACAAAGAAACCTTTTTCAACTATGGTACAAATCAATGATTTTGAGTGGAAGGATGGCAACAAGCTGCCCGAGTGCAGTCTGACACATCTAGGCATCGAGACAAGCCACGAAGTAATCGCAGTCATCGAGGACAACGGCTACCGCAGTACTCTCGTACTGCAATACCATCTGCGCCGAGGATGGGAGTACGCTAACGGAGTGGAGCTGAAGGCTGTCTTCAAGGATGCAGTTATTTTGCAGTGGTCCTACATCCCTAGACCCGTGCAAAGATGGCAAGAGAGTTTTACAGAGTAATTAACCCCGAGGTGGGCGAACCTTCGCCCACCTCTCAAAGAAACCCGAGACTATGATTTACCACAAGATGACCGACCGAGACCTGGAGAGACTGCAGAGCCTGGCAGTGGAGGCCGCCCTGATAGTTCAGGACTATAGACCAGCTGGAACCGACACAATAGAGTGGATGGCGCAGTGTGACCAGTACCGAGAACTGGCGATGATGGGCAGCTACTGCCTTCTTGAACTCACGACACGAAACAAGGAAAGGAGGCAACGATGAGACCGACTGAGAGAACTTGCTACTTCTGCAAATTTGCCTGTGCATGTGGATGGCACCAATGGTATTGCGAAAAGCACGATGAAGACGTGAGCGAGCAGAATAGCTGTGAGGATTGGGAAGAAGATAACTAAACATGGAGAGGACACCGAACAATGACTTGATCGGTGTCCTCGCTTTTTGGGCGCGGCTCGCTTCGCTCGCTGGTTCACCCTATGACGCACCGAAACTAACGGAAACCCGATTCGGGATCCGTGAGTTTTTTTGTGTCTTTTAAGGAATGATGTCTATATGGTAAATTTGCCGCATAGAAACCTCGCTTCGCTCGGTTCTATGCTTTTATGGTAAAATGAAATGATATGGCTATTACACTCTCAACTCAAATACCGCAGCTCTTGTTCTCCTCAGCAATCCCCGACCTCGCCATCAACACTGACGGCGATGGCGAGGTGGAGATTGCATTGACCTCGGCTGGCGCCATGGTGTTCACGGCGAGCCACTTCCCATATAACAGGCAGATAAAGGTTTTTGACCTCCGGTCGGTAGTTGAAATGTTCATGCGTGAGCAAGGCTCAGCGATGAAGGACTTCACGGTTACTGCGACTGCAAACGAAGTAACCCATCAACTATGCTCTTTCAAGGTGATCTACCTTGAGCATCGGTTTGATGGGAACATCTCCGAATTCCTGAGGAATAACTTCCTCACGAACACGTCATCGAAGATGACTTCGGAGAACGCCTTGGAAAGACTGACTCTATACCTGGATGCCAACCAGAGCGAGAGGGTGAGATATGAGATAGTGACGCAACGTGAGGGAGAAGAAGCGCAACTTACAGTATGCACCGAGAATATATATAGTTATGCTAATCCAAAACTTGTTGAAGTAAGCATTTCGTGTGAGGTAATCAGGAGAATGGCGAACATAGACCAGGCAACAAAGTTGCTGGCGGTGAGTATCCATGTCGGCGAGAGGGCATTTACCTACTACGTCTCACAGCGTGAGCCGCAGATGAGGATGTTCTTCCGTAACGCATTCAATGTCTTTGAGTGCTGCGAGCTCGAGGCTGTCACCACTCAAATTGCCGAGTCGGAACGCTCGATAGCGGTGACGAACCGCATCAGCACGTTCTACAACCAGCGCAACGAGAAGAAATATGAGGTCGAGACATCAGGACTCACATACGAGCAGGCTCAATGGATTGAGCAGCTGTTCTACTCGCATGACGTGCGCATGGGAAAACTTGATGACGAGATGGAACCGTGGGATATTGATTTCGCACTTCTCCCGAAAGTGCTCATCACGGACTTCACCTGTGAGATCGACGACAGTGACGGCGAACTCAACACGGTGAAGTTCACTTACCAGTTCGCGGACCGTAGAACTTGGCTGCAGACGGACTACCTGACGGTAGATCACGACAGAATATTTACTGAAGAATATGATCCGACATTCCAATAATGGCTAACTCGATACACATATCAACACTTCGCAAAATGCTCAAAGCTGGTGACCCCGTGGACATCAAACTATGGACGAAATCGGGAGAGATCCAGGAGTGGAGAAATTGCGTCCCATTGCGATATAATTTCTATAAGGGCACACGGCAAATCAAACTGCTCAACAGCGGACAAATCCGACAGTTGAGGGATATTTGCGTGTTCATGATTAATGATATGGAAGTGTTCTTGTAACTCACATATAACCCACATGTAACTATGGAACTTCAATTCAACTCAGTAGAAACCATTGCCAACCTAAATGCTTCGGCAGCATTCCAGGTTGACAGCGGAAAGGTGTTCAAAGAAGACACCGATATAGTGCCGGTCATCATAGATGAACGCCTGTCTTATGTGCCCTGGGGTGGTGACAACGCCTTGCCATATAATATTCTTAATCTCATTGAGAGCGACGAAACGCTCTCGACATGTCAGCAGTTCAACGCTGAGGTGTGCTATGGCAGTGGCCTGCGCTATAACGTGGACGAAAGCACCAAGGCTGTCAAGCAGGAGGTCGAGGACTTCCTTCTTGACAACGCCGTTGCGCAGTACTGGCTCGGTGTGTGCCATGACTTCAAACACTTCGCGTTTTGCGTCTCGGTCATCATCCTAAATGCAGAAGGCAATAAGGTGGTGAGGCTGATTCGCAAGGAGGCGTGCTACTGCCGGCTCTCTCCAGCTGAGAAGGACGGCAGCATAAAGTATCTTCTTTACGCCAACTGGCGCAATGTCATCGCTTCGCGTGATGACATAGAGGTGATTGACCTGCTTGACGTGAACAGTCCGTGGCGAGACCTCGCCATCCGTATGGGCAAGATCGCTGGCGATGACGGCAAGACAGCCATTCGCACGAAGTCAAGGAAGTTTGCCGTGCTGACACGTGTCCCGACCCCCGACAGCACTTATTACCCCATACCTTATTACGGTTCGCTGTTCCGAGGGAAATGGTACAATATCAAGCAGCTCATCGGGATGGCGAAGGAGGCGAAGCTCAAGAACATCGCCCCCATAAAGTACCAGATTGAAATCAGCAACAAGTACTGGGATTCAATCTTCAAGAGCGAGGGCATCACTGACCGAAAGGAGCAGCAGAAACGCATAGTAAAGGAGAAACAGCAGATTCTTGACTTCCTCACAGGCGTTGAGAACGCTGGCAAGGTGTGGTTCTCCACATTCTATGTGGCTCCCACTGGAGAGGTGCAACACGAGGTCGTGATCAACAAGATTGACAACGACAAGGAAGGCGGCGACTGGTCCACCGACATACAGGAAGCGGTGAACATGTTCTGCTTCACTATGCGTGTGCACTCGAACCTCGTGGGTTCGGTGCCAGGCAAGTCGCAGACCAACAACAGCGGTTCGGACAAGCGTGAGCTATATACTATCGCTCACTCCCTGCAGAAACCGTACCACGACCTGCTCTTCACCGTGCATCGGATGATAATCCGTTTCAACGGATGGAAAGGAGCATACCCCGAATGCCCATTTGTGCAGCTGTCGCTGCTAAGTGACCACGTGGATGCCCAGGAAGTGACAATGGAGAATGATGATGATAAGGACGGAAAACCAAGTAAAGACGAAGTATGGAAACACAACTCATAACATCAGATGAGCAGTTGCGCAGATACCTGCCCAACGCTTTTGCCACTGTGGAAGGCGAAGCACCGTTCTACGACAAGGTGCTGCCGTGGATGGAGGCAGCGGAACGCTGGCTGTTTATGCAGTTCATAGGCGATGAGTTCGCTGACACTCTCATCGCTATGGAAGATGATGAGCCACTGAAGATGACCGCTTGCAGCGTGGTGGCTCATGAGGCACTGATGCGTGTCGTGCCGTCACTTGACTTGGTGCTCACTCCGAATGGATTCGGTATCGTGAGCAACCAGAATGTGGCACCGGCAAGCCGTGACCGTGTGGTGAGGCTTGTCAACTCGCTGGAGGCGAGTCGTGACATCGCCATCGAGCAGATGCTGCAGTACCTGTTCCAGAATGAGCGCTGGTTTGCCACCTCAAAACGCCGATGGTTCACCGCTACGCTGTTCCCCAATATCGACTTGGCAAACCTGTGTGGCATCGCTGAGAAACGCTGGGCAAACTATCTCGCTCTACGCCTGAAGGCGGTAGAGGTGGAGCAGCGCATCGCAGAGGAGTATATCTCGCCCGAGCAGATGGATGTGCTGCGCAATGAGGTAATTGGCATCGACTGGTCATTTACGGTCGCTGACCGTCTTCATCTGCGAGTCATTGAGCAACTGCGTTCCATTGTGGTGAACGTGTTGCAGGGCAATATGCTGGACATTCAAGGGCTTCGTGACATCGTGGATCTTATGCGGAAGAATGAGGAATACTTTGCCGAGTTCGCTAACAGCGACACGGCTAAACTGTTCACCCCACCAATCTTCGAGAATAAAAAGAGAGCACATGGGTACTGGTTCTAAGACTATCGACATCAAACTTCCCACACGATGGGAAGATTTGACGCAAAAGCAGCTGCGCTATTTGTTCACTCTCATAGCGCAGGGGTATTCCATCGATGAAGTCAAGGCATTCTGCCTTTTCCGATGGAACAAGATCACTATCCTTCATCGCTATGGCGAGAATGGATATATGTGCAAGAAAGGTAAGCAGCGGTTCGTTATCACTGCGCTACAGGTGACGCAGGCAGTCGCTGCGCTTGACTGGCTCAGAACGCTGCCGGCATATCCCATACGTCTGCAACGGATAGGCAGACTCCATGCCCTACCAGCAGACTTCCAGGGAGTGCCGTTTGAGACATTCATCGTGTGCGATAACCTCTATCAAGGTTATATCTCCACTCAGAATGAGCAGCTGCTTGACGAGATGACTCACCATCTATACAGAAGCAAATACTTTTCGCTAATCATTCGCCTCTCTCCAGCAGACAGAATCAGCGTGTTTTATTGGTTCGCTTCGCTCAAGGCGATGCTCTCAAAGGAGTTCAAGAACTTCCTGCAACCCGCCACCTCGGACAATGCGAATCTGCTTGACAGCGACAGATCTCAATATGAGATTCTTACTGCCGCAGTCAATGCGCAGATAAGGGCATTGACCAAAGGTGACGTCACAAAGGAGAAGGAGGTTCTCGCTCTCGACACGTGGCGTGCGCTCACGGAGCTTGACGCACTCGCACGCGAGTACCAGGAAATAAACACTAAATACCCACACAAATGAACGAATACCCTCAGGGCATCTGGAATGCCACAGAATATTTCAAGCATCTGACCGCAACCAACCGCCTAGCAAAAAGTGAAGGCTTCACCTTTTGCTCTGTCAGCGGCTTGGACGGTTTTGAGGAAGCCCTTGACCACATGCAGAGGTCAAAGGCTTTTATCTGTGTCTCGGATATCGCCAATGGTTACACCGAACTTCACAACACGCCTCGGACTCGGCGAGTGAAGACGGTGTTCCTCGCCATGAGGCATCGCATTGACGATATGAGAGCACGCAACACCTGTATGGATACACTGCGTGAGGTGTTCCGTCAGTTCATGAGCAAGCTAATACTGGAGAAGACGAAACTGGAGAACCACTGCATCTACATAGACCCTCGAATATCGTTCAACGAGATTGACCGCTATTTCTTCTCGGGGTGTGCTTGCGCCTATTTCCAGATTGCAGTGGACGTATATACTGACCTGAGAATCAATCCCGATGAATGGAACGAATAGGATAACAGAGCAGCAGGCAATAGATGCTCGAAAGAAGTATGTAATGGCGTTCAATGACACGATGCTACGCATCTGGCAGGAGAAGATAACAATGCTCGATGTCATTGACACTGGAGCACTGCTTGCTTCGCCCAAAGCTCTGCCTGTACGTGCCGACGGCAGATTCTTTGAGGTCGGGCTGTCGCAAGCATTCCTCGAATATGGTCTTTGGCAAGACTACGGCACTGGCAAGGAAACACCACGTGGAAACCCTGGCGACATCGGCAGGGCGAAGCGTCGCCAAAGGCGTAAGTGGTTCAGCACCAAATACTATGCCTCGGTGATGAACATCAAGGAATTTCTTGAAGAGAACCTCGGATGGCAGTTCTGCGGAATCATTGCTGATTCTTTCAACGATAAAGTTTTTCGCAGAAATCACTGATAATTAGATTATTTATCGTATTTTTGCGAAATCAAAATTAATTAAGGTTTTGAATGCTTTTGACACAAAAACTGCGGCTGTCACGTCGCAGTTTTTGTCTTTTATGGTGTGATTCAATCATAGTAGTTTTGCGTCAAGAAAACCGCAAAACTTTTTTATTATGATTGACACAACACAATTGACCCAATTAATCTCCGCGTTCCGTGTGGAGACGGAGAAGGAGTCGATCTCGCCGGAAACCGTCGGCTCACTCCTTCAGAACATCACTGACTTGCTCGCTAATGCGTCAAGCTCCACCGAGCAGCAGATCTTCGAGAACTGGAAGGCGATTCTCTCGCAACTCAACCTCGTTGAGGACATCGGTATAGGTGTGGAAGGCGTTGAGAGCGTGAACATCGCCATCTCTCTGCGCGACCTCGCCAACGGAGGACACTCTGCACGCCTTTTCAACATCCCTTCTGCAACACCACTGCGTGCAGGTGTGATGACCGCTCAGCAAGCAAACACTCTGATGACCATTGATGCAGCTGTTGGCGCATTGGAACTCGCCGTAGTGAACATTGGCAACAAGAACGCTGAGCAGGACTCGCGACTTGACATCATTCAAGGAGGCCATTCGGTGATTACCGCCATCACACAAGGTGATGACCACCCGTCGAAGGTGTATTTCAATATCCGAAAGCAGAACCTTGCCACTGGAGAGGAGTACAACAAGAGCAACAACAAGGAGATTGCTCCTGCGACCAACGAGAAGGCTGGAGTGATGACGAAAGCACATGTCCAGGCTCTGGAGAAAGCAGCACAGGATATCGGCAACCTGCGACAGCACGTCGACCTGCTGCGGCAACCGCAGATGTATGTGACCGGTGTATATAACCGTCCACATACTAAGGACAGTGTATTTCTGGGAGTGGAGTTCACGGACGTGTGGACTGGGGACATCATTGAGGCAGGCGACGACATCGAGATTCCTGGAGCCACCGCACAACAGGCTGGCGTGATGACTGCTAAGCACGCAAAACGTCTTGATGACGCTGAGCGCGACATCTACAACCTGAAGAACGCGCCGGGCGGCGCTGCATCGAAGTCGATGTTCCCCATCTCTGTCGCGATAGAGGAAGACAGCAACGGCGTGCACCTTAGCGTGCTCGGTGCGAAACCGCTGCTTGACAGAGGATATTATCCTTTCCTTTTCAGACTCTCGAAGAAGCGCAACTACATCCCTCACGACGAGACGCACGCACGCGTGCACAAGGGATGGCACCGTGTGGGGCAAGGCACCGACACGCTGCACATCACCGACAGCGGAAGAGTGTCGATAAGCATCACTGCACTGAAACACGCAGATATCGATATCGACGCTGAAGAGGAGAACTACAGAGAAGAAGCTGAATGGTTTGTCAACGACCGCGAGAAGAACGGTCTGCACGTGGCAAGCTACGGAAACAGAATCATCAAGATCCAATATCTGACAGGACATGAGGTGAAGTCGCATAAGGTGAGACTGCTCTATGGCATCGCATTCTCGAAACAGAAACCGTCACCCAGGGAGAAGTTCGACATGTCGCAACTGGTGACGGACATCGCCACTTTCCATGTGTCGACTGTGCCTTATAACCACGGAAGCGAATACCGATGGGTGTTCGAGAGATAAAAAAAAGGTGAGCCTGAGCTGCACCTTCACAAAGGGGAATGAGCCCGAGCTGCACTCCCGCATCATGTGTGAGCCCGAGCTGCACACATTCTCTCGATGCAAAGGTACGCATATTAAATGAATTGACAAAGAATAAACCCAAGAAAAACACAACAAAATGGAGATTTTTATTGAGACTATGAAGGGGGCATCGCTCCACATCCATGCGGTGTGGCTCGCATTGACCTACATCGCCGTGATACTGGCGATGGCCATTGATTTTGTGGCCGGGCTTCGCAAGGCGAAAGCGGCAGGCATCGCATCGAACTCACGCGGTTACAAGATGACCACGGAGAAGGCAGCGAAATACTTCCTGCCGATGCTCTGCCTGACGTGCGTCGACATCATGACATCGGTCATTCTGCCGGCACCGTTCTTCACGATGCTGATGGGAGGATTCAACATCTTCTGCGAATGGAAGTCGGTGATGGAGAGCACCCATGACAAGCAGGAGATGCGCGAGGCGGCGAACACGCTGAACGTGATCGTGAAGAACAAGGACGACATCGTGGGAATCATCACACAGGCGATGGAGTTGATGGCGAAGAAGCAGGAACTCGAGAGTAAGAACAACAATACTAACCAAAACACAATCGAACATGAAGAAGAAAGTAATGAACATTAAGCCGCAGGAGGTCACTGAAAACGGGGAGCGCACCGTGCGCTACAAGGGCAGCGACGGAAAGTTCCACAACATCGCTGCTGTCTCGCAAGGCTCGCAGCAGAGCACGACACCGTCTGATGCCCAGACGGAGCAGAGCGTAGTGGTTGGAAACGTGACAATCGAAAACGACAAACCCACAATCACTGTTGATGAGCTGTTCGCTGACCGATTCTACAAGATAGACTCGGACAACGGCGGTTGCCTTGTCGCCACCTCGATGGATGATGGCGAGCTGGCGCTGCGCATCATCGGCAACAGCAAAATAGGGCTTGACAGCAAAGTTGTGGAAACTGTGGTGCTTGACGAGCAGGAGCACTGGGTGCTCACCCTGTCGGGATGGGCTGTCAATCCAGTGATGACACTGCTTAGCGACCGCGACACGCTGAAGCAGCTGACGCTGAACCATCAGGAGCTGTTTGAGGACTTCCTCAATTATACTCAACTCGGTTCAGCGACCTATGACAACCACGGCAATTATTTCGGCTCATTCACCCAGTCGGAGGACGGATGGATAATCTGCGACAAGGACGTGGTGGGGCGCAACGCAACGCTAACGCTTGCCATCAACCTGGGCATGGGCGCAAGAGACAGAACAATCTTCAAGACCTTCAGGCTGAGCAACTACACCGCTACGGTGGGTTCGTTCAAGTTCAAAGAAGTCAACGACAAGCTGGTGATGGAAGAAACCTCGGGCGATATCATCTGGGGATTCAGCGTGTTCAAGCTCACAGGTGTGCTCGGCACACTGGTGAGCTATGCCGATGAGGCGCATGTGCGCAAGGTGAACTGGAACCAGTGGCTTGAACCCGCAAACGGCGCGAAGATTATACTCTTTGGAGAAGATTCCTACATCGATGTGTACAGCACAATCTCGGACAGCGTTTACATCGACGAGTCTGTAGAACTCAACGGAAAGGGCTATTTCCTGCTTGAATACCTGTGTCTGCCTGACGAGAGCATGCCATCGGGGTATTCCTGTTTCGTTGTGGTCAACGGCAAGCCGACCATCCTGACTCAGAAAGAGAGAAACACCCATGGCGGTGCGTAATGTTTAACCCAAAAAATCAACTAGACTATGAGCAATGTGATAAAGATGAAGCGGCTCACCGCTGACGAGGAACACTGGTATGTGGACCTCTCGCTTGAACCATCACAGATGGTGTTCAGAAAGACAGTGTATCTGTCGAACCCTGCCGACGCTCGCAAGTGGAGCTACGTGGACAAGGACACGAAGGCCATGTACGAGAAGAAGGCGAAAGAAGCTAAGAAGCCTAAGAAGAAAACCCAAAAGAAGTGAGAATCATGGACAACAACAAAGTAGTTATCCTCGGTACTGCGCACGGCATCAACACGCCGGGGAAATGCTCGCCCGACAAGAAGTTCCGCGAGTACAAGTTCAGCCGTGAGGTAATCAACATCCTCAAACCAAAGCTTGAGGCGCTTGGTTTGACGGTCTATATCGACATTCCGCAGGACGAGGTTCCACGCCCAGCCGGCTCGGAACTCGCCAAGCGTTGCCGAATCGTCAACGCGCTGTGCGAGAAACACGGCACGAAGAACTGCGTGTATGTGAGTATTCACGTCAATGCCGCTGGCTCGGGTGGAGTGTGGCGCACCGCACGTGGCTTCGCCGTGTATGTGGCACGCCAATGCTCGGATGCAAGCAGGCGACTCGCCAAGTCACTCTGTGACACGGCAATCGCCATGGGATTGCGCGGCAACCGCTCCATCCCGAAGGAGCATTACTGGCAGGCGAACTTCTACGTCATCAAGAACACTCGTTGCCCTGCGGTTCTCACAGAGAACCTGTTCCAGGACAACCACGAGGATGTGGAGCTGCTGATGTCGGCAGAGGGCAAGGCGAAGATTGTGGAACTGCATCTGAAATGCATCAAAGCCTACTGTGGTGTATGAAGAAGATGCTCTTGACGCTCGCCGTACTCGCAATGCTCGTCGGCTGTCGCTCGCAGAAGAAAGTGGTGAAGACAGAAATCGCCACCGCTGACACCTGCTCGCTGAGCAGCGCATCCACCTTGGCCACGGAGAGGCTAAGGTGGATGGACAGCCTGACTCTCGACCTTGACAGTTTCGAGATTGAATGGCGCATGGCACCGAATCATTTTGCTGACATCGGCAAAATGATGGGTGACACGGCAATAGTCGCATCACGCTCGTCGTCGGCTGCTGTAACAGACGGTTTTGCCCAGTTCACAGCGCAACCTCGCACAGGCTCGGTTGTGCTGCGGGCAAAACACGCTTCGGTGGGTAAGGTCGGCAGACTTGAGCGCAACTCTGCGAGTTGCTCTCAGCAAGCCGACAGCGTGGAGCACCACCGCACATCCACTGCCGGCGAGCAGACGGATAATGCGAAGACTACCATAACCGAACCAATCGAGATGACATGGGTGCCATGGGCCATTGTAGGCGTGGCAGTGGCGATGTTCATCTTCGTGATTTGGCGAATGGAGAAAGAAGATGAGAATAATCAGAGATAATCTTTTTTCATGAAGTGAATCAAGAGGGCGTGGTGCGTGAGCATAGCGCCTTCTGCCGTTATTGATGTTGAGCGGTTATAAGGATGGTGGAACACTAACCGCCAACTTGACTGATAGAATTGCCGTACCGATGAATTTCTGAAACATATTTTTACTGTGCAAAGTTAGCACATCGCCCACTGCGCAAGGACAAGCCCTGCGGGTTTTGCTGAGAAATCTCCACACCTTCGGGTAGTATTTCTCGGCAAAATTCTTGCGCTCCTCGTGGGCTTGCATGTGCACTTTATCGCACGTAAAAATTATGTTTCACTTCATAAATTCATCTATCATGGTACAGCAATTCTTCAACATCAGTCAAGATCAGGCTAACAGTGATCCAAACAACATCTATGTCAACATCAATAACGGCTCAGCTGAGATATGGCTTGAGAATCAGCCCGTGTGCACTACCAACTGCAAAGACGCTCTTAAGCATATCGTTGAGCTGCTGGCTGTCAAGTTTGACGCTAATCTGACCAACAAGTCGGAGATGATCTACGACACAGTGATGAGCTGGTGATTTCTCATCAATCCTCCCTAACCAGGAGGATTGATTGGAACCGCAGGAGGCAGCTTATGGAGATAGTGTCCGTTAGAGACCCCCAATATATTTTGCCTCTCGCCATACCGACACCGGGGCTGCGCCCTCGGCTCTTTGTGGCTTCAGCAGAGCTCGCCACTTAGGTGACGAGCCGGAAGATCATCGGCACGCCGAAACGCCCTCATTCCCACCCCTCATAGCGACAGGTCGCTTCCCTCAAAACACCGTGCAATGGGCACACATGATGCTTACTCTAAAGTGCTGGCGCCGCCCTGCCTCCGCCGTCGGTTATGCTGTCGTGAGAGTGCTGCCCATGACCTGCCGCAACTCCGCTGCGCTACGTGTGCGCCAGTCATCGGGGCGTGTCGCTCTTAACCTAGTGGTGGGGACGCTCCGAAGTCGCACGGCTGAATCCTACGCTAACGCAGGTGTCCGACCTGTTGCCATAACGACACCCGAGCACTCCTGCGTCGGCATCGGGTATCGCCATGGCGGTCGAAACTTGCTGTCGCTGCGGCTTCCTCCTTTGCTCCTTCCAAGCTTGTCACTGCGTGGCACAATCGCTGCGCAGGTGTTGACCTGTTGCCATAACGACACCCGAGCTTCCTGCGTCAGCGTCGGGTATCGCCATGGCGGTCACCACTTGCTTTCAGCTTGACTACGTCACGTGCTACTGCGTGCCACCGCACCACGAGGGCGACACTCTACGCACACTCACTCCTTGAGCTCCACTGACGGACGCTGCGCTCTACAGCACGGCAGTCGCCATCACACGCAAGCATCCACTACTTTGCCCATTGCACGGCAGAGAAGTGTTCGCTGCACTCACGGTTTGGTAGAGCCTGACGGCGAACAGTGCACGATGGTCGGTTAGGTATTCGACAGGGTGGCGGGAGTGCCGATTGTGCCAAAGGCTGACGGAGTGAGCTGATGGAAGCCACGGCAGAGCCACACGCATCCGGGACATGGCGGCACTCTCGCTGCGGCCAACGCTATCAGAGGTCTTGAAAGTGCTGACCCCTTGCCATGGCGCAACTCTCCACTACGTTGCGAGATGCGCCACACAGGGGCACGTGTCGCTCGTTCCTCATGGCCGGGACGCTCCGAGTTCGCACGGCAGAGAAGACTACGCTAAAGCCGTGGGGCTCCCTTTCCGTGCGGAGACCAAAGCTTCCTGCGTCAGCATTTGGTCTCGCACCCGGTCGCTTCACTTGCTCCGCTACGTCTCACCGCCTTACCTCACTCCAAGCTTGACACGCTGTGGCACAATCGCTGCGCAGGTGGAGCGCCCTTTCCATACCGACACCCGAGCTTCCTGCGTCAGCGTCGGGTATCGGCATGGGTCGCCTCACTTGCTACGCTTGGCTGAAGCCATGTGCTACAGCATGCCACCCATCCACGAGGGCGACACTCATCGCACACTCAAGCCCTCCACGCTTATGTACCTACGCTGTCGTTATGCCATCGTCCCCGATGCTCGGAGGTGGCTCTAATCATCGTGACGGCAGCAATGGCATAGAGCTGTATATAAATGATGTGTAGGAGTTGAATGATGTGTGCAATGATGATATGACAGTGGTGGGAGATGGGATGCCGTTGCGCCTTCAAGAATGGGCCGTGAGGATAAAAAATCTGCGCCACCGTCTCTCGACGAAGGACGCAGACAACTAAAAAGGAATGTATTATGATGCAAAGGTAGTAAAATGTTGTGAAATAGCAAAATACAAGCAGCATTTTTATCTACCAGCAGTCACTCCGTCTCAATTATCGGCACTCCACGTCACCCGAATCACCGCCCATCGTGCACATTGGCGTTAGATACAGATGAAGAATAGTATCGCCTACACTTGTTACTGATGCCGAAATCAAGTCAAACAAGTTTGACACGATTTCTGGCTGAAAGCGGTGCTGACACGCGTGAGCGAAACCGACTCCTGCGTCGCGGTTCTCTCACGCACGTCAGCGATTATACCGCACAATCGCCTTGCTCGCCTTGCATATTCCGCAAACGGAAAACAAGGTTTTGCGAAAGCGAGTCTTAGGGCGGTCGGGGGGTCTTCCCAGACGGGGCGGGGGCTTGCCCCCGTAACCCCCAATCGGCTGCTTTACAGCCTCATAACATCCGCAAAAGCGGAAAAGCGAGACAAACCGTGAACGACGGTTCGACGCTCACGGATGAGGTCACTTTGTGACCTGGAACACATCGAACCTGCCCCGGCTCGATGTCTTTTATCAGCTATAGCTGTTTCAGTATCTTTGTCTACAACAAATCTGATATCAACATGAGTAACATCAACACTACAGCAACTGTTAATCTGACCATCAACGGTCAGCAACCTATCCAGGTCCTGCAGCAACTGCGGCAGAACGCACTGCAGCTGGAGTCAGCCATCGCACGCGCTGCTGCAGCAGGCAACAGAACGGACTTGCGCCGTCTGCGCAAGGAACTCACGGACACGCGTAGGCAGATCCGTGAGATTGAGTCATCTACTATGCAGGTGGAGAGCGTGATGCGAAGACTGAACCGAGCCACTCCCAACGAACTGAACCGGGCTCTGCAGACTCTGAACCGACAACTACAGTACATGGAGCGTGGCTCTGCAGCATGGAACGCACATGTGGCGAAGATTCAACGCGTGAAAGGGGAACTGGCTCGTCTAAATGCTGAGCTTCGGGCTCAAGAAGGATTCTGGAAACGCTTCACACGCACAATGAACGACTGGCAGTCATCAATCTTTATGACAGCCGCGCTTCTGTCGGGAATTGTCATGGCGGGCAGACGCGCCGTGAACGCCTTCGCCGAGATGGAGGAGCAGATGGCGAACACACGCAAATACACACAGATGGCTACGGAACAGGTGGAAGCTCTCAACGAGGCGTTCAAGAAGATGGACACACGTACTGGCCGTGACAAGCTGAACGAGTTCGCTCAGGAGGCAGGACGACTGGGAAAGACCACCATGGAGGATGTTCAAGGATACGTGGAAGCAGCAGACATCCTATCGGTAGCACTGGTTGACCTGGGCGAAGGTGCAACACAGACAATCGCCAAAATCTCCAACATCTTCGGTGTGGAGCAGCTGCTGGGCACAAAGGAAGCGATGCTATCTGTAGGTTCTACAGTGAATGTGCTGTCTCAGAACTGTACCGCATCGAAACCATACCTGGTTGAGTTCGCACAGCGTCTCGCCGGTGTGGGTGCCCAAGCGCACATGACTATTCCCGAGATTCTGGCATTCGGCGCCACACTGGATGCCAACGGTCAGAAGGTGGAGATGGCGGCTTCGGCTCTTTCTCGTACAATAATGAAACTCTTCCAGGCACCGGAGGAAATCGCCAAGACCGTAGGTCTTGACGTGGAGCAGTTTGTGGCCACTCTGAATGAGAGCACCAACGAGGGACTTCTGATGTTCCTCGAAAGACTGCACCAAATCGGTGACAAGGACGCTCTCGCGGCCCTCTCGCCACTGTTCAAGGACCTCGGTATGGATGGCATCCGCATGGCGCAGGTACTTTCTGTGCTATCGGGCAAACTGGAGATGGTACGCTGGGAGCAGCAGGAGGCTAACAAGGCATTCGATGAGGCTACTTCTGCAACTCGTGAGTACAACATCTTCAACAACACTGCGCAGGCAGGCATCGAGAAGGCGAAGAAGCGCATCCATGAGCTGGCAGTTGAGCTCGGCGAGAAACTGCTGCCTGTCTACAAGCACCTGATGACGAGCGGAAGCGCCATGCTCAGGCTCCTCAATATGATTGCTGATTTTATCATCACATACAGAAGCGCCATCATGACGGCTGTGGCTGCATGGGTATCATACACTCTTGCAGTGAACGTCTCTAACATAGCGTTCAAGGCGCACTACTACTGGCTGACCATAACGCAGGGAGCGATGAGGCTGCTGTCTACAGTGACGCTGGCACTGAAGATAGCGTTCTTTGCCGTGACAGGACAGATTGAGAGGGCAAAGGCGGCTTATACGGCATTCCACCTGCTGACAAAGTCCACTCCGTGGGGCATAATACTTGCTGCCGTAACCGCAGTAGGTGTGGCTATCTACAATATGGCCACGCAGACAAAGGAGCTCACGAAGTCGGAGCAGGAGCTGAAGCAGATGAACGAGGAGCTGGCTGAGACCAGAAAGCGATATCAGGAGCGTCTTGACGTGGAGAAGAGGCGCATCCAGGATCTTGTTTCTGTGGCGCGCGATGACAAGGCATCGATGGAGCAGAGAAAGAAGGCCATCGACACTCTGAACCGCATCATACCTAACTACTGCGCCAAACTTGACGCGGAGACAGGAAAGTACCACGAGAACAAGAAGGCTCTGGACGACTATCTCGTGTCACTGGAGCGCAAGATACGTCTGGAGTCGAACCGTGCGGAATATGAGCGTCTGATCAAGGAGGATGAGAGGCTGTCACGTGAGATTGCGACTGCACAGGAGTATGACATAGCAAGGGTGCAGGGTGCAGTGGACACTCACAGCGGTAGTGGACGCTACGAGATGAAGGAGGCTGTGGCGCACGCCTACGGCGCAAGCATGACCGCCAACGGCCAAATTACCGGTGTGCCTGACTCAAAGCAAGTCAGGCAGCTGAAGGGGCAGCGTGCAGCAGTGAGGGCACAGATTGACCGTCTGGTGAGATACGCCGGTAAGGAGAACCTTATCAGCACAGAGTCAACTACCGTGACTGAGCCGGTGATTGTTGATCCGTCATACACTCCTGGTGGTGGAGGCAGTGGAGGCGATGGTGGAAACGGAAGAAACCACAGCAGCCGCAGCCATAGCAGCCGAAGTCACAGCGGCAGCAGTGGGTCTCAGAAAAAAGAGGACAAGTTCGCTGCCGAGAAGTCATGGCGTGAGCGTGAGGAGGCTCTGGCAAGGATTGATTATGCCATCGGCGAGGACAACTACGAGGTGCACACACAGCGAATGCTGAAAATCGAGGAGGAGTTCTACCGCAAGCAGCTAGCACATACCGACCTTGAGGGCAACGAGCGTGTAGTGATTGAGGCGCATCTGTATGAGACTCTGAAGAAGCAGATGGACGAGGCGAACAAGCAGTCCATCGAGGAGGAGAAGCGTGCCTACGCCATCCGTAAGGCTGAGCTTCAGCAGTCGTACCTCGACAACAAGATCTCCACAGAGACATACAACGAGGAGATGACAAGGATAGAGCTGGAGCATCTGAAGAACATACAGGACATCTACCGTGACCAGGCACTGGCACCGATAACGGAGTGGCAGGAGACAAAGGACAAGGCGGAGCAGATGATGCTCGAGAACTACAACGGCAATGTGGACCTGTTCAACAGACCGATTATTGACGCATACGCGCTGACACAGGCTGGATGGTCGGGCAATCCAGAGAAGGAGGGCGAGGCGGTGGCCACTGTATATTCCTCGCAGTACGGCATCAAGGACAGTGAGGGGAATGTGCGGGAGATACTGGTGACCCCAATCCTTCCTGACGGCTCTGTTCTGACAGAGAAAGAGCTGAAGGACTATGTGTATAACACTCTGCAAGGCGCGGAGGACATCCTCGCCGCAGATGACAAAGGTCTTGTAATCTCCGTAGATGTGTCTGCCGACGGCAAAGCCGGAGAGGAGCTTCACCTGCTGCAGGAGGCATACTACATGGCAAAGCCCGAGGTGGACGGCAAGGCGTGGAACGACTTTCTCAATGCCGAGGCCGCATACCAGGACAGACTGATACAGGAGCAGCTGAAGAAGCAGCACGAAGCTGAGGAGGAACTGCAGAAACACCAGGCTGAGCTGAAGAAGATCAAGGACGAATATTTCGGCAACAACGCCGTGGAGGACAAGCAGGAGTTCGACAAGGCGATGGCGCTGCTTGACGAGCAGTACAAGGCAGAGCTGGAGATGGTGGGTGACAACGCCAAGGAGAAACTACGCATCGAGGAAGCATACGAGAAAGCGAAGCTCGCCCTGAAGAAGAAGTACCACCAGCTCAATGAGGAGGACAACCTGAATTTCATGCAGAAGTTCAACAAGGACGCTCAGGAGTGGCTGGAGTCGGACGTGGGCAAGGCTGTCACAAAATCCATCGACGCTGTGTCATCGGGAATGTCCTCGCTGTTCTCGCAGCTTCGCTCGCTGATGCAGGCAGAGATGGAGATGGAGGTGGCCGCCGTGGAGAAGAAGTATGACCGTGAGATTGAGGCGGCACAGGGCAATGCATACATGACAAAGCAGCTGGAGAAGAAGAAGCAGCAGGAGGTGAAGAAGATCAAGGACGAGGCGAACCGAAAAATGTACGCCATGGAGGTGATGCAGGCGCTGGCACAGACTGCCACGGCTGCCATCAACGCCTATTCATCGGCGGCAGCCATTCCTTTAGTGGGTTACATCATCGCCCCTGTAGCGGCGGCGATGGCACTTGCGGCTGGTATGGTGCAGGTGGCTGCCATCAAGAAGCAACAGCAGCAGTCGGCTTCGGAAGGATATGCTAAGGGTGGCTTCACCAAGCCTGGTGCAGTGGACGAGGTGGCTGGAGTGGTGCACGCAGGGGAATGGGTGGCTTCACAGAAACTGCTCGCTTCGCCAGTGGCGCGTCCGCTTATAGAGGCACTGGACTATGCGCAGCGAACCAACACAATAGGCTCTCTGCGTGGCAGTGACGTGTCACGCTCGATAACGGCACCGCAAGTGCTTGCCCAATCGCAACCGCAGATAATAGTTCAGGAGAATGCTGAACTGCGAGACACAATCAAGCAACTGAAAGAACGACTTGACGAGCCGTTTGTTACCGTGAACACCGTTACTGGTGATCTCGGTATCAAACAGGCACAGGACAGTTACCAACGGTTGATGAATAATAAATCGCCTAAAAATAAGAGAAAGTAGTTGAATAATGACTAACTTTGTGCAGCAAAATAAAAACTATAAAAAATGCTTAGAGATAAACTTGTTGAAGTTGCTTTGGAATGGCAATCTAAATTTGGAGTTGCTCCATCCATTACAAGTGCGGTTTCAGAATACGATGCTGCAATGTTAGTTGGTATGTCAGAATCCGATTATTCTGAATATATGAAAGATAAAACAGCAGTGAGCAAAGGCTCTGATTTTGTGTTTAATAATATAAGATACCAAATAAAAGCGAATCGTCCGAGTGGAAAACCTGGTAGCTTTGTGACGTTAGTTTCAAAGGCTTCGAATTATTATTGGGATAAGCTCATATGGATATTATATGATAAAAACTACGTTATGCAAGAAGCATGGGAATGGAATGTTGAGAATTACAAATCTTCATTCGACACGAAAAAAAGGCTCTCTCCAAATGATTATAGGAAAGGGCGCAGACTGTTTCCAATATAAATATCCTAGACTAGATTGGATTCACATTATTACGGAAACGTCTTTTATAACATCAAGTGATTGGTTTACTTTTGTGTAAATCAATCGCTTTTTTATGATACTTACAATTAACGGACAACAAGTTGCTCTGAAGAAAGGCGCATCTATAGAATATGTTTCTGAAAACAGAATATTCACGGATGCTGATGACTACAGCATGGAGATAGAACTGCCTCTGGCTGGATGCTCACAGAACCTGGCAGTGTTTGGAATGCTTACACGTAAAGACGTGGATGCTGAAACTATCTATTATGATGCTGTACTGCAGGACACCAACTTCTACAAACGAGGCGCGGTAGTGATAACAGAGATTACTCACGAGTATGTGAAGGTACAGTTCCTCGAGAAAAGATCTTATCAGAATTTCTTCCCTCGATTCGATGAGAAGTACATCAATGAGCTTGACCTCGGGAATTGGCCGAGTCTGACTCCTTCAAACATAACGCCTCAGCAGATGTGGTCTAGATGGCAGGACTACACGGCACTTCCATGGGTAAATAACTCTACTGGCGTTCTGCAGAACTGCGTGAAGTGGAACAGCTCGCAGAACCGATATGAATGGAAAACCGAAGGTGATAATGACGATGACTTGGACTATTCAAAAGGTTTCTCATTCCAGCCGAACCTGCTGTGGCTGACCAAGAAGATATGCGACGCTCTCGGTTATACATACGACTTCTCTATGTGGGAGAACAGTATATACAAGTACCTTATTGTAATGAACACCACTCCTTATGTATGGTCATCAGGTAAATGGGCGACTGCACTACCTCATTGGACAATCAACGAGTTCTTTATGGAACTGGAGAATCTGCTTCTCTATGAATTCGACATCGACCACAAGAAAGGTCATATCAGCTGTTCCAAGACGCAGGAAAATGTGGAGTCGGCAGGGAGTGTACTCATAGATCAAGTGGTGGATGAGTTCTCTGTGGAGGTGGACACGGAAGATGAGGATGATTATAAGGCTATGCTGAACCGTGGATATGCGAAAGGTGGCCACCGTTTGGACAACTTCTATTCATGTGAGTGGTACATCCATCGGCTCACAAAACCTGACGGCACTGTGAAATGCACGGAATACGAGACGCTGGCGCAGCTGCTTACCCACAGACTGAAGCAGGACTGCATAAGCGACAACACCGAGCCTCGTGGAAGCAACTTATATCCTGGTGGCAAATGGGGCTTGCACCATGCGCAGGACGTAGACACTTACTTCGTGGTGGAAGTGGTGGAAAGGATTGAATACCGCACACAAGGTGGCAATGTATTCGAGACTTGGGGCAATGTGTGCCGACTGGTGCCGGTGAACCGATTCGGAAATCTCATCCTTGACGAGGAGAACCGTGACAGCATTGAAGAATTGAGAATTGTGCCGGTGTGCATCGATGCCACAGATAGAGATAAAGGACCAATAACATTCCTGGAGTGTGGAGACTTCGGCAATGATGCAGATACTGGGCCAGCTCACCATTCGCATAATCCAAACAATCCATTCCTCTCTGACTATGCCGATATTGACGAGGTAATTCAGTTCGGGGCTTGCCGCACTGTAGGCAATGGTGAAAGGGAGGCGAAGGATGAGATATTCAGCAACCTGAATGTGGCATTCTGGGATGGAGCGACTGCAATGTTCCCGCCACATCTGCCGCATCCGTGGATTGACTCTTATGACACAGATTACTCTTATGTGACACAGAACACCGACTCACCACAAGGTACGCTGACAATAACATGGAGGGCTATATATGCTAACCATCCGTTCTCACTGCGAATCAATAACCAGGCATACGGACAGGGAGTGGAGCGCACCTCGTTCACTAACATCGACCGAAAGAAGAAGTATCAATTCTCCTTCCTCTCTAAAGAAATACCCAATGTACGCTCCACATTCTTCATCGATGGAAAGAAATATCTCTGCGTAAAGATAACGGCCCAGTTCAATGAAGAAGGTATGTCAAATCTTTTGAAGGGAGAGTTTTATAAGGTAATATAAGGAACCCACTTATTACATTAATGATTCCATCACCTTGAGACTGCAATAATGTGGTCTCTTTTTGTTATGATTTAAACTTGTTGCTTCACGTACAACATCATTTGCTGGATCACAAATAACATCGCTAATACCATCACTAATTCCACCACCTTATATTAATATAGAGGCACAGACAACATCACATTATGCGTCACATACAACACCACGCATAACATCACAAACTCCATCACTGATTCCATCACCTATTGTTGACAAAAAAGGCTGCACTTTTTGGATTTAAGTACAGCCTTTTCTGAATAATTAAGCATTTACTTCTTTTCGTATAGAACCCAATCAAGCACTTTACGATTTGCGTCATCAACTTTTTGCTGGTCAAAGTCTATATAGATGTCTGTAACTGTGTTTCCACCGTGTCCCAGAGCATGAGCTATGGTGTCCCGTGGTATATCGAGACTGGCTGCTATTGTTGCCCATGAGTGACGTGCCCAATATGATGATATGTTTGGAAATAACGGCTTTCGCTCTTTCTTCCCACCCAATCCACTGCGTTTTAACGGGCCAATGTTCTTCAAGGCATTGTTCATGTGCTTGGTGAAGTCATGGTAGTCATTATATCCATCCAGGATGTTAAGCAACCAATTCTTGCCTCTGTATTTCTCGATTATTTCCATAGCTTCCTTCTCAACTTTAATGGAATATAAGCGTTTAGTCTTTGCTCGATGGTAGTTGATTCTGCCATTGGAAATCTCTTTAAGGTGACAGAGATCAATGCTGTTGATTCCTATAAGCATGAACATCAGCTTGAACATGTCTAGATACTTCTGTGCATACTTTTCGCAAGGATAATTGATTAGCGTCCTCAAATCCTCAACTTTCAAATTGCGTTTTGCAGTTGCCACTGGACGAATCTTAAAACGTCTGAAAGGATAAGCGGTTGTAATATCCTCATCAATAGCTTCATTGAAAACAGCACGGATGTTGCGGAAATGAATGTTTCTGGCATTTTGCGAAGGTGATGTCTCAGACAAGAATTTCTCAAACGAAGTGAGCCAATCTTTGGTTATGTCTTCGAATTTTAGTTTGGTAAGATGCTCACCCTCAAAGATCTCCATGCGTGAATAAGTGTGCATATAGATTTTGCGGGTACTTGGTTGTTTGCTGTCAGCGAACTTCAAAAACCTTGTTGAGAAAAGATTCTTGTATTCAGTAATTTCTTTCTCCTTTTCCGCTTTCTCAGGATGTATAAGCTGATCAATATGCTTCTTGATGTCAACAGCTGTCATTGAAGCGATTTTCCCTTCACTAACTAGTGAGAGGATTCCATAATCAACCTTTTGCTTAACACCTGAGATGTAGACGTTAAGCTTCATCTGCTCTGGATGATTAATCACCTTCAACTTTTTGCAATCCCACTGATGGGTAAAAATCTTTGAGTTTAGTGACACATAGACAGTCTTATGCCTATGAGCAATTGCAATTTTCAAAACACTGGGTTTGCCAGGTTTTGTTCTCCGGTCATCTAAAAAAATCCTGGTACTTGCCATAATAAAAAGAGAGGCACTTGCAACTTTATCGCTTTTTTCATTTCAGATTGCAAAGAAAAATGAGCAATCAAATGAGCAATCATTTCACACAAAAAGAATGAAAACATAGGAAAAAGAGTGCATAGTTGCCATTTTTTTTAACGGCTCGCAAGGGTCAATTATAAGAGAAAATCGCTGATAGTCTTGAATTAATCAAATTACTATCAGCGATTTAATCTTGGGTGGGTGCTGACGGATTCGAACCGCCGACCCTCTGCTTGTAAGGCAGATGCTCTGAACCAGCTGAGCTAAGCACCCGTGCTTTTTCTGAAAAGCGATGCAAAGGTAATGCAAGTTTTTGAGATGTGCAAGAGATTTTTGATTTTTTCAAAAGAAAAAAACGATGTTAAGGTGGAACGAGGAACGTGGAATGCGCTACGGGAACAGTTTCCTATTGACTCTTACAGCGGTATTCCGTTCTCTATGATAGGCATGATGTCTTGGGGCTTGTTAACGATGATGTTGGCGTGATATTCTTTCAGTTCTTTCTCTGGTCGGAACCCCCAGGTCACACCTACGGAGTCGATACATGCTCGTCTTGCGGCTTCCATGTCGAGGCCCGAATCGCCAATGTATATTGCACTGCTCTTAGGAGTGGTGGCTTTTGAGAGAATCATAAAGAGGATTGACGGGTCGGGTTTTACTGGCACTCCTTCTTGCTGCCCTTCGATAGCGAGCCATTCGATGTCGGGGAAAAAGTGGTTGATGATGGTGGTAGTAGCACTTTGGTATTTATTGCTTGCCACGGCGAGTTTCACATCCCGTTCTTGCAGCTCGATCAGCAACTCGTGGATGCCGTCGTAGGGTTTTGTCCGCTTGGTGTTGTTCAAGTCGTAATACTCTTTAAAGTCTTTAAGCATGGCCTCTACCACCGAGGCCTGCTTGCGTGCGTCTTCGGGCAGTACACGTTCGATGAGCCGTTTAACACCATTTCCCACGAAGAAAGGGTAGGAAGCGATGCTGTGGGTGTGGAACCCATTGCGGTCGAGGGCATAGTTTGCCGCTTCTCCCAAGTCTTTGATAGTGTTAAGCAGCGTGCCGTCGAGATCGAATATTGCCAATTGTTTCATAATAATTCAGGTTATAGGGTTTTTTATGTGTCGTGCTTGAGATTTGAGCCATCAAATCACTTTTTTACTTTTTACTTCTGCCTTCATCTTTTAGAATGGATATCCTATCGAGAAGTGGAACTCTGCGTCACGTTTGAAAGATGGTGAGAAAAGTGGCCAGTGCTCTTGTCCTGAAGCGGGGTTATGAGCCTTCATGCCCATGTCGAAGCGCATAAGGAAGTAGGTGAAGTCCATACGTATGCCAAGACCATAGGAGAGTGCTAGCTGTTCGTAGAACTTGTTGATTTTAAATACTCCGCCAGGCTGGTCCTCATAGTCACGTATAGTCCACACATTGCCGCAGTCGATAAAAGCGCCAAGTTCGAGTACCCAGAAGAGTTTGCAACGATACTCCACGTTGAGATCGAGTCTGATATCTCCGCATTGGTAAATGAAGCTGTTTTGCGACTTCTTGCCGTCAAAGCTGCCTGGTCCCAGTGTACGCACTCCCCAGCCTCTAACGCTGTTGGCACCACCTGAGTAGAATCGCTTCTCAAATGGTAGCACTGTGCTGTTCCCGTAAGGGATAGCGACACCAAGTCCCGCATGTAATGCCACAGAACTTCGCTGGTTGAAGTAGTGTGTCAAAGCGAAGTCTCCATCGAGTTTGATATATTGCGAATATCGTGTTCCGAAGACTTTGTAGCTGTCATCGGTTTCGCGTTTCTGCTTGATAATGTGTGAGATACCATAGAGCAGATTTCCTGCTGTCTCGGCCGAGCCACGGATGGTGTAGATGTTGTTCTGGAAAACCGTGGTTAGTGGGTTCACTACGCGCTTGTTGGTCTTGTAGAAGGTGTAACCCATGCGCATGATAAGGTGGTTCTCATAAGAGTATCGCAGCAAAGGGTTTGTGATGCTGTCGAGGAAGTTGATCTTGCTCTTTGGCAGATAGACGTAACTGAGGTCGATGAGGTTGAACGTGTGACGCATCTGGTTGTTGCGCTCGCTCCAGATGTATTTCCATCCCGCACCGGCAATGATGCGCGTATATTCGGGCCGCTCTTGGTAGTTGAAGCTCGTCATAAACTCGGTGGAGGCCTGGATGCGGCGCTTGAAGCTTTCGCGCAGGAAAGGCATCTTAAACTTTGGGAAAGTGATGCCCACATCGCCCGAGTACTCGCTGTAGTTATCGTTGATGAGGCCACTGAGGTCGCCCGAGAGACTTTCGTATGAGGCTTTGAACTTGACGTTAAGCACTTCTGAACCTTTGAAGATGTTGCGATGCTGGTAATCGGCACCGATACCAAATCCAAGGTCACCCTCGCTGTTGGTACCCTCTAGCGAAAAGGATATAGTTTGCGACTTGTCGCGGTTAAGGAGGATATAAGCATCAACCCATAGTGCACCGTCAATGTCCATAAACGGTCTCATGTCGATGTTTATGAATTTGAGGATGCCAAGTCTTCCCAGGGCTTTGTAGGTTCGGTCAACATCACTGGCATTGTAAAGCTGCAGTGGCCTGATAAAGCAGCTTTCATAGAGTACTTCTTTGTCGATATATTTGTCATCGCCATAGAGCATGGTTAGACCATTGTAGGTTAGGGTGTCGCCATAGAATCCATTTTGCATTGTCACTGCGTCGTAGTTGGTGACAAACACCACGTTGCGCACATAGAACTGCCGATGAGTGTCGGTCTTAGGAATGCGTGGCAGCTCTTGGATGGCATCGCTCAATGTCAAAGTGAGGTCTACCTCGCGCGAACCAGCAGCGGTGTCGGCGAGGAACGTGATATAGTTCTTGTTGAAAGCGTAATATCCATTGTTGCGCATCCTCTGAACGATTAATTCTCGTTCAGCGTCGAGTTTGTTGTGGTCGAGTAGGGACTGCGTCTTGATGGGGAAATCGGTAGTGTCGCTTAGGATGATGTTGCGCAGACTGTCGCTCTGGATGTCATATTTGATCGAGCGGATGGAGTAAGGTTCGTTTAAGGTTATGTTGTAGGTCACCTGCGCCTTCTTCTTTTCTGGAATGAGCTTTACTTCGCTAGTGACTTCGTTCTTGAGGAAGCCTTTGTTGATGAGAGCTCTTTGCAATTGGTTGACACTTGCCATAGTGAGAGTGGAGTCGTAGATGACAGGAGGTGAACCTACACGCTGAATCCAGCGGTTGAACCACTTGGTGGAATCTTTGCCCGACAGATTGTAGAATGCGAGCTGCATCTTGAAGCCTCCCAACACTTTGTGGTTCTCGGTTTGTCGCAGGTAGTTGACAAGTTCAGTCGCACTCAGTTCGTTGCTGTTCTGCTTGTCAAGAATGTTGATTTTTGTCTTGTCGAGGAGAAGCTTACCATCGGGGACATGCTTGGTAGAGGAGCACGATACTATTACCAGCACCATTATTAGTGCCAGAGTGATGAGTGATAATAGTTTGCTGCCTCTTGACATGAGTGGTTTGGTCTAAATAAAGTGCAAATTTAGATAAAAGTTTTCAGTTGTCAGTTATCAGTTGCCAGATTTTTTGAAATCAATAGAAAAATAGTCGAGCTTTCGTTGGTTCTGATGCTTCGCTGGTTTTATGGGGCAGGAGGAATTATGTGCACTGGAAGATAACCAATAATTACTTTGAGGTTGTAAAAATATGCTATAAAACAGAATTTTTACGGGTTTTATGTTAAATGAGGTTAAATTTTGGTGATTTCTGCTTGAAAATTATGTTTTATAACACAAAATGCTATAACTTTGCATCAGTTTTCATGGTATTAGTTTTTTAAGGTTATGAAATCTTTGTCGTCGTGAGACGATACTTTTCATTGTTTTAAGGTTTATGTTAATGGTATTAGAAAGTTAATTAGTTAAGCAATCCCCGACGTTGAGTCAGGGATTTCTTTTTTTATCTAGGATAGGAATGGTTAGGAATGACTAAGAATGACTAGGAGTTTTGTCATAGCCCATTCCCCTTCTTTTTCCCTTCCACTTTCCACTTTCCGCTTTCCACTTTCCGCTTTCCACCTTTATCACCTTTATTTCAGATAATCCTCAAAATAGCGTGTAATACGTTCGTGGAGGTGGACGCTTTGGTGGCCACGCATATTGTGGCCCTGGCCGGGATATACATAGAAGTCAGGCTGGGTGTCGGCACCGATGCAGGCCTTTAGGAAGGAGTAGGCGTGCTGCGGCACTACGGTTGGGTCGTTGAGACCTATGATGATTTGCAGTCTGCCTTTCAGGTCTTTTGCCTTGTGGATGAGGCTGGTTTGCGCATATCCCTCGGGGTTGCTTTGCGGTGTGTCCATGTAACGCTCACCGTACATCACTTCATACCATTTCCAGTCAATCACTGGTCCGCCGGCCACGCCCACTTTGAACACGTCGGGGTAGTTGGTCATCAGGCTTATTGTCATAAATCCTCCATAGCTCCAGCCGTGTACGCCTAGGCGTTGCATATCGACGTAGGGCAGTGAGCGCAGGTAGTCAACGCCACACATCTGGTCTTTCATCTCTTCCTGTCCCAGATGGCGGAAAGTAGCCTGCTCGAAATCTCGCCCGCGGTTCTCGCTGCCTCGGTTGTCGAGGATGAAGAGCAGATAGCCTTTCTGCGCCATGTAGGTCTCCCAACTACGGCTGCAGTAGTTCCATCTCGCGTCAACATTGTGGGCATGAGGTCCACCATAGACGTAAACCACTGTGGGATATTTCTTTGTTGGGTCGAAGTCAACGGGCTTCACCATGCGGTAGTAGAGGTCGGTGACACCGTCGGCAGCCTTGAGAGTGCCGCAAGAATACTCAGGCACGTTATAACCCTCCCAGGGGTTGGAAGCTGTGTAGTAGCGCATTGCCTTGCCGGTGGCGGTGTTCACAATGGCGATATTGCGAGGCACGTCGGGCTCTTGATAGTAGTCGGCGAGCCAAGTGCAGTTGTCGTTGACAACAGCTCCATGCCAGCCCTTGCCGCCCTCGTCAACCCGAGTGCGCTTGCCGGTGGCGATGTCCACGCTGAAGATATTCTTCTGGATGGGGCTAATCTCGTTGCTGGTGATGATTATAGCTTTGTGCTCGGTGTCAAAGCCCAGCATCTCCATTACCACCCACTTGCCGCTGGTGAGCTGCCTGACGAGAGAACCGTCGGCGTTGTGTAGATATAGGTGGTTGTAGCCGTCCTTCTGGCTCTGCATCACAAACTTGGTGGCATCCCAGGGCAGGAAAACGATGGGTGTGTTTGGCTCAACGTATTTGTCGCTTGTCTCGCGATAGAGTTCACCCACCTTTGCGCCCGTTGAGGCGTTGTAGTTCACAAGGCGGCAGTCGTTTTGGTCGCGGTTGAGTTCAAACATGTAAACCAGTTTGTCATCGGGGCTCCAGGCGATGTTGGTGAAATATCGGTCGGTGGGGTCACCCGTGTCGAGGTAGATTATTTTGCCTGATGTTATGTCGAGGATGCCCACTTGCACTATGTGGGAAGTCTGCCCTGCCATTGGGTATTTCTCGGGGGCAGGAGTGGCCTCTACTTGTGTGGAGTCGTCAATTTCGGGCACGGTGATGAGAGGGTAGTCGGCTACCATACTCTGATCCATGCGGTAGAAGGCGAGACGGTCGCCGCTGTTGCTCCAGAATGTGCCCTTCTCGATGCCGAACTCGTTGCGATGCACAGCTTGGGCATACACAATGTCGCGTGAGCCGTCAGTTGTTATTTGACGATAACCGCCGTTAGCGGTTGTGATCCAGAGGTTGTCATTCTTGACGTATGCTACATTGCGGCTGTTTTTATTCCAGTCGGCTTCTGATTCATCGTTAATTATTTGACTCCACTCTGTTTTGTGGTTCTTGATGTCTAAGAGTATGCGTTTGTTGTTGCCATAAATCAGCATCAGCGGCTTGTCGGGGTAGGGGAACGAAGCCCATTTAAGGTTTGGAGCTTTGTCAAGTCCTGCCCAGTCTTTTATTTGTTGTGATGTGAAGGCCAATTTCTCCTTGCCGGTATTGGTGTCAACAGTCCAACATGAGTCTTTTTCCATGTGGAAGAGTTGGTTGCCGTGCCAGGTCAAATTTTTGGTCTTTGGCACCATGTTCTGGTAGTTCTTGCCACCGAAGTTGAGGTCTTCAAGTGTAAACTGTTTTTGCGCGCTGGCTATTACAGAGCATAGCAGCATCACAGCAAAGCAATTAATAAATCGTCTCATTGTTTTATAGATAGTTATGTTGGTTATTTGTTCTTTTTTTTGTTGCGTTAACAACGCAACATACAGGACATTTTTTCACTCTTCACTCTCCACTCTTTACTCTGCACTCTGCACTCTCCACTTATTTCGGTTTATCAAAGTCGCCAGAGTCTTGAGTTTGGATGGTGTAAATCTCGCGGTAGATGTCGTTGGTTTTGAGCAGGTTCTCGTGGGTGTCGAAGCCAGTGATGCGGCCGCTTTCCATCACGATGATGCGGTTGGCGTGCATCACGCTGTGAACACGCTGTGCCACGATAATCTTGGTAACCTCGGGCATATATTCGCGCAGTGCCTTGCTGATGCGGGCATCGGTAGCTGTGTCGCAGGCACTGGTGGAGTCGTCGAGGACAAGCACTTTGGGGCTTTTGAGCAATGCGCGCGCTATGCACAGGCGCTGCTTTTGGCCTCCCGACACGTTGGCACCGCCTTGCTCGATTATGGTGTTGTAGCCGTCGGGCATCTCCTCGATAAACTCGTCGGCGCATGCTAGCTTGCAGGCGTGTTTGCACTCCTCAAGTGTGGCGTTGGTTTTTCCCCAGCGCAAGTTGTCGAGCACGGTGCCGCTGAAGAGCACATTCTTCTGCAATACCATCGACACGTTGTTGCGTAGCGTCTCGAGGTCGTAGTCGCGCACGTCAACACCGCCCACCATTATGCTGCCTTCGGTCACGTCATACATGCGGCTGATGAGCATGGCGAGCGTAGATTTGCCGCAACCCGTGCCGCCGATTATGCCTATCGTCTCTCCACTGTTGATGTGGATGTTGACATCATTGACGGCATAGTCGCAGTCGATTATGGCTGCCAAAGATTGTCCTGCTAGTAAAGTGGCGGGGGTGGGAGGGGCTCCAGTTTTATTATATGTGAACTTCACGTTGTTGAAGTCGATACTGCCGTCAGAAACTGTCAAAATAGGGTTCTCGGGGTTCACGATGTCGGCTTTTTCGTTGATGACCTCCGCCACGCGTTTGCCGCTGGCGGCGCTCATGGTTAATTGCACGAAAATCATCGAGAGCATCATCAGTGCCGAGAGGATGGTCATCACGTAGGTGAAGAGCGAGGTGAGCTGGCCAGTAGTGAGGTCGCCGCCCACAATCTGCTTGGCGCCAAACCATGACAAAGAGATGATGCAGCCATAAACTACAATCATCATCACTGGGTGGTTCAACGCCATCAGGCTCTCGGTCTTTACAAAGAGCTTGTAAAGTCCTCGTGCCGCCTTGCTGAACTTTTTGTTCTCATAATCCTCACGCACAAAGGCTTTCACGACGCGAATCGCTGAGACATTCTCCTGAACCACATTGTTGAGGTCGTCATATTTCTTGAAAACCTGCGTGAAAAGTTTCACGGTGCGGCTGATGATGAGGTAGAGCGCAGTGCCCAAGATTACAAGCGCGATAATGAAGATAAGGCTCATCTTGGTGTTGATGAACACGCACATGAAGATGCTGAAAATCAGGTTCAGAGGGGCTCGCACCGACACTCTGAGCAACATCTGGAAGGCGTTCTGGAGATTGTTCACATCGGTGGTCATGCGTGTTACGAGTCCCGATGAGCTGAACTTGTCGATATTGGAGAACGAGAACGTTTGTATGTTGCGGAACATGGCATCGCGTAAGTTGCGGGCGAAGCCCGATGACGCTATCGCCGAGAAGCGACCCGCCAAGATGCCGAAAATCATACTCATGGTAGCTAAAACGAGCATGATGGCACCATATTTATACACGTCGGGCAAGTCGTTTTGAGCAATGCCCTCGTCGATGATCCATGATGTGACGTAAGGTATCAGCACTCCCATCACCACCTCCAGCGAGATGAAAATCGGGGTGAGTATCGAGGCGGTCTTAAACGTGCCAATCTGTTTTAATAATGTCTTTAGCAAAGTGGTGATGTTTATTTTAATATTTAAAGTGTGGCAAAGATAAGGCTTTTTGCTTGAATATCCAAAAAATAGTTTATATGTGATATGGAATAGGTGAGAGCTGACTTCAGTTCCTTCTTAAAGAAAGAGGCAGGCGTCGCCGTAGCTCAGGAAGCGGAAGTTATGGGCGAGGGCGTAGTCGTAGATGCCGCGCCAGTTGTCGTTGCCCACGAAGGCAGCAACGAGCAGCAGCAGGGTGCTCTGGGGCTGGTGGAAGTTGGTAATCATGCCACGGACGATACGGTAGGTGTAGCCTGGCGCTATCATCAGTTGGGTGCTGCCCAAGTAGTCGTTGGCATTGTGACGGTCGAGGTAATCGACGATGTTTTGAAGTGCCTGCTGTGGGGTTATTTCACACGGAGTGGTGTAGGGCATCCACTGGGTTATGCGCAGCTCCTCCTCGGTGGCATCGGGGTTGCTCTCAAGAATTTGCCCTACATAATATAGGCTTTCCAATGTGCGGACGCTGGTGGTGCCTACGGCGATTACTGGTCGTGTGGTAGTGGCGAGCTCTGCGAGCAGGTCACGCGGCACGCTGATGAACTCGGTGTGCATGGCGTGGTCGCCTATGTTGTCGCTCTTCACGGGTTGGAAGGTGCCGGCTCCCACATGCAGGGTGAGTTCGCGCCGCTCAATGCCTCTGCGGTCGCACTCGGCGAGCACATCGTCGGTGAAGTGGAGGCCTGCTGTTGGCGCCGCCACGCTGCCGTCGATGTGGCTATATACGGTCTGGTAGTCGGTAAGGTCGCTCTTCTCCGTGCCTCGGTTGAGGTAGGGGGGGATAGGAATTTCTCCCAATGCTTCTAAAACAGAGGCAAAGGTCACATTATTGCAGGAGTGATTCTGTAGATTCTCGGATTTTGTCATACTCCCCCCGGCCCCCTCTATCTTAGAGGGGGAGCTTCCCTGCCAAGAGAACGTTATCTCAAAGGCGTTTCCTCGGCGCTCGCCTCGTGTAGCGTTAATGGTGATGGTGTCGCCGTCAATCTTAATTTCTTGGGTGAGAGCACCGCTTTTCCAGCGCTTGCTGTTGCCCACCAGGCAAAGCCATGTGCATTGACTGGTAGTCTGGAAAATGAGTTGGTAGTCGTGTGGAGTGACTGGTTCCAAGCAGAATATCTCTATCTGACTGCCAGTGGATTTGCGGAATCTCAGGCGTGCGTTGATGACACGGGTGTTGTTGTAGATGAGCAGAGCATTGCTGGGCAACAGCGAGGGCACTTCGTGGAAGATGTGCTCCTCAATTGCGTTGTCCTTATACATAAGCACTTTGCACTGCTCGCGTTGTGCCAGTGGATGCTTAGCAATGCGCTCATCGGGGAGCGGATAGTTATAATCGGCGATGCGCAGGTTGCGCACTTTATCTAATGTGTTCATAGTTTAATTTTTCTGCAAAATTACAACATTTATTTCACAAATTTTGCCTTTTCAGAAAAATGTATTACCTTTGCACCGCTTTTTGAGGAAGTGAAACTCAAAAAAGCTGGATCGGTAGCTCAGCTGGATAGAGCAACAGCCTTCTAAGCTGTGGGTCCTGGGTTCGAATCCCAGCCGATTCACAAAGATTTTTGCCAATCGTTTGAATGTCAAATGGTTGGCGTTTTTTTGTTCCCTTCAAGCGGATCAAGGCGGAGCCGTGATACAGTGATTCTCCTAGAGAGCGGTTATTTCCTTGAGGACGGTTGTTCTAAACCATTTTTCGAAAAAAAGGTATATTTATCCATTGAAAACTTAAATTGTGTTGAAACTGCCAATTATATAATAAATTAGTTGTATATTTGCAATTTTAATTCATGATGAAAAAATAATTATCAAATAATATCTATAAAAATGAAAATTCAAAAACTACTAATGCGTTTAGCGTTGATAATGACGTTGTTGTTATCACCGCTTGTGGCGAGGGCCATTTCGGGTAACTACAACGACCCTGGTGGTGGTTCTTACTGGTGCAACGTGTATGTCGCCCATGTGAGCGACGGCAAGAGTTACAGTTGGTGCACTGGTAAGAGCGAAGATGCGGAGATGAACAATTTCCGTGGCTTCGAGAGTGAGCACAACGGAGCAGTCTCCGCTGAATATCCAACCATCAGAATGAAGTTTAGATATCATTACCCTCAAGCCAAGGACTTTGAGAAAAATGGAAGTAAGCAGGAATTCTATGTGATGACCCGTGGAGGCTCACTTCACAAAATCGGAGAGTGGCCTAAAGGTGGCAACTTCAAACAGACCGACTACACCTACGGTGTGATTGGCGAAGGTAGCATGGACGGCACATGGCTGTCGTTCCGCTACACTCCCAACCTGGCGGGCATTGAGAATGTCACTGCCATCCAGATTGAGAGTGATACCTATTATCATCAGGACAACTTTTGGCACAGTGACTACGACTTCACAATTCATTGCCGTTACCTGCGTGGTGTATCAATGGAATTTGAAAAATGTCGCGATGCAAATGTTGAGTGGAATTCTCCCGACAAGATAAAAGTGACTGCCGAGAACAGTTGGCTGCCTAGCTCTTTTGGTAATAATGTAAGTAACTTTACATATACGAGCAAATACGATGCCATGGTGATGGTTGAGGGCAAGAAATACAGTAGCGGTTTATTCACTGCCGTTAACCGAGGCTCAGGCTCGCTTGAACTCGATGTTCCTATTAACAAAGACTTCAACGTTGAGGTAATAAGAAATACCACCATTACTTACAAATATAACAACCGGGATGTTTCGTTAAACTTCAATGAGAATGAAAGGTCAATCATCCCATGCAAAGCTTTTAACAACACGTCTCCCAATTTGAGTGCGTCGTTCAATCAAGTGACTGGAGAGATGCGATTGCAATGGGATGTTGATGACGACATAGCGGCAGACGGGGACTTCCAGATTTATCGCACCACAATGAACGAATATGGGTCCTATACAGGCAATCGCCAGAAACTAAGTTCCACTTCCAAGAACTATTTCACCGACAATGCCGAATATGGTCTGGAATACAACAAGCGATATCGTTACGAGATTTTACAGCTCAAGAATAGCTGGGGCAATGTTGAGATTCCTGATAATCCCAATTCCGAAACAGGTGTCAATGCGGCAACTGTTTTGACCAATACTATTCCAGTGATTCCTCTGCACCTATCGCAAGATGTCAGTGTCACCGATAATATCAAGATTGACTGGAATTTTGGCAATGTACCACAGAGTGAGACTGATGTCAATTTCTTTGTGAACCGAATAGATCCAGATGGAACCGTAAGAACCCATTACGGACAAGTTACAGTGCCTCGTAACGCAGGAGAAGCATCGTTTACCGATGATAAGCCGGCCTCGTCGTGTGAGGTGTATCGATATTATGTGACCGCCGACATGATTGGCGGCAAACTGCATTTCACCAGCGACACATTGCAGTCAAGCCTACTTGATGGCAGTATAGTTACCGGTGTCACTATCAGTAAGGGCAACTACCAGGGGAGCGTACATGTGAACTGGACTGCAAAGCAAGTGGGCACCAGTCCAACTTACTATGAGGTACACCGACGATTCATCGGTGCCAGCGACTGGCTCACAATCGGATCCACTTCAGGCACTACTACCAATTACACATATATAGATCAAACGGCTGAGCCGGGAAGATTTTATGAATATCGTGTAGCTGCCTACTCCCCCGACTGTGACGGCACAGGCCGAGTTATCAGCAATGCGATTGTTGAGAGCGGATTCAGCCAAGCTGCGGGTGTGATTGCTGGAAGAGTGCAGTTTGATACGGGTACGGCGGTAGATAACGTGAGACTGAATTTGATACGTAATGGTGACGAGAATTCGCGTCCGCAATTCTACAGTCGCAATATGCTTGAGACTGGTGGTGGTATGGAATGGCATACCAATGCCCAGACCGCAAACAGTATGCTTCGCCTTGACCGACCATTCACAGTGCAAATGTGGCTTAATCCCGAAAAAGACCAGCAATGGGTCGGACTCTTTACAATAGACAATTACGATGCCAATTCTGTTGATGATGAAGGACATGTTAGAGGCTATAATTTCGGACTGTTCAATTACAATCACAACCAGTATGGCGGCGACCATGACGGATTTGCTTTGATGTTAAAATTCAGCGGCACCGAAAAGTGGTTCAAAAATCCTGTCACCAATGCTTACGGAGTAATTGAATATAACAAATATAGCCATATTACCATCCGCAATAATGCCGATGGCACAATAGCCTTCATTATCAATGGAGATGTTGAGAATCCTTATATCTTTGATGTAAACCAGTTGGCTCCTTATGTCAACTTCAATTACAGCGAAATTCCAGCCGACGACAATGGCGTGGTGAAAGTGAAAATATGCTCAACCTACGGTGGAACACATCAAAACACCCTTAAGGGCAACATCGATGAGGTGAGAATATGGAATCGTGCATTACCCGACAATGAAATCGTTACCAACTACGACCGTCTGTTGAGTGGTCGCGAAAACGGTTTAAAAGTTTATTGGACATTTGACGAAGGTTTAGAGGAATATGCTTTCGATTACTCTTATACCGATGGCGTTCCTAACGGAAACCACCCAATTCTAGGCCATAGCAACCGTCCATCGGAGATAGTGCCCAGTGAGGAAAAACTTTCGCTATATGGCATCACCAACACCAACGGTGAGTACATAATTCGTGGCATACCATTCACAGGCAGCGGCACTGGCTACACCGTGGCACCTAGCAAGGGAGTTCATTCATTCAATCCCACCAGTCGTACCGGTTTCATCAGTGCAAATTCGCTGTCGCTCAATGGTTATGACTTTACTGACGTTTCTTCATTTAACGTGAGTGGAACAATTCGCTATTCAGGAACCGATGTTCCTGTAGATAGTGTTAATTTCTATATAGACGGAACTCCATGCAGCAAGAATGGCGACCTAATTATGAGCGATGCCAATGGAGAGTATCTGATTTCTGTTCCCATTGGTGAGCACTATATTGAGGCTCGTCGCAATGGCCACACATTTGAGCTTGGAGGACGATATCCCGCAACCGTAGGAGAGACCTACAACTTTGTAGAGCCTACTCACATTGATTTCTTTGATAACACGCTGGTAAACTTCAGTGGTCGCATCACAGGTGGCCAAGCCGAGGGCGAGAAACCACTTGGATATGGCGTGAGTCGAAATACCATTGGTCAGGCAGTCATAACATTGGGTATGCTCGACCATCCACAGAGACGAATAAATGTGATAAAACAGGAAAACGGTACCACCGTCTCGTGGGAGGACAACCCAAATAAGGTAGATATTGCATCGGCAAGTGATGTTATCAAAAGTACAGCTTGGCGAGGTTATGGCGATGCCGACGAGGTAAAGAATGTCTATATCGTTTCCGACAGTGTAACTGGTGAGTTCAGTGCTATGCTGCCACCGTTGAGATATAATGTCAAGGGCATTACATTCAAGACTAACACACCGCTGAATGAGAGCCAGCCATTTGTTTCGGTTCCGGCTATAAACCTCATCAACCCTCTCGACAGTGTTCGTCCTGACACGCTCTGGAACGATGACCACAAGACTTATGCAACGCTTTACCGCCCCAACAAGACTATGCGCCTCACGTACCGCAGCAATCCTGTGTTTGACGTGAAGCAGACTGGAGCTCCATCTGGAGCTTTCGGTACCGACACGTTGATGTTAGGCAAAAATGAAGACATTGCCGTTCCACTTTATTCGGTCAACGAGAACACTGGTAATGTCACTTATAATTACAGCTATCCAGTATTTCAGCAACGACGTGAGTATAATTTCAGAATCAAGGTTTATGAACCTTACACAAACTACGATACAGGACCAGGAGTGCTATATAAAGCCGCACTTTCCGACAGCATCATCACCATCAACAATGAGCTGAGCGGTGATGCATCAGTGGTGATAGAGGATGTGCACAACGACACAATCAATGTCAACCGTGGAGATATTGTTCCGCTGGAAGCCAACCAAATGCGTCTCGACAGTATAGGAGAGGCAATCTACAAGTGGAAGGCGGGATATCCTAACCTTTACGCTCCTCACACTCGCACGATGAACATGAGCACTGTTGTAAATGGGCGCAGCTACAACTGGCAGCCCAATAGTTTTGAAGGCATAATACTTGGAGTCATACCAACAGGAACTAATTTCATAACTGCTGGTCCCGACAAGGTTGAGATGGTGCTGCGCGACCCACCAGGCAGTCAATCAACATTGACATGGGGGGTTGACACTGTCACTACCAAGTATCATTATCGACTCGATGGTGCACATAATGCTGATGAGCTGAATGTGACTTACCTAGGTGGTTGTAAAATAACAACCATATTAGGTATGCTACCTGTTGCCGCCGAGAACGACTTGGAGTTCATAAATGAACAAACAGGAACATTCAAGTATGAGCTAAAGCATGATTGGGACAATACATCTTATACAACTTACACTAACTCACATTCTGTGAGTACATCCAGCCGCGACAAGTTTGTGGGATGTGATGGAGATGTGTTTATGGGCTATTCTACAAATTACATTATAGGCTCTGCCGATCAAGTGGGACTATTCAAACAAGACAACGGCACTTGGGCATTAGGTACTGACCAGTGCGTCACTGTGGGTGAGAGTTTTGGCACACATTTCGAATATCCGCAACGCTACATAGAGAACACCTTAATCCCCAACATTAAGAAAGCTCGTAATAGTGCTTTGACTCACATCTCCAGCATGAGCGAGATAGAGGAACACCCATTAGTTCCAACCTATTACACTCTGCTTGATAAGGAAGATGAACGCTTCGGCTCGTCGAACGATGATACAGAAGTATGGGGTAGTGAAGCCAAAGATGGATATGACGGCCCAAGCTACTGGTTCCGTTATCCTGATGATTATAAGGGCTGTGACAGTGTGAAGTGGCAGAATGAGAATGTACGCTTGTGGCAAAACCGCATGGCCGACAATGAGGAGGACAAGATTAAAGCCTTTAATGACACGAAATACAAGAAAGGCAACGAATCGTTCGCTTACGGTACCACGGTTACAAATTCTGTGACAACCAACAAGATTACAAAAGACAATCACACATTCTCTTTCACTTTCAACCTTGCTTGGGGAGCGAAGGTCGGTATAACCAACAATGGTCATGGAGTGGTAATCAAAAACGATCTTTCGGGAGGATATCACTACACCGAGGGGGATGTTAATGAACACCAGTACAAGACGACTTTCTCCTATTCGTTTGTTGATGCGTCGAGAGGTACGGCCCACACGGTTGATATTTTTGAGTCTCCGCGCGGGTGGAGCCCGCTTTTCCGCACTCGTGCAGGTCAAACTCGATGCCCTTATGAGCCAGAGAGGCGTACCAAGTACTATAATCCTGGCACTTTGCTCGATTACTCGACAATGAAGCTCGACAATCCTAAGATTGCCATTCCAGAGAAGAACATCGTTGATGTTCCTGCTGGGCAGACCGCTCAGCTTCAAATCAGCCTCACCAACGAGAGCGAGACACACGACAACTATAACGTGGTGTGGCTTACTGTTGACCCATCTACCAACCCTGACGGACTTCAGGTGATGATTGACGGCCAACCACTCGCCACCACCAACGAGATTTGGATTCCTTACGGACAAATCATGCATCGCACACTCACATTGAAGCAAAGCAACCCAGCAGTGCTTGACTACAACAATGTGAAACTCGACTTGCTTAGCACTTGTCAGGATGAGGTGGTGTTTGACTCAGAGACATTCTCGGTTCACTTTGTTGCAGCAGCTCCCGATGTCACTCTCATGCTCGACAAGCACATTGTCAACAAGAAGACACACGATAACAAAGAAGACATTCATGTGACCATCAAGGACGTGAACCGTCAGTTCACAGGATTGAAGGGCGTAAGACTTAAATACCGTTTTGCCGGCGACACTCAATGGATTACAGCCCATGAGTGGATGATGGATAGCACAGATCTGAGCGCAGGAGATGATGAGTTGCAATCAATGATGCCTGCCGAAGGAAGTATCTATTACACATTGATTCTACCCGAAATCGATGGCAACTATGTAGTAGCTGCCGAGTCGATGGCGTTATTTGGCAATCAAGAAGTGGTGAGCACAACTCCCGAGCAGGAGGTGATTCGCGATACTCGTGGTCCCAAGCTGCTTGGTCAGGCTTATCCAAACACTGGAATTTTGACACCTACCGATGATATCCGCATCAAATTCAACGAGGATATACGTGAGAGCTACCTGACCAAAGATCATAACTTCTTTATCACGGGTTCGCTCAACGATGCTCAAGTCTCTCACGATGTGTCGCTACAGTTCAATGGTACACCTGTTGAGACAGATGCATACATTCCTGTAGCTAATACCAGTTTTGCTTCTACAGTATGGCTCAAGCGCAAGAGCAGTGGAACAATCTTGGAGCACGGCACTGAGGGTAATATGCTTAAAGTGGGTATCAACGATAATGGTCAGATTGAAGCAAGCATCAATGGCAATACCATAACATCGCAAGAGGTGGTGCCTATGGACAAGTGGGTATTCTTCGCACTTAATTATGTGAAAGGCTCGTTGGGCAATAGCAACACTCTAACTATGCTCATGGCCGATGATGGCAGCGAGAAAATGCTCTTTGACGAGGCAATAGTTCCCGACTATAATGCCAACGGACGTCTTACGCTTGGCCGAAACTTCACTGGCATGATGCACGAGTTGGTATTGTGGAACAAGAACTGTCCCGTGCGCACCTTGCTTGCACAGAAAGACGAGGTTGTAGCGCCTTACCTGCCAGGCCTTGTTGGTTACTGGAAGATGAACGAGGGTTACGGCATCACCGTTACCGACTATGCCCGTGGACGTAACATCCACTTGCCAGCCGAGACATGGAACGTGGAGAACACAAATCTTGCAGCTCACCTTGATGGCGAACACATCATCAAAGTTCCTATTGGCGGTGTATCGCCAAGAGATATCGACAGCTATGTTGTCGAGACTTGGTTCCGTGGAGAAAAGGACAAGAATGCTCGAGCCACCTTACTCTCGGTTACCGACCGAGTGTCGATTGGCTTCGACTACGACAACTCTATGATTCTCCACCTCTACAACGACACTCTGTCATCGCTCACCAGCAATGGTCTTCCCATCGTGCTGACCAACACCGACTACAATGACGGCTATTGGCACCACCTTGCGCTGAATGTGCATCGTGGTGTGAGTGCTGTGGTTTACCTCGACGGCAAGCCAGTGAAGACTCTTGCCGAGCAACAACTGCCAGCTGCTGCAGGCGACTACCTGTATGTGGGCGGAATATTGAAGCTGAACCCTGAGACAAACATGATTGGCGAAAGCTATAAGTTCACTGGCGACATCGACGAGTTGAGAGTGTGGAATGTGGCTTGCGACGGCACTTCAATAATTGCTAATCGTTACAACCAAGTCGATACAGCCGAAGTGTCAGGACTTGTGGCCTACTACCCAATGGAGCACAGCGCACTCGATGCCAACGGCAACATTGTTACTGAGTTCAGTCTCATCAACAATGCACCAGGCATGGCTCAGCTTGGTATGGGTGAAGCCATAGGCGACGGAGTTGTTCAATCATCGACAGCTCCCGCGCTTCGCAAGTCGCCATTGAAGCAGAATCTCGAATTCGACTTCACGGCATCAAGTAACGAGATTTACATCAATCTCAACACTCTGCCGTCGCGCATGCAAGGCAACCTGCTCACGTTCATTGTCAAGAATGTGCGTGACATGCAGGACAACCTGTCGGAGACCATCACATGGAGTGCTGTGGTTGACTACAACACCCTGGAATGGGATCAGGAGTCGATAACCATCGAGAAGGATCGCTTGAGCGATGTGTCGGCATGGGCATCCTTGCGCAACAAGGGCCGTGAGAGTGGACGTTTCAATATCTCAGGTCTTCCTGCTTGGATTACTCCTTCGGTTACAACTGGTGTGTTGGGCACTAACGAGTCAACAACTATTCAGTTTAACATTGGAGCCGATGCCCCAGTGGGGACTCACCTAGTTTATGCTTATGCCGTAAACGATGACGACATCTGCTCTCCACTGATGTTTAATATCACTGTCACTGGCAACGATCCTAAGTGGAGCTTTAATCCCGATGAATATGAGAGCTCAATGAACATGATTGGTCAGATTTATCTTGATGACAAGATTTGCACCAACACCAATACTAAGATTGCTGCTTTTGTCGATAATGCTTGCTGTGGAGTGGCATCGCCTAAGTTGGTGACTAGCCGTGACGCTTACTTTGTGAGCATGACCATCTATGGACATGAGGACATCACATCGCCTAAACCCATAACCTTCCGCATCTATGATGCCGAGAAGGGTGTGGTTCTTGGTGAAGTGACTTCCAAGTACAAAGGTGAGACAATAAATCCCGCCTATCAGCCTAACGGACTTATCGGCGACTACGACTATCCTGTGGTTTGGCAACCCAGCAACCTTATTGAGCAACAACTGAATCTCGCCACTAACTGGAACTGGATTTCGCTCTATGTTCAGCCCGAGGAAGGCAAGGCCGACCTTGAGAGCATCTTCGGACATGCCAAGGTGTTCAACACCATCAAGGGCAAGGATGGATTTGCTATGAACAGTGGCACGAAATGGACTTCTACAGGTCTCGACACGCTCGCTGTGGGCAAGCTCTATAAGCTGAAGGTGAAGAACGATATCAATTTCAGCATCAGTGGAACGATGATCGACACTCGCACCACTACTCAGACCATCTATCCCGGATGGAACTGGATTGGTCCGTTGTCAATCTACAACTTGAGCCTGAATGAGGCATTTGCCGACCTGATGCCTACTCGTGGCGACATCGTCAAGAGCAAGAATCAGGTGGCGTTCTACGACGGCTACAAGTGGGAGGGTGACCTCACGGCTCTTATTCCAGGTATGGGTTACTACTACAAGTCGCAGAAAGACGACGCAGTGACATTCCGCTATCCGACCATCGACGCTACCACTTATCAGGCACCGGCAATGGTGATGCGTGCTCCTGGCAGCTTGCCATTCACGCCTGTTGACCACCATAATTTCAGCGACAACATGAACATTGTGGCACGTGTGGTGAAAGATGATGTCGATGTCACCGACCTGTGCATTGCGGCATTCGTCGATGGCGAGTGCCGCGGAGTGACTACTGCAACCGAAGACGGCCTCTACCTGCTCACAGTGGCAGGCAATGCCGACGAGGCAGGCAAGGCCGTGCGCTTCGCCACTATCTACAATGGCGATGAGGTGTGGTTCAGTGAAGAGCTGCAATGGCTTAGCGACTGGATTTATGGCGACCTCGACGAGCCTCAGGTGCTTGACCTCAATAACACTTCGGCAATAGAGAACGTGATGGCGTCATCGTCAATCATCATTTCACCTGCTGTGGTGACCGATGTCATTAACGTGCGCGCTGGTGACATTCTCAAGGAGGTGAGCGTTTACTCGATTAACGGCAAACTGATTGACAAGTTCACTCCCGATAGTAATGAGGTTTCATTGAACATGGGTCACTTAATTGATGGCGTTTACTTCGTTGAGGCACGCACTTACAGCGGTGCTCGAGCTGTTAAACAGATTATCAAACGATGAAACGACAGTTTTTATTAGTTATCTTATCTTTGCTGACCGTTATAGCAGGTCATGCCGCCAGAAACTTGGTTGTTGTTGACGGTGTGACCTACAAATGGTCGCCAACTGAGTTGGGCTATATTGTCACTGGATGGGACGAGGAGACACACATCCAGTCGCTGCACATCCGTGGCGAAGTCGGAGGACTGGATGTCGTGGGAATCGCCAATGGTGCTTTTGAGGACAACGAAGACATAGTTTACCTCACCATTGACGAGGGCATTTCCTACATTGGTCAAAACGCCTTTTGCCGATGCTATAATCTTGAGGTAGCCATCCTTCCCGAGGGACTTGTGACTATCGAGGAGGAGGCTTTCGCTTTCTGCAACAGCCTCACTACTATGGTCATTCCTTCTACAGTAGAGGAAATACAGTCGCATGCCTTCAGTGGCTGCACAGGAGTGACTGATGTGTATTTCCTGATGGAAACTGCTGAACAACTCGCATTCTTCGACTGGTGGGATGGAATCTATCCATCGCCTGGAGAGGACTTGCATGGAGGCATGGAGTTCAACACTAACGAAAATACTGTTGTTCATGTGCCTGCTGGCACCTACAATATCTATGATGATTCGGGAAAACTCGAAGCATGGCTTTTCCAAGAAGACTCAGGCAGTTACCCATTGTGGTGGATTGTGAACTATGGCGTTGTGGGGCGGGAATACACCGTGAGCGACGACCTCGCGGCAGTTTATGTCGATGTGGAAGACGGTCTCTATGCCAAAGACGACAACCACTGGCTCACCCCCGACCGTGTTTATCCTGGCGAGATAGACTATATGCGCACTACTGGCCTGATGAGTGACAAGAATAACCAGTATGACCAAAGCAACTGGGTGGTGCTTACCAATGTCAGTGACCCAAGAGATTATTTAGACAATCTTATTGCTGGCGGAACAATAACAGGTACTCTTGTTGACAAGAAAAATCCAGTGATTGAGGTTAGCGACAATGCAACTTTAGAGTCTGGTGCTCAGAGTCTTTATGAGAAAAATGTCTATATCCCTGCGTCGTTTATGGGAAGGTCACAGCTTGGGGCAAATGATAAAACCTATGCCTTTGTGCAGCCCAAGCCTCAAGAGCTCATCAGAGTGGATTGGACAATATATTGCGAAGATGACGAGTGTTTCTATCTTCCTGAGCCCGACGGCGAGGGAATCAACGAGATGGAGCTTGCGGGAGGTGTGCAGCCGAGCTATGACCTCTACGAGCAGCCTCCTGTTCCCGATTTGGAGGATTGCGGAGTTTATGCCTTTGATGCCATCAACCGACGCATCACCACGAGCCGCAACGTGAAGAGTCTTTTGAAAGATTACACTCCAAATGTTGACGGCGGTGTGAGCGACAAGTTCGTTGTTTATCCTCTCGAACTCCCCGACGAGCCAATTCCCACTGCTGTCTCGCAGATTGAAAACCATGCTCGCAAGGCACATAATCGTTGGTACACTATCGACGGTCGTTGCTTGGGAAACATCAAGCCGACTATTTCTGGCATTTACATCAATGACAACCGCAAAGTGATAATTAAATAATAATCTTTTTTATATCTTTTATTTAGCGGGAGCTCGTGATGAGTTCCCGTTATTTATAATGCCTAATTATGCTACAGAAAGACTTAACAGTAACGAATAACTATGTTTTTTCATAATATATAGATGTTTTCTCTTCGTAAATTTCATATTTTTATTCAAAAATGTTTACCTTTGCAACTTAATTTTTATGTTTACCATGCTTATAAGAAATAAGTTGGTTTCTCGAAATAGGTTAATAAATATGCGTACTTATAACATTTTTAATCTGATAATAATTGCTGTTTTAGTGTTGCTCTCGTCGTGCTCACATGACGAGCCACAAGTCAAACGTAGAGGCGAGCGTCAAATTTATGTGTTGACCTCCGAAGGTCACATTTATGACATGATGGGCGATAAGATTATGGAACTCCCTAACTGCGAATATGCCAGTGAGATTATTAGTGACGGTGATGACTATTTTGTCTCGGGAAAAAGCACCAAAGATAGGGTGGGATACTGGAAAAACGGCAAGTGGAACACGCTTCATATCGATTTTATTGAAGATGTAGAACATGAGACTCGAGGCATTAGCAAATGGGATTATTACATCTACCTGTTTGACTATCCAAATATCTTGAAAAACAGTGGAATCTTCCCGCTTGAAGACTGTGAGATATTCCAACCTGCTGACAAATGCATGTCCGTCAGCAATGGCAAGTGTTATGCTGTGGGATGGGATTTCAACAATCTTGAGAGTGGGTACAACAATGCGGTGCTTTATTATGAGCATAAGGGCAAATATGCCAAGGCGATTCTACCCAAAACCAGCGAGGATGTTGATGCCTTTGCGTCAACCGTTTATGCTTACGATACTGATCACACAATCGTGGGTGGCCATGTGGGAAGCGAGCCGTGCATTTGGGTTGACAAGGAGCTGCAAGTTCTCCCACGCTCTTTTAGCCCACCCAGCATGGAAGGCTTTTCATTGGGTCACATTTATTCGGTGGCACAAAACAATGGCCATATCTATGCCGCCGGATATGAGAATGACAATGACGGGCACAATGTGGCAACGATATGGGTTGACGGTGTGCCTCAACACAAGCTGTCGGGCAAAGATGGTGTGAAATTATCCTATTGTGATGAGATAATCAGCTATGGTGATGATTTGTACGCTCTCACTTTTGAGATGTTTGAGCGCAAATCATCAAATGGCGAGACCGAGACTGGAATCGACATCCTGATTTGGATGAACGACAGGATAATCGCCATTTACAATGATATTAATGTTGTGAATTTCACTGTGGTATAGATAGCGCTTCGCGCTCCGTGAAACGAGGAACGAAAAAGCACACAACATTCCACCGCTTGCCCCACACTTGAGAGCACAAATTGACAAATTGTTCGTGAAGGAGCTGTCGCAGTAGCATTTCTGCAAATAATAACGCTCTATTGAGAAATTTTTTATATCTTTGCCGAAAATATTGATAATATGCGAGTATTTACAGTACAATTCTTGTTGGTAATCAGTTCTTTGATTTTGCTTTCATCATGTGATCACGATGAGCCTACCGTCAAGCGCCGAGGAGAGCGTCAAATCTATGTGCTCACCTCCGAAGGTCACATCTATGACCTTATGGGCGACAGGATTATGGAGCTTCCCGACTGCGAGTATGCCAGTGAGATAATTAGTGACGGAGATGACTATTTTGTCTCGGGGAAAAGTACCAAAGACAAAGTAGGGTACTGGAAAAACGGGAAGTGGAACACGCTGCACATTGATTTTATTGATAATGTGAGCCACGAGACGCAGGGTATAGCCAAGTGGGACTATTACATTTACCTCTTTGACTACCCTTACATCTTGAAAAACAGTGGAATCTTTCCAATTGAGGACTGTGAGAATTTCAGTCCTTCAGGTCAGTGCATTGCCGTGAGCAACGGCAAGTGCTATCTCGCTGGTATGGAGTACCATGGTGATGAGGCTACAAACGATGCTGTACTCTACTATGAGTACAAGGGCCGGTATGCCAAAGCTATTCTACCCAAGCCCAGCGAGGACGTGCACGGTCATGCCACTACGATTTATGCTTATGACACCGACCACACTATTGTGGGTGGCCATGTGGGTGAAGAACCTTGCATTTGGGTTGACAGGGAGCTGCAAGTTCTCCCGCGTATTTTTAACGCGCCCAATCCTGCTTCTTACTTAACGCTCGCTCACGTGAGTTCGGTGGCTGAACTTAATGGACACATCTATGCTTGCGGATATGAAACTGATTTTGATGGTCAGGATAAGGCTGTAATGTGGGTAGATGGCATACCACAACTTATACATTCAGGACGTCAGGAAAAAATAATATTTTCCTTTGCTGAGGAGTTGGTTCCCTATGGCGATGATTTGTACATGCTTACTTTTGAGTGTTACGAGAAAGAGTTGCCAAATGGCGAGATTGACCATGAAATTGACATCCTTATATGGATGAATGACAGGATTATCGCCAAGTACAATAACATTGATATTGTGAATTTCACTGTAGTATAGATAGCGCTTCGCGCAGTTTAGAGTGGAGAGTACAGAGTGGAGAGTACAGAGTCGTTTTTCGATCCACGATTTTCGATCTCCGAACCCCGATCCCCGAACCACTTTCCACCTTCCACTTCAAGATAAGGTTAGATTTATAAACTAAAACAATATATAGAAATGAAACTTTTTAGGATTATATTTGCCATAACATTAGTGGGCTGGTTTTATCCGGTATCGGCTCAAATCACCCACATAGGCAAGGATCAAGAGAAATTCAATGTTGACAGTCTCATACACGACTTCGACAACCGTCCGTTTTTTGGTATTTTCAAAGACAATTATTTTGCGCTAGGTACGGCACTGAACCAAAAACCCAACGAGTACAACAGTGACGTGAAGTTCCAAATCAGTTTCCGTCAGCGCCTAACAAAATCGATATTGCCCTTCCATAGCCACCTCTTCTTGAGCTATTCACAAAAGGCGATGTGGAACATCTTTGAGGAGTCGTTGCCGTTCCATGACTTGAACTTCAATCCTGGAATTGGTGTGCAAGCCCCCATTTTTAATAAGGGACGGCTGATAGGAAATGCCACGATTATGGTTGAGCATGAGTCCAACGGCCGTGATGGTGAGGCGTCGCGCAGCTGGAATAAAATTTCGTTTGCCGGCTCTGCTTATATCGACCGTCGCCTGATGGTTCATGGCAAGGTGTGGATTCCCATCATTGATGGCCAGCAGAACAAGGACATTCTCAAGTACAGCGGTATTTTCCAGGCTGGAGCTCAGTTTCTCTCAAATAATAAACGCTGGGTTGCCGACGTGACCTTTGTGAAGCGTCAGGGTTGGAATTTCAGCTTCAACACCATCATCAATGTGGGCTTCCGCATCCGCGAGAAGGACAACCAGTTCCTTATGCTGCACTTCTATGACGGCTATGGCGAGAACATGCTCGACTACAACAAGTACCACTGCCGCCTGAGACTGGGATTGCTCATCCGCCCGTCGTTCTTCAGCGATTTCTAAATAATTCAAGTTTCACTTGAAGTTTAGAGTTTAGAGGTTAATGGCGCTTCGCGCAGGTTAGAGTTTAGTGTTTAGAGGTTAGAGAGACTATGAACTGTGAACTAAGAACTATCTTGATGTTGATGCTCATGCTTTGCGTGCCTGTGCTGTCGTGGGGACAGGAGGCGGAGCAACTTGTTATGCCCGTGCAGCAAGACACCGTTATGGTGCAGCAAGACTCCGTTCCGCACCTAAACAAACTCCAGCAGTTGAAGCAGGGTGTCACGCAACGTATCAACGACAAGCTCAATGAACCTTACGACACCACTCGCGACAGCCGTTATTGGTGGCGAGCAATGAAGCATGGCAAAATCAACTTCAAGGACAGCACGATGGGTTATCCCAAGTTCGTCATGTTCTGCTATAATACATACGTGTGGGGCGACAAGGCTTTCAACAGTTACGACACCGCCTATGTGAAAGGCACTGGCAAGAACTGGAAACTCATCCTCAAGAGCGAGAACTGGGTGGATAGCTATGTGGGCACTCCTTTCAAGGATGTGAGGGTGCTGATGAACAGTAACTTGGTGTCGAACATTGGTGTGTCGCTATCGTTCATGGCGGTTAGTTTGGGCTACTCGATTAGCATCAGCAACCTGCTCCATGGCGGCAAGGTGTCGAACAAGGCAGAGTTCTCTTTCACCTGCGCACGATTCACCGCCGATGCCTACTATTGGGAAAACCAGAACGAAATCAATGTCATCTATACCGACAAGAACATTGACGATGAGCGCCACAAGTTCAGGCAGTCGGGAATAAGTCGCAAGGCGATGGGTTTGACAGCCTATTATTTCTTCAACAACCGCCGCTATGCCCAGGCCGCAGCCTATTGCTTCTCGAAGTATCAGAGACGCAGCGCGGGCTCATTCTTGGCGGGGCTCAGTCTCCAGCATTTTGACGTGAAAGTTGATGTGGACCAGCTCGCCGACGAAGCGCACGCCTATATCCCTGAAGGAACTGCCCCTCCACGCATCCTCTACAACGACTACTGCTTACTGGTGGGCTACGGTTATAACTGGGTGCTGGGACCAAAATGGCTGTTGAATGTCACTTTCACTCCCTATCTCGGCTATCGCTACAACATCCTGCCGCAGCCAGGCGAGAAGCAGAGCGACATATCGCTCAACCTGCGAGGTCGCATTGGTGTGGTCTATAACCACAAAAACTTCTTCATGGGTCTTCAAGGCTATGCTGACCATCATCGCTACAGTAAAAACGACAGCCGCCTTGTAAACTCCTTGATACAATTCACCGCATTAGCAGGAATCAGATTCTAATATCACATAAAAGATATATTAACATTAAATTAAAACTAAATGATTAAAAATAAATTATATATTTGGGTTGTTTTAATTAGCATGAGCATCGGTTTCTTGGTGTCATGCAAGATTGACATGCCTAAAGAGACGGAATCGTCGTTTGAGACTATGACGGTGAAGAAAACCGATATAGAGATTCCCATCAAGTTCAGCGCAAAGATGAAAGGCCAGTCCGATGTGACCATTTCGCCTCAGGTGAGCGGTCAGCTGATGAAAATATGTGTTACCGAAGGCCAGCAGGTGAGTGCGGGCCAGACACTTTTTGTCATCGACTCCCGCAATGCCCAAAACGATTTGCAATCGGCGCAAGCCTCTGTTCAGTCGGCTCAGGCTAACGTTCAGTCGGCTCAAGCCAGCCTTCAATCGGCTCAAGCTAACTTGCAGTCGGCTCAAGCCAAGGCCAATAGCGCCAAACTTGAGTATGAGAGCAACAAGAACCTCTATGACAAGAAAATCGTGAGTAAATATACTCTTGATACCTCTGAAAATAACTATAAGCAGGCGCAAGCCGCTGTGGGGCAAGCTAAGGCTTCGGTAGAACAGGCTCGTGCCACGGTGGAGCAGGCAAGGGCAGCGGTATCCCAAGCACAAACTGGCGTTAGCCGCGCAAGGGTGAACCTCGGTTTGTGCACCATAACTTCTCCAGTATCGGGTGTTGTGGGTTCAATCAACGTGCGTGCTGGTGACCAAGTTACTCCTATGACTCAGCTCACTGTCGTCAGTGGCAACCGCCAGATGGAGGCAGAGTTCTCGGTAACAGAGTCTCTTCTTGAGGCTGGCGTGACCTCGGGTTACAATGCTAACGATAAATCAAAGATTATCGCTGCTCTCCCCGATGTGACATTCATAATGAAGAATGGCACAGAATATCCTCATAAAGGCCGCGTCTCCAGCATAACAGGTGTGGTTGACGCTGCAACGGGTTCGCTGACATGCAAAGCAATCTTCCCTAACCCCGAAGGTCACTTGTATTCGGGTATTCAGGGCACTTTGGTAATGCCCATAAGCGAGAAGGACGTGATGGTGATACCCCAGAGTGCTGTTGTGCGTCTGCAAGACAAGTCGTTGGTTTATAAAGTTAAATCCGACAGTACTGCTACTGCAGTTACTGTAGTTACTACCGATGCCGGCAACGGCAAGGATTTCATTGTGACCGAGGGCCTCAATGTTGGCGACCGCATCGTGACCGTTGGAGCCAACAATTTGCAAGAAGGTCAGAAGGTCATATTCTCTTCCGAAGCTAAAAAGGAAAAATAGCCCATGAAGAATAACATATTCATCAACAGATATGTGATGGCATGCGCTATATCGATTGTCATCACGCTGGTGGGTGTGATCTGCATGAGCACATTGCCCATTGAGCAGTATCCCAACATTGCGCCGCCCACGGTGCGCGTCTCTACATCTTACACAGGTGCCGACGCTAACACTATCATGAAATCGGTGGTGCAACCACTTGAAGAAAGTATAAACGGTGTGCCGGGCATGACATACATAACCAGTTCGGCGTCGGCATCTGGCGATGTCTCAATTCAGGTGTATTTCGAACAAGGCACCGACCCCGACCTTGCCGCCGTTAACGTGCAGAATCGTGTCAGCAAAGCCACTGCTCTGCTGCCTTCGGAGGTTACGAAGGTGGGTGTTCAGGTGATGAAACAGCAGAGCAACATCCTGCACATTGGCGCGCTGAAGAGTGTTGACGGAAAGTATGACACCGATTTCATCGCCAACTATATTGATATTAACGTGCGTCCCCGACTGATGCGTATCACCGGCGTGGGCGACGTGATGGCGTTAGGTAACACCTATGCGCTTCGCATCTGGCTCAAGCCCGATGTGATGGCACAGTATGGTCTAGAACCCAACGACGTGTTTGCCGCCATAGGTGGTCAGAGCTTCGTCGCCGCCACTGGTTCGCTGGGTGAGCAGTCGGAGAACGCTTACCAGTACTCGATGGAGTACAAGGGAACTCTGAAGACCGTTGAGGAGTTCAACGACATTGTGCTTCGCTCCAGCGATGGTGGTCACCTGTTGCATTTGGGCGATGTCGCCAAGGTGGAAATTGGAGCCGTGAGCCATAACTTCACGTCAAACATCGACGGCAAGCCTGGAACTATATATATGGTGTTCCAGGCTCCAGGTGCCAATGCTACCGAGGTAAACGCCCGAATCAACAAGCTTTATGAGGAGCTTAAACCGACAATGCCCGCTGGCTTGGAGTTTGAGATATTGGAGACAAGCGACGACTTTCTTTTCGCCGCCATCCACAACGTGGTTGAGACACTCGTCATTGCCATCATCCTCGTAATCCTTGTAGTATATTTCTTCCTTCAGAGCTTCAAGGCGACGGTTATCCCGTCAATTTCGATTGTTGTATCGTTGTTGGGAACGTTTGCCATTGTGTCGCTCGCAGGATTCTCGCTAAATATCCTGACATTGTTTGCGTTAGTACTTGCCATTGGTACTGTGGTGGATGATGCCATTGTCGTCGTCGAGGCGGTGATGGCGAAGATGGAAGGTGGCATCACCGACCCCAAGCAGGCCACCCGCGAAGCCATGAGCGATGTGTCGATAGCCGTTATTTCTTGTACCCTGGTGTTTATGGCGGTATTTATCCCCGTGGCATTCATGCCAGGCACCTCGGGTTCGTTCTTCACGCAGTTTGGTGTGACTCTTGCATCGGCAGTGGGTCTATCGTGCGTGTCGGCGTTGACGCTGTGTCCGGCACTTTGTGCAATCATGATGCGCTTCTCTAAGGACAGGAAGGAGAAAAAGAATCTGAACTACTATGTCACGAAAGCATATTCAGCAAGTTACAATGCAATCTTAAAGAAATATAAGAAGAGTGTTGGTGGTTTTATCAAGCGACCATGGATATCGTGGACACTGCTCGCCATCGCTGCTGTATTGCTGTTTATCTTCATGCGAGGCTTGCCATCGGGACTTGTGCCTCAAGAAGACCAGGGCGTTTTCTTCGCCGAGGTGCGCGCTCCAGAGGGTTGCACCCTGCATGAGACTCAAGAGATAGTCAAAAAGGTGGAGGAAAAGGTTAAGAAGATTCCTGAACTGGAGAGCTATGCCGTGGTAAGTGGCTACGGTATGATGGCCGGTCGTTCTGGAAGTTGCTATGCCACACTTATTATCCGCCTGAAAAACTGGGACGACCGCCCGGGAATGAACCATAATATCATGCTTGTCTATGGCCGTTTCGCTATGGACTGCAAGGACATAAAGAATGCGAAGGTAATCCCCTTCCAGATGCCGCAGGTACCTGGCTACGGTTCCAATAGCAGTGTGAACCTAGTGTTGCAAGACATGCAGGACCGCCCGATGTCGGAGTTTAATGCCGATGCCACTAAGTTCCTGGAGAAGCTTAATGAGCGTCCCGAGATTATGATGGCGATGTCAACCTACTCTGAGCGCTTCCCGAAATATCAGGTTGACGTGGATGCTACTCAGTGTGACCGCGCTGGTGTGTCGCCGGCAGCAGTGTTGCGTACGCTTGGTTCTTATTGTGGCGGCTCTTACGTGGGTAACTTCAACCAATTTGGCAAGGTGTATCGCATCATTGCCAACGCTTCGCCCGAATACCGCCTTGACCCCTCGTCGCTTAACAATATCTTTGTGCGCGTGCAAGGCGGCAAAATGGCGCCTATCTCAGAATTTGTGACGTTGAAGGAGGTCGTTGGTTCGGCATCGGTTGATCACTTCAACTTGTTCCAAAGTATTACTTGCGGCGTTATGACCGCCAGCGGATACTCCGAGGATGATGCCCACAAGGCCATCGCCGAGGTGTTCAAGGAGGAGATGCCTAATGGCTACAGCTACGAGTATGGTGGCATGTCGCGCGAGGTGGAGGAGGCATCGGGCTCTAATGCGACTGCCCTCATTTATGTTATTTGTGCAATCCTCATCTATCTAATCCTGGCTTCGCTATATAACTCGTGGTTCACGCCTTGGGCTGTGCTGCTCAGTGTACCATTTGGACTTATGGGTTCGTTTGGCGCAGTATGGCTTGTTTCGCTGCTCCACCTGCCAGGTATGGAGAACAACATCTACTTGCAGACGGGTGTAATTATGCTTATAGGATTGTTGGCAAAGACTGCCATCCTCATCACCGAGTTTGCTTCAGAGCGTCGCGCTCAGGGTCTAAGCATCCGCGACGCTGCCTTCGCTGCTTGCGAGGATCGTCTGCGCCCCATCTTGATGACAGTTGTCACGATGATTGCGGGTATGATTCCACTCATCATCGCTGGTGGCGCTGGTGCCAACGGTAACCGTGTTCTCGCCCTCGGCGTTACTGCAGGTATGGCAGTGGGCACCCTCGCCCTGCTCTTCGTCGTTCCCGCCTTCTTTATTGTGTTCCAAAAGTTGCATGAAAGATTTCAAGGCAAAACAGTGGCAGAAACTGTTGAACCTGCAACTGAAACAGTTGAAGACAACAAAGAAACACTTGCACCAGTGAAAGAAACAGTTCAAGACGATAAAAAAATCGATGATACAGCAGCAGAACCAGTTGAAGAAGCTAAAGCCGAGATTGCAGAGGCTAAAGAAGCGATTGATGATGCTAAAGATATTATTGAAGACGAGAAAACAACCGAAGAATAAAATGAAAAAAATTGCAATCATATTAAGTATAGGTGTTTTGTTCCTTATCTCCGCAAGCTGTAGCTCCTTTAAAAGCTTGTATGACAAATATGAGCCAAATACCCAGATACCTCCCAATGTAATAGGTGTTGATGGAACATTAGGCGGCGATGCGCCCGCTCCGCTGTCGTGGCGGGAATTTTTCAGCGACCCATTGTTGCAGCAGCTCATCGACTCGGCATTGGTGCGCAATACCGACCTCAACTCGGCACGCATCGCTATCGAGCAGAGCGAGACATCGTTGGAGATGGCAAAGAAGTCGATTCTGCCATCACTGTTTTTCTCGCCATCGGGAACTATCGCCAACTTCAACAGCAACACGTCAAAGACCTACAATGTGCCGTTGCAGGCTAGTTGGGATATGGGCTCTATAGGGTCTTACACCAATAAAAAACGCGCCGCCAAAGCCGTGCTCCTTCAAACTCAGACGCGTGAGGAGGCAATTCGTGCTAATCTTATATCAACTGTGGCTCAGCAGTATTGCTTGTTGCAATTACTTGATATGCAGTTGGAGATTCTCACTCAGACCGATAGCCTGTGGGCTGTTTCATTGGAGGCCGAAAAGGTGCTTTGGGAGAACGGCAAGATTTATTCTACCGCCGTCAATCAGCTGGAGTCATCGTGCCTGAGCGTGAAGACACAGATTGTGGATGTGAAGCGTAATATACGCGGTGTGGAAAATGCCATCTGCCGAATATTGGCCATCCCTCCACAGCACATAGACCGCACTCCATGGGGAAGTTTCTCCATGCCGAAATTGGTCAATGAGGGCATCTCGGCACAGATGCTGATGTATCGTCCCGACATACGTCTCGCCGATTATGCCATGGAAGAGGCATTCTACAATATGCAGACCGCTCGTTCGGCATTCTATCCGGGGCTCTCGCTATCAGGTACACTCGGGTGGACCAACAGCGCCGGCGGGGCAGTCATCAACCCCGGTAAGATATTGACCAGCATAGTTGCCTCTATTGCTCAGCCCATCTTTGCCCGCGGCCAGCTGAAGGGCAACCTGGAGATAGCGAAACTCAACCAGGAGAACCTTCGCAACAAGTATGTGCAGACTGTCATCGATGCTGGAAACCAGGTGAACGAGGCTATTGCCGACTGCCAAGCGGCAAGTGAGAAATATGGCTACTATCACCGCCAAGTGGAAGTGCTCCATGATGCCTACAATGGCACCCACGAACTGATGGATAACGGCAAGGCCAACTATCTTGAAGTGCTGACTGCCCAGGAAACCTTGCTCAGCGCCCAAATCAACGAGGCGGCTAATATGTATGACGCCGCTAGAGCAGTCATCGCACTTTATATCGCATTAGGCGGTGCCACTAGGTAACAGAGCGCGGCAATAATCACAAAGTGGGTTCTCACGATGAGTGCCCACTTTTTTGTGTGGTGAAGAAAAATTATTATCTTTGCAGTGGACAAACAATGAAATGGCAACGAATTTTTATATAAAACTGATTGTGGCGATTCTCGCCATAGTTCCTGTTATGGCAGTGGCCGCCGAGGATGTGACTCCTGCCAGTGAGAAGAAGATAGCAGTGAGTGTGTCAACTCTCAACACCAGCGACAGCGCGGTGATGGCCACTAAGCCTCAAGACGGTGAGCGACCTGTGCAGCCGTTGAATATCCACATCGGGCCGAGCAAGCTTACGCTGTTTGGCTATGCACAGACACAGTTTGACATGACAAAGACGGGAGACGAGACAAAGAACTCGTTCAGCATGACGCGCGTTATCCTGATGGCGAATGCCGAATTGACGCGCAAACTCAGCTTTTTCCTGATGATTGATGTGGCCTCGACGCAAGCGCCTAAGCATCTGCATGAATACTATGCACAATATGCTTTCATTCCCGAATTTAAGGTTAGGGTGGGGCAGTTCAAGACGCCTTACACGCTTGAGAACATAATCTCGCCCACATTGCTTGGCACCGTGAACCTCAACGAGGGCACGCGATACATGGCAGGCATCGCTGGCGACCCGCTTTATGGCAACTATGTGGGGCGTGACCTCGGAGCGATGATTACCGGCGACGCCATCAAGGCGCGCGACGGACATTATTTCCTTAATTACAGTATAGGGGTGTTTAACGGCGCCGGCATGAACTTGCGTGATAACAATAATCACAAAGATGTGGCGGCGATGCTCAACGTGCTGCCCACTAAGGATATAACCCTCTCAGGCTCATTTATCATAGGCAAAGGCAATGCCCAGGCCGATGATATGTTCGGAACCATCGCTCAAGGCACCGATTACACCCGCAACCGCTGGAGTGTGGGAGCTGAAGCCAAATGGAAGCCGTTGAAGCTACGCACCGAGTATATGGGCGGCAAGAACGGCGACATCAAGAACCGCGCCTTCTATGCCGAGCTTTGGTGCCGCCTGTTCCGCAACTTCGACGTGGTGCTCGACTACGACTATCTCGACAAAAACACATCCTTAAGCAAGGATATGCGTGAAGCGATGCCCGCCTGGACTCGCACCAACAACTACCTTGTGGGCCTTCAGTATTGGGTATATAAGGCATGCCGCATCAGCACGCAATTCATCTACAGCGACCGCAACATCGGCCCCGACACGAAATCATGGCTGACGCAGTTCCAGATAGCGTTTTAACTAATGCATAATGCACAATGCATAATGTATAATGTATAATGTACAATCACCTTATTCTCACCTCCATCTTCGATAAACGATAAACGACCAACGATAAACGAAAGAAAATGAACGCGACAATATTTATAGTAATCCCCATTCTCACGCTATTGATGTTTGAGCTTGGTTTGAACCTGAAGTTACAGGATTTCAAGTTGTTTAAGGACCGTCCCAAGCCAGTGTTGGCGGGTTTGATAGGGCAGATAGTGGTGTTGCCGGCACTGGCGTGGCTCATAGGTTGGGCACTGCATTTAGAGCCTGTTTTCCTTATCGGTTTTGTGCTTATAGCGTGCTGCCCCGGCGGTAGTTCGTCGAACGTGTTCTCAATGCTCGCAAAGGGTGATGTGGCTCTCTCGGTGTCGCTCACGGCATGCAGCAGCATTATCACTTTGTTCACCGTACCGCTCATCTTGGAATGGGTGACCACTGCTGCGAGCAGCACGGTAGATGTGCATCTGCCGGTGGGCAATCTCGTGGTTCAGAACATCGTGCTTATGCTCGTACCGATTATTGTGGGAATCGCTGTAAGGAAGAAGTGGGGTAGAGCTGCCGAGAAAATACATAAAGTGCTGTCGAAGATTGCCTTCCCAGCGCTCATATTCCTTGCCACAGTGTTTTTTGTCAAGAACCGTGAGGCTATTATTGCCAATTTCGGACAATTAGGGATTTCAATCACTGTACTGATTCTGCTCGCTATGGCTAGCGGAGTGCTGCTGTCGTGGGGCATGAGGTTGAACACAAAAGAGCGCCGCACCATTGTCATCGAGATAGGAATGCAGAATGCCGCCCAGGCCATCACCATCGCCAGTAGTCCGTTAGTATTCGGCAAAGACGAATATGCTATCCCTGCCATCATCTACGCCCTGATGATGAACGTCATCCTCATCATCTATGTGGCGGTGGTGAAGAATAAATGATTTCCAAATAGTTGTTTGCGGTTTAGCAATAAATGATTATCTTTGCACAGTCTATTTTGTAATCTCTAAAATAAGTGTTGTGGAAGATAAACTTAAGAACAAATTCACGGCTTTCATAAGTTATAACTCAGCAGATGACAAGCTGGCTCGCTGGTTGCAGAAGCAACTGGAAAGCTACAAGTTGCCCACCGTGATAGCTGATGAAAAAGGTAATGTGCTGAAGTCTTATAGCGGCAAGCAGCGGAAGATGCGCATTTTTCGTTATGTTAGCGATTTAGTAGCACAGAATCTCAATGATGGTCTGAGACAAGAGCTTGATCGCTCGCAGTATCTTATTGTTGTTTGTTCGCCCCGCAGTGCGCAATCGGAATGGGTTGGGAAGGAAATCAAGCATTTTGTTGATACTGACAGGTCTAAAAAGATAATTCCATTCATTGTTGAGGGAACGCCTTACAGTGGAGGTGAAGATGAGTGTTTCAACCCAGAACTTATTAAAGCTTTCCCAAACGGCGAATTGCTTGGAGTAAATCTAAATGAGAATGGTGACGACTACAGATTTATGCGCCGTCGCAAGGCGGTTGCCAAGACTGTGTCGCTCTTGCTTGGTCTTCCCGATGCTTACGACTTCATATGGAACAGATATCGAAAGTCGATAATCGTAAAATGGGCTTTGCGATTGTTGCTCGCTTTGCTTGCTGTTGCTGCAGTGATTGTGGCTTGGACTATGAACAGCAATTTCAATACAACGATTACTTTGAATGAAGCCACAAAGCCCAACGCCAATTTACCGACATTAGGAGAAACAAAGCTGACTTTATATCTTGACAATGAGACTAAAGAGACGACGTTGACAGGCTTGAGCTCCGCCACTTTCACCAATGTGCCGCGTGCACTGAAAGGAAGAAAGGTAAGAATCACACTCTCGTGCGTATCGAAAGGGCTTGGCGATGTGCCTGATTATCTGCCCCTTGACACGACAGTGGTCCTAGGAGAAGATATTAAGCTAAATATCAACCGAAATCCAGCAAAATATGGCACCATAAACGCCCATTTGTGGAATCCTAAAATAGAGAATTCACTTCCTAATACTATGCTCTCAATTGCTGGCATAGAGACAAAGACCGATTCTGAAGGTAACATTAAGATGCTGATACCTCTTGACCAGCAGCGTACCAGCTATCCAGTAACTTGTTCCTTGCCATTGGAGTGTGACTCAGTGCTGCCTGGCTCAGAGAAAGTGGCTATTATAGTTAAGTAATTAAAGTTTTTTATTATGAATAAACGACGATTTTTCAGTTTAGTTCTTATGCTGGTTACACTGGCTTCGAGCGCACAGGTTCAGCATGGTTATGTTAAGACCAAAGGTACTGCCAGCAAGCGCGGCGAGCGTCTCAATGGCGTGACGGTTAGCGTTCGTGGCGGCAGCAGCGTGGTCAGCACAGGAAAAGGCGAGTTCAGTTTCAACGTGCCTGGCAAGAACTTCTCATTCTCCAGTGTGAGCAAGAATGGTTATGTGCTTACCGACAGGGATTTCTTGGGTCGCAATTTTGTCCAGTCGAGCGAGTGGAAGGTGATAGTCATGGAGAAGCCCGAGCAACGCGCCCAGGAAGTGAAAAAAATTAAAGAGCAAGTAAGAAATTCTCTTGAGGCCGACATCAAGAAGAAAGAGGCTGAGATAGCGAGACTGGAGAAGGAGGGCAAGAGAAGTGCGTCCGAGATCCGCAAACTCAAGCAGCAGCTCTACAATGCAATCGACGCAAACGAGAAGCTAGTTGAGGAGATGGCGGAGCGTTTCGTGAGCATCGACTACGACCAGATGGATGATGTGAACCGCCGTGCGACAGAGCTGATACTCAACGGCGAGCTTGAGGAGGCTAAGAAGCTTCTCGACAGCCAAGGTGACATTACCGAAATCATCAACGATGTGAACAAGAAGAAGGAGGAGGCACAGAAGGCTCAGAACCATGCCGCCGACCTGTGTTACAACAAGTATAACCTGTTCCTGCTTCAGCACCAGAACGACTCGGCGGCCTATTATCTTGAGCAGCGCACACTGCTTGACACGACCAACGTGCAATGGCAACTGGAAGCCGGCACGTTCTTTGAAGAATATCTGGCACAGTACGACAAAGCACAGTCTTTTTTTGAAACGGCGTTGTCACATGCCTTGAAGAATGGGGAGCGAAATGCCGATGTGGCCACCTGCTACGACAAAATAGGATCATTTTCTTTTGGCATCAATAATATTTCTAATATATTTAAAGCAGAAGAATACTATAAAAAAGCGTTAGAAATCCGAAGGGAAATCTTTGGTGAATGTCATCCTGATGTGGCCTTGAGCTACAACAATATTGGAGTATATTATCTACATTATGGTGTAAAGGTATACGATGGAGATCAAATTTATTCTTCATCGGAATATTCGGAATCCATTGCGATTGATTATATCCAAAAGGCACTTGAAATCAACAAGGAGGTTTATGGCGAGCTTCATTCTGCGGTCGCTGATAGCTATAACAATATCGGGTTAGCGCTTTATGAAACAGAATTTAAGGATTCCGAAGCTCTAGAGTATTACAAAAAGTCACTTGAAATCCGCAAGGAACTCAATGGCGAGCGTCATCCTGCAGTTGCCACTTGCTACAACAATATTGGTGATGTGCTTCGTGATCAAAATAAATATAGTGAAGCTCTAGAGTATTACAAAAAGTCGCTTGAAATCCGTAAGGAGGTCTTTGGCGAGCGTCATCCTGCAGTCGCCACTTGCTACAACGATATCGGTTCTGTGCTAAATAAGATGGGAAATTATGCCGAAGCACTTGAGTGTTATAAAAATGCGCTTGAAATACGAAAGGAAATCTTGGATGAGTTTAATTTGGATATCTCTGATAACTACTTAATTATCGGTGATTTGCTTTGTGCTCAAGGCAAGTATGGCGAAGCGCTTGATTATTATAAGAAAGCGTATTGGATTGACAAAGATGACAAGTATGTATCTGATATGGGTTATGTTCCTGAAAACCGCTACATGAATATGGGTTCGATGCTTTTAGAACGAGATGACTATTACTATAGTGAAGCTCTGGCTTATTTCCAGAAGGTGCTTGAAATCCGTATTGAAAGATATGGTGAGTGTAGTAAGGAAGTCGCTTCAATGTATTATGGTATTGGGGTGGCGTTCCATCACAGTGGCAAGTATTCTGAAGCGCTTGAGTATTACAATAGAGCACTTGAGATCAGCACAAGCGGCGGTTATGATGTTGCCTATATCTATGAATCAGTCGGCGAGATGCTTCGTGAACAAGGCAAATATGCTGAGGCGCTTGAGTATTACAATAAAGCACTTGAGCTTTACAATGAAAAAGGTGTCTATGATGATACTACTGTTGCCTTTATATATAATGTAATCGGCGAAATGTTTTATGAACAAGGCAAGTATTCCGAGGCGCTTGAGTATTACAATAAAGCACTTGAGCTTTGTCCTGATATTTCATTTATGCAGAAACCTATTGAGGATAATATCAAGAAATTGAGAGAGGCGATGGGTGAATAGAGTTTTTTTCTTGAAAAATGATTTAACTATGAATAAACGACGATTGTTCAGTTTAGCTCTTATGCTGGTTGCGCTGGTTTCGAGCGCACAGGTTCAGCATGGTTATGTTAAGACCAAGGGCACTGCCAGCAAGCGCGGCGAGCGTCTCAATGGCGTGACGGTGAGCGTGCGTGGCGGCAGTAGCGTGGTCAGTGCCGGTAAAGGCGAGTTCAGTTTCAACGTGCCTGGCAAGAACTTCTCATTCTCCAGTGTGAGCAAGAATGGCTATGTGCTTACCGACAGGGATTTCTTGGGCCGCAATTTTGTCCAGTCGAGCGAGTGGAAGGTGATAGTCATGGAGAAGCCCGAGCAACGCGCCCAGGAAGTGAAAAAAATTAAAGAGCA
>JAFYYG010000047.1 GCA_017557625.1 Muribaculaceae bacterium
ACAGTCCTCATCATGCCAAGCATCGATGAGGACTATTGTTTCTATCCGCATTGTTAATTGTCTAAATATTACGAGACTCAGTCTCGCTCAGTCTCGTACAACACTATATCCTCCGCAATCCTGTTCAGTGCCATACATTGCTCACGAGTGATAGCACGACGTTGATTGTGATGCTCCCAGGGTGCCACCAGCAGCAACCGTCCTTCAGCGCAAGCATCAAACTGGCGCCCACTCGGTTTCTGCTTTGGCGCAAAGCCATTCTCTAAAAGAATAATTAGAGGAAAGCCAGCATCAAACACCCGTCTCATCACCACCTTCTCACCACGACTGATGCAAGGAGACACAAGCACTGCACCATCCTTTGCCTTTGACAGAAACTGATCGCAAGTTTCTTCTATCTCCTTGTCTGTCATACTTCGAGAACACTTAACAGCAACCTTAAATGGGTAATCAAGCAAAAAATGATTTCCCATAACAGAAACTTGATTAGCGCCAACAGTGATTCCATGACGAACATTAAACAACTCCTTGTGGTGACGTTTCACCCATGAGCGGCGCGGATTGTCGCGCAGGTAGTTCACCCAAGTTTCCAGCTGGCCTTTTCCATAGAGAATGCGGTCGTTATGGCCTTGCTCCCAAAGGGCTATTTTCTGAGACTCCGCCTCAGAGCACTCCAACTGTGACCGAAACGATGCTGTGCACTTAGCCTTGAAACGAGCAATCACATGACCTAAATGACGTGAGAGCTGTTCGGAAACAAATATAATGCCATGCACATGCTCAGGCATCAACTGAAACCCCAGAGTCTTCACTTCAGGATTTTCTATCATTATGTTAGACCTGTTTTCTATAACCTTCATTCCCAGTTCACTGGGCTCCACCCATGGGTAAGGATGCTCCGCATCTGCATCGCGCAAAGTGCCAAACAATGGCTTTCTACCATTCACACACAGCGTTATTAAATAAACGCAACGAGCATTATAATCATGGTCTTCTTTACGACGCTTCATTGACGGCACAACCTCCAATTCATTATGTCTAGCCACCCAGCTTTTGCGTTTCTTTATCGTTTCTTCCTCCATATTATAGCTATTATCTATTTTCGTCTGTGTACTACGAGACGCAGTCTCGTAAAAATCCTCATTTCTTCTTCCTGCGAGGTTTCTTTTGTTGTCTTTTTAACTGCTGAGCAATTTCTTGGTGCTCGTCGGCTAGGTCGTCAAGTCCTATTTTCTCGTAAATATCAGCCAGTTTCAAGTGTGGCTCAACGGCGGTGCGTGAGGCTTTTGTGACGCGTTTGAGGGCTTTTATTGCAGCTGGCAGGTCTTTCTGTTTTTCATATATTGCCGCCACTGCAATGAGTGCGTCATAGCAGTTTTTGTTCTTGGCGAGAATCTTCTCGAGTTGGCCTAAAGCCTGGTCGGTCTCCCCTATCGCGTCAAGCAGCCGAGCCTTGCCGAGCAAAGCCGGCACATAGCCGTCGCTAAGTTTCAAAGCTTTGTTATAGTTGGCGATAGCCGACTTGATGGCAATCTCGTCAAGGTGCTGTTTAGCGTTGCCATAAGGGACCTCATCCTCCTGCGCCAACGTGCCGAGTCCCATCGACTGGTCGCCCATAGCAGTGAATTCCCCCGCCAGCTCAAGCAGTTGCTTGTTCTGCGCGTCGATAACGTCTTCCAAATTCTTGATTTTCCTTTTTAATTTATTGAATTTATTAAACTTATACTTAATGAACCGTTTTGCCAACGGGTCGCTAATCACGTTATGAATCTCCATCGCCTGGGCGAAGCAGTCAACAGCGCGGGCGAAGTCATCGTTGTCGAAGGCGATAGATGCCATCGTGTACAGTCCGTTAGCCTTCTCAACAAGGATAGCATCGTTGATGGCCGTCTGGTTGTTGAACTGGCGGCTGAAGTCAACGATAGCGGTATTGACAATGATATCACGCTGCGACAGGGGTTTGAGCAGCGTGATGCCCTCAAGCGAGGTGCAGCGTGAAAGCGCCACGTAAGTCTGGCCGCTTGAAAAAGCGCCACCTGCGAAGTCAATCACGATATTGTTGAACGTGAGACCCTGGCTCTTATGTACGGTGAGTGCCCATGCCGGTTTGATAGGATACTGCCTGAACGTGCCCACCACGTTCTCAATCACTTTCTTTTCTTTCTCGTCGTAGGAATACTGCACATTTTCCCATACTTCCTGGTCCAGAACATACCCATCGCCGTTCTCGAGTTCCACCTCGATGCCAGTCTCATCCACCCTCGAAACTATTCCCAGCGTGCCATTGACCCAGCGGTTTTCCTTGTCGTTGCGGATGAAGATGACCTGAGCTCCTTTTTTAATTACAAGCTCTTTGTTGGTGGGCAGGTCGTTGTCGGGGAAAACATCGGTGACCTCACCCACGAACACATATTCGGGCGTGTCAAGAGCCTCCATGTGGGCATCGTTGATAGAATCTACCGTGTCGCGGCGAGTGGCTAGGGTCATCACGAGGCCATTGTCGGGTTCCTTATAGTCAAGATTGCAACGACTGTTGAGCAGTTGCAGGTCGCTGTTGCTGGCATGGCTCACGCGCACGCGGTCGAGCATCGCGATGAAATTGCTGTCAGTTTGACGGTAAATCTTGCGCAGCTCAATGGGAATAAGTCCCAAACTGTTGAATACCCTCGCGTTGAAGAAGAAAAACTGATTGTAGTATCGCCTTAGAATATCGCGCATGTCGCGGGTAATCACCGGCTCAAGCTGGAAGATGTCACCAACAAAGAGCAGCTGCTTGCCACCAAACGGCTCACGCATATTGCTTGAATAGATGCGAAGCACTTTATCGATAAAGTCAATAATGTCGCAGCGAACCATCGAAATCTCGTCAATGATGATAAGCTGCAGTTTTTTTATCAGTTTCACTTTCTGCGCCGAGTAGCGCAAAGTCTTGCGGATGCGGCGAGGTGAGAAATCAGGGTCATCAGGAAGCAATGGTTTGAACGGAATCTTAAAAAACGAGTGCAACGTCTGACCGCCCACATTCACAGCAGCAATGCCTGTAGGTGCCAGCACCACGTGTTCCTTGCTTGTATTAGCACAAATATACTTGAGAAATGTACTTTTTCCAGTGCCAGCCTTTCCTGTAAGGAAGACCGAGCGCCGAGTATTGCGTATCAGATTCCAAGCATTTTGGAACTCCACGTTGTCGAGGTCTATATTTTCAAGATTTACGGTACTCATAAGGGGGACATAAAAAAGTTTTCAAAGATAGTGAAAAAGGTTCAAAACGGCACTAAAAAAGGAGGCATTTTATTAACAATGCCTCCTAATTTCACTATTAATTTACGCTCAATGGCGCGATAATCAGAATCTGAAACCTAAAGTCAACGAAACCTTATTGTTGTTGTCCTTAACTTCCTCACCAACCTCACCAGGATAGGCATGATACTGACTTGTGCGATTGTGGTGTACGTAGGCAGCGTCAAGATAGAACTTCTTGTAGCGATATCCTAGACCACAGGTAATATACTGATTGCTCTTGTCATACTGATACATGTAGTTGCTCGAAACCACGTCAACATTTTCATTTGCCACACCTTTCACCTCATCCTTGACAGGTGATGTCTGGTAAGCATAGCCAGCGCGAAGGCTCACATTTGGTGTCACGCGATACTCGGCACCTACACGCAGCGTGTGAGTAGCCTGGAGTTGGTCTTTAATCTTGTACTCAGTGTCGGCATAGTTGTATCCGCCCTCATCGCCACAGCGAATAGTGTTGGCTCCCACATACTCATAATCTAAGCTGATTAGGCCCTTGCTTGTTGGCACTACCGCGAGGCTGCCCATAAACTTCCATGGGGTCTTTATAGTATAGCGGTATTCGTCGTAATATCCCTCCACGCCAGTCTCATAGTAACCAGAGTACATGTCGGGGTCTAAATCGGCTTTCAGGTCAAAACCACTCTGTACCTTATAGAGGTCCTTCATGTCATAGTAGGTGGGAGTATGGAAAGCGGCACCAATGCGAAGTTGGTTGATAGGCTTTACGATCACACCAAACTTGAAATTGTAACCGGTACCGCGGGTTTCCTGGAATGACTGGAAGTCAAAACCAGCATAACCCCTAGTAGTGCTGCCATTATCATAACGATAGTCATAAATCTCGGCGTTGTCAAGGTCTTCACCATAATATTGGTAACTGTCAAAATGCAGGTCGGTGATACCAAAGTTCAATCCCCAGAACACTGTGTTCTTGAAGTTACCACCCAAGGTGATGTTATACTCGTCGGTATGTCCTTTCTCGTCAACGTAGAAATTGGCAGTGCCTGAAGTATAATAATCAGTAAGATTAGCGAGGCCTTTAAACGAGCCATCCACATTGTTGTTAAGCAGATAAGACTGATAAGCGAGAATACCCAACCACGGAGCGTTACATTCATAGAAGATATTACCATCATACTGATCAGCTGAAAGGTCCTGGCCTATCCAGTTGCCAGCATTGAGGTTATCGGCAATCTTGTTAGTGATAGAGTGACCTGTGTTATATCCACCCTGATAACGACGCTGATAAGAGTTGATGCGGTTGAACGAGAATCCCCAATTGAAATACTTGAAAAAATCGTTGTCAATCTTCATCGAACCAACATAGCCCACATTGTTGAACCAGAACTTAGTGTCGCTCAACTTCTCACTGGCAGTCTTTGTAGAAAGGAAATTGAGGTTCATAGTTGCCGAAATGTCGCTACTGCGGTAAACGCCAATACCACCAGGATTCTGCGAAATAGCCGACACGTCGCCACCAAGAGCACCGAAAGCTCCTGCCATTGACATATAACGGGAAGTTCCGCTCAACTCTGTCTCCGACATCTTCAAAACGTCAAAAGTAGCTTGAGCATTTGCCATGAGCGCTGCGCCACCAAGCAATAATGCTATATATATTTTCTTCATTTTTTAAATCAATTTCGTGTTCGTGTTATAATTATTATGCTCTCTAACAGCTGATATTATCGACGACCGCCGTGTCCGCCGCCACCGCCGTGGCTGCCACCGCCGCCACCGTGACTTCCGCCACCGCCACCGCCGTGACTTCCACCCGAGTAACCGCCGCTGCTGCGACCGCCACCACCCGAGTATCCACCACTACTACGGCTGCCTCCTGAGTAGCCGCCACTGCTTCTTGACGAGCCACCACTTGATGGAGTGTAGCTGCGACCACTGCTGCCCGATGGGGTGTAGCTGCGTCCGCCACCGTGTCCGCCAGTAGATGGAGTGTAACTGCGTCCGCTTGTAGAGCCACCGCTATAACCTCCTGATGAGCGTCCTCCGCCTGCTGTACCACCGTTATAAGAGCGATTTCCTGGCTGCATAGTGCTGCCATGTCCATTGGCATATCCACCGTTTGGTCGAGTACTGTTAATGTTGCCGTGGTTCATTCCCGAGCGACCGTTAGATATTCCACCGTTGCGTCCAGGAGCGCCGGCATAACCACTGTTGCCACGGTTGCCATGATAGTTCATACCAGGACGATGGCCGTTATAGCCGCTATTGTAGTGATGACCGTTATGTCCATACCAGTGCGAGTCATAACTCCAATAGGGTCTGCCCCAATGGTTACCGCCCCAGTAGCCACCCCAGTAGCCACCCCATGGGCGTCCCCAATAAGACCATGGATGATAACGATAACCGCCATACCAACCCCAGTCATACCAGCTGCTGTAGTACCATGGACTGTGCCAGCCCCATGACCAACTGTACCAAGGGTCATAATAGCGATATCCCCAACCCCAGTATGGTCCCCAACTCCAGTCGGAGCCGATAACCAAATTCACTGATGGAGTATTGTCAAAGTAATACTCGATAAGGTCGGGATCGTTGCTTCTGATCACGATATCTGGGTTATGGAAACGCTCAATGCGACGGGTGTTGGCAAACTCCTCGTCATCAAGATAAACAGTATCGTTCTCGTCATAATACTCAATGCGACGGTTATACTCGTCAACATCGCGACCATTGATCACACCATTAAGAGGAGTCACTTGGGTTGAAAGCTCCCCATAATAGCCCGAAGACGGCGGCATCTGCTTGGTGACAACTTTGACTGTCTTAGTCTCCTTGCTGTCATCATAGTAGATATCGTCCTCATAATCCTGTGCCATAGCGCAGCCGCAGCCCACCAGCAAGGCACCCATTAGAGACAATAATTTGTAATTCATAATGTTTTATGTTTTAAAATATTAATATTCAACGATATTATACTTCTTGTTAGACTATAAAAAACACTAAAAGTTTAATTCTTACTTAGTTAATCTGCAAAACTACTAAAAGTTTTTCAAATTAGAAACAAAATTAGTGCAAACCGAGAGAAATACAAAAAGAAATCGAAGTTTTTTTATTTTTATTTCCGAGGTGCAGCCTAATTTATCCAAAATTCATGCCTAAATGCAGAAAAACACTGAAAATTGGCATTTTCACAATCTACTTTCATCCGCTAAACACAGGCGCAGGCAAAATACTGCATCAAACCCTGTAAGATTAACACTCTTTAACAGGCCTTCCACTCCTTTTTTTCTTAATTTTGCATCAAACTTTTAACTGGTAAATATTCAGCGATGTCATCATTATCAAACAAAGAGAACAAAACCAGACAAAAAACAACAAGAAATATTTTTTCGAAAAAAAAATTTTTGTTGAATTTGTTTCTTTTTGTTGAGTTTGTTTGATAATAATGCGAATAAAAAACAAAATCACTGAATAGTTTTCAACTTCACACTATGAAAATTGGAGAATACAACAAGTTGATGATAAATCGCTTTGTCGATTTTGGGGCTTATCTTATTGATGACGAAGACAATGAGGTGCTATTGCCTAAGCGCTATCTAACTGGCGAAGAAGAACTTGACGACGAGATAGAGGTCTTCATTTATAACGACTCCGAGAACCGCCCAGTGGCGACCACCGAGCAGCCTTTTGCCACCGTGGGGCAGTTCTGCCTTTTGCGGGTGAAAGCTGTAAACGCAATCGGCGCTTTCCTCGACTGGGGACTGACAGCGAAAGACCTGCTGGTACCGTTCCGTGAGCAAAGAGTAAGGATGCAGGCAGGACGCAGCTACATCGTCTATGTCTATCTCGACCCCAGCAGCCAACGCATCGTGGCGAGCGCAAAACTCGACAAGTTCTTGAGCGACACCCTACCCGACTATTACCACCGCCAGAAAGTTGACGTGCTCATCACGCAGCAGCAAGAGATTGGATACCGGGTTATCATCAACGGTAAGCACTGGGGCATGATCTACAACAACGAACTATATCAACAAGTGAACATTGGCGAGCACCACACGGGTTTTGTCAAACAAGTGCGCGATGACGGCAAAATTGATGTGACTCTGGCCAAAATAGAAAAGATGCGCATCGACGATGTCGCCGACGACATACTCCGCTACCTGCAAGTACACGGCGGCACGATGACCCTCAACGACAAGTCCTCGCCCGAAGACATCCTCCGCACCTTCAACTGCAGCAAAAAAGACTTCAAAAAAGCCTTAGGACTGCTATACAGGCAACACAAAGTGATGTTGGGAGAGGTTGTTTCTATCATCTAGATCTGATTGTCGAACGCTTTACATGCTCTACGTAGTTCAGGAGCATCTCGCATAAAATGCAATTCATCACCATTTGAGCGCTTGTGAGATGTTTTTCACGAGTATTTCAAGGTAAATCTTGTCGGTTTCGTCAAAGGTGTTGAGGTCTTTACTGTCGATGTCGAGAACGGCGACAACGTCTCCTTCCTTGTTGTGCATGGGTACTACTATCTCGCTGCGTGAGAGACTGCTGCAAGCTATGTGACCAGGGAATTGTTCAACGTCGGGGACTATAACAGTCTCGTTGAGCTCCCATGCAGTGCCACACACTCCTCGTCCACGCTTGATGCGGTAGCATGCCACCGGCCCCTGAAACGGTCCGAGTTCAAGTTGTTCGCCGTTGACGGTGTAAAACCCAGTCCACCACCAACCCATGGACTCGTGCAGCGCTGCTGTAACATTTGCCATCACGCTCACAGCATTGGTCTCGCCCTCAATTATAGCCACCACCTGCGGCAGCAGTTCTTTGTATTTCTCTTGCTTTGTCATATTAATGGATTTTTCTGCAAAATTATATAATAAGTTGAATATTTCGTTGTTTTAAACCAAAAATGTGTATCTTTGTCAAAATTTGAAACCGATAGCAATTATGAAGAAAGTTTTTTCTATTATATTTATGTGCGTCGCTGCCGTGGCTAATATTGTGGCCGACGACACACAAGTGCATATTTTTGATCCCAATGTGAAATCGCTCAAAATCGCACCTATCAGCAATATGTATTTCCCACCAATCTATGTGCTTGGGAGTGACGATGTGCTGAATGTGAACTTCGACTATCTCGACCTCGATGCCCAGTATCTTCGCTATAGTGTCACACACTGTAATGCTAACTGGCAGCCGTCAATGCTGGTGGAGAGCGAGTACATAGACGGCTTCAACCAGGCAGATATAGACGACTTTAAGCCAAGTGAAGCGACTTTTGTACATTATTTTAACTACGATTTCTGCATCCCCAACAATGACTTCATCATCACTAAGAGCGGCAACTATGTGCTGAAAGTCTATCGCCAAGACGACCCCGACGATGTTCTGTTCCAGACGCGGTTCTCGGTGTGCGAGAACACAATGGGTGTTTATGCCGAGGTGCTTACCAACACCGACGTGGATTACAACGCCCATAACCAGCAGGTAAATTTTGTGGTTACCACCAAAGGTGGCGAGCGCATTAGCGATCCATATAACGAACTTGCGGCGATTGTTTCCCAAAACTCACGTCCCGACAATGAGGTAATGGTGACTAAACCCTTGATGGTAAGCGGCAACAAGGTGACATTTGAGCATAATCGCGACCTGATTTTCCCTGCCGGTAACGAGTACCGCCGCATCGAAATGGTGAACATCAACTCAATGAATATGGGAGTGGAGAAAATCCAGTATTTCGAGCCTTACTATCACGCCACGCTCTATCGTAATGAGCCGCGTGTTGATGGACAGTATCTTTACGACAAGACGCAGCATGGGCACTTCACAATCAGGACTTCGGGAGCATATGACTCTATGGTTGAGAGCGATTACATAGTCACTCATTTCGCGCTCTACACAGGCGAACGACTTGAAGGCGGCAACCTTTTTGTGCAGGGAGAGTTCACGCTTGGCATGCCACCCGAGCAGTGCCTCATGCGCTACGACCCGAATTACGGCAGTTACAACTGCGACATCCTGCTCAAGCAGGGTGCCTACAACTACCAGTACTTGTGGGTGCCAAACGGCAGCGTAGTAGGTCAGACCGCTATGATAGAAGGTGACAAATACCAGACCAGTAACGAATATCTAATCAAAGTATATGACCGCCCCTTCGGGGAGCGCTATGACCACTTTGTGGGCTTTGGAATCATTTACTCGGGACGGTGATTTTCTCGCCGACAATGCCGGCGATTACTTCGACATCACTTTCTCTCTTTTGCTATGAGGCTTGCTATTTCGTTTAGCAGGCTGCAAATCTCTTTCCTTACCAAGTGGTGTGATATTTACCCAAGGGATGGTGTGATTTATATCTTTATCGCACAACGAACCCAGTAACGGTTGCCGTCCTTCCACAACGAGTGTTATCATGTATATGCACCTTGAGGTATAGTCATGATGCTCGTTGCGGCGCTTCATGGAATATCGTGGCCTAAGCTCAGGATGTGAGTTTAACCATTCTATTAGATGTGGAGTTAATGCCATTGCTGTTCTTTATCTCATCAACAGATATACAGTATAGCCAATATATATTAAGATAAAGATGATGCCTTCAATGCGGTCGAATTTTTTCTTGCCGAATGTGAAGATTGTAACGAAAACGCAGATGGCGGCGAAGAGTGCCATAAGGTAGTCAACAATGTTGATAGTCGTTAATGTGTAAGGATGGATTGTTGACGAAACTCCCAATATCATCAGCAGGTTGAATACATTGGAGCCGATGACGTTGCCTAACGCCAACTGTGGATTCTTCTTGCAAGCTGCGATAATGGCGGTTATGAGTTCGGGCAGTGAAGTGCCTATTGCCACAATGGTGATTGAGATTACCGCCTCGCTCATGCCCCAAGCGGCGGCGAGATTCTTGGCGGAATCAAGGAACATGTTTCCACCCCACAGCAAGGCACCAAGCGATGCCGCGGCAATCGCCCACAGCAACAACACGTTCTTCCCTGTTAAGCTTGATGTGGCTTCCTCGTCGGCCTCGGCAAGAGCTTTGGTTGGATCTTTTCCTTTTTTTAGTATCACAAATGCCATATATATAACGAAAACTAACAGCAGGAAAATACCGTCAAGTCTCGACATTGTGTTTTCGCTGATACCAGGTATGAGGCTGTCGTTGGCAAGGAGCAACACCAATATTGCCACCACAATTCCAAATGGAATGTCGCGTCGCCGCTGCATCTTGTCGATGGCAAATGGTAATATCGTCGCCGTCACGCCAAGAATGAGAAACACATTGGCGATGTTGGACCCCAGCACATTACCCATAGCTATGTCGCCATGCCCAGTGAGAGCACTCTGGATAGAGACGAAGAGTTCTGGTGCCGATGTGCCGATTCCCACTATGGTTAGTCCGATGATAAAATTGGAAATTTTGGCGCGCTGGGCGATAGCCACAGAAGAGTCAACGAGATAGTTGGCGCCAAGCAACAGCAGTCCAAGTCCTAAAAAGAAAAATAGGTAATCCACAATATCTTTTTAAAATTTTAAAAAGCATTGCCCAAAACTGCCAGGGCAATGCTTAGAGTGTTTGTTTAATATTTTATTGCATTCCGCTCACTACAACGTTTTTGCATGTGCGGCCAACGAGACCTTGAAGCACCTTGCCGGGGCCAAGTTCTACTGCCTCGGTCATGCCGTCGGCTGCCATGTTGGCCACGATGTGGCTCCAGCGCACGGGGGCGGTGAGTTGCTTAATGAGGTTCTCCTTGATTTCCTCGGGGTCGGTGTGGGGCTTAGCGTCAACATCTTGATAGATTGGGCAGATAGGTTCGCTGAAATTGGCCTCGTAGATTGCCTTTGCCAACTCCTCTCGTGCAGGCTCCATCAGTGGCGAATGGAACGCACCACCCACCTTCAATGGCAACGCTCGGCGAGCGCCAGCCTCTTTGAACTTGGCGCATGCCTCGTTGATTGCCTCAAACGAGCCGCTGATTACCACTTGACCTGGGCTATTGTAGTTGGCGGGCACACACACGCCATTGATGCTGGCGCAGATTTCCTCCACCTTGTCATCATCCATGCCTATAATGGCTGCCATAGTCGAAGGTGTTGCTTCGCAAGCCTTCTGCATAGCAAGGGCGCGTGTCTCCACGAGTTTCAGTCCCTGCTCAAAAGGCAGTACGCCAGCGGCAACCAGTGCCGAGAACTCACCGAGTGAATGGCCAGCCACCATGTCGGGCTTAAATTCGTCACCGAGAGTTTTGGCAAGTATCACGCTGTGAAGGAATACAGCGGGTTGAGTAACTTTAGTCTGTTTCAGGTCGTCCTCAGTGCCTTCAAACATCAGGTCGGTGATGCGGAAACCGAGCACTTCATTGGCTTTCTCAAACATTTCACGGGCCTCGGCGTTGTTGTCATACAGGTCTTTGCCCATACCCACAAACTGCGCTCCTTGACCGGGAAAAACAAATGCTTTCATACTTAAACTTGTTATTTTAATTGTTGAAAAATTTCTTTAATCTCAAAATCGCCCGCAAAAGTAGTCATTTTTTCTATTACGGCAAATTCTAGATATGTAAAATAACATTATACCCCCATAATTGCTTTAACAATTATCAAGACAACGGGAATAGTAATGCAGAACACACCTATGAGGTCGATGATAACACCAGACTTAATCATCTTGGTGATAGGAACATAGCCTGAAGCATATACAATGGCATTTGGTGGCGTTGAAACAGGCATCATGAACCCTAGAGATGAAGCAAGAGCAATGCCCACAGCAACAGGGATGGGACTAAAACCCAACGACAGAGCCGTACCAATGGATATTGTGCCAATTAAGTTGACAGCAGCAGTATGGGAAGTGAACTCGGCAAGCAATAGTCCTGCGACACAGAACACCGCAATGAAGAGGAATTCCGAAGGATTGCCACCCATCGCCGTCTTGATGCCATTGCCTATCCAGTCTGAAAGGCCAGTAGTATACATCAGGCTTCCCATCGCCAATCCGCCGCCAAAGAGTATGAGAGTACCCCAGTCAATGCCTGTCCTGCCTTCTTTCCAACTCAATGTCATCTTATTCTTTTTGAGATCAACCGGCAGGAAGAAGAGCAGCAGTCCACCTACAAGAGCAGCGATGCACTCAGGGAAATGACTGTCATAGAATTTCATGATTTCGGAGTGAGGACCGTGAATCAGGGTAAGAACGCTAGGGGCTACCCACAGCACTACTGCTACGCCAAAGGCAATAAGCGTGTTTACCTGCGCGCGTGTCCACTTGCCCAAGCCGTCAACATGAGAGCGGATGAACTCCCTTGCGCCCTTGATATGCTTTACGTCCGACGGGAACATGCGCCATAGCACAAAGTAGGCAACAGCGAAATATAGAACCATCGCCACAAAGCCCCATATCATCCACTGGAAGAAAGAGATGGATGGAGCGTCGGGAGCTAATTGGTCAAGAAAACCTATCATCATTATATTTGGCGGTGTGCCTATTGGCGTGAGTACACCGCCTATCGAGCAAGCATAGGCAGTCATGAGCATTAATCCAGTGGAATACTTGTACTTGCCCAAGTCGATGGTTTTGCCGTTTGCGGCCATCATATCCCGGATAGCCTCAAGCAATCCTAATGCTATAGGAAACATCATCGCTGCAGTTGCTGTGTTGCTTATCCACCCCGAGCATATCATGCAAGCCAATCCAATGGCTAGAAAGATGCGTCGAGGGGAGTCGCCCACCCATTTCATTGACAGGATGCCATAGGCGATGCGTTTATCCAAGCCGTTGACCATCATTCCCTTGGCAAGCAAGAATCCACCCATAAACAAGAAAATCATGGGGTTGGCAAAGTTGGCAAACGCCTTGTCAACTTCTGCCACACCAAGAATCACGCACAACGTGGGACCAAGCAGTGATGTGACGGGAATGGGCACGGGTTCGGTAATCCACCATATAGCAACCAGCGACATGATAGCAAGCAGGTGATGAGCAGGTCCCGAAAGCGCTTCAATGGGAAGGAACCAAAGAAATATCGCAACTATAGGTCCCAAAACTGCGCCAATGGCTCGGCGCTTGGCGTCAAAAGTATTGCTGTTATTTGCCATAGAGTTCATATTTTAAGCACAAAAATACAACTTTTTTGCATTACACAGTGTGTTTTTCTATAATTAATTGCTAAAAATATTGTCATTAAGTTACAAACTTTCCAAATAGCTTTGTAATCTCATCTTTTCTGCTTAATTTTGCAAGTTATAACCAAAAACTTTAAAAATATGTTGAATTCAATTACGTTATTACTGGGCGGTTTGCAGACTGGCGAAATCATATTGATTGTGGTTGTCATTCTCTTGCTCTTTGGTGGAAAAAAAATTCCTGAGCTAATGAAAGGCATTGGCAAGGGCGTGCGCAGTTTCAAGGAAGGCGTGAACGAGGTGAAAGACGAAGTGGAAAAGCCTATCAATGAGGCTGCCAGCACCGAAGAAAAGAAAGACACTGGAACCAAGTCGAACGGCAAATAACGTTACTTCCTGATGGAAGAGGAGGGCAAAGAACAGTTGCAGGAGATGTCGTTTTGGGACCACCTCAACGTATTGAGGGGTGTCCTGATAAAGATAGCCGTGGTGTTAGTGGCAATGGCTATTATCTTCTTTGCGCTCATGCCGAGCATCTTCGACAATGTGATACTTGCTCCGTGCCGCGGCAATTTTGTGCTCTATCGATTGTTTGAAAAAGTTACCGCAGGTATTCCTGGCTTGCCGCAGTTCAGCACCGATGGGTTTCATGTTGAGCTCATCAATATACAGTTGGCATCGCAGTTCTTTATTCACATGAGCACATCGTTTTGGCTGGCTTTGGTATTCTCCTTCCCCATTGTGATTTACCTGTTGTGGACTTTTGTGGCTCCGGCTCTCTACGAGCATGAGAAACGTGGTATAAAGCGCGCTTTCGCTTTCGGCAACCTGATGTTTTTTCTAGGAGTGGCAGTGGGCTATTTTGTAGTGTTCCCAGTGACGTTGCGTTTCCTTGCTGACTACCATGTGAGCGCGATGGTTCCCAACCAGATTTCGCTCGACAGCTATATGGACACCTTCCTGATGCTTATCTTCATTATGGGCATCATCTTTGAACTGCCGCTGCTTGCGTGGCTGCTAGGGAAAATCGGGGTGTTGAAGCGCAGCTTCTTCAAGAAATATCGCCGTCATGCCATTGTGGTCCTGCTCATCCTCGCTGCGTTTATCACTCCCACTGGCGACCCATTCACGCTGACCATTGTGTTCTTGCCCATTTATTTATTATATGAGATGAGTGCCTGGCTAGTTAAAAAATAATGCCATCCACAATGCACAATCGGATGAAGCTGTCCTCGTCCCTACAAAACTCAAAACTGACAACAGATAACTGACAATTAGATAATATGAAAGAGAAAAGAACAGGTTTTGCGACTCGATTGGGTGCTATAGCAGCCACTGTGGGCAGTGCAGTGGGGTTGGGTAATATCTGGCGTTTCCCTTATCAGGCTGGAGAGAATGGCGGCGGAGCATATATCTTAGTATATTTGATTTGTGTCGTTCTGCTTGGCATCCCCATTATGATGTCGGAGTTTATAATAGGCCGTTCCACCCATAAGAGCATGAAGGGCGCAATTCAGGAACTCACTCCTGGTTCGCCGTTTAAAATTTTCTCCTACGTTGGCGTGCTTGGCGCGTTGCTTATTTGCGGCTACTACAGCGTAGTGTGCGGATGGGTGATTGAATATCTATGGAACTCAGCAGATGGCACTCTGTTAGGGCATACGCCTGAGCAGTATAGTGATATGTTTGAATCTTTAGTTGGAACACCACAGCGGTGTGTGCTATGGACTTTATTATTCCTGTTTCTCAACTTCCTCGTTTTGAGTCGTGGCATCCAGAAAGGCGTGGAGCGCATGGCAAATATCATGATGCCGTTGCTTTTTATCCTGCTAATCGTGTTTTGTATAAACTCGCTCATGTTGACAGGGTCGATGAAGGGTATGGATTTTCTGTTTAACCCAAAGTTTGAGGAGTTGGGTTGGAAAGGTGTAGTTGATGCTATGGGCCAGGCGTTCATGTCATTGTCGCTCGGTGTAACTTGTCTTATCACTTACTCCTCTTATTTTAAGGATGATAGTCGCTTGATGAAAGATGCCGTTACTATCTCGGCTCTCGACACGCTTGTTGCTATACTTGCTGGAATAGTGATCTTCCCTGCCGTATTCTCGTTTGGCTTGGAACCAAATGCTGGTCCCAAGTTGATTTTTGAGATATTGCCTACAATCTTCCAACAAATGCCTGGCGGTATGGTTTGGTCGATTCTGTTCTTTGTTCTGTTGTTTTTTGCTTCTATCACATCGACCATCTCATTAAGCGAGATTCCTATCACATTCATGGTTGATGAGTACAAGATTTCACGTGGCAAAGCTTTGATAATAACCGCTGTGTTTATGACAATTGTTGCTGTGCTCAGTGCTTTGTCGTTCAGTACTCTTAGCGGTGTAAAACTCTTTGAAAAGAACATCTTCGATTTCCTTGATTATGTGGGACCAAACATCTTCATGCTGCTTGGCGGATTGGTTACAGCCATCTATGTAGGATGGTTCCTTAAGAAAGAGGTAATTCATAACCAACTTACCAATGGCGGCAAGTACCGTTCTGGTTTTGTTCAGCCTTATATCATCTTCTGCCTACGTTTCATTGCTCCAATTGCTATAATAATCATCTTTTTATACTATACAGGTGTATTCTGACATGAATAATTGTGACTTTAAGAAATCTAGCCTTAACCTGCGTGGGCGATTGGTGGAGATAGACCGTCCGTGGGTGATGGGTATCATCAATGCCACTCCCGACTCTTTCTTTGCCGATAGTCGTGTTATGGACAGCGAAGACATTTCAGAGCGTGCAAAATCAATGATGCGGGAAGGCGCTGACATACTTGATATTGGTGCTTGCTCCACACGTCCGGGTGCTGAGGTTGCCACTGCTGAAGAGGAGATAAGGCGGCTTGATGTGGCGGTGAAAGCCGTGCGTGACGCTGTGGGCGATGATATGATTCTCTCTGTTGATACTTATCGAGCCGATGTGGCTCGCCATTGTGTAGAACATTTGGGAGTAGATATTATCAACGACATTTCAGGTGGAGACCTTGACATGGAGATGCATAATACAGTTGCTAAGCTGCAAGTGCCATATATCGTAATGCATACCCGCGGCACACCAGCCACTATGCAGCAGCTCACTGACTACGACGGTGATGTGGCAGCTGTAGTCCTTGAGGAGTTGGCACGCAAAATCGACACTTTGCACCAGATGGGCATCAACGATGTTATTGCCGACCCAGGCTTCGGCTTTGCCAAGACTGTGGAACAGAACTTTCGCTTGCTCTCGTGCCTTGAGGCGTTTCATGCTCTTGAGGTGCCATTGCTAGTGGGTGTTTCTCGCAAGTCTATGATTCAGAAAGTGCTTAAATGCACTGCTAATGATGCCCTTAACGGCACTACCGTGGTCAATACTATCGCCATGATGAAAGGGGCTCACATATTGCGTGTCCACGACGTGAAAGCCGCAGTAGAAGCAAGAAGACTGGTTGCCTTCACAATGGATAAGGCAAGGAATAGCTAAGAACTAACATCTCAAAACTGAAAACTAACAACTTATATGATTTCTTTTGGCATAAAAGATTTGATAGACATACTGCTTGTTGCGGTTTTGCTATATTACATCTACCGCTCTATGAAAGAGAGTGGAGCGTTGAACATCTTTGTCGGCGTTTTTGCATTTATCATAGTGTGGGTTGTGGTCGATAAGATTCTCGACATGAAATTGCTGGGAACTATTATGGACCGCATCATCGACAGCGGTATTTTCATCCTGATTATTATCTTCCAGGATCAAATAAAACGGTTTCTTACTGAACTCGGTTCTAAACGAGGATGGAAATCTATATCAAAATTGTGGCATAATGGTAACCCTAATGGTGCTCGTAAGAAGTGGGTAATGCCCATTGTCTATGCTTGCATGAGTCTCTCAAAGTCGAAAACGGGTGCACTGATTGTAATCAAGCAGAATTTCTCGCTTGAGGATTATGTGCATTCTGGCGATATCATCAATGCAGAGGTCAACAATCGTTTGCTTGAGAACATATTTTTCAAGAACAGTCCCTTGCACGATGGCGCAGTGATTATCGACGATGGCAAAATCAAAGCTGCTGGCTGCATCCTTCCAGTGTCACACGACACCAGTCTGCCCAAATATTTGGGCTTGCGTCATCGTTCAGCTCTTGGCATTTCTCAGGCCACCGATGCCATCGCCATTGTGGTGAGCGAGGAGACTGGAAACATCTCTTATGCCCATCGTGGCGAGATGCATCTCAAACTCTCTAGTACCGACTTGGATCGCGCTCTATCTAATTTGATTGAATAAGAGATGTTTCTGATTAACGAAAATACTCTTGTCACGCTTGATGTTGTGGAGCGGTTCTTCTGCTGCGACATCGATACCTGTTTGGGGCAGTGCTGCATTGATGGAGATGCTGGAGCGCCACTCACTGCCGAGGAAGAGCAAGAGATCAAGAAAATATTGCCTGAGATTTGGGACGACCTGTTGCCACGGGCACAGCGGGAGATTGAGCAGAACGGCATTTCCTATCACGACCGAGAGGGCGAACTTGTCACCCAGATACTTGACGACAGTAACTGCGTGTTTTCGTGCTACGCTCCAGGCGGCAAGTGTATCTGCGCCATCGAGAAAGCCTATCGCGAGGGACGCATTGGCTTTATGAAGCCCATCTCGTGCGCACTCTACCCGTTGCGCCTCAAGACTTTGAGCAATGGCAGCGTGGCAGTCAACTACCACCGCTGGAAAATCTGCAAGAGCGCCGAAGTCCTGGGACGGAGCAAGAAAATACGTGTCTATCAGTTCCTTAAAGAGCCTTTGATTAGACGTTTTGGTCAGGCTTGGTACGAAGAACTCGTGGCAAATTGCGAGTTGTATATAAAACAATACCTCTCTTAATGCACAATGCAAAAAATGTCAAGTCTAGAATGTTCGATTACTCGAATGTTCGATTACTCGACTACTCGAGAACTCAAAAGTCGAGACTTGAGATTTAAATCTTATTTCGCTTTGAAATATTCTGACTGCTGTTGAATCAGTTCTTTGTCGTCAAAATAGTTAATCTTCATTGCGTTGCGCACCTCGCCCATAGTTTGGGATGCGGTCTCGCGGGCCTTCTCAGTGCCTTTTCTCAGGATGTTGTAAATCTCAGGGATGTCCTGCTCCAGTTCATGACGGCGCTGGCGTATAGGATCAAGCATTTCGTTGAGGATGCTGTTGAGTAATTTCTTGCACTTCATGTCTCCCAAACCACCACGGCGGTAGTGGTCTTTCATCTCGTCAAGATTCTGATAGTCGGGAAGATATTTCGCAAAATGTTCGTCGCAAGAGAATGCGTCAAGATAGGTGAACACAGCATTGCCCTCCACAGTGCCTGGGTCGCTCACGTTTAAGTGGTTGGGGTCGGTGAACATGGAACGCACCTTCTGCCAAACGGTGTCGGCATCATCGCTAAGGTAGATGCAGTTGCCCAGACTCTTACTCATCTTCTCCTTGCCGTCGGTGCCAGGCAGGCGGCGTGCAGTCTCGTTCTCTGGGAGCATGATATCGGGTTCAACGAGTACTTCGCCGTAAGTGCTGTTGAAGCGACGCACGAGTTCGCGTGTAATCTCAAGCATTGGCTTTTGGTCTTCGCCGGCGGGCACGATGTCGGCCTTGAAGAGGGTGATGTCGGCAGCTTGGCTCACGGGATAGCAAAAGAATCCGAGAGGAATGTTTGCCTCAAAGTTGCGCATTTTAATTTCGGTCTTCACCGTTGGATTGCGCTCTACACGGCTCACGGTGATGAGGTTCATCAGATAGGTAGTGAGCTCGGCGAGTTCGGGGATATGGCTTTGAATGAAAATGATGCATTTCTCGGGGTCAAGCCCTGCCGAGAGGTAATCGAGCGCCACCTCTATGATGTTTTGGCGTATCTTCTCGGGGTTGTCGGCATTGTCAGTAAGTGCCTGGACATCGGCCATAAAGACAAACATTTTCTCATAATCACCTGCGTTTTGCAGCTCCACGCGTCGGCGCAGCGAGCCCACATAATGCCCCAGGTGGAGCTTTCCAGTAGGACGGTCGCCAGTAAGAATAACTTTTTTCATAATTATACTTGTGTTTATATGTTTTTCAAAAATTAAGCTGCAAAATTACACTTTTTTGTCAGAAAACACAATATAATGATTTAAAAACTTGCTTCTTTATGTCTTAATTGCCTGTCAAAGTGAAAATCTCGTTGAGTTCTTTGTTGCTGAGTTTTCCTATCCAGTTCTCACCGGTGGATACTGTCATGTTCGCGAGTTCTTTTTTGTTTTGAATCATCTCGTCTATGCGTTCCTCAAAAGTTCCTTTTGTGATAAAGCGGTGGACAATCACATTGCTATGCTGCCCTATGCGGTAGGCGCGGTCGGTGGCTTGTGCCTCGACTGCGGGGTTCCACCAAAGGTCATAATGTATCACATGGGTGGCTGCGGTGAGGTTTAGGCCTGTACCGGCAGCTTTTAGTGAAAGGATTAGCACTCGGTCGGCTCGGTTGTTTTGGAATCGGTCCACAATTTCATTGCGTTGCTTGATGGAGCATCCTCCGTGGTAGAATAGTGGATTTGTGTCAAGTTGTTCTTCTATGAATTGTTTGAGCAACTGTCCCATCTCCTTGAATTGTGTGAAAATCAACACTTTCTCACCACTATCCACTATTGATTTCACCAAATCAAGAAGCATAATGGTTTTACCAGAGATGTTCGGGTCGAAGTTGCCATCTTTGACGAACTGTGTGGGGTGGTTGCAGATTTGCTTGAGGGCGAGAATCATCTGTAACACAAGTCCTTGACGCTTAAAAATCTGTGTATTGTCCGTGTCATCGATTTGCGTGATAGCATCCATAGCGTTTCTTAAAGTTTCCTCATAGAGGGTGGCTTGCTGTGGAGTGAGCTGCACCAAGTCGTTTTGCTCAATTTTGTCGGGTAGGTCGTTGATAATACTTTTGTCGGTCTTCAGGCGTCGCAGGGTGAATGGTGCTGTAACCTTGCGGAACAGTTCTGCCACGCTTAAATCTCCGTTTTTCTGAATTGGGTTGGCAAATTGCTCCGCAAAACATTTCTCATTACCTAAATATCCTTTGTTGACGAAGTCCATAATTGACCAGAACTCATTGAGGCGGTTTTCCACCGGTGTACCACTCATTGCGATGTGCACTCCCGCCTTAACAGCTTTCACCGCTTTGCTTTGGTGGGTGCTTGAGTTTTTGATATTTTGCGCCTCGTCGATGACCATCATCGCCCATTTGTGTTTCTTTATGTCATCAACATCGCTTCGCATTACTCCGTAGCTGGTAAGTAGCACGTCGTGATCAAAGTGTGCGAGGTCTCGTGTCGCACCATGATAAACGTGTGCTGAGAGAGAAGGCGCAAACTTCTCAAACTCCGCCATCCAGTTGGAGAGCAGTCCTGTTGGCACCACAATCAGCACGCGTTCTTTCTCGAGTTCCCCTTCGTTTTTAAGCTTCAGAATCAGTGTTATTACCTGTAACGTCTTGCCAAGACCCATATCATCGGCTATAATGGATCCAAAGCCGAGTGCCATATTGTGATACATCCACGAGAAACCGCGCTCCTGATAAGGCCTTAATGTGGCGTGCAGGTCTGTGGGCAGAGCAATCGCTGGCATATTGGTGAGTTGGTTTATCAACTGCCTCACTTCGTCGGTAATGGTGATGGGCACAGAATTGAGAGTGCCGCTTAGCGATGCCTGAAGCATCTGTGCCGGTGTAAGCTGTCTTTTTGCCTCAAAGGACTTGCGCAAACGCTCTATGTCTTCTTGGCTGACATATATATACTTACCTTTGAACTTAATGAGTCCTCTTGCGTTTTTCATCATGTAAAAGAATTCCTCGGGGCTTACCATATTGTCGCCAATCGCTACTTGCCAGCTGAAGTTGAGGAGTTTGTCAAGTCGCAAAAACGAATTTCCTCTATCAGTAGTCTTGGTGCTGAGTTTTATCGATGGCATCGGTCGAGCAAGTTCCATCAATGCTTTCGGCAGCACTACTCTCATCCCCAGCATCTGCAGAGTTGGTATGGCATCAATCAATATAGTAGTGAAGTTGTTGAGTCCGAAGTGCATTGGTATGCGTCCCAAGTTGTCGATATATTTCTCAAGTTCGGGAATCAAATTCACCAGCGCCGCCAATTTTTGGAAGATGTGATATTGCTTCTTGGCGAGTGCGGGAATGGTGTTGATTGTTTCGAGATCTACCAGCTGGGTGACGTTGTCTTCGTTGCTTGATATTTTAACTCTCATTTCAAACCCATTATTCACCTCGTCAACAACAAAAGTAGGCACCAGTTCATCGGCACTTATCAGGAAACGGTCGAGCCACGACTTTATAGCACCTGTAGTCTCATTTTGTCCCACTTTATTGAATGCTGGAAGAATATGATCGAAAAACAGTTGGAACACTTCTTCATGTAGCAGGTCTTTGCGGTTTGCTTCTTGAACCATCTCGGTCATCATAATGGTTACGAGCCACTTTGCCGGGTCTTTGATGATAGAGCAGGATTTGGAGAACTGTGCGGTCAATAAGTTGTGTGGCATGATTTCCTCTAAAGATGAAATTACCTTTCTTACCTTAGCGTCAAGAAGGGCTGGAGCCCAAACTATATTGTAGTGGTCTTTATTCCCTTTATATAGCAGAGGAATAGTGGCTCCATTGGCAAGCAAATGTATGGCACACATCATGGCTTGCTTGAGCGGGGCGATGCATGGTTGGTAGTCATCGATGAAATCCATTTTTATCACATCGAGAGGTTCAAAGAGCATTGATATCTTGAACAGATTGGTCGTTTTTTGCTTGTTGTTGATATCGCTAATCACAATTGCTGGCATCAAGTTTTTGTCAATCATAATTTTGATGTCGGTATAGTGTCCAATCTTGATGTCGCTGGCATGGATTATCATTTCTTTGTTTTTCCCTTTCAGAACGTTTCGGCAGGTCTTGCCAGTGTGTCTGATGGCCTTCTCATATATGGCTCTGAAATCTCCGTGTTGATAGAATGGAGGTTCTGGACTTAGCAGTCTAACCAGTGAGGTGCCAATGTCGGTGAGGTGTGAAAAATCGACAATTCTGTTGGCCGGTGCTTGGTTTTTAGTTATCTTATTCTCTTTCTTTGATTTAGTATTTGTTTCTTTTTCTTTGTTTATCTCAACAAGCTTAAAACAGTCGGGTACGTCCATCATTTGTTTCTGTTCAATAGTGATGCCTCGCTTAGAGAGTTCAGTGAGCAAGTCCACACCATGCATCTCAAACACCATAAACGGGTTGTTGTCAATCTCGTGGCTAACCATATAGATTACCGACGCCAAATGCTTGCAAGGCACTGCCCAGTCAGGGCAAGAGCAGTGCATTCCCAAGTCACGCCACTTGCGCGGGAAAATGTTTAGTCCTATTTTCTGAGCTATGCTCATGACGGTTGGCGACAACTCCCGATTGAGGAGCATCGACATCACAGTGGGGTGTTTCAGCAGTTCATCGACGAGTTGGTTTATCTCATTTTTTGTGAACTTTTGGATTTCAACAACTACTCTATAGGGTCTGATGAGTCGCCCCTGCACTTTTGCGCTGATTATGTTTCTATCAACCTTTATGTCTTTCACCATGCCGTTTAGTGCATAGCTCTTACCTCGTGGCAATCGGTTGGAGTAGTCGATTTGGTCAAGTGCTCTTAACCATTCATTTCCCCACCATGTCTGTCCAAATTTGCGTGCCATGATTCAATAGTTGTATATGGATGACAATTTCGATAATTAGTTTTCAAAGATACATAAAATATCAAAATGAAAAGGAGTTTCTAAGAAGAATTAGCGAAAAAATCGGATTTTATTTGCTCATTTTGGGGATTATTGCTAAATTTGCTCGTTTTTCAAAAAAGGATAAAACATATTTATTATAAACTTTTTAAAACAGAATTGATATGAAGAGATTAATTACACTTTTTGGAATGCTCTCACTGCTTTTGATAGGGGCCAACAAAGTAATGGCGCAGCGCGCTTCGTTTAATACTGAGTTCCTCCAAGAGGACTACCGTGGTGGTGAGGTTGTAAGAACCAACACTGTCAATGTTGTTTGGAATGACGCAACTGGCGTGTTGACCATTAACAATTTCTATTCCAACGACTTGGTTAACGACCAAGTTGTGGACCTCGTATTACCCGCTTACGCGACCGAATCATCAAGTCCTACCACTCTTACTTGGGAGAGCGACACTAAGGCTAATTTCACCTGGCGCGCCAGTTATATGGGCCAGAGCGATATTCTTGCCAATCTGCCCTTCTCTTATAGCTCTTTCCGCAACTATAAGAACGCGGTGGTAAGCCGCTTCCAGCATGTGGGAAATCCCGTGAGGATTTATGACCCCGACGCCAACACTATCGACCCCACCAGCTATTATGCATATTATGGCGGTCAAGACTGCCACGGCACCATCGACCTGGAGGCTGGAACTATCGACATCACCGACCCTTGGGGATGTGTAGTGGGCAATAACACCTGGAACACCATGAGTGCTACTGTTGTTGTGGAATATTTTGAGAGTTCTCACATGACTCGCACTAGCACAGGTATCACCTCTGTTGACACCGATGCTCAGGTTGTTAACACCCGTTACTACAACACCTTGGGCGTTGAGAGCGCACAGCCTTTCAATGGCGTAAACATCATCGTTAAGGAGCTAAGCAACGGACAGAAGACAACTACCAAACAAATATTTAAATAATATTTAGTGATGGCATGAAGAGGGTGTATCAAATTTCGCAATTCCGCATTTTGGCACACCCTCTTAATAATGCCATTTTGTAATTAGTAATTTGATAATGAAAAAAATCATTTTTATTTTATTTGCTGCTATGTTATTGGCGGCAAGTAATAGCGTAAATGCTCAGCCCGAGTCGTTCACTCAGGTTTATCTTCAAAAAGACTACCGCGGCGGTGAGGTTGTGAGAACAAATAAAGTCACCGTTGTTTGGGATGCTGCCACAGAACAATTAACGTTCAATAATTTCTATTGGAATACCGATGTGGTAAACTCTGCCTCGGCTGTTGTCAATCTGCCGATTAACTATGGTGCAAGTGCCACCAGTCTTACATGGGAAAGTGACACCAAAGCTTCTTTCACTTGGCGTGTGGCTTATTTAGGAAAGACCACCAAATTTGGTTATACAGGTTATCAACATACATTGGTTGCTCACATGAAGTATTATCAACAAGGTGTTACTACTATTTATAATGAAAGAGTTTATTACACCTACGATGGCGGTGCCGATTGTCATGGCACTATTGATTTGGAAAAAGGTGAAATAACTCTTGATGATCCTTGGGGGTGTGTTGTGGCTCAAGGAACATATTGGTATACTCCTTCAAGTTCGCGTGTTGTTGAGTATTTCGAACATTCAGTGTTCACAGCTACTAACCTCGTTGACATCGTTAATGACGGAGAACCAGGTGAGAAATACACTGTTCACGACGACCTTGTGGGCATTGCCACTGTTGACGGTGTGTTAAGTGCTCCAATGGGGGTGAGCAAAAATCAAAACACATTTGAGATTGATAAGGGTAAATATAAACTTGACTTGGACTTGAGTGCTAACACCCTCACCGTGTCGCAGAGTGCCGATGCTGTTACAGGATATGTCAATAACGGCAATTATCCCACTTACTATGTTTTGGGAGAAGCGAACGGTAATAGCTGGAATCCTACCGTAGGTCAGCCCATGGAGACTACCGATGGCGTTCATTACAGTGCTGTGGTGAATTTCTTAGGTGGCAGCAACAATAAGAACTATTTCAGCATAGTAAGTGCTTTGGCACAAAATAACGACCAAGGTGGATGGGATTATGTTAACTCTAACCGTTACGGACCTTCAAGCAATGATTATCCAGTTGCAATGGGCGATGTGCTCTTTGCTAAGGATATGGGCAAGTATAGGAACCCATCTGTGCTGCGTGATGGCCAGGACGACTTTATGGGACGTGTGGCTGCTGAATATGCTGGCGACATGAGTTTCCACCCCGCCAGCAGTTATGACCAGAGCAACTGGGTAATGCTCACTGGCGTGACCAATGCCAACAACTATGTGGGCAAGATTATCAAGGGGCGGAGCATTACCGGCACGCTCGTTGACAAAGTTAACCCAACTATCGCTGTGACTTCCAACCCCGCTGCTGGCGAGTCAAGCTCTTACACTCCCAACCTCTACATCATGCCGAGCTTCAACGAGGCGTATTATGCTCCCGAGAGCAATTTCTTCTTTGTCGCTCCCAAGGTTCAGGAGTATGCCTATATAACATGGGCTTGCTACAACGATGCCGACGGCAAGTTCTATGTGCCCAACGATGGCAACGACAACAATTTGAGTGGCGGCATCGCTGTGAATTGGGATTACCTCCCCAACGGCACACCTCAAGATGGTTATGTCTATGAGTTTGATGCCATTCTGCGCAAAGTGCCTGCCGCCAGCAAGGAGGGTGCTCAAAGCACACCAAATACTGATGTTTCTTCTGCCGACTATCTCGTTTATCCTTTGCGTCTCTATGATGTACCCACCGCCATAAAGACCGTTGAGACTACAGGCAAGGTAGTTGACATGAAGTACTACAACTTGATGGGCGTGGAGAGTGCAACACCATTCAACGGCATGAACATTGTTGTAAAGGTTCTCGACAATGGTTCCCGCATCACAACTAAGAAACTATTCAAATAACCAAATTAAATAAATCATAACAATGAAGAAGCATCTTTTTCTAATCTTACTGCTTGCGCTGGCAACGACCAATGTATCGCGTGCCGCTTCGGCGTTCACAGCCGAGAAGCTGGCAAGCATCAACATCGAGATGGACCGCGACATCCAGACAGGTGGTAACATTGGTTGCAACCGAGTGTCAATGGCCTATACGGGCGGAACAAGCCGTGTGACGGTGTCTAACTATTTCGCTCAGGGTAGCGACCTCACTTTCAGTGTGAACTGGGGTGGCAACACCATCACATTTCTGCCGCAGTGTGTTTACACCTATCAGTATCAAAGCTATACTTGCTACCTCTATGTGGTAGCACAGTCGGTTGTGAACAATAGCGATGTGAACACCGTTCTTAATACCAGTCTTTCGGGACGAGTTAACTCCAGCGGTTTCACTATCTCAACTACATGGAACTTGGCACTGATTTATTATGATCCCGATAGTGACAGTTATGTGAACGCTGGTGCGATGTACGACAACGGCATGTTCACCCAGTTCATAGCAAGCAACGCCACTATGACCTACGACGAGGTTGATTTCGACAGCGATGACCACGTTTATAACACTGGCGAGGTGGCCTCGTTCCCCGTTTACCTCTATTATTATAATAATAAGGTGACGATTTACAACTTCCTCGACTACGGCTTTATTCCTGAATATACCCCTGGCGAAGGCAAGAACAGCTGGCTGAATCCGAACCAAGAGCTTGCTCAATATAAGGATAACCAGACAGGTGTTACTTATCATTTCTGCCTTTACAATTGGGGACCTAACGCCGATGGCTTTGCCGATGTTTATACCAATCAGTATGCACAAGCCGAGGTTACCTCTGAGACTGTGTTTGACATGGGTAATATCACCCTTGCCGACATGGTTCGCGACGGCATGGGATTCATTGGCGGCAATGCTAAGATTGTGCTCGAGAGCGGCACACTGCCATATGAGGAGCCTGTAATTCCCGGCGACGTGAATGCTGACAAGAAGGTGAACGTCACCGACGTGATGTGCGTGGCCAACTATATTGTGGGCATAACTCCCGAGGTTTTTGTTGAGGAGGCTGCCGATGTGAACGCCAGCGGCTCAATCAACATCACCGACCTTATCGCTATCGCCAATATCGCTGTGGGCAACACTTCAGCACCAGCCCTGAATGCACCTAAGGCGGCTACCAACGACGTGCTGAGCATTGGCGACTATGACGCGGCAACAGGCACTATTGCTATAACTCTTGACAACGCAACAGCCTACGCCGGCTTCCAGATGGATGTGACTTTGCCACAAGGTCTCACCTTAGAGAACGCGGAACTCACAGGCCGTGCCGCTTCACACACCTTGATGACTGGTGTCAACCCCGACGGCTCTATTCGTCTGCTCGGTTTCTCGCTCAACAACAACGAGATAGCTGCTGGCAGCGACGCAATTATCACTCTCAAGGTTAAGGCCACATCAGCACTCGACGCTAACGATGGCATAACTATCAGCGACATCTTCTTCACTCAGCAAAATGAGGTGGAGAGCGTGTTGCCAAATGTGACCACCAATGCAGTTGTCACAGCCATTTCTGAGATTGGAACTGACGGCGAGGGCGTTAACGTCTATGATATGTGCGGCGTGCTCGTACGTCAAGGCGTGAATCCAGTAGAGGCAACTCAAGGTCTGCCAACTGGTGTTTATGTAATCAACGGCAAGAAGGTGCTTGTAAAATAATCGAAACACCTTAGTTAGATATGAAAAAGTTATTTCATATTTTAATACTATTGTTGGTGGCTGGGGCATTCCAAGCTCATGCGGCTAATGAGTTGCGTATCGACGATTTTTCGGTACAGGCTGGCGACACAATCACTGTGCCCGTTCTGCTCGATAATCCCGATACCGACTTTGCCGCATTCCAGTTTGACCTCTACATGCCTTCGGGACTTAGCGTCGCCGAGGGAGGATTCAGGCTGGGTGAGCGTGCCTCGAGTTCGCACCAACTGATGACAAATGTCAACGGCGACCACATCACGGTAATGGCATTCAGCTTCCCAGCCACCAATTTCACTGGACAGAGCGGAGCAGTGCTGACCATTGACATAGTGGCTGCCAGCGACTTTGAAGGTCAGGCGGTTATCAACGTGAATAATATCGCGCTCACCACTGCCGATGCTCATGAACACAGCCACCCCGACTTGGCAGTGACTGTCACGGCGCAGGGGTTCATAGTACTGGGCAACGAATTCTACATGAATGATTTTGAGATTGCCCCGGGCACCACCATGACAGTGCCTATTGTTCTCGATAACTATGCGAGTGCTATAGCAGGTTTCCAGTTCGACATGTATCTGCCTGAGGGTATCACCACAACCTCCAGCTCGTTCACCCTTAGCGACCGCAAGTGCGAAACTCACCAATTAGTTGCTAACAAGAACGGCGACCACTGGAGCGTGGTGGCATTTGGTTTCCCTACCACCGATTTCAGTGGCGACAGTGGCGATATTATGTATATCGACTTCACGGCAAGCAAGTCGTTTGTAGATAGTGCGTTAATTGAGTTCCGCAACGTGATGCTCTCAACGAGCGATGCTCACGAGAGTCCTGTTGAGGACTTTGATGTGACAGTTACTGCCAATGGCGTGTATGTCCCCAGCGACTATCTGACAATTGAAGACTTCGCCATCAAGCCTGGCAAGACTAAGATAATGCCAGTGCTGCTTGAGAATGAAGTGACACGGTTCTGCACAATTAGTTTTGAGATGACTGTTCCACAGGGATTGAGTGTTGACGAGGATGCATTCTCTCTTACCGACCGTGCAGTAGATCATGAACTGAATATCATTGCTCTTGGTGAAAATAGCTATAAGGTAGTAGTCAGAGGCCGCTATGGTCACTACTTCACTGGCACTTCGGGTGCTGTCCTCAACATTGAGGTTGCTGCCGACCGCACCTTCGAGGGGCAGGCGGTCATCAATATGAGCAATGTGCGTCTCATTGAGCCAAACAGCGATTACACAACTATCGATGACTTTGACGTTACCGTGACTGCCGACGGTGTGTATGTACCTGAGAATCTCTTCTATATCAACGATTTTGAGATTACTCCAGGTCAAACCGTGCAAATGCCGGTGATTATGGACAACGAGGCGACTCCTGTTGCCGCCTTCCAGCTCTCGTTGGAGATGCCCGAAGGTCTCACAGCCCATGGCGTTACTCTTAGCGACCGCAAGAGTGAGACTCACCAGGTGGTTACTAATGCGAATGGTAACACCATTTCGATTGCCGCGTTCAGCTTCCCGCCAACCAATTTCACCGGCAACTCGGGCGAGGTGATGTATATCAGCGTTACTGCCAGTCGCGATTTCGAGGGTTCTGCCACAATCCACGTGAGTGATGTGGTGCTTACCAGTGCCGATGAGGTGGAGACACTTATTGAAGACTTCGATGTTAATGTCACCGCCAACGGCGTTTATGTACCAAGCGACAATCTCACTATCAGCGACTTCGCCATCGCTCCAGGACGCTCTACTCAAGTGCCTGTGGTGCTCACCAACGAGACTGTTGTGGTCAATGCCGTGGAGTTTGACCTTGAGGTTCCTCAGGAGCTAACTGTGGCTAACCAGGTAAGACTTGGCGAGCGCGCTAACGGCCATCAGGTGACCATTGCCCAGCAAGGTGATGTGCTGCACGTTGCTGAGTTCTGCACTCCCCCTACCGCCTTCGTTGGAGACGATGGCAATATCATGTATCTTAAAGTGAATGCCGCAAGGGAGTTTGCGGGCTCTACTGTCATTAACGTCAAGAACGTGGTGCTCAAGACCGATGGAGAAGACATCTATATTGACGACTTTGTTGTAGTTGTCACCGCGAGTGGTCCATACGTGCCAGTTGACACCCTCTATATTGATGACTTCAGCATTGAGCCAGGCAAGACGTTAAGCGTGCCAGTGGTGATGGACAATGAAATCACAAGCATCTCAGCTGTGCAGTTTGACCTAACTATGCCACAGGAACTCTCCATTCCGAGAGCCGACAATGGCGACTACAGTATGGCACTCACCGACCGCATGAGCGACAACCACTACCTCATTGCCAATCCCAAGAACAATGGCGATATTCGCGTTGTGGCAATCAGCTTCCCGCCAACAGATTTCACTGGTGACAGTGGCCCAATCATGAACATCGATATGGAGGCTGATGAGAATTTCACTGGAACCACACAATTCACAGTGAAGAATGTAGTGATGACTACCGCCGACGCACAGACCGAGATCAGCATTCCCGACTTTGTCGTGGTGGTGACTGCAATCAAAGGCAGCGACCACATATTTGGCGACGTGAACTGCGACGGCTATGTGACCACCACCGACATTACCGCACTCTACAACTATATGCTCAACGGTGACGAGACCTATCTTGCCACCAGCGATGTTAACGGCGACGGTTCAATAACCAGCGCCGACGTGACAGCAGTTTACAATATCCTTTTGGGCAATTAGTTTAACCAAAATCGGTCATTAAGATCTATGTCAGAACAGAATTTGTTTTGAGCGGCTTGTAAAGCAATTGGCGAAGACAGCCCAATGACCGATTTAGGTTTAATGCATAACGCATTAATTCATCATGTTAAAATCATCCCCAGCACCACAATGCCGGGGATGATTTAATTTATAGTCAATCCATTATATTTACTCGCCAAGCAGTTGCTTTGCCATGTTTTGGGCGGCGCGGCGGCCGTCGCCCATGGCGAGGATAACTGTGGCGCCGCCACGCACGATGTCGCCACCGGCATAGAGGTCACCGATATTGCTCTGCATGGTCTCTTCGTTGACCACGATGGTGTTGCGGCGGCTCACGTCAAGTCCCTCAATGGAGCGAGGCACGAGCTGGTTGGGCGACACACCCACAGCCACGATCACTATGTCAACAGGAATCTCCTCGATAGCGCCCTCAACAGGCACTGGAGAGCGGCGTCCGCTGGCGTCGGGCTTGCCGAGTTCCATGCGCTGGATGCGCATAGCTTTGATGTGTCCCTTCTCGTCGCCAATGTACTCGATGGGGTTGTGCAGAGTCATAAACTCCACACCCTCTTCCTTGGCATGACCAACCTCCTCACGGCGTGCCGGCATCTCCTCCTCACTGCGGCGATAAACAAGTATCACACGCTTAGCACCCATACGCAGAGCGGTACGGGTAGAGTCCATAGCGGTGTTGCCGCCACCAATCACTGCGATTGTCTCTCCCTGCATCACAGGTGTGTCACCGCCACGGCCGGCGCTCATAAGGTTGATGCGAGTAAGATACTCGTTGCTCGACATCACGCCGATGAGGTTCTCGCCAGGGATATCCATAAAGCGTGGGAAGCCGGCGCCTGAACCTACAAATACACCCTTGAAACCCTGCTCATGGAGGTCGTCGTAGGTGATAGTCTTGCCCACGAGCACGTCTTTCTCAAACTTCACACCCATCTTGCGCAGGCCCTCAATCTCGTAATCGACAATTGAGTTGGGCAAACGGAACTCGGGGATACCATACTTAAGCACGCCACCAATCTCATGCAATGCCTCAAACACGGTAACGTCAAAGCCTTGTTTTGCCATATCACCAGCAAACGACAATCCTGAAGGCCCACTGCCTATGACGGCAACCTTGATGCCATTGGCGGGCTTCATGGGTGGAACTTCCTGCTCTGTGTTGTTGCGCTGCCAGTCGGCGGCAAAACGCTCCAAGTAACCTATGGCCACTGCAGGCTGTTTCATCTTCAAGCGGATGCACTTGCTCTCGCATTGCTTCTCCTGAGGACACACGCGTCCGCACACTGCGGGCAGCGAACTGGTCTCTTTGAGAGTAGCAGCAGCTTGGGCAAACTCGCCACGCTCGATGTTCTTAATGAATTTAGGAATGTTGATGCCAACAGGGCAACCGGTGACGCACTGTGGATTGGGGCAGTCGAGGCAACGGGTGGCCTCAAGCACCGCCTGCTCGGCATTGATGCCTTGATTCACCTCCTCGTTGCAAGTGATGCGGTAGGCAGGGTCAAGCTGCGGCATCTCAACGCGTGCTATATTGTTTCTCTCTTTTGCAGTCTTTGACTTGCGCAGTTCCTCGCGCCAAGCCTCGTTGCGAGATTCGTTATAGTTTTCCATTTCTTTTTTTATTTTTCAACTTGTGTTCTTGTTTGTAACTGTTCCGCGATTTTGTTTTTATCCGCGTTATCATCAAACAAGCTCAACAAAGAAGTACAAATACAACAAAAATTATTAAGCTAATTATTTATTTTCTTGTTGTTTTTGTCAAGTTTTGTTGTTTTTGTTTGATAAAAGTAACATCGCTGAATAGATATTCTTGTCTTCTTGTTTTCTTGAAAATCACATTTTCAAGCGCATTAACAACTCGTCGAAGTCAATCTCATGAGCATCGAACTCAGGACCCTCAACACACACAAAGCGGGTCTTACCACCAACGGTGACACGGCAAGCGCCGCACATTCCTGTGCCGTCAACCATGATGGCGTTGAGCGATGCCTCGGTAGGCACTTCATATTTCTTGGTGAGCAGCGACACAAATTTCATCATAATAGCTGGACCTATGGTTACCACTCTGTCAACCTTCTCACGCTTGATAACCTCCTCAACGCCAGCGGTAACAAGCCCCTTGTTGCCGTAGCTGCCGTCGTCGGTCATAATGATTACGTCGTCGCTCGATGCGCGAACCTCATCCTCAAGAATAATCAAGTCCTTGGTGCGGCCAGCCAGCACGCTCACTACGCGGTTGCCAGCTTCTTTCATTGCACGGATGATGGGTAGCAATGGTGCCACACCCACACCGCCACCACAGCACAGCACAGTGCCGTAGTTCTCGATGCGAGTAGCCTGTCCTAAAGGTCCTACCACATCGGTAAGGAACTCGCCTGGCTCAAGAGCGCAGATTTTGCGGGTTGAGTCGCCCACGGCTTGAATCACCAGTGTGATAGTACCCGCTGCTGGGTCGCTGTCGGCGATTGTCAATGGAATTCTCTCTCCCTTCTCACCACAGCGCACAATCACGAAGTGACCAGCACGTCGGACTTTAGCAATAAGGGGAGCTTCAACAACGAGCTTTGTAACATTCTCGCTGAAACGTTGTTTGCTTACAATCTTATTCATTGTTTATAGTTAATGTGAATTAGTTTTTTATTTGAACGTGCAAAGGTATAGAGAATTTCTGAAATTGCACTCCTATAATTAATAAACTTTTCAACAAGAAGCGTTTCACGTTGAAATTTGGAGTACGGTTCATAAATATTAATGTAGAATTAGGTCAAGCTTCACTGATCGCGTGTTTTGACGGATTCAAATGATAGTAAGACAAAGTAGGACAGATGGAAACTATCATATGTCTGTGAGGTACCAGTTATAAAGCGCGTTGACTCCGTTTTCTATCTCCATGGTGTGGCGCCAGCCGAGGGTGTGAAGTTTTGATACATCGGTGAGTTTGCGCAAAGTGCCATCAGGCTTAGTGCTGTCCCATTCAATGGTGCCGTTGTAACAAACCGTAGCCTTCACCAGCTCGGCCAACTGCTTGATAGTGATTTCCTTGCCACTACCTATGTTGATGTGGCAGTTGCGAACCTCGGGATTGGTGCCGCGCACGTCGTCGAAGTCAATGTGCTCAAGGCAATATACGCTGGCATCTGCCATATCCTCGCTCCACAGAAACTCGCGTATGGGTGCACCAGTGCCCCACAGCAGCAGTCGCTGGTTGCTGATGCCATAGCGGTTAAGCAACGCCACGATTTCCTTTTGTGATGCCTTGCCGTCGATGCCTTCCACTGGGCGACGGTCAAGGTCGGCACGCAGTGCTTCCCAGTTGCCCTCGTTGAGCATCTTGGCGAGGTGCATCTTGCGAATCATCGCCGGCATCACATGGCTCGTCTCAAGGTTGAAATTGTCGTTGGGGCCATATAGGTTTGTGGGCATCACAGCGATATAGTTAGTGCCATATTGCAAGTTGAAGCTCTCGCACATCTTCAAGCCAGCAATCTTTGCGATGGCGTATGGCTCATTGGTATATTCCAGTGGAGCAGTGAGCAAAGCAGTCTCAGGAATGGGTTGAGGAGCCTCACGGGGATAAATGCAGGTACTGCCTAAGAAGAGCAGTTTCTTCACTCCATGCCGCCAGCTCTCCCCTATCACATTCTGCTGAATCTGCAAGTTCTGAAAAATGAAGTCGGCACGGTATTTCAGGTTCGCCATAATACCTCCCACATGAGCGGCGGCTAGCACCACATACTCAGGCTGCTCCTCATCAAAGAACTGACGCACCGCCATAGCATCCATTAGGTCTAGTTCCTTGTGAGTACGACCAATTAAATTAGTATATCCTTTTTTCTCAAGGCTTTTCCAAATCGCCGACCCCACCAGTCCACGATGTCCGGCAACGTATATTTTAGAGTTTCTCTCCATTATTCAGTTGACAAGTAAATAGTAGAGTAGTAAAGTAGTTGACAATTTAACGAGTTGACAAGCAAAAAGATTGTGCTCTATGAATTTTTATCAAACAAAGTCAACAAAGATGTACAAATTAAACAAATTATTTCTTGTTTTTCTTGTCTGGTTTTGTTGTTTTTGTTTGATATCGATAACATCGAATTGTGCATTAATCAAAGGTGATATACCTTGCGGATGTGTTGCAAGTCATGCTCCACCATCAACTTCACAAGTTCGTCGAAAGTGGTCTTGCGGGGATTCCAGCCAAGTTGTGTCTTTGCCTTAGTGGGGTCGCCAAGCAGCTGGTCAACCTCGGCGGGACGGAAGTATTTCTTATCTACTTCAACAATCACCTTGCCAGTAGCCTTGTCTACACCTTTCTCGTCAAGCCCCTCGCCCTGCCACTCAAGCTCTACCCCGGCATAGTGGAATGCCAAAGTGCAGAACTCGCGCACCGAGTGGTACTCGCCTGTAGCAATCACAAAGTCATCGGGCTCGGGTTGCTGAAGGATGAGCCACATACACTCCACATAGTCGCGGGCATAGCCCCAGTCGCGCTTGGCGTTAAGGTTGCCCAGATATAGCTTATCCTGAAGACCATTAACGATGCGCGCTGCGGCAAACGTAATTTTGCGAGTCACGAAATTCTCGCCTCGACGCTCGCTCTCATGGTTGAATAAGATGCCGTTGGCGGTGTACATGCCGTAGCTCTCGCGGTAGTTCTTCATTATCCAATAACTGTAGAGCTTCGCCACAGCGTAGGGACTGCGGGGGTAAAATGGAGTGGTCTCACTCTGAGGCACTTCCTGAACCTTGCCATAGAGTTCGCTCGTGCTCGCCTGGTAAATCTTTGTCACCTTCTCGCGATGAGTGATGCGCACCGCCTCAAGTAGCCGCAGAGTGCCTACGGCATCGGCTTCGGCAGTGTATTCAGGCACGTCAAACGACACCTTCACATGGCTCTGTGCAGCGAGATTGTAAATCTCGTCGGGCTTGATGGTCTCGATTAGGCGGATAAGCGAACTCGAGTCGGTCATATCGCCGTAATGCAGGTTTATTAGTCGCTGCTGACGCATATCACGCACCCACTCGTCAAGATACAGGTGCTCGATGCGCCCAGTGTTGAAAGAACTGCTGCGACGGATGATGCCATGAACCTCATATCCCTTCTCAAGCAACAACTCCGCCAAATAACTGCCATCCTGACCAGTTATGCCAGTTATTAACGCTACCTTTTGATTATTCTCGTTCATTTTATCCTTGTTTTTTGTTTTAATCTACAAAGATACACACATTTTTTGAAATGTCAACAACTAATGTTTCTATTATTTCTCCTTCGGGAGCTTCTTGAGCAGCGACGGATGGATTGACGTAGTGGCGACGGCTACTAGGCCTTTCACGCTCACCACCACACGACTGTCGCCTTTCACGCGCTGCAGCACGCCCTCGGCACCCTCGAAGGGGCCGCCCAAGATACGCACCCTATCACCGCGGGTGAATTGCCCTGGCTTAGGGGTGATATACTCCAGTTGCTCCTCGTAGGTTCCCGCAACGGCTATAAAATTATTCATCTCCCGCTCAGGCACAACCACCGGCTTCTTGGTTGCTGGATTCATTATGTAACGTATGGGAAGTTTAGTAGTAGCCTTATACTCTTTCATCAGCGATGGCTCGATGTGGAAAAAGATAAGGTTATGGATAGAAGGCACCAATTTCTTCACCCTTCTGCCACGTCTAGTCCCCATCACATATTTCATAGGAACGAAATTCTCTATCCCGCGCAAATCGAGGTCGTTCTTGACTTTCATCTCACGGTTGAAAGTGACGCGTATGGCATACCAAACCTTCGACTCTTGCTCCTGGTCCACACTTGTTTTAGAATCTTTAATTATCTGTTGTCGCTCCATGTGATAATCGATTATTCTGCAAAAATAAAATTAGATTTTCGATTTGCAAAATTTTCACGCAAAAATAAAGACCGTTTTTATAAATTGACATGAAACCATGTTTATTTTTCAAAATAAATCATTAATTTTGCACATATTTTAAAACGAATAATATTATGGCAACAAGAATGAACTGGGAGCGACTTATTTGTGATACCAGGCTTGGGTTGGAGCATTATAAGGACAGTAAAGCAGGCGTGCGCAGTGACTTTGAGCGCGACTATGACCGCCTAATTTTCTCATCACCGTTTAGACGACTGCAGAACAAGACACAGGTATTCCCTCTTCCAGGCAGCATATTCGTTCACAACCGATTGACACATAGTCTTGAGGTATCGTGCGTAGGGCGCTCGCTTGCCAACGAGATCGCCATCCGACTGCATGAGCGACACCTCCACGAGCCATGGCGCGACAAGCTATGGAACATGGGCGAAATTGTGGCTGCGGCATGCTTGGCTCACGACTTGGGCAACCCACCTTTCGGGCACTCGGGAGAGAAGACCATAGGCGAGTTTTTCAGCAACGGCAACGGTAAGGTGTTCCAAGAACGCCTCACTCCACAGCAGTGGAGCGACCTGACCAACTTTGAGGGTAACGCCAACTCGTTCCGCACCCTCGTCCACCAGTTCAAGGGCCGCCGACCTGGCGGTTTCGCCATGACCTACTCCACTCTAGCCTCAATCGTTAAATATCCATATTCCTCAAGTCACGCGGGCAAGAAAGGCAAGTTCGGTTTCTTTACCACCGAGAAAGATATCTTCGAGAAAATCGCTAACGAGTTAGGGATTATCAAGCTCGCAGACGAGAAATATTGCCGCCATCCGCTTGTGTATATGGTGGAGGCCGCCGACGACATTTGCTATCAGGTTATGGACATCGAGGACGGCCACAAACTGAAACTCCTCACCACCGAGGAAACCATAGACCTGCTCACAGGGTTCTTCGGCGAGGAACGCAAGGCTCACATGCATGAGGTGATGCAAAATGTTGCCGACCCCAACGAGAAAATTGTGTACCTTCGTTCCTGTGTGGTGGGGCTTCTCGTACAGGAATGCGCAAAGACCTTTGTCGAACACGAGGACGAGATAATGGAGGGACGGTTCAACGGCTCTCTCATTGATAACATCTCACCATTGCCCAAGCGCGGTTACGAGCATTGCAGCGAAGTGGCTTTCAAGAAACTTTATCGTGCTGGCTACGTCGTTGACGTGGACTTGGCAGGTATAAGAATCATCAACCTGCTGCTCGACAAGCTCACTCAAGCCGTGTTGCACCCTGAGAGCAACTACTCTCAGCTTCTGCTCAACAAGTTTCCGCAACAGTATGATGTTCGCGCAACTACTCTCTTCGAGAAGCTACAAGGCGTGCTTGACCACATCAGCGCAATGACCGACGTTTATGCCCTGAACCTCTACCGCCAGCTCGACGGCATCAGCCTGCCGACGGTTTAATGCAGAATGAATAATGCAGAATGCACCCGCACTCTACACTCAACAAAATTATATCTTTTTTGCATTTTTTTAGACAAGAATATAAGTCTTTTTGGTGTATTTTCATTAAATTTGTCAAATTATTTTCATCTAAAATCTATCAATCGTGATAGTTTTTTCACACGAATCCACTGATTAACAATCAATTAAAAATCATATTATTAACTTTTTCAAAAAATTAAAGAACTATGAGCATGAACATTACTCGTTTATCATGGTTGCGTGGCCTAATGGCTGCTCTTGCGATTTTTCTCGCATATAACGCAGCACACGCTCTCAAGTTTGAGGAGCTGGGCTACAACTGGAGCACTTCAGGCACCAATGCAACCTTAGTGAAGTACACTATCAGCTCTCATCAGGAGAATGGTGTTACTATCAAGGACTCGCTCTTCTACACTGGCGATGAGAACAACATCGTCAACATTCCAGAGACTTTTGACCACGATGGCATCACCTACACCGTTGTTGCTATTGATGCCAACGCATTCGTCAACTGCCGCGACATCAAGGAGATTCACCTCCCCGCCACTTGCGTGAGCTATGGCAACAACTGCTTCCGCGGCTGTACAAGTCTTACTAACTACCCTGTTACCGAAACGGCAACAAAGATGGGTAGCGGTACAGTTTGGGAGTGCCCCAATGTAACTGAGGCATTCATCCCTGGCGGTGTGACAAGCACATTGATTTCCAACCAATTTGCCAATAGCGGTATTCGCAAACTCACTATCATGGCAAGCGGCACACCTCTCAAGTTCAACAGGAACGCATTTGGTGCCACTACTGCCGACCTCCCACCACTTGACACCCTCATTATTCTCCGTCAAATGAACACTGGAGACTATGTGAGCAACCTACAACCATTCCACAACTATCCTACTATCAAGCAACTTGTTTTGGGTGACAGTATAACTGATATCGCACAAAGCTGTTTTATGGGATGTTCCGGTATTGAAGAGATTATATTTAAAGACGGCAACGTAATTGCCACTATTGGTTCCGACGCTTTCCAGGGTTGCAACCACCTCAAGACCATTGAGCTGCCAGCAACCATCACTTCGGTGCCTATGAACCTGTTCCTTGGCTGCTCACGACTTGAGTCGGTGAGCTTCCTCGGCGACATCACTTCTATTCAGCAGAGCGCATTCAACGGTTGTGCAGCGCTGCACAGCTTCACCTTCCCAACCACTCTTAAGACCATTGGAGCTTCGGCATTCTACAATAGCGGTCTAACTGGCGTGATTGAGATTCCAGAGGGTGTCACCTCTATTGGTGCTACAGCATTTGCTGGTTCTAACGCCATCACTGGCATCAAGCTGCCATCAACCATCGCAACAATCGGCAATGCCGCCTTCGGTCCTATCGAGAGCCTTGCCAGCATTGAACTTGGTGCTGGTAACAGTGCTTTCACTCTCAATAATGGTGTATTGACCAATGCCGCTGGAACTCGTCTGCTCGTGACTGCTCATGAGGGAAATATTGGCACTATCCTCAACAACCCCACTATCGAGACAATCGACAACTATGGTATGGCATTCTCGCCATATACCGACCTTGACCTCCCAGCTCTCAACGAGATTGGCAACTACGGCTTCTACCGCGCTGCCATCAAGGAGTTTACCTACAAGGCTGGCATGACAGTTAATCCTAACGCATTCCTCGAGAGCGACCTTGAGATTCTCAACACCGAGGAAGGTGCTCGCGAGATTCCTCAGAACCTGTGTGCCAACTGTACTAAGCTTCACACTGTGAACATCTCAAGCACCGTAACCAATATCTTCCAAGATGCTTTTGCCGGATGTACAGCCCTTGAGCACATGGAGCTGGGCTCTCACATCAACTACATGGAGAAAGGTGCCGTGCCTTCTACTATCCAGAGCCTGCGAGTGCTCAACGTCACTCCTCCAGTGCTTGGTGCTGGCGTCTTTGAACCCACCCAGAGCAATGTGCTGTGTGAAGTTGCCGCAACTGCTGTTGGCGACTACGAGGCTGCTCCACAATGGCAATACCTCAACATCCAGGGCGACCCATCAATCACAGGCGAGGGCACATCCCTTGGCTGTCCAAGTGGTCTCTACTTCGCAACCAAGGACTGCCGTCTCATGTATCGCGACAACGAAGGCAACATCATTGACACTGAGTTCAACACAGGTGAACATGCTTTCAACATCCAGAGCTACAAGAACCGCATCTACGTAGCAAGCGCTGGTCACTACTTCCAGTATCAAGGTGCCGACGCTCAAGCCAGCGGCGGTGACGGCGAGCTCTTCTACGTGAACAACACCGACGGAATGTGGTATCGTGTTACTGTACTCAACAACGTAGGATACAAGGCATTTGAGGATCCATTCTCGATGTATATCTCGGCTATCGACAACAAGATTTACATCGCCGACCGCAACGTTGGCATCCACGAGATGAGCGCCGATACCGTAGGCCTCTATGGTACTCAGCCCTTCTTCATGCAGAACAACTGGCTGCCTTACTACAACGACAAGATTACTTATGGTGCCATTGGTGCAGGCATGACAATGCGCGCTACCGACGTGATTGCTGCCGACGGTACTACACGCAACAACGTTTACTGGGTTGCCAAGAAGTTCAACGGACAAGGTATCTTCCGCTTCGACAAGAGCATGCTCTACAGCGACGGCACAGGTGCAGACCACCCCGACAAGCAGTTGCCAGTTTACCTGAACAACGTGCAAATGACATCATTCTACCTTGATGAGGAGAACGGCTACCTCTACTTCTTCGTGCAGAAAGACAATGTTGGTGGATCTGTACCAGGTCTCTACCGCATTTCTCTCGCTACTCTCAATGCTAAACAAGAAATGGCTACAGTAGCTGAAGATGCAGTTCTTATCGACAACTCTCCTATCCTGCTCGAAGGCTCTGGCGACGAGATTACCGGCATCACCCAAATCACTGGCGACGGAGAGAACATCTATTGGGCTTACATCTCATGTGGTGAAGGAACAGCGGTTCCTGACATGGTGGCTTATGACGCTGCTAACCCATTGCACCAGACTGGTATCAAGATGATCAGCGCTAAACCTGAGAACGCAACGGTAGTACCTCCTATCACTTACGCTGTTGAAGGCATCGCCGCCTATGGTGTTACCACTGCCAAGTTTGAGGCACCTGTAGTAGTTATTCGTGGCGACGTTAACGGTGATGGCGAGGTTACTGCTGCCGACGTAACATTGCTCTACAACATTATGCTGAGCGATGATTGGGACGGCGCAGTTTATCCTGATCAGAATGGTGATGGCGAGGTTACCTCTGCCGATGTAACTGCTGTTTACAATGTCCTTCTTGGAATTAATTAATCTCCTAATAATTAAAAAGTGTGCCAACCTGAAGTGGGGATGGCACACTTTTTTTTGCTGTATTACAGACTGATTTTTATCCATTCAGAAACGTTTTACTTATGAAAACCCGTGCGACAAAAGGATGCTTCGATGACCAACACCGAGATCACTGTTGTATAATATATTTCTCAGTACCTAATCTAACTAAAGACTAAAGAGAGATTTTTTCAACAAGACCATTCTTTTTGTGTGAACTTTTCTTTTTTTTGCTTACCTTTGTGCCCAAAACATTATTATCTATAAAACATGAAAAAATTATCTTTATTTCTGATGGCATTTCTTACCGCCATCTTGGCGAGCGCAGAGCCCGCCAACCCCACACCCATCAACGTGACGCAGCCCGATGGCTCCACGCTACAGCTCATTTTGGTGGGTGACGAGTTCTATCACTTCAACACTACTATCGATGGATACACCATCGTCAACATTAATGGCACATGGGAATATGCCACCAAAGACGGCGAGAGATTGGTGTCGTCGGGAGTGATGGCGCATAACCCCGCCTCGCGCGACACCAAGGAGATGCAACTGGTGGCCTCACTCGATAAGCGACTTGTTGACAAGGCTGCGACTACCCAAGCACGCGAGAATCGCGCTACTCGCGACAAGAAGAACCAACAAAACCGCGATAATAGAGAGCCAGTAGTTGACTACAGCGCCTTCCGTGGTCTTATTGTCCTTATCAATTTCAACGATAGGCAGTTCTTGATGGACAACCCAAACGATTTCTACAACCAGCTGTGCAATACCGAGAACTACACAGGATTCTACCATAATGGACGTTTCCAGAGATGCACTGGCAGTGTGCGAGACTATTACTACGACAACTCAATGGGACAATTCGACCCGAATTTTGATATCGCAGGTCCTGTAAACCTTAACTACTCCTGCTATGAAGGCAACGACAAAGCGAGAGAGATTTTCAAGGCAGCCCTGGATTCCATTGACGACCAAGTGGATTTCTCGCTCTATGATGCCGACAACGACGGCGAAATCGACATGGTGTTCTTCTTAGTGGCGGGATATGCCTCAAGCTACAGCGGAAACAACAGCGGCTACCTGTGGCCACACATGAGTTACCTGATTGACTGGTGGTCGGGGTGGCCTCCACAACCATATATTTATGACGGCAAAAGAATGGGAACCTACGCCTCCTCGTGCGAGATTTATGGTTGGGAATCTCAACATTCCACTATGCCTAACGCTATCGGCACCATCTGTCATGAGTTCGGACACGTGCTGGGACTCCCTGACCTTTACGACACCGACTACAGTGACAGCGGTGGCGAGAGCAACCATCCCGGCGATTGGGACGTGATGGCTGGAGGAAGTTACTCTAACTACGGACGCACACCAGTGGGCTACAGCCTGTGGGAACGTATGGAATTAGGTTTTACTGACACACCTGAAGAACTCATATTAGGCGAAAAGACTCTCTCGGCATTGAACGAGAGCAACACGGGCTATATGATGCAGTCGCCCAGCGAATTTGAGTTTTTCCTCTTTGAGAATCGACAGCCCAACAAGTGGGATGCCGCTCTGCCAGGACATGGATTGGTGATTACACGTGTCGATTACAGTAACGAAGAAGTGTGGTGGAGCAACGAAGTGAACTGCAATCCCTCACACAACTATTACGAGCTCATTCGCTCTTCAGGTGCTGGCTCTGGAGAGGTTCCCTTCCCAGGCTCGAGAAATGTGACACTTATCAACTCATCCACCTACCCAGCACTCGTAACTTGGGCTGAAGAGCCTTGTCAGTTCGGATTGAATAATATCAGCGAGGACAACAGCATAATCACCTTTAATGTTGTCAATGATGTTCCGCCATTAAATATTGTCGAAGACTTTGAGCTAATGCAAACGGGACTTCCCGCTAATGCCACCAATGTGCAAGGCAACTTCGCCACCTGGAACTTCCCAAAAGCCGATGTGGTGGATTATAACGGTCAGCACGCCGCTTCGCTGCAAATGCCCGGAGGCATCGCAATGAACAGCGACATCGATGTGCAGGCCATCAAAATTTCTCTTAACGCCGTCAACACATCAACCACAGCATCAAAGATCCAGCTCTACTATTCTACCGATGAGGGAGCGACATGGACCTCTATAGGCACCGAGTCGGTGAAAGCTAATTCTGATGAGGCCATATCCTGGCGCCTCAATCTTTCCAAACAACCCATGCGATTTAAAATAAATCGCACTTCGGGTGCCAAGAATGTGAATCTCATAATCGACAACATAACCATACATTATATTGGCAAAGATAATATTCCTGGCGACGTGAACGGGGATGGCGTGGTGACAGCAGCCGACGTGACAGCACTCTACGACTTCCTCCTCAACGGAGACATCACGCACCTGATCAACGGCGACCAAAATGGTGACCAAAATATCACCGCCAGCGACGTGACAGCAGTTTATGACGTTTTGCTAGGAATAAATGAAGGCATTCAATAATCATTGCATAATGATGTATATTACAAAAACAAGCGCCGTTGAGCGCTTGTTTTTTGTATAATATTAAATTGTTCATCATACTTTATCCCAATAATAAATTGTGCATTGAATTATTCCAGGTGGAAACGGTATATTCCGCCGTCACGGCCACCAACTACCAGAGTGTTGCCTATCACTACTGGTGAGGACTCAAAGTTGCTTGAGAGGACTTCATCAAAAAGCAGGTCGCCAGTCTTCCCGTTGAACAGATAGAGATGCCCGCTGGAGTTACCGATGACAACAAACAGTTCATTATTCTCGTTATAGAACCCCACAGGAGACGACCAGGCGTAGAAGTTGAGCGTCTTGCGGTAAAGGAGTTTGCCTGTATTCTTGTCGAAGGCGAGGAACTCAGAAGTGCTCTTACCATCGAGCTGGTTGAACGAGGCAAAAATCATATCTTTGCAGTTGCCGTCACCAATCAGGGGAGTGCAGTACAGACCGCCATCAAAGTGCTTGTCGCCCTGCATGCTGCGTCGGCTCGGACATGACCATTCCCACACTTTCGAGCCGTTCAATCCGTTGAGTTTCACAAAATGCGTCTGAGCATTAGCGCCTGACTGCTGATCAACTTCACAACCACAGTAGAGATAAGGCACTCCGTTCTCCACTTCTAGCACTATTGAGCCGTCGATGTCATCGTGATTGTCGTAGTGCCACACAGGCTTCATGGTGTTGAGGTTGATGCACAAGATATCGCCATGGTTATCGCCCACAAAGCCATAGTTCTTATATACTGCCATGCTCGACTCTATGCCAGCACCGCCGTCACCCTTGACGACATATCGCAATGCACTGTGCATCTTGAGCTGACCATTACCCAAGCGTACATATTTATAGATTGTGCCATTCTCACCTGGCCAGAACAAGAACTGCCCCGCAACGATTGGCGACGAGTCGTAGGCGCCCCAACTGCGCTTGGCCTTGGGGTCACGTCCCCAGGTATAAGCAATCTGGTGAGTGTTCAGGTCAATTCCAAGATGTCCGAATGGCTGGTTGTCGGGGATGCCGTGCCCCACATAGAGGCTGCCGTTCAATGCTGGGTCGAGCGACACCGAGCCTTTTATGGGATTTCCAACATCCAATGGGCTACGGCTTTGCTTGCCAGTGGCATAGTCAAGGAAATAGACCTCGCCGCACAGCGAGCCAACTATTATCTCCTCGTTGCTTAAGTTGGCGGTTATCTCAGGCGAAGTTTTTTTGAAATTCTCCACTTGAGCGTCGCTCCATTTGATATAGACCGGTTCTCCGGTCCATCCCGAGCCACCGCCCCATTTGCCCTTGACAGCGGTGTGTGCCACCCAGTCACGCACAATCTTGCTTGGTGTGCCCTTCACCGTGCCGCTGTATCGGCGCGCGTCACGCTTTGGACCGCCACGGAAGGTGAGAATACCATCCACACCCTCATAGGGGTCGGCCAGGCTGTTGAGAGTGCCGCTTGTGGCAGTGTCGAGCACTTCCACGTTATATGTGAGGTCTTCCACGCTCTGAAATGCTGTGTCGGGTAGCATCACATTATCGACTTCAGCTTGTTTTATGCTGTCAGAATCTTTTACTGCGCTACTTGTTGTTATGCCTTTACAGGCGGGGAATGTAGCGGTTATCAGCATCAATGCCACGACCGCCAGTCCAGACCTTTTTTTTCTTGTCATTACAATTTGTTTTATTGATTTTAGCTGCAAAGATAGATGTAAAAAACCTAATAACGACCATTTTTTTACTTTTTCTTTAAAAAACTGGTGATAAATTGATCTTTATCGCAAATTTATTACTACTTTTACAACTTTAATTATCTTGCAGACGAGACAGGTCTCGTCCCTACAATGTCGAATCTTTCAATCATCATCACAATGAAAAAGATATTACTTACCCTCGCATTGCTGACGTGCTGCACTTGCACAATTACTGCCGGTATCAACATTGGTGGCACTGTCTATAGCGCCGACACTATCATGCACCGACAAGTGGGACCGGGAATATACAACACTATCATCCGCATCCCCGACTATCCGCTAAATGTCTATCTGCTCGAGGCCGACATGACCAACCCCTACAACCGAGTGGAGACGACCATAGGCTACAACACTCTGGGACGCACAGAATTGCTCACCAACGCCTACCACCGCAACCGCACCGCTACCCGTCGTCCCATCGCGGCGTGCAATGCCAACTTCTGGTGCGTGACAGGTAATGGTTCGCCCACGATGGACTTCGAACTTGGCGACCCCTTTGGCGCTGTAGTGCGCAACGATAGCGTGTATCTCAACACCGAGACCAACGTCGACGCCTGGAACGGCGGCCCCAGCCGTACTGGTGCTTGCGCCATAAGTCAAGACAAAACGCTCTACTTCGGGCACTTCAACTGCGGAGGAACACTCTCCTCGCCAAAACTCGCTACCGCAGCACCATTGAACACGGTGAACCGCCGCAACCTGCCTCACACCGCAGTGCTATGGACTCCCGCTTTCAGCCGCACACGTGAATTTGAAACCAATTGGATTGACTACAACGAGACTGGCGTTGCCGATGCCGACAACTTCTACCTCACCTTTAATGAAGGTAGCCGCTGGCTCGTGAACCAGGATATGCAATTCACCATCGCCAAGATCGTGAGAAACGCCGACCGTCAGAAGCTTGGCGACTATGATGCCTGCATTACCGCCACGGGCTTGATGAAAGACTACCTCGCCGCTCTTGCCGAGGGCGACGTGATCACCATCAACCATGGATGGACCTACAACGAGGAGACACAATTCGCGCCATTTATCGAGAATATGGTTGAGGGCAATGCTCCCGTGATGCATAACGGCGAACTCACTGGCCGCAACAACGACGAGAACTACAACTCGATGGTGTATAGCCGCACAGCCTACGGCTGCGACGCCACCGGCAAGAAACTCTATATGATTGTCATCGACAAATCCACGAGCAAACTCTACGGCACAAGCGCTGGCTGCTCAACCACTGTGATGTGCCAAATTCTAAAAGACCTGTTCCCCGATGTTTGCGAGGTAGTGAACATGGATGCAGGCGGCTCGGCCGAGATGATGGTTGACGGACGCATCATCAACACCACCACCGAGAGCAACCCACGCGCCGTGGCGTGCGGATGGATGCTCGAAACCGAGGCTCCCGAGGACAACGAGATAGCGTCCATACAGTTCTACGACTTCCGCGCCGACCTGCCCATATACTCCTCTTATACCCCTCGCATTGTGGGATTTAACCAATATGGCGAAGTAGTGAACGACAATGTCACTGGCTTCACGCTCGAGTGCGATGAAATTCTCGGTTACACCGAGGGTTCTACTTTGGTTCTCGGCGGCAATGTCACTATAGCCAACCTCACCGCAACCTACAACGGTATGACAGCCACCGCTCCCGTCAAAACCCTCGCCGCGCAGCCATCAATCACCATGAAGCCTATGATTCTTGTTGACAACCGCGAGTTCCCTATTGAGGTGAGCGCGACAATCCTCGACAAGACGTTCTACTACGACGGCACAAAATTGGGGTGGGAAGTTGAGGACCCGAGCATCGCAACTATCGTTGACGGCAAGGTTAGAGGCCTCAAAAACGGCATTACCACATTCAACTGCATCATCGGCGACTTTGTTGACACCGACAGCATCACTGTGGAAATCAGCGACCGGGAATATATCGAGCAAACATGGGACGGATGGACCTTTAAAGGCGCTGGCGCCAAGGACTTCGAGCTTGACGAGAATGGAAACCTCTCGTTCTCCTACAGCAGCAACCGTGCCCCCTACATCCAAATGTCAAAAGACATCACCTTCTACAGCCTCCCCGACAGCATATCGCTCACTTTCACCAGCACACTGCCTATGCAATACATCCAGATTGACGTGCGGAACACCGTTTTCAACAAACTCAACTACTTGGAATTTGGCAGGGACACAGGCTTTGAGGCAAACACAGAATACACCCTCAATTTCGACCTTGACGAATTGGGTGGCATCGACAACCTGCTAACCTATCCCCTGACTCTGCACACCATCAAGTTCACTCCCGTGAAGAGCAATTTTGGCGACCACGTCATCCATCTCAAGTCACTAAAAGCCCACTACCCCATCACCTCGGCTTTGCCGGGTGACGTGAACGGTGATGGAAACGTGACAGCAGCTGACGTGACAGCACTCTACGACTTCATGCTCAACAACGACACCACAAATCTTATCAACGGCGACCAAAACGGAGATGGAGACATAACCGCCAGCGACATCACCGAGGTATATAACATTCTATTAGGAGATTAAAGTATTTTATGACGAAATAACTTGCTATATTGGCAAAAAAATTGATAACAAATGAAATAGTATATGAACAACCGATTTAAAATATTGATATTAATAGTGTTGGCCGTTATAGCGGTTATCACTTATATACATCCTGTTTTCCCTCGAGAACAGTTCCTGCAACAGGCAGGCACCATCTTATTGGCCGCACTTCTTCTCGCTGATTTGCATAAGCGATGGTTCAGTAATTTGGCCTTTCTTGGCATCGCACTATTCACAGTGCTTCACCTGATTGGCGCCCGATACATTTATTCCTATGTACCTTATCAGCAGTGGCTGCAAGGTATGGGCGATTGGGAATGGTTGAATTCAACCCGCAACCACTACGACCGTTTTGTGCATCTATGTTTCGGAATATTCTTGTTCCCTGCCATGGTGGAATTCTCACGTCGCAGAGTCACGTCACGCCAGGTAATGGCGGTGCTGGTGGCATGGCTGATGATACAGACTGGCAGTTTGATTTATGAGCTGTTTGAATGGGGCCTTACATTAGTCTTGTCACCCGAAGATGCCGAAGGCTATAACGGTCAACAAGGAGATATGTTCGACGCTCAAAAAGACATGGCTCTTGCCATGTTGGGATCAACCTTTGTAGCCTTCATCTATCTATTTGGCTCTTTTAAACAAAAGCCCCAATAATCGCACTCTCACAGCAACCCCATCGTTCCACAACTTAAAGAAGAAAAAATGAAAAAGATTATACACATAAGCTTGTTAGTTGTTATTTTGGTATCACTTTGTGCTTGTGGCTCACAAAAGACGTTTTTGAACAACAGTAAACAAGGTGAAGAATTGTTTTTTCTATACAACGAAAGCTCTCTTGTAAAGGTTAAACTTAACACTAAAGATAATACATTTAAATATACATACGGAGCTTTGGATGTACATTTCTATGCAGTAGGTCATTGGAAAATAAAAAAAAATATACTAGTCCTTGGTTGTGATATAAAGCCATCATTTGAAAGATGGGCAGAAGGCTGGCTTTATGAAGACAAACTGTTATTCGAAATTAAGGATAATACGCTTGTTTATAAGCAACATATTTATCCACATGGCATCTCAGATTTTCCTGAAGATATTATACTTAAACCTATCACTAAGGATGAATATGATAGCCTACCTTAATAACATATATCAATTATTTCCACTATATTTGCCACATTGAAAAGACACACACATCCTTCCACAACTTAAAGAAGAAAAAATGAAAACGACAGTTTATTGCATAATAATTTCTTTATTACTGGTTGGTGTATCTTCTTGTTCAACGATAAACATAAATAATCTTGAGAATAAACTTATTAAAGAAGATTCCAATCGCATTGTATTTAGTATTACAACCACATATCTACCATCAAAGACCGTATGGTATTATACTAATGATTCAATCATAATTTATAAAAAGAATAAGAAAAACACTATCAAATGCTCATACAGACTGGATGATTCACCATATCATGAACAGACATGTAAAAGTTTAGATCTTGAGAAAGTTGAAAAAGATATCGATAATAATCATGGCTTTACACTTGATGGCGATATGTTAACTGTAACACAAGTGTCTGGAGCTGATGTTGTTCAAAAAACTTTTTATATAGATGTTTCTAAATTCGTTAAGGTTTCCTTTGAGACTGATTTTTTGAATATGATAAAAAAAGACATCACAAGATTTACTCTTTGGCCAGTTTTATAGTCATCCTTCCACAACTTAAAAAAGAAAAAATGAGAAAGATAATTCCACATATTTTGGCTTTATTGCTGCTGATGATTTGGAGTAGCAGCTTCATTGTGATGGCTCAGTCGGCAAGTCTGGGTGCTTCATCGCCCAAGACGATTACAGGCGTGGTGGTATCGGCTTTTGATAAGGAACCACTTAAAGGCGTTTACGTTCGTCTTAAAGGTACCAATATAGGTGTAGCGACTGATATAGATGGGCATTTTAACATAGAGGCGCAACTGGGAGACACTTTATCTGTGAAAGTCTTAGACTGCGATGAAATAGAGGTGGCAGTTGATGCTCAGCAGTTAAGAATATCTTTATACAACTTCGTGTCTGGTTGCTGTTATGGCGAGAATCTGCCACAAGGGGTGTTTGGCACTGTTTGTAATGAAGACGAGAAGGCCCTGCAAGGTGCAACAGTCACGGCACTGCCATCGGGCAATTGCGATATCACCAACTCCATAGGTTATTTCAATATCACTAAGATTGAGGATGGCGACAAATCGCTTAGAATTGAGCATCCAGCTTACAAAACTATTCAAGGACGCATTAATGGCAACTGCTACGAGATTTGGCTTGAGAGAAACATTGTGACAGGCGTGGTGCTTAGTGCCGAAGATGGAGAGCCGGTTATCGGAGCGCATATTTGTGCTAAAGGCACAAAAAACGGCACTGCCTCTGATTTTGATGGCAAGTTCAGCATTTGCGTTACCGATGGCACTGTTCTCACTGTGTCATACCCTGGACTTAAGCCACAAGAAATTGTTGCCGACAGCCGCCAACCAATGAAAGTAGTTCTTGAAAATGATGAGAATGATCCATTTACTGGATTAATCTGTTGTCCGCAACCAATCTCAGTGATACGAATGGATTCCCTTGATTTTGTGCTGCCTGAGAGTGAGTTCCTACTTGCACAGCAGCATATTGACATTTTAAAAGGTGACTATTATAAACTAAAAAATATAGAAATTTGCAGAGCAAAATATCTCCTTGCCAGCAAGATTGATAAGCGAAAGAATAATATCTCTATCTATGGGACTCCTGCTATGGCCCTTAGCGGTTATGCTAGGCAATATATTGGGTTCAAACACAATGGGCATCGTTTGATATTTATTAATCTAACAGACAAAAACATCTGGTCAGACGGTTTTGACGATCTTGATAAACATTTGAAGACTTTGATAATCCGTGACGCGCCGCAACTTAATGTACGTGCCATTATTGATTTAGACACCGAAGGTTTCGTCTTCTTCTCACTAGGATATTAAAAAAATGATTGCAATATAACATCAACTTAAACAAGAAAAAATGAAAAAGAAATCAACATATTGGATATTGACGCTTTGTCTGTGTTTTACGTTTTGCTCATGTGATGGAAAGATTCAGGTCAAATCAGAACAGTCCTCAACAAGTGAAATGAACACTCCAGATTCAACAAACAATATGGTCTCTTTAAAAGACTTAGATCTGGATAGCATAATTATTGACTGTGACGTGGTGATGTGGGCACATTATTATAAGTTTATAATAAATGACTCAAATGCAATTCTGCAAGGAGGTCGTGATTTTGGCAAGAATAACTGGGAACAGCCTGTGGAATTGTCAAACAAAGACAGAAATTCAATAATCAATTATCTTGATGAGTTCTATGTTAGTAAAACTCACAACATCATTGCAAAGAAATACAAAACTGGAGAATATGTTGAAGGAGACTTCACTCAAATAACTATTACTATATTCAGAAAGGACGGTTCAAAAGACAAGCATAAAATAGACACACACTCAACTCAGAATGGATATTCGATAGAGTTCTCTAAAGAGTGTGATGATTTTCTTGACCTTCTCCATGTTTTAGCAGGTAGATATAGTTATCCAGAACGACCTCATTTATATCGCCGCTCTGCCGAGTAAGGAAAATATATGTTGGACCTTTTGATTGTGACAGTTATTTGAAACTAATTCCGCGCAAGCCGGCTTTGCGACGAACTCAGTTCGCAACTTTTTGAAAAAAGAAACGTTTTTCACATTATCTTTTTTGTTTCTCAAAAATTACCACTAAATTTGTGGCATTAAAGAGCAACGCCATCATTTAACAATTTAAACAAGAAAAATGAATTGAACTATTGTTATTTGTGGAAAAATCTTTCTGTTTTAAAGATTTATTTTGTATTTTTGCAAAATAAAAAATAGGAAATGTCTCGAGAACAAATCATATATAAGCATAGTGCTCTATTCTGGTACACACCTGATGAGCAGAAGCAAGACATAAGTGATGCACTACTTGTGGAGCGTATTCTTAACGATGGCACGCTAGATGATTGCCGAGAGCTTGTGGAAACTCTTGGCGGAAAGCGTGTGGCAGAGGTGTTCTTTGCTGCAACTGGAAGGCAAAAAGCCAACTATTATCCTGAAATCTACCACTTCTTTTCATTGATTCTGCAAAAATATGCATAGCGAAATTTTCAACAATCGGCAGAGAGAGTTGTTACCGCTAATGTCGGAGTTTCAACGTGAGTACTATCTTGTTGGTGGCACGGCTATCGCTCTATATCTCGGGCATAGGCGCTCTATTGATTTTGATTTGTTCAAGTATTCCAACATTTACCATAAGCGAAATCTTGACAAAATCTCAAAATCTTCATTCGAATATGTCGTCACTCGTAGAGTTGCAGAACAGATGAACCTTATAGTGAATGACGTCAAAGTTACATTCTTTCAATATCCTTTTGAGATAGAACCTACAACCAAGTTTGAGAAAGTATTTCGTATGCCTTCTTTAATACAACTTGCTGCAATGAAAGCTTATGCACTTGGGCGACGTTCCAAATGGAAAGATTATGTTGATCTTTTTTTCCTTCTTTCTGAACATTTCACTATATCTGATATTTCAGCGGAGGCTTCTTCAATATATGGTGACCTTTTCTCTGAAAAGTTGTTCCGCTCTCAGTTGTGCTATTTTGACGACATCGACTATAGCGAGGCCGTCGACTATCTAATCCCTAATCCACCTACTCAGGAAGAAATAAAATCTGGCCTCACTGAAATGGCAATAAAAGGAGTGAACATTTAAAAATTCTGAAGCCCAACAAAGCCCCCATTGCTTAATAACTTCAACAAGAAAAAATGAAAAATAATTTGCATATTGTTTACTAATTAGTTAACTTTGCAGAAAATTTTAATCCAATGGCTGAACGTAACTATAAGAGACATATAGTGGTTTACAAGAACTACTTCATTGACTTTAAGAAGACTCTAGCGCAGCAAACTCTAAAGAAAATATACCAGATTTTCTTGTATATAATGACTTTAGACACGATTCCTGCAACTTATTTAAAGTCAATAAAGAGTGTGGCTGGGCTATATGAGATTCGTGTTGAGGAAAGCGGGAACATTTATCGCATCTTCTGTTGCTTCGACGAATGAAACCTTGTGGTTCTGTTTAATGCGTTTCAAAAGAAAACGCAAAAGACACCAGCCAACGAGATAGAAAAAGCGAAACGTATAATGAACGAATATTTTGAAAACAAAAGGAGGAAATAATATGATAAAAGAAGAATTGAAAAACAGCAACTTGACTGCAATTGAGGATTTGATTGAAGAAGATTTCGGAGCTATTGACACCCCTTCAAGAGTTGAGTTTGAGGCCGACTGCGATGCCTTTATTCTTGGCGAGCGACTTAGGGAGGAAAGACGCAAAGCCGGACTTACCCAAGAACAGCTTGCCCAGAGAATAGGAACAAAGAAAAGCTATATCTCTCGAGTGGAAAATGGCCATGCCGACATCCAACTCTCAACCCTGTTCAAGATTTTCCAGGGATTGGGCCGCAGAGTGAGCCTTAGAGTACTATAATAGCCCTCTTTGGCATCCCCATCGTTCCACAACTTAAACAAGAAAAAATGAAAAAGAACCTCATATTAATTATTTGTAGTCTTGTCATTTCACATTTGATTCTGTTGTGTGGATGTTCTTCATCTAAAATGATTGAAAAGGATGAGAATACCTTGACATATAAGGTGATGAAAATTACCCCTCATAAACAATTCTATGAGATAGATTTAAAACAAGGTAACAATTTGTATAAATTGTTGAGTAAACGGACTGGTTTCGTTGGAAACAACTATATCAAGACTGGTCAGAAATATTCTTTAAGATTAAAATCTCTACCATTTTATTCTAAACGCCCATCATATATAATTATAGCTAACGACTCAGTTCCTATTATAGCTAATGCTGGCATATATAATGGAATTATTTATACTGAATATTGCAATGAAACACTTGAAACATCATATCCAGTTACAGGGTTTTATGAAGCAGACAAGTTAGATGGATTATATCTTAAAGAATAAGGCTAATAAAAACGAGGGACTCACATATTTTCAACATTTTAAACTAGAAAAAATGAAAAAGACAGTTTTATATATCCTTTTCCTATTCATTGCGCTCAATGGATTTAGCGACTCAATCGCCGCAATTCACTCAATCGCATTCGACTCTATCGATAAAGGAAATATCGAGAATGATATTAATTCCAACTCAACTGATACCTTAAAAATCTCTATGATACTAGATGGAGACATTGAGACTGGGGGAATAAAGGTCCCTTTTAAATATGAATACAATGGTCCCATTGCTGGGGTTATTGACAATGGTTCTCGATTTTTAGTTGTTGACGGATACCCTTTAATTAATGAACGTTTTGCGCCTGATGTTGATTTAAAATCTACTGAAAGTATTTACAATGAAATACAAAGGTTATCTCCGCTTATAAAATCTCAAGTGATTGACACAGTTCAAGTCCTTGATGAGCCACAAATTATTGTGTCCAAAGTTATAGAGGTTGTGACCAAGAAAGAATGTGGTGTCAACACCTTTCTTTTAAATGATAAGCTCACAACAAGAAAAGAAAAAATAGCACTGGGATATTTAGCTTATCTTTCCTCGGCATTTATCTCAGGTGGATTCCATTCTCCCAGCAACATTGAGAAAATAGAGAAACAATGGAAGATAAGAGATATCAGGTCGATAAGAATTTATCCCGAGGGAAAAGAAGTGCTTGATAAAAACCAAAACCGGCACACAATCTATGTAGAGATTAGAACTAGACAGAACTAACTAATCTCTCTTCCCACTTCCTTTTCCCTTGATTTTTGATTCTCAATTATTTCCAATATTTACCACATTGAAAAGAAACGCCATCGTTCCACAACTTAAAGAAGAAAAATTGAAAATCATTCCGGCGTAAGCCGGCTTTTCGACGAACCCAGTTCGCAACTTTTTGAAAAAAGAAACGTTTCTCCCTTTTGATTCTCAATTATTTCCACTAAATTTGCGACATTGAAACGACTAAACTATTAACTAATAACTATAAACTATGAACTATCAACTAATTAATCTCCCGTTTGGCGCTAGCGAGCTGGAACCAGTGGTCAGCGCCGAGACCATTGCTTTGCATCACGGCAAGCACTTGGCGACCTACGTTAACAACCTCAACAACCTGCTGCCGGGCAGCGGAATGGAGGATAAACCCCTTGAAGAAATTGTGGTAAATGCCACAGGCGGCATTTTCAACAACGCCGGACAGATTCTCAACCACAACCTCTACTTTGAGCAACTGCAGGCACCAAGCGATGACAACCGCCCTGTGGGCGCGCTTGCAAAGGCAATCGACGAGCAGTTTGGCTCATTTGAGGCGTTCAAAGAGAATTTCACTGCAGCAGCAGTAACCCTCTTCGGCTCAGGCTGGGCATGGCTGGCGAGCGACGAGAACGGCACTCTGCACATCCTGCAAATGCCTAATGCCGACAACCCCGTCACCAAAGGCCTGAAGCCGCTTATGACCTTCGACGTGTGGGAACACGCTTACTACGTGGACTACCGCAACCGCCGCCCCGACCACATCTCTGCTATGTGGAAAATACTAAACTGGAAAGTCATCAACTCACGTTTTTCAAAATAAAAACTTATAGCATGATACAAATAAAAAGAAACATCCTGCTGACAACAAAGCTATTGCTAATCGCCATACTTGTGGCAAGTTGCGCTACATCAACCAAGACCAGCAAAGATAAAGACAAGGACAAGAAAAAGAATTATCCTTCATATCTGCACGAGATACAAGGCCTAGTGATAGAAGAGCATGAGGCCGACTGGTATCGTGAGCAATATGAGGGCTGGCTGGAGCAGGCAGAGAAGAACCCCAAAGACGAATATGCATGGAGGAACTGCTTCCGTGCAAAAGACTATGAAATTCGTTATTCTAACAACTATAACTATAATTATGCTAATTCAGTTAAAAGAGGACTTTTGGAAAAAATGGGAAAAAGTATCCCTGACACTTACACATATTACATTTGTGCATCGCAAGTTTTTCAGAATGATCAGCAAGGTGGCATTACATACGCCCATAAAGCTTATGAATTAATACCGAAAAACAAATCTTTATTCGATTATGATCATTGGTTTTACTTTCTCAAAACATACGGAGACAAAAATGATTTTTCTAATTTTGCAAAAGATTATTACGACAGTGGCTTATACTCTGAGGAATTGCTGCAGTTCAACCTTAACGAATTAAACTGCATGGAAAATGATGGGATCTTTGTGGGTGAAGGAGATGCATCTGTAGGCCCCAAATGGCTTTTACAAGAAGGAAAGGGAATACACCGCGACAAGTTAGTGATATGCTACAGCTACATGGCTATTCCCGAATACTGCCAGTCTATTTATAAAGAACTAGGTATAGGTGATGCTCCAGTTCTGCCAGAGCCCAAAGGTTACGAAGATTATGAGAGAAACAGACAATATCTTATCAACGATATAGTTGTAAAATCAGGAAGAAAGCTTTATTTTTCGAAATATAACCCAGATTACTGCTACACATTTTGGAATAATAGAGGTTCGCTCTATGACATTGGCTTGATATACCAAGATTCTCCTGACGGACCAATTGACATATACAAAGAACAGGAACGATTCTTCAACAGTACCGACTTCAGCTACCTTGACAAGCCACTAAAAAAAGATGCGTGGGCAGCTGACTGCAGATCATCGTCATATATGCCATCATGTTTCTGGCAGCTTATGCTTAAATATAAAGAAGATGGCGACACAGCCAATTACCAAAAGATTCATAAAATGATGGAAAAGGCTGTAAACAGAATTCCTGACAAGAAAATAAGAGAAATGGGCCAAAAATATCTAGACTTTAATGATCATCCCTATGCCAGTCAATAAAGAGACTATTCTGAAAAATGTCCGAACAGATCATGGCTCAGTTGAAAATCCTCAACTGGGATGTGATTGGTTGTCGATTTAAGCAGTAAAAATAAGGCTCAGCCGTAAATGGTTGAGCCTCATTTTTTTAAGACTAGGTTCACTTCACTTCCAGGTAGTCACGCAGGGCGGTGACATATTCCTCAAAAGCCTGCTTGCCCTCATCGGTGACGCTGCATAACGTGAGCGGCTTCTTGCCCTGGAATTTCTTCTCGACGGTGATATATCCTGCCGCCACCAGTTTGTCGAGCTGTACGCTGAGGTTACCGGCTGTTGCCTGTGTCTGCTCCTTGATATAGACGAAGCTCGCCTCCTCGCAGTTCATCAGAATTGACATGATCGCTAGCCGCAGTTGTGAGTGCAGCAGCGGGTTAAGTTCCTTTAGCATTGCTTCTTGGCTTTAGCGTTCAACACATGACCTGGGATAATCATCGTGAAGACGAAACACAGGATAAACAGCGGAATAATCCACCACACCTTCAGTGGAGTGTCACTCAACACACAGCCCAGCACAAAGGTTCCTGCCAATAAGCTGAAGGCTCCGCCCACTACCATCGACTTCTCTTGAAGGATAAAGCCCTGCATACTTGAGCCAAAACCAGCCAGCAAAAAGGCGAAAATCAGCATCATAACCCAAATGTCCTTGCCGAAGAACTGGAAACCTATCGACATTAAAGTTCCCAACGCAAACATCCAACCGATAGTTCCCCACAGGTTGCTTGAAATGCGGTCCACGTAAGTGAACGGCTCCTTCTCGATGCGGTCCTTATCCTTGCGATTGATGACAAACATGCCGATGCCGCCTACTATCCAAATTAGGAACCATAGCCAGTTGCAGGCAGGATTGCCATCCGTGAGCAGCAACGACACGCCTACCAACAGGCCAACGATAGCACTTGTGTAGCCCCACCAAAGCAACAAGTTGCCCTGACCAACATGGAGCTGACGCTTGGTCTTGTTAATCATTCTTGCGATTAACTCCAAACTCTCTTGACTGTTTAATCTCTTCTCTTCCATAATTTCCTTACATAACAATGAATGGTTAATAAAAAAAGTTTGTTTAGATTTATAAATCCATTGCAAAGATAAAGTAGTTTATTTTATAAACCAAATATTTTTGCAACTTTTTTCAAAAAACTACTATTATTGGTAGTATTTTTTGAATTTTGATGGAAAAAGAGAGCTATTCAAATGCATAACACCTATCAAACAAAAATGCGATTAAGCAAGTCAAAGCTGAGCTTGCTCAATGCCTTGCGAGCGTGAGCATTTTATCTAAAAACAACAAAAACTAACAAAACCAACAATTATTTATGAATACAATTAAATTGTTGAACTTGTTCTTCTTTGTTGAGTTTGTTTGACTTTACTACGAAAAACGTGATTGCTGAACTATTTCAGAGTAAGTTGGGAAATCATCTCTTCCTTTTCTTTACTTTGGGCATGGGCAATTCTTTGCAAGTTGCTTTCACGAGTTGCGAGAGGTAGTCGTGGTCATCTACCTCGGCGATATAGAAATAGTCCTTCGCGCCGTCGTATGGCGGGCGCATGTCAACGGTGCGCAACAATGCCCGCCCTGCTTCTGTAGGCTTCAGATAAAAGCGGTCATCGCAAATCAGTCCGAAAATCTTGCCGTCACAATAGATGCCGTAGTCGCCAAACATCTTTTTGGTGGCAATCTCCCCAGCCCCACTGCACTGGTCGGCGATATACTGCACAAAATCGCTACTACTTGCCATGACTATCCAAGAAGCGCATCGGCCTGAGCCTTGAGTTGTGACTTCTGCTCATCGGTGAGTTCAAGCACATCGGTACCCCATGCCTCGGCAGGAACAGCGATGCCCGTTTGCTCAGCCACAACATCGGCTTTGATGAAAGTGAGCAGTTCGGTGAGTGTTGCGCGGCAATTAGCAGTCGCCATCTTACCCCCTGCCCCACTGACGGCCACGCGTTTGCTGTTAATGCAAGTTGGCGTGCCATAATCCATAGGGATGACAGGGCGCGATAGCCAGTCCAGCAGATTCTTCACGTGACCGGGATAACTGAAGTTGTATTCCGGGGTGAAAATCCACAACGCGTCGGCATCAGCAACCGCCTTACGCACTCGCGCCACTGCTGTGGGCTCAGGCTGCTCTATATCCTGATTGATAAGCGGCAGGTCGCTATAGTCAAGTTCCACAACTTCGGCGCGGTCACCGATTATTCTCTTGGCCTCTTCAGCCAGTTGGCGGTTGAAAGACTTCGCTCTCAACGAACCGATAATAAATAATATCTTCATAACTTTAATGTAATTAGCTAATGCCACAAAGTTAGTGTTTTTCTTTGAAATGAACCTCTTTTGCGTGTGATTTTTGCATCATATTATTATTTTGAATAACTTTGCAAAAAATAATCATTCACACATTAATTTAATATTAGTATGAAACATCTATCTGCAATTATTATGTTAGCGCTTTTAGTTATTATGGCGCTAAACTCGTGCGACAGCTCAGTTCTCGACACCGACAAGTATCACCGCAATGCAAAAGATGCTGTCGAAGCACTGTTCCAAGAACTGACTAATGGCGACATAAAGCTCCTGAAAGAGGCGGTTAAATTCAAAGAAAGCGACAAATTCACCGATCAGCAAAAAAATGAGTTTTTCAAACAGCTCAAGGCAAAAGACTTCAAAGTAAAAGCCAAGAAAGTCAAAGTTAAGGATGGATTTACCGAGGTGGTTTGCGACTTCACCTACAGCGACGGTACCACCAAAGAAAAGAAGTTCAAACTTTATAAGGAGGATGACATCTGGAAGACGGAAATAGGCTTTAGTGAAATGAAAGAAGTCATAAACATGTAACCATTATTATATCAACATTATGCAGTGCCGTTGCAATCGACCATGATTGCAATGGCACTGACATTTTGTCACACAAACATAACTAAATTTCTGAAATTCTGTCAGTTATCTCAATACAAAACCATTGGCATCACCTTTGCATATTGAAGGGCAGAAAGGAGAAATACGATATGAATTTAAACAACTTTACTATCAAATCTCAAGAGACTCTGCAACGGGCTATCACACTCGCACGCAGCAACGGAAACCAGGCTCTCGAGCCCGTGCATCTGCTAAAAGCGGTGATGACTGAGGGTGAGAGCGTGGTGAAGTTTATCTTGCAGAAGCTTGACATCGCACCATCGATGATTGAGCGACCATTGGAAAACGAACTCGCCCGTCTGCCTAAGGTGAACGGCGGAGAACCCTACCTGAGCAACGATAGCGGGAAAGTTCTTGACAAAGCCAACGACATAGCGCAAAAAAACGGCGACCAGTACATCACCATCGAGGCGCTTTTCATGGCTCTGCATGAGGTGCAGTCACCTGCATCCACCATCCTGAAAGACGCAGGCATCACCAAAAAGGAACTGCAAGCCACCATCGATGAGCTGCGCAAAGGCAAGAAAGCCACCAGCCAAGAGTCGGAGGAGCAATACAACGCCCTAGGCAAGTATGCTGTAAACCTTAACGAGCGTGCTCGACAAGGCAAACTCGACCCCGTTATCGGCCGAGACGATGAGATACGCCGTGTGCTGCAAATTCTGAGCCGACGCACCAAAAACAACCCAATCCTCATTGGCGAGCCAGGAACCGGCAAGACCGCCATTGTCGAAGGACTCGCACAGCGCATCGTGCGCGGCGACGTGCCCGAGAACTTGAAGCAGAAGCAAGTGTTCTCGCTCGACATGGGCGCACTTATCGCTGGCGCTAAGTATCAAGGAGAGTTTGAGGAGCGACTGAAAGCGGTCATCAACGAAATCACCCAAGCGCAAGGCGAGATCATCCTCTTCATCGACGAGATTCACACCCTTGTAGGTGCCGGCAAAAGCAGTGGCGCTATGGATGCCGCCAACATCCTTAAACCAGCCCTTGCGCGTGGCGACCTGCGCAGCATTGGTGCCACAACCCTTGATGAGTATCAGAAGTACTTCGAGAAAGACAAGGCGCTTGAGCGTCGTTTCCAGATTGTAATGGTTGACGAGCCCGATGAGGAGAGCGCGATCGCCATCCTGCGCGGACTGAAGGAGCGCTATGAGAACCATCACAAGGTGCGTATCAAGGACGACGCCATCATCGCCGCCGTGCAGCTGAGTCAGCGTTACATCAGCGACCGTTTCTTGCCCGACAAGGCCATTGACCTTGTGGATGAGGCAGCAGCCAAACTGCGAATCGAGATGGACAGCGTGCCTGAGGAACTCGACGAGGTTACCCGCAAAATCTCGCAACTCGAGATTGAGCGCGCAGCTATCAAGCGCGACGGTGACGAGCAGCGCATCGCACAAGTTGACCAGCAGCTAGCCAACCTGCGTGACCGTGAACACGACTACAAAGCCAAATGGCAAAGTGAAAAGGAGCTTATCAACAAGATTCAGCAGAACAAAATCGACATTGAGCAGCTCAACTTCGATGCCGAGCGTGCCGAGCGCAACGGTGACTATGCCCGCGTGGCAGAAATCCGCTACTCGCTTATCAAGCAGAAGCAGGACGAGAATGTCGAGTTACAAGAAAAGTTGCGCTCCATGCAAGGCGACACTGCACTTATAAAAGAGGAGGTAGATAGCGACGACATCGCCGAGATAGTATCGCGATGGACAGGCATCCCCGTGACCAAGATGCTGCAGAGCGAGGGCGAGAAACTGCTGCACCTCGAGGACGAACTGCACAAGCGAGTAATCGGCCAGGATGAGGCAATAACCGCCATCAGCGATGCCGTGCGCCGCAGCCGTGCCGGCCTTAACGACCCTCGCCGACCCATCGGTTCGTTCATCTTCCTCGGAACCACTGGTGTGGGCAAGACAGAGTTGGCAAAAGCACTCGCCGACTACCTCTTCAACGACGAGAATATGATGACGCGCATCGACATGAGCGAGTATCAAGAGAAGTTCTCGGTAACCAGGCTCATTGGTTCGCCTCCAGGATATGTGGGCTATGACGAAGGCGGACAACTCACCGAGGCAGTGCGACGCAAGCCCTACAGCGTAGTACTCTTCGACGAGATAGAGAAAGCTCACCCCGATGTGTTCAACGTGCTGCTACAAGTACTTGATGACGGACGGCTCACCGATAACAAGGGACGCACCGTCAACTTCAAGAACACCATCATCATTATGACGAGCAACTTGGGCTCGAGCCTCATCCGTGAGCGTTTTGAAAGCCTCAACGCCGAGAACCGCGACAGAGTGGTGGAACAAACCCGCAACGACGTACTCACAATGCTCAAGCAGACCATCCGCCCTGAGTTCCTCAACCGTATCGACGAGACGATAATGTTCACGCCTCTCGATGAGCAGCAGATTGCGCAAATCGTTGAATTGCAACTCCGCAGCGTCAAGAAGATGCTGCACACAAGCGGCATAGAGCTGGATTATACAAGCAACGCTGTAGCACTGCTCGCACAGGCGGGCTACGACCCGGAGTTTGGCGCACGCCCCGTGAAGCGAGCCATCCAGAACCTCGTTCTCAACCAGCTCTCACGCGACATCATCGCCCACCACATTGACCGCGACAAGCCAATCATCATCGATGCTGCCGAAGGCAATATCACCTTCCGCAACTAAAAGCTTTATCCATAACACACAATGCGCCCGAGCAGCAAATTGCCCGGGCGCATTCATTCTATGTGATAAGCTTACACCTTAGTCACTACCCAACAAGATATTATAAACCATAGTCACGTCAGCGCTTGTAATGCTGCCATCGCCATTGACGTCGCAGGTTGAAAAATACATCATGTCACCATTCAAAAGGTAGTTATAGATTGCTGTCACATCGGCACTAGTAACATTGCCGTCGCCATTGACATCACCCGACACTTGTGGATTTACAGTTGATGGGAAGGTAACTGTAAGAACGCCATTTTCAATAGTGAGAGTGTACTCATTCTCCTCGGCGAGAACCAAGTTGCCGCCGTCAACCAGGGCAACTGAAGGATTCTCCTCGGTAAGTGTTACACCACCACCCAGCCAGTTGCCGTTCTCGTCTTTAATCTTGAACTCGCCACCAAAGGTCTGAGTCAAAGTGAAAACTTCGTTATTCTCCTCAAATGGAACCATTGTCAACTCATTCCACTCGTTGAACTCGCCAATCAGGTAGTAAGCCTTGTCGGGGATAATCTCCTCGGTCAAGGTAATGTTGAGAGTGCAGCTGGTCTCAGTAACGTTGCTGATGGTGAGAGTAACGTTGCCACTGACGGGGAAATGCATGTTGGCTGTGCCAAAAGAAGTAGAAATCTCATTGTCGCCTACGGCAAGATTGCTCGCACCCATCACACCGCTATCAAACAACCCCCAGTTGGCGGTGAAATCATCGTTAATACCAATGCTTGAGAGCTTGAAATCGCTAGCAGTAGCACCTTCAAACTCCAGAGTGTAGGTACCGTCTCCGTTGTTGGAGAAAATCTGATTGCCAGCTGGTGGCATATTCCATCCGCCAAAGGCTGCACCAGTTATAGCAAACCTGCGCTGAGCAGGATTAAAGACTGGCTCCTCGGTGAGGACAATCTTCGCCTGGTCAGTGTTGTAATTGTACTGGATAATGTAGGAACCTGAAGCAGTCAATGTCCAAGCACCCATTGCAACAGTCTCCTCCCAGTCACCTGTAGGAGCCGAGCCATCGCCATTAGCAGGGCCACGTTGTGAGCCCCAATCCTCAGTGTCACGGAAGAATGCGAAAGATGAACCAGCGGTCAAATCTCCAGACCATGAGTAGATGCTATCGCCGTCAAAAGCCATCTCAACGTTGCCAGTGGTAGTCCAACCATTAAAGCCTTCACCCACAAGGTACATAGCTGCCTGGGCTTTCAGGCCAATCATTGCTAACAATGCAACAAAAATAATAGTAAAACTTTTCTTCATAAGTCAATTGTGATTTTTTGTTTAAGAATATATTTCCAACGCAAAATTACACCTCAATTATTGGTAATTCAGTAATTTTCAAGTAAAAACACAAAAAAGTGCCCTGCAATGGATTGCAATGCAGGTCACTGATATTCTTTTAAAGTATGCTTGATTAGAAACGATAGCCAATGGCGATTTGAGCGTTGCCGTTCTTATAATTTCCACTCTTGAACGCATTGGTCACGCCCATGGTATAACGACCCTGAACAAACACGTCCTTGGCGATGTTGTAAGTAAGACCCAAGCCAACACCAACGTCAACTTTCTTGGTAATGTCCATCTGATCCCAGGTGTTCTTTATGCCATCCTCCTCTTCAGTGAACTTACTGTATATACAATAGCCAACTTGTGGTCCCAAGTCGATGCTCAGTGATGGAATAACATAATACTTCAACATCACTGGAACATTGATGTAATTGACATGTTCGGTATGTGTACCTTTATCTACGGTGTGTTCTGAAGTGCCTTTCCATTTACCACCCTGAGCGGCAAAAACCACCTCGGGAGCAATAGCAATTTTTTCGCCAACTACAATTTCAAAGAACACACCGCCTTGATAATTGAGCTGACCACCATGAGGTTCGTCCTTACCCCAAAAGTGGGTGTAGTCAACACCAATCTTGGGACCAAAAGTGAAAGATTTCTCCGGCTGTGCCATGGCAGCGCCAACAGCCATAATCATGCACAAAAGTGCGATAGTTATTTTCTTCATAATCATTTAAAATTAAAAGTTATACTTAGTTTACGTGCCGCAAAGATAAAACATTATCCTTTATCAGCAAAAAGAAAGCAGCAAAAAAGTGACCCACGCACTTGGCGCAGGTCACTGAAGAGTTCTTTTAAATTCTGCTATGCTTGATTAAAAACGATAGCCAATAGCTATTTGAGCATTGCCGTTCTTAGCTTCGCCACCCTTAAATACTTTGGTCAAACCCATGGTGTAACGGCCCTGAACAAACACGTCCTTGGCGATGTTGTAAGTAAGACCTAAACCAATACCTACGTCAACTTTTTTGGTATCGTCTTTCTGGTCATATGTATATTTTACTCCATCATCATCAACGGAGCATTTACTGTAGATACAATAGCCTACTTGTGGACCAAGGTCGATACTCAATGATGGAGCAACATAATACTTGAGCATAACTGGCACATTGATATAGTTGACATGTTCTGTTTGTGAGTATTTGGCTTCGCCTATCACATAACCAGTTTCCATATCATAAATATCATAATTGTCACTCCACTTGTTTCCCTGAGCTGCAAACACGATCTCGGGAGCAACAGCAAACCTATCGGCTATGCGATACTCAAAGAACACGCCACCCTGATAGTTGAACTGTCCACTATGGTGACAGTCCTTGCCCCAGTAATGAGTGTAGTCAACACCAATCTTGGGACCAAAAGTGAAAGATTTCTCAGGCTGTGCCATGGCAGCACCAACGACCATAATCATGCAGATGAGTGCAACTGCTATTTTCTTCATAATAGTTTTTTGTTTTAATTAATAAAAATGACCCACTCGAAGCAGGTCACTTAATTGTTCTTTAAAATAATGCTTAGAAGCGATAGCCAATAGCGATTTGAGCATTGCCGTTCTTGCAGTCTGCATCACCCTTGAACATTTTTGTCACACCCAAAGTGTAACGACCCTGAACAAATACATCCTTGGCGATGTTGTAAGTGAGTCCTAAACCAACACCAAAGTCAACTGTCTTGGTATAGTCTTTCTGGTCTACGGTCTCTTTAAACTCTGCCTCACCCATAGAATATTTCCAAGTATATTTGCTGTAAACATTAATGCCAAGTTGTGGACCAAAATCAATGCTCAACGATGGAGCCACATAATACTTTAACATCACAGGAACGTTGACATAGTTTACATGCTCTGTGACATCGGTTTTATAACCATCAAACTCACCATGATACTTTCCACCTTGAGCTGCAAAAACAACTTCGGGAGCGATAGAGAACTTGTTGGCTACAACATACTCAAAGAACAAGCCAGCTTGGTAGTTGAGTTGACCACCATGCTTGCAATCCTTACCCCAGTAGTGAGTGTAGTCAACACCAATCTTAGGACCAAAAGTGAAAGTTTTCTCCGGCTGAGCCATGGCAACGCCAGCAGCCATAATCATGCATACAAATGCAATTGCAATTTTTTTCATAACATTAAAAATTTAGTTAATAAATTATTGTAAAACTCGTTTTTCATTTTGCGAGTAGTGATGCCCACAGAGGGCTAAACCGCAAATTTTGACGCAAAAGTAATAATAAAGTTTAAATTACCAACAAAAAACAGCACAAAAAACGTCATTTTTCAGGCTATTTAGAGCATTTCATGCGTAAAAAAATCATCACAATACCAGAAATCGTGCCGTTGAGATAATAGGCGATTTGTCGCCGAGAACAGTCGTTTTTCTAAAAAAATCTAAAATTATTTTGCCAATTCAAAAATAAGACATACCTTAGCAAATGAAATAAAAACCAAGCGAAAAACATCTTTTTACTCTATAACTAACAAACAAATTAACCAATTAACACAAAAAAAGCCAATGAAAAGAAAATTATTCATTGCGACAGCAGTTTTGCTGTCATGCGGCAGCCTATTGGCGCAGCCCACCTCGTGGAGCGAGCCACAGCTGCTAATCAAAGGGGAGCAGGGGCTGATGGCTCCCATCTGGTCGCCCGACGGCTCGCAAATCGCTGTCACTGGCGACAACTTCGTTGGAATCTGGGTGGCACAAGCCGACGGCACTGACTTGCATCAAGTGTCGAAAGCTCCAGGTGCCGGATACCAGATGCGCTGGGAGAGTAATCAGGAAATCCTGAGCACTCCCTATTCTATCGAAAACCAAAAGCGCATGACACGCATTGAGCGCGTGAATGCCGCCACAGGAAAGATTCAGGAAGTGGCACCTGCCACTCGCGACCTCAAGCGGTCAACTGTAATGGGAGCAACCAATGTTTTCCAGACCATGCTCGACGAGCCACAGAACGCCACTGCCAAAATTGCTGGATTGAGCGAGTATGCAGGCAATTGGGTAATCAACCCCGCACTCTCGCCCGATGGCACAAAAATCGCCTTCCAGATTGTCACAAAGGGTCTCTTTGTGTGCAATGCCGACGGCACTGAACTTGTGAGCCTGGGTAAAGGCTCCCACGCCACATGGCTCCCCGACAGCCATAACCTGATGATGACGCTCATAGCCGATGACGGCCACCGTTTCATTGGCAGCGACATTTACTGCGTGAACATTGACAGCGGCAACGCAATCAATATCACCCCTAATAGCGAGACTATACCTATCACCATCACTGTTTCGCCCGATGGCACTAAACTTGCCTTCGACAACGACACCGACGGTGCCATCTACATTATTAACCTCAATTATTGATAGCAGCTATGAAAGACTTAATGAAATTAGCGATTGTGGCTGCTATTGGCTGCTTCGCGACAGCACCACTTGTTAACGCACAAGAACAAGAGAAGGCCGACTGGGGAGACTTCAAGCTCTGGATTGACCCAGGACACAGTAAAAAAGAGAACATGGGCATGTATGGCTACACCGAGGCACAGAAGGTGCTCCGCGTGGGACTCGCAACTCGTGAATATCTCATGGAATATACCACAGCCACCCTCGACAACATTCACATGACCCGTGAGGACGACAACACCGAGGTGAGCCTCGAGGAACGCTCCGACATGGCTAACGCCTGGGGTGCCGACTTCTTTTATTCCATCCACAGTGATGCCGGTGCCAATACCAACAGCACCCTGATGCTCTTCGGCGGATGGCGCAAAAACGGCGTGGAGATTGAGAAAACACCGCACGGCGGCAAGGCCTACGGTGAAATCCTTACTCCCAACCTCACCAGTGTGATGTATGAGACCACCACACGCGGCAACTGGTACGACCGTTGCTGGTATGACCCTTCGCCACAAACCCACACCAACCAGTATCCATATCTTTCGGTAAACCGCCGCACCAATATGGCGTCACTGCTCAGCGAGGGTGGTTTCCACACTCTGCCTATGCAGCAGGCCCTCAACATCAACGAGAGTTACAAGCGCCTGGAGGCCTTCGGAACCTTCCGCTCTATTATGGAGTATCGCGGTCTCGACCGTCCCGAGAAGGTGATGCTTGCCGGCGTGGTTAAAAACAGCGAGAATGGTCAGCCCATCGACAACGTGACCGTGACCTGCAACGGACAGACAATCGTTACCGACAGCTATGAGTCACTGTTTCACAACTATGTAAACAGCAAGGATTTGGTTCACAATGGATTCTTCCTCTTTGAGGGACTTACTCCTGGAGAGACCTACGAGATCACCTATACCTGCCCTGGATACACCAGCGCTACACGCACCGTGACTTTGAACTACGACACACAAGGTCTCGCTGGCGACAACGTGACTTGGGCAAACGTGGAACTTACCTCTAACGCTCCCGCCGTTGTTTCATCCAACAACATCAGCAACCCCGATGCCGTGAAGATTATCAACGACATGGTGCTCACCTTCTCACGCAAGATGAACCAGGAAAGCGTGGAGCAAGCGTTCTCAATAAATCACAATGGCAATATAACACTCTCGTGGGACAACGACTACACCCTGCGCATCGTCCTCAACCAGCTGCTCGATGACATGAGCTACACTATAACCATCGACGGCAGCATAGCACGCAACACGCAGACCAACCAGCTGCTCGACGGTGACAGCGACGGCGAGGAAGGCGGCAATTACGTGTTCAACTTCATGACAGTGCCTGCCGATGTTGAGGCTCCTTACATTGCAAGCACTACTCCAATTGAGGGCGAGACCATGCTCTACACCCTGCGTCCCGCCATCCGCGTGGAGTTCAACGAGGAACTCGCCTGGAATGACGATGACGCCACTGAGGTGATAACTCTCGAGTGCGCCGATGGAGAAATGGTAGAAGGTATAACAAATCACATGGTAGTGCGCGACGCTTCGGTTGTTCACTTCTATCCAAATGTTGACCTGAAGCTCGACAAGACCTATCGCATCAAGATAAACGGCACCTTCACCGACCTCTCGGGCAACACCAGCAACATCACACAATACATCCGCTTCATGACCGAGTATCGTCCAGTGCTCGACTACACCATGATTGAGGACGGCTCTGTATTGAACCACTGGTGGAGTCCAGACGGCTCGGGTTCTACAACCCACACAACCTCTAAGGACGGCGTGGCAGATCCTAACTCTAACTACATCACCCTTACCAACACCGTGCCACGCACCGACCTCACCAAGTCCTACCTGCTCCACTATGAGTTCAACCAGGACTGCGACGGTCCATGGCAGATTCGTGAGTACCGCAGCTACGACCAGAACCATTACAACACCGACAGCTACGACGCTGTGCTTCAGTGCGAGTTCTTTGCCGACGGCTCTAACAACCAGGTTTGCCACATGGTTCGCCTCAAAGGCACAGGAGCATCTGGCCTCATCCAGAACGAGCATGTCGTAATGGATTTCCGCGGTTGGAAGACTATGGCGTTCGACATCTATAATGGTCCATTCGTTCATTTCACTGGTGAAGGCAATGAGATTGCTTCCAGCCAGCAATGGTGCTACGACTCGTTCTACCTGCGTCACTACAACACCGACGAGGAGTATGACGAGAACGACGAGTTGCTGCCCGTTCAGGCTTGGGATGGCGACATCTTGTTCGGCAACATCAAGTATGTACATTATGACCGCACAGCAGTGCAGACCGCCTCTGTTGATGACATGCCTAATTCCACAGCGATTCCTGGAGATGTTAACGGCGACGGAAATGTTACTGCCACCGATGTTACGTTGCTTTATAACATAATACTCAGCAATGATTACACTGGAGTAGTCAACGATGACCAAGACGGCGACGGTAGCATCACCGTAGGAGATGTAACATTTATCTACAACATCCTCCTCGGGAACTCGAAAAAACAGTAAATTATCGACACTCTTCCCTCTTCCCCACCACACCAGCCTTGCAGCATCCACGCCGCAAGGCTGGTATTTATTAATTCTATTGCCTTGTCAACTCGGATATTCGATTCTTCGAATACTCGATTATTCGACTGTTCGATTATTCATTAGCCACAAATTTCAAAATTGTTAATAAATTCCTCTCACTTTATTTTCATTAAACAAAATGATTCACTACCTTTGCACAACTTTTAAACATCACAATAATCAATAATATCAAAATGGAAGTAAAAGGTAAGATTATACAAAAGTTTGACCTCCAAAGTGGCACTTCTAAGGCTGGCAACCCTTGGAAAAAGCAGAACTACCTGCTCGAGACTCTCGACAGTTTCCCAAAAAAGATTTATTTCGACTTCTTCGGTGACCGAGCCGATCAGTTCCCCCTCAACGTGGGCGACATGATAACACTCAGTTTCGACATCGAGTGCCGTGAGTATCAAGGACGCTACTATACCGACATTCGCGGATGGAAAGCCGAGAAAATTGACGAGAACGCTCAAGCTGCAGTGACAGCGACAACAAACGACGCGCCCCCTGCTCCAGCACCTGCTCCTCCAGCTCCCGACATGAATTTTGAGCAAACCCAAGAAGATGACCTGCCTTTCTAAAGGCATATAAATATTGAAAAATCGCCAGCAGCCACAATATGCCGCTGGCGTTTTTTCAACCATCCTCTCGTTGATGCAAAGTCTTGGCGTTGTTGATGTATTGTGCCATAAACACGGCGTTCAATGTCAACTAGAAGAAGAAAAATATAAAAAAAACAAAACGTGCTTTATTTTTTTTGCTATGAATAATAAATGTTCTACCTTTGTGGTTTAAATAGTTATAAACATCTTAAAATGACAGAAACATCTGAACTAATAGAACGAATTATTGAGGGAATACAAGAGAAGAAAGGTAAAGACATCACGCACATCGACCTCACCAAAATTGAATATGCCACGGCCACTGCGTTTGTCATTGGAACGGGCAACACCAAGATTCAGGTAGAAGCTATCGCCGACAGCGTGAGGGAATATGTGCAAGAGAAAACCGGTCAAAAACCTTATAATTACGACGGTTATCAGAACTCACAGTGGATAGTGATTGATTATGGCACGGTTTTTGCTCATATATTTCTTCCTGAGGAGCGACAACGCTACAACCTCGAGGAGTTATGGGCCGATGCCGACATAAGGCAAATCCCTAACCTCGATTAATTTTTCCAATAACATGATTTTCACTTTCACTATAAATGGCTAACAATATTTTTGGCAACAATAGCGGTTCGGGCAATAAAAACTCATCTCAAAACAAAAAAGGCGGGTTTAACATAATGTGGCTTTATGTCATAATTATCGCCATCATTCTGGGCATGTATTTTTTTAATGACTATTCGCCAAACCGAAACATCGACTGGACAAAATTTCAACAACTTGCCGAAAAAGGGCAAGTCGATAGCATCCTGGTATATAGCAATAAAAATGAGGCTAGAGCCTTTGTCAACGACTCCGTAGCTAAGGAATATAACTTACAAAGTGATTCTAAAACAACAGGAAAATCAAAACCATACTTAGCATTTAATATTCCCAGCACGGAGAAGTTTGAGGATTACATCGGTGAACTAAGGAAGGCCAAACAATTTAATGGCACCTGCAAATATGATACTGCCAGCGACTATTCCTACTGGATTTGGGGATTTGGACCCATACTGCTGCTGATTGCATTCTGGATTTTCATGTCACGACGCATGGGAGGAGGCGCTGGAGGGGGAATCTTCAACGTCGGTAAGTCAAAGGCAAAGCTCTTTGATAAAAACAATCAGTCAAAAGTCACTTTCAAAGATGTAGCAGGACTTGCCGAGGCAAAGACAGAGGTTGCCGAAATTGTAGACTTCCTCAAGAGCCCGAAGCGCTACACCAACTTAGGTGGCAAGATTCCTAAAGGCGCTCTGCTGGTGGGACCTCCTGGAACCGGCAAGACATTGCTGGCTAAGGCTGTGGCGGGAGAGGCCGACGTGCCGTTCTTCTCGCTTTCGGGCAGCGACTTCGTAGAGATGTTTGTTGGTGTAGGAGCATCACGTGTACGTGACCTCTTTAAGCAGGCAAAGGATAAAGCACCGTGCATCGTCTTCATCGACGAGATTGATGCAGTAGGACGCGCTCGAGGCAACAACCCCAAGATGGGTAGCAACGACGAGCGCGAGAGCACACTCAACCAATTGCTCACTGAGATGGACGGCTTTGGCACTAACAGCGGTATCATCATCCTCGCCGCAACTAACCGTGTGGATATTCTCGATAAAGCCCTGCTCCGTGCCGGACGTTTCGACCGACAAATCTATGTCGATTTGCCCGAGCTCAACGACCGCAAGGAGATTTTCCAGGTGCACCTGCGTGACGTGAAGACCGACGGCAGCGTTGACCTCAACCTTCTTGCACGACAGACACCAGGTTTCTCGGGGGCCGACATTGCTAACGTGTGCAACGAGGCGGCACTCATCGCCGCGCGCCATCACAAGGTGGCAGTCCAGAAGCAGGATTTCAACAACGCCATCGACCGCATCATTGGAGGCCTTGAGAAAGCATCGAAGGTGATGACTGAGGAAGAACGTAAGTCTATTGCTGTGCACGAGGCTGGCCACGCTACAGTGAGCTGGCAACTGCAATACGGCGACCCACTTATCAAAGTCACTATAGTTCCACGAGGCAAGGCTTTGGGCGCAGCATGGTATATGCCTGAGGAGCGTCAAATCACTCCACGCCAGGCATTGCTCGACAAGATCTGCTCGCTCCTAGCAGGACGAGTCGCCGAAGAGATGTTCTTAGGAATAATTGACACTGGCGCTCTCAACGACCTTGAAAGGGCGACTAAAATCGCCTACGCCATGGTGACCTACTATGGTATGGGAGAGAGTCTGCCTAATGTCTCCTACTACGACAGCACTGAAAACTATGGCTTCTCTAAACCCTACAGCGAAGAACGCGCACAGGCCATCGACAAGGAAGTGCAAGAAATCATCAATATCGAATATGAGCGTGCGCGTGAAGTTCTCAACGAATATAGCGAAGGGCATCACGACCTGGCACTAATGCTGCTCGAGCGTGAGGTAATCTACACTGAGGACATGGAACACATCTTTGGCAAGCGCAAATGGACCTCACGCACCGACATCCTTGAGGAACAAAACAACAAACCCAGCGATGCCAGCGACAACACCAGCATCGCCCTCCCAAGCGGCAAGCAAGGCAATGACGTGCAGTCACAACATGACGATGACACGCCATCAGAGTTTAAACATTCAGAATCAAAAGAATAACGCCTCACCCTATATATTGCCGCCAGCATGCTGGCGGCAATAATTTTATACTAAAAGGACATTCTAAAAGCATCAGTCTCTGCAATCGTTACACTAACATCTTGCCATGTTCTTAAAGATGGCCATTTGGCAGTTTCAAAAAATCTTCGTAACTTTGCATCGCTTTTCGAGCGTTACAAAGCCGCTTAAATTTAAGTCGCCAGCTGGAAAGCGCATTTATTAACCAATACTTGTTTTATGCGTAAAGCTTTATTTTTATTAGCGTTGTTAATCTGTTCAATCAATGCAAGTGGTCAAGTGACTGTGACAGCCACAAAGTATCACCCTGGCATGGGAGGCGCAGGTTGGGTAACCGCCAGCGGCTCAAGAATCGACAACAACAAGCTAAAGAACTATGAGATTAAATGGATCGCTCTCTCTCACGACTTGTTCAAAAAACTGGGAGTGAAAATGGGCGATGAGGTAATCATCGAGTGCTCTAACGAGAGGCTCAATGGAGTGTGGATCGTGAAAGACAAAATGGCACCACGACTGAGAAACCACATTGACATTCTTCTGCCAAAAGGCGACAACATGAACTTTCACGCACCAATAAAGGTTCAAATCAGAAAGAAGACATAGCTCTCTCTCACACACTTACTAAAAGAGGCTGCATTTCATTGGGGAATGCAGCCTCTTTTTTATCCATAATTGGAGTTATTTGAGTCGTATGTTGTATCCCAACGTCACCATTATCGACATCGATGATGAACCTTGGAAGGAATCGGTCTTGTGGTTTTTAAACACGTCGTTGAGACCATAATAGAATCGTCCCTCAAGGTTGATGGCATGTTTGGAGTTGATGTTGACCTCCATTCCGAGTCCAGCCGAGATGCCATAGTCAAAACGGCGGTGAATTGGCTCGGTGAACTGCTCCAGCTGGCGGTAGGAGTTCTGTAGTTCCTCATTTGAGGCAACATTTTGATAATCAAAGTTGCTCGAGGTCTTGTCGCCTATCATAATGCCTATTTCTGGACCTGCGTTAAAAAAGAAGCGTGCCTTGTCGCTGCCGAAGTAGATGTGGGTAAGCAGAGGTATTTGGAGATATGTGAACTGGCGGCTGAAACTATAACCCTCAAGTGGTTTGAAGTCCTCTTTCCATCCACGCTGCTCAAGGTTGAGCTCGCCAATAAGTCCAAAGTGATTCTCCTCGATATACCTCACAGTTGCTCCAAGTACCATGCCAGCTATCAACTTCTGTGGTACCGATGGCTGGAAGTTCACTTTCGACAAACTCATTCCTCCTTTAGCACCCACACTGATATTGTGGTCGCTGAAGTCAAGCGCATGGGAAGTGCCACTCACAAAGAGCAGCGCCATCAACAATGCGTATGTGAGGAAACGGTTAGTCATTCAAATCGATAATCTTGATATCTTTGTTAGGTGTGAGATTGATGATACGTACCGATTTGTTGATATAGCCAGTCCAATTGTTGGCGCGCTCAAAGAAGAAGTTGGTTTGAATACCTTCATAAGCCGACGCTTTGTCACCAGGTGTGATATCATTAGCGTAGGCATTTACCAAAAACATGCCTAAGTCAAACCCAAAGACACTCATATTTGGGGTGCTGTTCGAAGGTTTACCACCAAATTGTTTGATATATCTGTTGTTCAACGCTTTAGCCTGTGCATTATCGGGCAGGAAGAAACGTGAATAGATGTGAGTATCCATCGCCATGAACTCGTCTTTGTGCTTCTTTATGTACATAGTGTATTCTGGATGCCCCAGAAGTTCCAGACGACAGTCAACACGAGTGGCCTTCGCCTCAATAATACCAGGAGCAAACTTGTTGATGAAAGCCTCTTTTCCATTTGCGGGTATAAAGAGATATTTCGATGCAGGGTCTAAATACCTTGATAGAGTTTTACCCGTGAAGTCGTTGTTAATGGTCAAAGTCTTATGGAGATGCTTGCTCACATTGGCATATTTCTTTATCTCTTCGTAAATTTCCTTAGAAGTTCCAGATGGGTCATCGAGGAACACAAGCTCATAGTTTTGGTATTTTGTCCTTAGCATCTCAATAATCGAAGCATTAAGATAGGGGGTGGGGATGTGCACCTGCATGGAGCGCTGGTTGCTAATGTAGTCTTCACTCTGTGCCACAAAGCAGTTAAGGACATCAATGTTGTTTTTCTGACCAAAGGCAAGAATGTGCTGAAGCTCGTCACTCTCAGAAGGTGCAATGATAATATCGCTCTTCTTAAGCTCGGGGAGTGCCAGGAGACTATCGGTGATGCCTATACTAAGCCTCGTGTCATAGACAACTACATTCAAGGGTTTGGTGAGTTTTCCACCCACGCTGTCGAGAGCCATCTTAAAGCCATTAAAAAATTCATCATAGTCTTTGGCATTTTTAGATTTATTCTTCATGTCCGTCTGGAACGGCAAGAGAATGGTGATGCAGATGCTGTTGTCTTTATTGGGCAAGTGGACATCATTATACACCTCGTCAAACTTGTCCTTATAGCTGTTCTCAAGCTGTTCCTCTGTCATTGTAGAAGTATTGACTACTTGCTTGTCAATGGCATCACGAGGAATATAGATTGTCTTGCCTTTCTTGAGCTTTGACACTTCGGGGTTAGCGTCTTTGAGAATCTTCACACTTATGCCATTGGCGGCTGCCACACTCTCATAGGTGTCGCCAGCAGTAACAACATAAGGGACAAACTGCTTGATATCCTTCTGAACTATTATATCTTTTGTGGTATTGGGCTGAATCATAACCACATCGTCAATCTGGAGATTAGTGCTGGCAATACCTGGATTAAGCTCTATGAGCTTCTCGATGGTCGTGTTATAACTCTTGGCAATGCCATAAAGTGTCTCGCCGCTCTTGATGGTGTGATACACAATTTTGCTAGAACCAGTTAAGGGTTTCACTGGAATTATAAGTTGCTCGCCAGTTTTAAGCCCATAGGCAAGCGACGGATTGGCAGCAAGGAGGTCGCTCTCGGTGACACCATAAGTTCTTGAGATGCCATAAACGCTCTCACCACTCTTTACTGTGTGAGTCACAACATCGTCGGCAATCATATTTTTTTTGTCCGATGGTTGTTTGGCTATCTTGTCAAAGTCACTGACTGGCAGGAACAACAACTGCTTCTTTGCAACACCGTTTCGTGCCGAGGGGTTGTATTTCAGGATAATGTCACTATTGACACCAATCTTGTTAGCAATATCCTGAACAGTCTCGTTCTTCTTAACCTCATAATAATAATAGGAATCATTGCCAATTCTCTTGATTGGTAAATTCAACTTAGCGCTCAAAGTGCAGGTTGCTGCAACAAGTAATATTGCTAAAGCTAAAAATTTCTTCATAATTATCGTTGTTTCTTGTTGACAATCAAATTAATTACATTGCCCAATCTTTGGGAAAGAGCAAATTTATTTGCAAAGATAATGCAAGTTGAGTGAAATACAAAATCAAAGACAAAGATTTTGATTTTTATCTCAGAAGCGCAGCTAATAATACAAACTCATGTTAGAGCGTGTACAAACAACATTAACAACTTGCATACAACCAAAACAACATATTATAAAAACATATGTTGTTCAGGTTTTTGTCATGTTATTGGGGTTGTCTTTTATAACGGTATAACGCGAAACGCGTAGTAAAAGTCACCACGCAATCGGGGTCATGCCGTTGCGGCTCAGGTAGTCGTTGGCAAGCGAGAAGTGGTGGTTGCCGAAGAAGCCTCGATAGGCACTCAGGGGAGACGGATGAGGTGAGGTAAGTACGAGATGGCGGGTTCGATCAATCATGCTGCCCTTGCGAATGGCATAGCTGCCCCACAGGATGAAAACCAAATGCTCACGATGAGCTGAGAGATGTGCTATCACCTCGTCGGTGAAGAGTTCCCATCCGCGATTCTGGTGCGAGCCTGCACGGTGAGCCTGGACGGTTAGGGTGGAATTGAGCAGCAGCACTCCCTGTCGTGCCCAGCGACTGAGGTCGCCACTTGCGGGAATGGGGGCGCCAGTGTCATCATGTATCTCCTTGAATATGTTCTGCAGCGACGGCGGAAAGGGCACACCGTCATTGACCGAGAAGCACAGCCCATTGGCCTGTCCGTCGTCATGATAGGGGTCCTGTCCAAGTATCACAACCTTCACCTCGTTAAATGGTGTGGCATCGAAAGCGGCAAATATCTGCCTGCCTGGTGGGAATACCCGAGTAGTCCGGTACTGCTCACGCACAAACTCGGTAAGCCTCACAAAGTAGTCCTTTTCCCACACGTCGGTAAGCTCAGTGCGCCAACTCTCCTCAATTCTCACTGTCATAGGTCATTTTATTTTAAGATGATGAAATACCTCATTTCATTTTTGCAAAGATACAAAATATTCACTACTTTTGCACCGCATTTTGCAAAAAAGTGTGTCACGGGCCCATAGTTCAATGGATAGAATAAAGGATTCCGGTTCCTTCGATTGGGGTTCGACTCCCCATGGGCCTACTTTTTCAATGCACAATGCATAATTCACAGTACACAATAGCGTCAAAAATGAGGGTGTGCCTGAATTTTGACACACCCTCATATTTAATTTAATAAGAATACTATTCGTAAGCTATTATTTCATGCTAAAAGTAAAGTAGTCGATCTTACTGAGGATTTCATCAAAGGCTTTTGCGGCCTTTTTATCGCTACCAGTGAAACCTCCGGAAAATTCTAATAATCCTCTGAAATTAAAGAATAGAACGAAATTTCGGTCATCAACCAGTGACATCAGTCCTGAAGACACTTGGTCATCAGCTTTCTCAAATGCTGTCGACATCATTGACTCTCTGTTAGTAAAGAATAACGCTCCATTATTGTTTCCAAACCAAAATTCATTGTCAAAGCAATATCCTCCGTTAACCTCTCTTAAGGATGACGAGCTACCATAGCCTGACCCATAGCCGCTTCCATATCCGTAGTCATCATCAAATTGTTCTGATTCATTATATTGAGTTGGAGCATAGGTGCTGTAAGCAGAGTCTTGATAGCCATAATAGTCATCGTCAACATATGGATTAGAACGCCCATGACTTTGCTTTAACAATTCTGCTAATCTGTTTGCAGTATCATCCTTGCTTTCGACAGCGAACATAAAATTCTCAGGAGCGACAAAATAAGCAACGAGATCTCCATCTATATCTTCTGCAATTTCAAGAAGCGCCGAAACCATTTCTTTCTCATCAGATCCCAACATATCCATCAACTTTGCCTCCTTTAAGGTCTTGAATATATAGTTTGATGCCTTCTTGCCATCTAAGCTGGCAACACATCCTCCAAGCGCATCTTCAGGAACAGATTCTATACCCTTCTTTCCTGGCGACTTAAACATCTCCCTAGCGTTGTCTATCTGTTTTTGGACTTTACTGTCGCTAGATTCCGCCAAGAGCTCGAAATCGCAAACGCCATCGGAGAATGAACCTTCAATGCCAAACGTCATAGTAGTAAGATCTTTAATCTTGTCTTTGTATTCAGGGTATTGTCTGCCAGCTAATTTGATAACGTCATCCGAAATTATTGACATGTCGGCATAGAGGCAAGCAAACGACTTGGACTCACTGACTTTTTTAAATAATTCGTTATCATCAAGATCTCCTTTATATTCTTTATTCATGATACTCTTTATCTCATCTTTGGCATCGTTTTCTGGTGTGACAATAAGTACCAAAGCATCTTTGTTGAGACCTATTGCCATCTCATTTTCAGCAAAATAATCAAAGCCATCATCTTCTTTAAATTTGACTTTTCCTTTTTTCCTCAACCATTTTTTCACATCGTCTTTGTCATCAACCTTAGCCACAATGCCGAAAGTGTACTTAAGGCCTTCACCACGCCCAAACATATAGATAGGTACCTTGACATCAAGTCCCATATCCTCTATTGACGCAGCATCTTTACCAAGGTATTTCTTGATGTCTTCCATCAACTTGTCTTTGTCGGCGCCAGTCTGCTCAAAGAAAGCTTTAACGTCGATTTTTCCCAGAATCTTACTGTCGACGGGGATGTACTGCTTGTGCTTCTCGCTACAGCATGAAGACATTACAAGGGCAACAACCATTGCCAATAAAAACACTAATCTTTTGATTTTTTCCATAGTAAAACGTTTTTAATTTGTAATTAATTTTTCGGCACAAAATTAATCACAACTACTAAAAAAAGCAAAAAATTTTAGACAAAAAAAAACAATTATTTCACAAATTTAGATAAAAATCACGTGTGAGAGTGATATATTGCTTAGAATAAGCCCCATTGGCGAGCTTTATGATAATTTGCTCTTCTATAGTTTTGACTGAAGATTTCACAAATTCCCACATCAGGCGTTTGGGAGCAGACTCTTCTACTGGCACCACCCTGGCGAGACGTTTTATCGACATGCCGGTTTTTACGAGACATCGCCTTATGCTCATCTCCTGTTCCACAGGAGAGATGAAAGCTAAAATGCCGTCATCGGCAAGTAAAAGTTTTGATTTGTCTATGAGCTGCTCCATCGTGAGTGTTACTGAATGCCGTGCCATGTTCCTGCTATAGTCGGGAGCCATCACATTTTCAGTGAAGAATGGAGGATTGGAAACAATCAAGTCAAACGGCTCTTGAGCGAAGTAGCCGTTGAAGTCGGCAACCGAAGCCTCTACCCTATCGCCCCAAGGCGAATTAGTGATATTGACCATCGCCTCCTCAACGGCATCACAGTCGATGTCGATCGCCATGATGGTGGCATCAGGTTTGCGCTGAGCAACCATCAGCGCGATAAGTCCGCAACCCGTTCCCACGTCAAGAATCCGCTGGGCACCAGCCACATCGCACCAAGCGCCCAGCAGCACGCCATCAGTGCCCACCTTCATCGCCGTCTTGTCGTTGAGAAGGCAGAATTGCTTAAACTTGAATATCTTCTCACGTGCCATACACCAAAATCAATAAAGTGCTTAACAAAAAACTGGATGAGCCAGCCCATCCAGTTTCGTTGTTTTGCGGAAAGACAGGGATTCTCCGCTAAAAAACCGTTTGAGCAACACCCACTGATTATCAGATAGTTACATTTTTCAAAAAGCCCGATTTTTGCCATTTTTCACCTACTACCGTCCCTGTAGCGTCCCGGTACGCAGGTGCTATAAGCCTCTGATAGACTGTTAATAAACCCTTAATTTTTTGTAGAAATTACATCATTTAATTTTTCCAAAAGCTGGATTCTCGCCTCTTTCTCACGTAGGCGTTCCTCTTTTTCTTTAAGCATTTCATCACGGAATTGGAGTTGCTCACGCATATGAGCAACCTGATTTCGAAGTTGGGAAATGCTTAGACTTTTCAGCTCTTCCTCAGTAGAAATCTCAACCCCCTCCCTTATAAATAAGGTGTCAATTGATACTCCAAGAAAGTCCGCTATCGCCTCTAGTCGTCTTGCTGAAGGATTACCAGTCACAAGCGAATTAACTGATGTCTGCTTAGGATTCATACCTATGGCTCGCAGAAGATCCCCATAAGGTATATTCTTCCTGTCTAACAGTTCTTTAATGATTTTTCCGTTGTACATTTTTAATTTGGACTTAATTTTTTTCTCAAAAAATCTTACTTTTATATAAGATTGTTTTGGAAATTTATATTACTTTTGTGCAAAATTAAGTCTTATTGTTGAACTATACAAATTTTGAACGGTTTTTTTATGAACATTTTGAAAAAATATTACATTCAGTTGTCAAGGTACGACAAGAGTCGGTTCCGTGAAGCTCTCTTACATGCTTGCGGATGGTCCTACGGCACATTCTATTACAAGATGAAGCATGGGAACTTTTCTAAGTTAGAGTACAAAGAAGTTAATGATTACATAAAAGCATTCTTTTTTAGAGATGAGTAGCCTATTTGACAGTTACCACACAGTAAAGGAGTGGGAAGATGCAGCCGAGAAAGACGGACGCATAACATTCAACGCCGTCTATTATGTCATGGGCAAGAGAGTTCTTGATCATGTGACTGGCATCGTGAGAATTGAACAGGCTGATGGTAAGACAGCACATCGGTGTGTAATGTGGCACAGCGACGGCCAATGTTTTGTTGGCAAGGAACGTCTGCCAGAGTATGACATCAACTTCAATGATTGATGAGAGAACCATAGAGAGCATTCTTGACCGCGTTGACATAGTTGATGTGGTTAGTCGCTATGTGCCTGACCTCAAACAGAAAGGGAGCAACTATCAATGTTGTTGCCCATTCCATAGCGAGCGCACACCTTCTTTTATAGTGAACAAGGCAAGAAATACCTGGCACTGCTTCGGCGCATGCGCTGAAGGAGGCAATGCCATAAAGTTCGTGATGAAGTACAATCACTACACTTTTCCTGAAGCCGTGAAGGAATTGGCTGGAATGTGCGGAGTCACCATAGAAGAAAATAAGGAAAAGCCTTCTACAGAACAAATAGAGAAGAACAAGAAACGAGAGGCTATGCTTATCGCATACGAGGTTCTGCAAAGGTTCTTTGAAGGTCAACTGAGGGCTAGTGATGAAGAATCAGTAAAAGCGCATTCCTATGCCGTGAAGCGGTGGAATAGTGATTTTATTCAAGAATGTGGAATAGGCTATGCTCCCAAGAACAGCCAACTTCTGATCAGATATTCAGAGGCAAACAACATTTCCACAAAACTGCTCATGGAAATGGACTTGCTGAGACAGTCAGAGAGGGATGGCCACCTGTACGCTTTCTTCCGTGAACGCATCATGATTCCTATACGTGACCGTTTCAGCAGGATCATCGGTTACACGGCTCGATATATCGGGAACAACACAGATGCACCTAAATATCTTAACTCCTCTTCTTCCCTGCTATACAACAAGGAAAAGTCGGTATTCGGAATACACCTGGCAACAAGAGCTGCCGTGAAAGAGAATAAATGCTATCTCGTTGAAGGGGCTCCTGATGTGTTGAGACTGCAAGCCATCGGAGCTAACAACGTTGCCGCCTCTCTCGGCTCTGCATGGACGGACAATCAGCTGAAGCTGCTGAAACGGTTGACGACAAAACTATGTTTCCTGCCAGATGCAGACCCACCAAAGAGTGATGAACCGTATGGCACTGGTATAGCTGCAGTAATAAAGAATGCTCTGCTTGCTATCGAAAATGGTTTTGAGGTCACAGTTAAGGAGATTCCTCTGGCAATCGGTGGACAGAAGAATGACCCCGACTCTTATTGTACTAGCAAGAAGATACTTGACAACATCAATGAGGAAGATTTCATCTTGTGGTATGCAAGTAAACTTTTCACTGATGGAGCGACACAAGATGAAAAGAGTAACGCTGTTGTCACTATCGCAAATCTTGTTGCATCGATAAATGATGATGTCAAGCAGTCCATGTATATTGACACGCTCCACAAAATAATGCCGGGGAAGGCGATGTGGAGAAATGCCATCAAATCGGCTAAGAGAC
>JAFYYG010000048.1 GCA_017557625.1 Muribaculaceae bacterium
TAAAAACTATTTCATTATGGCACATAAAAAAGGTGTAGGTAGTTCGAAGAACGGACGTGAGTCGCACAGCAAGCGACTCGGAGTGAAACTTTTTGGTGGGCAATTCGCAAAGGCCGGTAACATCATCCGCCGTCAGCGCGGCACCGTTAACCGTCCAGGCGTTAACGTTGGCATGGGCAAGGACCACACCCTCTATGCTCTCGTTGACGGAACCGTAGAGTTCCAGCACAAAGCTGGCCACACTTACATCAACGTAGTGGCAGCTCCACAAAGCGAAGAAAACTAAAGACATCATCTCTCATTAGAGACCAAAATCACAAATCATCGACCCGCAGCAGCGAGCCGATGATTGTTTTTTTGTATTGGGAAAGACTAGTCAAAACTCACAATTCCCATTGTTCTGCCAAAGTCGTGCCGCAATCGGTACCCCACCATATATATCGCGCTGTAGCACAAGACTTCCAGCCTACAATTGAAATTATCTATGTCTTCCGACTCCTCAACAATGTTTTTCCAATCCACAATAAACAGATTAAGCGCATAGTCAACTGCTGAGCTGGCCACATTATGCAAATCATCCTCAGCAATCCCATTTTTGCGCAAGTCGATGCCATCCATGATTCTCCGTAGCTCAACAACCACGCTGTCCTTCACAGCACTGTCAAGCTCTCCATCGGGAAGCGCATTTTTCAATTGTTGAAACAGTTTAGTTTCCATATTTCATCTTTCTGACACAAATTGCATCGAGAGTTATTCAAGCTCTCGCTTCGTTTCTTGTTTGAAGCGGCGGCGGGAGTATTGCTTCTTTGACTTGTGCACGCGGTGGGTGGCGACCCACTGGCCGCCGCCGTTGCGTTCCATCTGCTCGTTGCGTGAGATCATCTTTATAATCTTATCCATCGCGTTGCTCTTGGTAATCTTCGACTTTTTCATGATAAATCACACTAATTTAACTAATTAAAACTAATTTCCCCTCGCTGCAATTTAGTGTATCAAACGATTTAGAACAAATAAAATAATCTCAATATATTTTGCAAAAACATGCCATTTCACACAATAGTTTTCGTTTTTAATCGTCTGAAAAAAATTCCAGGCTCAGACAATTATGCATTAAGCAAAGCTGTGTGCTCAAAGGTTTCAGTGTCGAGGAGGTAAGCGCAGCGGGTGTCGAGCATCTTCATCGTGGGATTGGTGATGGGCGGGCAGCTCACAAGGTTGCCACGCCGGTCATACTCCACTTGCAGCGTGTGACCGAATACCTGCTTCACCGCTTTACCGTCGATGTGCAGGTCCATGGAGGCATAAGCCAGTTCATCGACATCGGCCCAGATGCAGGAGCCGGCCTTGTTCCGTCCGCCACGGTGGTGCGACACCATGAAAAGCTGCCGCAGCCCTTTCTCGGTCGTGGGCAAGGCGTTAAGCGTCGCCACAAGTTCGTCGAGGCTTGCTGGTTCGGCATGTATGCTCTTGAGCCACTTGGTTGAACATCCCGCATGGGTAAACAAAATATCATCCTCCACATGCGCCATCTTAAACAGCTCACGATTAGCGGCAAGTATAGCAGCAATCTTGCTGTGCCACTCAGGCGACCAGCGACAGTGATAGCTCGATAATGCGCGGTAATCCTCACTGAAGTAAGGCATGTCGTGATTGCCGAGCAGCATCACCACCTTCTCGGGATACTCCCTGGCAAACGATAGTATCTCGCGGAAATTATTGATGGCATAAACAACGGAGACCTCCTCAAAATCGTAGGGGTCGAAATAATCACCCACAAACACCACACGGTCGCACTCGTTGATGTGCTCGCGAGCTACTTCCCAAAACTTGCGCCCATGAACATCGGGCAAAACAATTATCTTCATAATGCAAATATCTTTTTTTACAAAGATATAAAAAAATCCCGAGAAAAACAAATTTTCTATTCACACAGGTTTAGTCATCACTCCCATTGTAGACACAATTTCAGAATTATTAATATTAGTAGTGCTAATCCTATACCCAAATAATCGGCAATTACATCTTTCCAATCCCATTTATTTGTTGGCGAGCATTTATCTCCATATTCTTTTGCCAGAGCAGCTCCGGTACCACTCATCACAGAACTAAATATCACTCCAAATAAATTTGTAAATGGCAGCATCACAACACCTGTAATCAAAGAGATTACAAAACACACCCCAAAATGAAAAAATTTATCTTTACCAACCTTTTTTATTAATTTATTAAACATACTTCTTTATATAATATAATTGTACTATAGAGCAATAATTTCTTTTTATCTATTGCAAAGATATATAAAAATCCCGAGAAAAACAAATAATCTCGGGATTTTTCCAGTTTTCTTGTGGCTCAAATCTTCAGATAGTCAAATAAGAACCACTCCAGGAGCTTGATGAGCAGCCAACCTATGCCGGCGATTGCCAACACCACCACTCCGCCAACCACAAAAGTGACAACAAAGCCTATTATGAACCAAAAAATAAACGAGAACATAGCACTTAATTAATGGTCTGCGCTCACATCGTTCTGCTAAAAACCCGCCTTGCGCCGCTCTATTTGGCACGCGTTAAGGCACAAGACATAGAGTTTTTTGTGAAATTCGGCCGAGCTCGACGATGTGAGAGCCTCATTGTTCACTTTCTCGACAATGTTCTTCCATCCCACAAGAAACAACCTAAAAGCATACTCAACGGCATCAATCCACTGGTCTCTGTCAAGTCCCATTTTGCAGCTATTGTTCTTAGCCACGATTTGAAACATTTCAAAGACCACATCGCCTTTCACATCACTGTCGAGCTCACCCGTGGCAAGCGCATCTTTCAATTTTCCTAATAAAGTTGTCTGCATAATTTCAGTGTTTTAAAGTTACTGGTGCAAAATACATCAACGACTGTGCCAAAACACAGCACAGCCTTACGAAATTTTAGTTTATTGTTTTCTATTCGTATCCGCTAAACAAAGGGGTCGCCGCTGGCGACGAGTTTGTTGATATGTCAATACCCCGCATGGCACTTGTTTTGCTCGCTATCGCTCGCAGAACAAGAGCCATACGGGGTTACCCAAGGGTCAGCCTTCGGCTGTTTGGATAAAATGCTCACGCTCGCAAGGCTCTGTCTATAGGGACAAGGCGGCCTTGTCCGCTCGACTGGCAATCTTCATTTTATTGCGTTTCGGACAAGGCGCGCCTTGTCCCTACATCATCTAGCTTAATCGCATTTTCGCTCGCTAAACAAGAACCATACGGGGTTTCCCAATGGTCAGCACAGGCAATTATGCATTACAAATCCACAACTCCCATGGTTCTGTCATGCGTCTGTTGCATTTGCACTGTTTGACATGCGGAGAGGCAAATATTCTTTAGTCTACCATAGAATTCATCCTCATTATTCACTTTTTTGACTATATTTCTCCAGCTCACGAGAAACACATTAAATGCATAATCAGCCGCGTCACGCAACTGATCTTCTTCAAGCTCATTTTTGCAACAGTCGTCATTGGCTATGAATTTTAGCATCTCAAACATCACATCATCCTTTAAATCACTATCAAGCTCACCAACGGCAAGCGCTTTTTTCAAATCTTCTAATAAGGTTGTCTCCATAATTGTTTTGTTACGTCTGATTCCTTTGTAGTTTATCCTTTGTGCCTGACACTCAACTCTTAGGTCGGTAAAGATTCAGCATCTCTGTCAACTGCTGACGCAGGTCATCGCGGAGCCATTGTGGCTCAAGGACTTCGACATTGGCACCCATAGCGAGAATCGCCTGCTTGAAGTCGAACGACGGGCGCAGCCGCCACTCAAACACCGAGTAGTCCTCCCCCACCTCAACCTCTTGCTGGCTGTGGTGGAGCGGTAGCGAGCGCAGGTAGGCGCGCTCCTCGTCATTGGCGCGAAGTCGCACCGTCTCAACCGCCACACCGTCGTTACGGAACACACCAAAGGAGCCTTCAAAATACTCCTTAGCATCGAAATCAGAGGGCATAGTGAACTTCTTTGTCGAAATTTCCATACTCTCCACGCGGTCAAGGCCGTAGATGCGCACATCGTCGCTCGGCTCGTGCCAACCAACGACGTACCAGCGCTGGCGGAACACCTTCAAGCAATAGGGATGCAGCACGAACTCGGTTTTCTCGTCGCGTGCAAAACTTTGATACACAATGCTCAGCACCTTACCCTCACGCATCGCCTGAATCACTGTCGTGAGGTGCTTATAGCCCGATGGGATGTTCTCATACATCACCCGCGACTTCAGGTGCTCGGCCTCGACAAGCATATTCTTCACGGCAAAGTGGTTGCAAATCATGTGCGTCATCTCGCTCGCCATGTAGCCCTCATCGTCTGCGATATAATAAGTGTTATCGCTCTTGCAGCACTCAATGTTGACGTCGAAGATAGTCTCTATCTCACGACGGTGGTTGTCCCACGTGCGACGAGGGATAGCGCCGTCATCGTCATTGCCAGTTGTTCTGCGCTCAAGCCGCGCCTCCTCATCGGCCTCATCATAAAGGTAGCTGTCGCGATAAAGCTGATTCAACTCCCTGAGCGTAACATGCCCATGGTCATACAACGTGTTAATCTCCCATAAGTATCGAGCAAATAAATTTCGTGACATGATGAATAGTATAATATAATAGTGAAGTGGAACTATACACCACTTTGCAAAATTAGCAATGAATTATTTTATAATCATGATTATCCATTGAAAACTTATCTAATAGCTCTGCTGTCCATTCCCCACAAACCCTTATCAAATCGCCATTATCCAATTCTATAGGTTCTTTAATATATCGTCTATCTTTATTATCTGCCTCGCTCTTAGGTAAAACCATATCATATGCTCCACGCATTCCAAATTGTTTCTGCAAATCCTCAATAGTAATTTCTTTGTGATCTTTTATATATTCTTCTATATATCGCCTAACAACTTGCCGTGCACTAAACTCCTTGTCATCCTGCACACCACTCTTTCCAATAAATGAATACTTATTGTGAGATTTATCACTCATTGGATAGAATAATGTTGTTGTAACATAAGGAAGACCGTTTAACATAAATCGATGTACTTCAATACCATACAAATTATTCGATTTCCGAATCTCATCTATAACTTCAGAATCAATATCAGGCGCAATAATAATGCCTTTCAAATCTGCAGATTTCTGAATTTCATTATTTTTGCAATATGCCTGGTTTTTCAAATAACGATTGAGTTGATTTAATCCGTTTTTCTTTGTTGCTGTCACATTTTTTAATTCACATATTGCAATATGTTCTGGCTCTTTATCCTTTGTATATTTTACAGCCACGTCAATCCTTCCCCTATTACCTCTTCCATTAAAGGTTATTTCCCACCCTATAACTTCAGGAGTGAAACCATCACCCTTATCAAATATTGATGGATTCTCAATCAAAACGCTTTGCATAGAATGTTCAAAAAGAAAACCTTTTGATTCAATCTCTTCTGCATCATTATTTCCTAAAACAAATAATTTCTGTTCCATATAATTCAATTTTTTCACTGCCTACTCCCTTTCAAGCGTTTCGGCGATTTCTTTTGTTTCTCGTTGCAAATATAGTAATGTTTTCATAAAAAATCAAAGCTTCTACGCTAAAAATCAATCACAAATCACTTTTTCCGATGCAAAATAATAAAGAAACTGTGCCAAAATAAAGCGCATTGCAACTTTTCACAACAATTGAGACAAGATAGAGATTTAAGATGCACACATTGTCGCTCTGCAATCTTCAAAAAAATAGACTTTAACACCGCATTTTTTTGAAAAAAAAATTTCTGTTGTGTTGCTCAGGTCCAAATTATTTTGTAACTTTGTAGAAAAGGATTGATTTATTAATGATTTAAGAAAAGGAATAATCAAAAAAATGCAAAAGAATATACAACTCTGCCGTCATTTGGCATAGTTCACTGTTTTCTTTGCATCAAGAAAAAACTAAACAGCAAAAAGGATTATGGAAACTATTGTGAAAATGCGCGACGTGAAGCTAAGGGCTTCGCTGTTTGCCAACTACACCACAGGAACAGTGCTTGACGAGCTGCTGTGCTCCTACCGTGGCCTGCCCAAAGGTGTGAACTATATGGTGGTTGGCGACCCAGGAGTGGGCAAGACAACTGTGATTCTCGACTTGCTCGCCAATGTCATGAAGTATGCCCCTGAGGCTAAGGTGTTGTTTGTCAGTGCCGAGATGAACGAGATAGACCTCGCCGTCTATGTGCAGCGATTTCCCAAATTTGGCGACATCGACATCATGTTCATCGAACCCGACATCGAAGGCAAGAAACGGCATCTGCCACTGTTGCAGGAACAGCTCAACAAGGGCTGGGACATCGTGGCGATTGACTCGTTCAACGAGCTGCAGGGCATCATCAAGGAAGAGGAGAACATTACCTCGCACCAGGCTGAGACCTACCTGCTCTCGCTCATCAAGAAGCACAACAAGGCAATGAATGAAGCTAAAAAGAACACCACGTTCCTCACCATCCAGCAGGTGACGAAACGCGGCAACTTCATGGGCACCAACCGCCTCAAGCACATGATAAGCGCCATGATGGAGCTGCGCCTCGACAACCCCAAGAACGTGTTCAGCGACCGCTACATCATCTTCTCCAAGCACCGTCGCGGCGATGTGGGCGTGAAACTCTACTTCAGCCTAAGCACCACAGGCGACGTGAACTACAACGAGCGCCGCTTCAACGAGGAACGCCGCCTGCGACACATCCACAGCAACATCTCCTCGCAGATTCGTGACTTTGCCAATAAATTTGAAAATGTAATAAACACTAAAAACTTACAAAATGGAAACAGCTGAATATCAAAAACAACGTGATGAAATCCTCAACCGCCCAATGTGCTTTCGCGAAGCGGCGGTCGAGGACATCGAAGCGCTCGACGACAAACACTACAAAGTGGCGGGAATGACGGTCGAGGTGATTCCCGACGTGGCTAGAAGACTCGACAAATACATCGGCACCAACAGCCAGCAGGTGGGACAAGTGAAAAGATACTATGGCGAATATGGCGCCACCAACCTGCGCAACTATCTGGGAAGATCGGTAAAGCCGGGCAAGAAAGTTGTCTTGCAGGCAAATGCCACAACAGGAAAGGTGACGGGCGTGGAACGAATTGGTGAACATATGATTGTGCCGCAGACGTTCTTCGACTTTGCCGACATGTTCATGGACCGCAACAACTATCTGCCCCACAAGATGGAGTTCCGCGACAACAGAATCCACCTGATGCTCGAGGCAACCAACCCGCAATACCATTCGTTGTTGAAGGGCGATGACGTGCTCTCCAACGGCATAATGCTCAGCTGGCAACCAGGACAGATGGCTGTATCAAATTTCTACGTCAGACTAGTGTGCTCCAACGGCATGACACGCGTCATCGACGAGAATGTGGCACGCACCTCAACGGCAACGCCACAGGTGCTTACAGAAATGCTCTATCTTCCCGACAACCAACTGTTGATGAGCACCAACTTATCGACGCTGCAAGAGAAGGTCATCGAGGCGGCAAGGTGCAGAGCGTCGCTGCGCGAGATGAAAACGGCGAAGGAGATTCTGCTCAGCAACGGTGTGGACGATGTTGTCGCCGAGGAGTATGTGCCTTACAAGGAGCTCGTGAAGGAATACAAAGAGGCGGGACATCGCATCAACGCGAAAAACCGAGCCTACGCCGAAGGCAACCAGAACGTGTGGGAACTCTACAACAACCTCACCGAGTTCGCAACCCACAACCATGAGTTCACTAGCCACGACCCGCGCCGCACAAGCATCCTCATAGAGAGCATGAACCTCCTCGACAAGGAACGGGACCTAAAACCCAGACTGACGCTAAACAGCTGAAACCACCAAAAATGAGACTCAAGGCCTTGACTTTGAGTCTCATTTTTTTCACTCCCGTTCAACCCAAATCGGTCATTAGGCGACTAGTTTTTTAGGTCTATTTATGCCATGACAATTTTATTGGATAAAATGCTCACGCTCTGAAGGCTTTGAGCAAGCACTAGAAAAGAACAAAAACTCACATACGCCCCCAAAAGCACCATTTTAGAACTACTAATATCAGTATTGCAAATCCTATACCTATATAATCGGCAATTACATCTTTCCAATCCCATTTATTTGTTGGTGAGCATTTGTCTCCATATTCTTTTGCCAATGCAGCTCCTGTCCCACTCATAAAAGAACTAAATAACACTCCAAATAAATTTGTTATTGGCAACATTATAACACCTGTAATTAACGAGATTATGAAACATATTCCAAAATGATATATTTTATCTCTACCAATTTTTTTTGCTAATTTCTTAAACATATTTTCCCCTATTTATTTTTGTCGTATTTCTTTTGCAAAATTAAAAAAGACCTGTGTCAAAACAAAACATAATGCCACTTTTTTTTCACAATAACCACAAAACCATAAACTAACAAAATTTCACCTATAATATAATAAACAGCCCATGCGATACGTTAACTTTTATAAGGCAAACTATGCCCTAACGTGAACAAAGAAAAATACATTTTAGACATGAAGAAAATATTGCTCTCATTAGTGTTAATAATTAGTGCTACAACAAGTTGGGCACTCGAAGTGGAATGTACTCCAGGCAACCTTGCTAATCTTGTGGACGACACCAGCATCACGTCTCTAACGATAACAGGGCAAATGGATGCCCGCGACTTCAAGTTTATCGCCACAGAGCTTGATGCTCTCACCACCATCGACCTCTCGGGTGTTACCATTGTAGAATATAGCGACCACTCTAAACCATTGTTTAACAACGATGTGGATTACCCTGAGAACTGTATTCCCACGATGGCATTCTTTGGTAAAAAAATCACACAAATCACTATCCCATCCAACACACGCGCCATTGGCATGGCAGCCTTCGCTGGCTGTGACCAACTAGTGAATTTCACTTTCCCCGAAGGTCTGGACTCTATCGCCGCCTACGCTTTCACTGCCACCAAGCTCAACAACATTGTGCTGCCCACAAGCATCAGATACTTGGGCAAAGGCGTGTTCTCCAATATGTCAAACCTCTATCGTGTCACCATCAAGCCATCTAATGAGCTGGTAATCCCTGAAAGTGCATTTGAGGGCTCTAAAATAGTTTATTATGTCACACTTGGTCCAAATGTTGTTGCTATTGGCGATCGCGCTTTTAAGGGCACGAACCGATTATATGGATTATCATTCTCTGACGAAAACAATATCAGGCACATTGGCAAAGAGGCCTTCCTCGCATCAGGAATTAACAATTTCAACTTTGATCAAGCTACAGCCGTCACCGACATCGACGACTGGGCTTTCGCACAGTCGAAGCAGCCAAGTGCCACAATTCCCGCCAACATAACTCATGTGGGTAAGGGAGCGTTCTACTATGCCACCAATATGACATCTTACGTTCCCAATGCGGCAAGCGACTCCATCGCCGACCTGTTACTCGCCGGAACCGCCGTCAACAATGATGTCACAGCAGGAACAGAGATTAGCAACATAGGACGATATGCTTTCTATAACACTCCTATAACCACACTCACGCTACCAAGCACCACCAGTTACATTGGTGAGCTTGCTATGGCGGGAATGATTGACCTGCAGGAGTTCACTATCGATGCCACCGAAGTGCCGGCTCTGGGAGATAATGTGTGGCTGGGAGTTAAGCAGGCCACTATCCCACTGAAGGTGCCACGCGAGAGCTATGAGGCCTACAGCACTGCCGCCCAGTGGAGCCGCTTCCTCATATGGGCTGACGAGCCTCAATTCATCTACGGCGACGTGAACCAAGACGGCTTCATCACAGCTGCCGACATAACGGCACTTTATGACATCTTACTTGGCGTTAGCGACAACTATTTAGAGACTGCCGACGTGAACGGTGACGGCGACATCACTGCGGCAGACATCACTGCCATATATAACATTCTGCTGGGTGTTGATAAAGCACCTGGCCACAACAAGAAGACTAACGACAGCAATGACAAAATCATAGCTCAAGGATTTGTAATCGAGGCAGGAAAGACCCACAACATGAAGGTGGATATGACCAACAACGCACAGTTTGCAGCTATGCAGCTCGACATTACCATGCCTCAAGGCCTGACTATCGACAACGTGACCACCACCAGCAGAGCCAGCAACATGACAATGGGCTTCAATGAGATAGAGCCTGGCAAGTGGAGGATTCTAATCCATAGCGCCACAACCACTTCTGGCAAGGAGGGAACTATGTTCAACATCACAGTGAAAGCCGATGAGAGCTTCAACGGCAACGAGACTATCACCATCAACAACATCATAGCTGTGGAGCCAAACGAACTCGTGCATGAGATTGACGACATTGATGTGGAGGTAGGCACTACTACCGGCGTGAAAGACATCAATATTGACAACGCCGACAATGGCCCAGTAGATGTTTACAACATGAACGGCCAGCTCATACGCCAAAATGTGGAGCGCAATGAGGCGACAACCGGCCTCCCAAGTGGAATCTACATCGTGGGTGGCAAGAAAGTGATTGTTAAATAAGAGGTTGGATGTTAGTGGTTAATATAGTAGTTAGAGACCAACTGGTAACTAACACTTATAACTGGCAACTATGGGCAAAAGGGTTTATCTTTTAGCATTACTGTTGGCAACCGTACTGCACATTCAGGCAGTGACGGTTACAAGCACTGCTGGTAAGCTTTCAACAGTGGTCACCAACTACAACATCACAGCACTCACGGTGAACGGCACCATCGATGCCCGAGATTTCATGTTCATCACCGACGAGATGCACAAGCTGAAAACATTAAACCTCACTAATGCCACTATCGTTGCCTACAACAGTACCCTAGCCGACGGATTACTCGCCGGCGAATACCACTATCCAGACAACACCTTGCCCTACTGCGCCCTCACTGGACTAGTGACTCTGGAAACCGTTAAACTGCCAAGTAATCTTACCGCCATTGATTATGGAGCCTTAGCAGGTTGTAGTAGTCTCACTGCTATCAATCTGCCCTCGTCACTCCTCACCATTGGCGACGATGCCTTCAATTCCTGCTCATCGTTGACGACAGTCACTATCGCAGGTTCCGTCAATCGTTTGGGCAGTAAAGCCTTTGCCCACTGTGTTGAACTCACAACTCTCGTTATCAACCCTAATGGCACTATTGAGATAGGAGACGAAGCGTTTGCCGACTGCCAATCTCTCAACAATGTGAGTATAGGCACAAACGTCATCGCCCTGGGCAACGGCACCTTCACTGGTTGCAAAGCGCTAAAGAATATCCAGATTATGCCAGGTTCTAAACTCGAAGACATTGGCGACATGACATTCTACAACACCGCTCTCGAAGAACTAGACCTGGAATATACTCCAAATCTCAAGCATCTGGGAGCATGGGCACTTGCTTGCACAAAACTCAAAAACTTCTCTCTACCCGCTCATGTCAAGAGTCTCGATGAGGGTACTCTGTTTTACAACAACCAACTTACTACTCTTGAGTTACCCAAGACTCTGTCCTATCTTCCCGACTACATGCTCGCTGGCTGCAACCATATAAAAGGCACACCATTCATGACAAAGAACATGGGCTATATTGGTGACTTTGCCATATACAATCAGACCCAACACAAAACAATCACAGTGCCTATGAGGGTCTATTACATTGGCTCTCACGCTATGGCTGGAATAACATGGATGCAAGAAATCACCAGCGAGCCACTCCAAGTGCCCGAACTGGGCAACAACGTGTGGGCAGGCATCAACCAGAGCAATGTGAAACTAAACGTTAAAGAAGAGAGCCTAAACGACTACCAAGCTGCCGAGCAGTGGCAGAATTTCCTCATCAACGTGGCGCAACTGCGAGGTGACATCAACAGCGACGGATATGTCAACACCCTCGATGCCATCGGCGAGTGGCAATACCTCGTTGAAGGCATTATCCAAGGCATAAATCCAAACCTTACCGACGTGACTGGCAATGGCCGCACCGACGTTGCCGACATCGTGGCAATCTACAACATTATAAATGGCACCGAACCAACAGAAAGTCCTATTCAATTCTGGTTTGATGGCGATATAGAAGCACTAGGCAGTAAAACGGAAACTCACAAAGCAAAAATCGAAATCTCACTAGAAAACACTATCAGCTACACTGCTTTCCAGTTCGACATCATAACACCAAGCCATATCACCATCGACGGAGCGACACCTTCCAGTCGCTTACTTGGACACGAAATTCATTGTGGTAAGGCTGAAAACGACATCTATAGAGTAGTATGTTTCTCCCCCGCTGGCGATGACTTTGAGGGAGACAACGGGTTGCTCGTAACCCTCAACATATCTAGTACCCAAAATCTCAACATCAACGACATTATAAATCTTAGACGCATCTATTTCATTGATAGGGATGAGAATACATATTACGACAACAACCTATATCTCAAAATCATAGGAACATCAGCAGTAGAAAATATCACTGTTGACGAAAGCGACAAACCTGTCAACGTCTATAACACTCAGGGCCAACTCTTGAGGCAGAATGTCACTCCCTCACAAGCCACCCAAGACCTTCCCGCTGGAATATACATTGTGGGAGGAAAGAAGGTTATAGTGAAGTAAATTTTAAGTGTTAAGTTTTCACTTTTCATAACCAGTTGGTCTAATTAGCCTAAATTCGACCAATGCTAATCATCTTTTCCATAAAAAATCTCGTGCAATTTCATTTTCTGAAGTTTTATTATTACTTTTGCAAGTTGAAATAAAAAGTAAATACTATAACTACGATAATGAAACGTATTCTCACATTATTAGTTGCTTGCGTTGCCTCCATTTCGATGTGGGCGGTGCAGGTGGATTGTACACCAGGCAACCTTGAAAACCTGATTGACGACACTTCAATCACAACGCTCACTATAACCGGCACTATTGATGCACGCGATTTTAAGTTCATCGCAAAAAGTCTCAACAATATAGAGACACTTGATTTAAGCGGAGCAGAGGTAGCGGCATTTAGCGACCCTAAGTCACCGGTATTCATGTCAATAACATCCTACGACAGTCAGGCGATTCCCGCGACTGCTTTTATGGGCAAGAAACTCAGCACCGTGATATTGCCTGAAGGATTGACAAAAATAGGCTCCGCCGCATTCGCCGGATGCCACAATCTGGAAAACATCACTTTTCCAAGCAGCCTGGAGATAATAGAGCCTTACGCCTTCTCCTCATGCAACAATCTTAGCTCAGTGACTATTCCCACTGGGCTGCAAGAGCTTGGCGAAGGGGCATTCTCACGCTGCAAGGGTTTGGAATCAGCAACTATCAATCCCGATGACTCATTCACAGTAGGAAAAGATGCGTTCCAAGACTGCTCGGCACTCGCAAATGTCACTCTCGGCAATAACGTCACAACTATTGGCCCAGGTGCCTTCAGTGGCTGCACCTCCCTCACTTCACCCACAATAAGCAACAACAGCAATCTCACCACCATCGCCGAGGCAGCATTCGCAGCCTCTGGAGTGGAGGAAATTGCACTCAACAGATGCAATGGCCTCACCACCATAGGAATGTGGGCATTTGCCAACACCCCTCTAAACTCTGTCACGCTACCCGAATCATTAGAGTCGCTTGGTGACGGTGCATTCTACTACAATCTCAACCTGGAGCAGATTGACCTGCCCTCTGGCATCAGCAGCATTAGCAACTATCTGCTTGCCGGCAACAACGCAATAGATATGGAGCAGCTAGTGAAAGACGGAGCGAAAAACGGTGTGACATCAATCGGCGACTATGCCTTCTACAACTGGGATCAGATTAGAGAGTTCACCTTCCCTGAGAGCGTGGAATATGTGGGCACAATGGCTATGGCAGGACAAACGAGCCTCGAGCGCGTCACCGCCTATCCCACTACCGTTCCTGCTCTTGGCGACAGCGTGTGGGCGGGAGTGGACCAATCGTCCATCCCCCTTATCACCGACCCCTCGGTAGCCGATGACTATGCCACCGCCGAGCAGTGGAAAGAGTTTATAATCGAACAGGATTCACCTCCAACTAGCATTGACAAGACCCTTGCCGACAACGACTTGCAAGTTAAGGCTCACTTTGAGGGCACTATGCTCATCGTGAACGCCAGCACAGCGATTGCCAAAGTATCGATATTTGACATTAATGGAGTGCTCCTGAGTACCGCTATGCCTGCCAGTGAGCAGGCTCAGCTCAACACAGCCAACTTCAACGGCAAGTTCTATATAGTGAACGTGATTCTTGAGGGTGGCTCACAACGCTCTTTCAAACTCTTGCGTAAGTAATAGTTTTAGCAAAAACACAGTCATTGCACTTTGTACTTTATACTTCATCCTTTTTACTTTTTATGGGAAAGAACAAACTCAAGAAATTTGCCGATATGGAGACGTTCTCATGCGTCTTCCAGTACCCCTTTGCAAAACTGCAAGAGGCGCCTTTCCCAATGCGCGGTAAATGGAACGAGCAATACTTCCATAACAACAACCCAATCGTGCTTGAGTTGGGATGCGGCAAAGGGGAGTATGCCGTAGGGCTTGGAAAAAAGTTCCCTGACAAGAACTACATCGGTGTTGACATCAAGGGAGCGAGAATGTGGACCGGCGCAAAGATGGTGGAGCAAGAAGGCATCAAGAATGTGGCGTTCCTGCGCACCAGCATCGAGTTTATCGACCACTTCTTCGAGCCTGGCGAGGTGTCCGAGATTTGGATCACCTTCCCCGATCCTCAGATGAAGAACGCCAATAAGCGACTCACTGGCACACGGTTTCTGAACAACTACCGCAAGATATTGATTCCCGACGGCTTGATTCACCTCAAGACCGACAGCCCCTTCCTTTATACTTACACTCACGAGCTCACTAAGCTTAATAATCTTGTCACCGAAGTTAATACGCCTGACCTCTATGCAAGTGGACTTGCCGATGACATCCTCGAAATCAAAACTCACTACGAGCAGCAATGGCTACAGCGAGGACTTACCATCAAGTACATCAGTTTCCACCTGCCGCAAGATGGCGACCTGCAAGAACCCGATATCGAGATTGAGCACGACACCTACCGAAGCTATGGCCGTGGCGAGATTCAAATGCCACAGATTTTTGACAACAAACAAGAATAACAGAACAGAATATATGACAGAACTTTATCCATCACTGATACTTGACGCCCTGCGCACGGTGCGATATCCAGGCACCGGCAAGGACATTGTGACTATGGGAATGGTGGAGGATGACATCCGCATCAATGGCAACCGCGTCTCGTTCTCACTCATCTTCCCAAAGAAAACCGACCCGTTCATCAAGTCAATCGTTAAAGCCAGCGAGGTGGCTATCAACACTTATATCAGCCCCGAAGTGGAAATTAAGGGAAACATAGCCGTCAAAACTCCCGACCCTGAGGCAAAACCTAAGGCCAACGAGCCGCTTCCTGGCGTGCAAAACATCATTGGCGTGTCGAGCGGCAAAGGCGGTGTGGGAAAATCGACCGTGGCGTGCAATCTCGCCGTGGCACTTGCACAGCAGGGCTACCGCGTGGGTTTGCTCGACGCTGACATCTTCGGACCCTCAATACCAAAAATGCTGGGCATTGAGGATGAGCAACTCTACATGGAGGAGGTTGACGGGCAGAAACTTATCGTGCCTGCCGAGAAGTATGGAGTGAAAGTGCTTTCCATAGGCTTCGTGATTAGTAAAGACCAAGCCGTGCTGTGGCGCGGAGCGATGGCAAGCAATGCTCTCAAGCAACTTATCACCGAAGCCAATTGGGGCGAACTCGACTACTTCATCATTGATATGCCCCCAGGCACCAGCGACATCCATCTTACTTTAGTACAAACTCTTGCCATCACGGGCGCGATAGTTGTCACTACCCCGCAAGAGGTGGCTCTCGCCGATGCCCGCAAGGGGGTATCGATGTTCATGGGCGAGCATGTCAACGTCCCAGTGCTCGGCATAGTAGAAAACATGTCGTGGTTCACGCCTGCCGCACATCCCGATGAGAAATACTACATCTTCGGGCGCGACGGTGGCAAGAACCTTGCCGAGAAACTCAACGTAAAGCTATTAGGGCAAATCCCCCTCGTGGCCACCATCTGCAAAGGTGGAGATGACGGTGTGCCGGTAATCCTTGAGAACTCCGTTTCAGGAATGGCATTCCTGAAACTTGCCACAGCAGTGGGCGAAGCAGTTGACCATCGCAACGCAACGCTACCCCCAACCAAGCGGGTGATAACGCATTAAAGAGTACAGAGAACAAGAAAACAAGAAAATCCCAGTCCAGTATGTTGCGTTGTCAACGCAACAATAACAACGATAACTAAAAACCAATAACTAAATAAATACTTTACATCTATGAAAAAGATTTTTCTACTTACAGCAATGGTTGCACTGCTCCTAAGCGGTTGCAGCAAAGTGCCCATCTCTGGGCGTAATCAATTAAATTTGGTGTCTGACAGCGAAGTTCTACAATCGAGCCTCGCTTCCTACAGGGAATACATCAGCAAAGCTCCCAAATCTACACAGACAGTGAAGTGTGAACAGGTTACCCGCGTTGGCAAGAAGATAGCTGCCGCCACCGAAGCCTATCTCAACTCACACGGCATGAGCGATCAGGTGAAGAACTTCGCATGGGAGTTCAATCTTGTTAAAGACAGTCAGCTTAACGCTTTCTGTATGCCTGGCGGCAAAATCGTTGTTTATGAGGGCATTATGAACATCATCGGTAGCGATGACGAACTCGCTGTAGTGCTCGGTCACGAGGTGGCTCACGCTGTTGCCAAGCACAGTAACGAACGCCTTAGCCAGCAGAAGGCTCTGGAATATGGCGGCGCTATTTTGGGTGCTATCACTCAAAATGCTAGCCAGAACACCCAAGCCATCGCAAGCCAAGTGTTTGGACTTGGCGCAAACTATGGCGTTATGCTCCCCTTCTCGCGCAAGCATGAGACTGAAGCCGACAACATCGGTTTAGTACTGATGACTATGGCAGGCTACAACCCCGACTGCGCTCTCACCTTCTGGCAGAAGATGAGTGCAAACAGCAGCAACACTAAAGCTGAGTTCATGAGCACACACCCCAGCGATGCCAGCCGCATCTCAAACCTCCAAAAGCAACTGCCAAAGGTTAAACAGGAGTATGGCTCTTATATAAAGAAATAACACACTCCTGCAACCATCACCAAGAAGAAACACTTCTTGATGTAGCGACAAAAAGTTGACGAGCAAATAGTTTTATTTATTTGCCCGTCTTCTTTTTGATGTATTATATGCTACATCACCGTTGAGTTACTTGCGGTGAAGGCGAGGTTTGCAGTAGGTGGTCTCATTCTTCTTGACCTCGACCTGCTCTGTTATGGTCTCGTAACCTGGCACTTCATAAACTAGTGAATATTTGCCTGGTTTGAGATAGAAGAATCCAAAGAAGCCATTCCACTCGTTGTCAACCTTGTAGTGACGTACTCTCACATTGCGGGAATCGAGCAGATATACCGTCGCACCATTGAGCGGCAGCCACTGGTCATCGGTGTCTTCCTTATACTTGAAACGAGGATTGTCAACTATTTCATCAGCGCTTTTCACGGTGCCGGCAATGTAGCCATGTTTCTCGGGTTTGCCGCCAAACCAAGCGTTGATACCCCTAAAATGTCTTATGCCCTCCATGCGGCAGTAGTCACGGTTCATAAGCCGCTGGCGTTCGGGCTGATAACTATGGAACGAGCCTTCTACCAAGAAACTTGGCACTCTATGCTTGAGCACTGCAAGCCATCCTGTATATCCAAGCACATTAGGCTCGCCAGGAGGTGTGCCACCCATCCATGTCAGGTCTCCGGCAACATAGCGGTCGGTCTCTTTAACAGTCCACACCGTTAAGGGATTGTCATAGACGTAGGGGAACGCAACCTTTGCTCGGTCAATGCTACCTTTGGCATAGTCGTTGCCCGTCTCGCCACGATACATATAGAGCAGATAATTCACCGTCTTGCCATCCTCGCCTCCGGTGGCATTGCTATGCAGGGCGATGAAGTAGTCGGGGTTGATGGAATCCACTTGACACGCAATCTTTTGGAGCGTGATAAGTTGCTGCTCTCCATTCTCGTCCCGATAAGTCTCGAAACGGTCGTTGGCGGTAGCGTTCTTGTCGCCCTCAGACACAAAGCCGTTGCGGGTGCGCGACATTATGACCTTAGCGCCTGCCGCCTCAAGTCGGTCACGCAGTTCTAAGCCTTTCCACAAACACGTTTTCGACTCAAAGAAGCTCATCGTGTCCATCGCCTCATAGTTCACGGTAGCATGCGGACGGTCGTTGACGGTCCATCCCCCATGCCCTGGATTCACATATATCACTTTGCCCTTCAATCCTTTGGCAGCCGCTGGAGCAAGGGCGAGCAACATAGCGGCAGCTAATGTAATAATGTTTTTCATACTGCAAAAATAACGTTTTTTCTCCATAACGTGAATTGGTTTCAATATTTTTTCAAAAATGAGACAAATGGGGTCAGACCCCATTTGTCTCAAAAATCCCCTATTTCTCCATAACATGAGGGCATTTCAACGTTTTTTCAAAAAAATGATGTACCTTTGCAATCAATGAGAAGAAAACGCATCAAGAGATTATTGATCTGGAGCCTTATCATCACAGCATTGTTGGCGATAATAGCTCTCGTGGCGTCATGTTTCTACATGCTCAACTTCGCCCTTGACCCACAGCGACGCAGCCACCAAGAGGCGATGGAGCGATTCTACGAACGTGAGCCTAAGAGTCTTAAGGTGTGGGTGGATTCACTAGAGCAATGCCATGCCCTGCGTGACACGAGCATCGTTGTTGATGGCAGGGGAAAACTTGCTGCCATGTATATCAAAAGCGACAGTGCCACCAACCGCGTAGCGGTGCTGCTGCATGGATACAACGACCGCGCCGAGTCGATGCTGCACATCGCCTACATTTACAACCATGATATGGGCTTTAACGTGCTGCTGCCGCACTTCTATGGGCACGGCGACAGCGATGGCGACCACATCGACATGGGCTGGAAAGATCGTTTTGACATGCTGCGGTGGATGCAAATTGCCAACGATATGTTCAAAGGCTCAACAGCTGCCTCGCAGATGGTAATCCACGGCATATCGATGGGAGGCTTCACTACCATGTGCATCAGCGGAGAGAAGTGTCCTGCCTACGTCAAGTGCTTTGTCGAAGACTGCGGCTACACCAGCGTGTGGGATGAGTTCAACGGTGAGCTCAAGAACCAGTTTGGGTTGCCTTCATTCCCGCTTATGAACCTCACAAGCACCTTATGCAAAATGCGTTACGGATGGACCTTTGGCGAGGCATCGGCACTTGAGCAGGTAAAGAAATCCACCCTTCCCATGCTCTTCATCCATGGTGATGCCGACACCTTTGTTCCCTTCCCTATGCTCGACCAACTCTACAATGCCAAGCAAAAAGGCTATAAAGAGAAATACATCGCACACGGCAGCGAGCATGCCCGCTCCTACACCGACCACCCCGAAGAATACACCCAGCGAGTGAAAACCTTTGTTAATAAATTCATTAAATAATAAGGTACCGTATGTTGCGATACCATCGCAACACACAAAACAAAGAACAAGCCCTTGCCCACATTAATCGTCATAACAGGCCCCACAGGAGTGGGAAAAACGGCGACCGCCATCGAGGTAGCGCGGCATTTGGGCTGCGATATCATCAATGCCGACTCGCGGCAGGTGTTCAAAGGAATACCCATAGGCACTGCTACCCCCACAACCGATGAGCAAGCTCTCGTGAAGCACCACTTTGTGCAGTTCAAGGAGCTTGACGAATACTACAGCGCATCGCAGTTTGAGGCCGACGTGATGGCAATTCTGCCGTCGCTATTCAAGAAAGGTGACCACGTGGTGATGTGCGGTGGTTCGATGATGTATGTCGATGCCGTGTGCCATGGCATTGACCCTATCCCCGACATCAGCGACGAGGTGCGACAATCCGTCAAGCAAGAATGGCAGGAGCAAGGCCTCGAACCGCTGCTTCAGGAGTTACAACGCCTCGACCCAACTTATTATGAGCAAGTGGACAAACTCAACCCCAAACGTGTGGTTCATGCCATCGAGGTATGCCGACAGGCAGGTGTCCCCTACTCATCACTACGCACTGGGCAAACCAAGCCTCGCCCTTTCAACATCATCAAGATAGGCCTTAACATTGAGCGAGAGTTGCTCTTCGACCGCATCAACAGCCGTGTCGATGCCATGATAGAGCAGGGACTTGAAGCTGAGGCGCGCAGCGTCTATCACTTGCGACACCTCAATTCGCTAAACACCGTGGGGTACAAAGAGATGTTTGCCTACTTCGATGGCACTATGGACCGCCGCACCGCCATCGAGCGCATCAAGAAAAACACCCGCGTCTATGCAAAAAAGCAACTCACCTGGTATAAACGCGACCCCGACATCATCTGGTGCAGCCCCAACGAGTGCCTAAAAACAGTGCAAAATCTATTAATTTAATAATAAATGCCACGCAAACCTATAACTCCCGACAACACTTACCTAAGACTTGCCACGCTGTGCGCACGCAGTGAGCAGGCCGAGGGCGACCTGCGCAAAAAACTGCATGACTGGGGAATATCTCCAAATGACACCGAGGCCATAATCGCACGTCTCAAGAAGGAGAGATACCTCGACAACGAGCGCTATGCTCACGCCTACTGCCGCGACAAGCTGCGCTTCAACGGCTGGGGACGCATCAAAATTGCATTTATGCTCCGTGGCAAAGGCATCGAGCAGGAATATATCGACGCAGCACTCGCCGAAATTGACGAGGAGCAATATACCGCTATTCTTGATGACGCTCTAATCGCTAAAGCCAAGACACTGAGCGGCAAAAACGATGAGCAAGTGAAAGCCTCGCTGCTGCGCTTTGCCTCCTCACGCGGTTTTGAGCCAAGCATCATCTTTCCTGCCATAGAACGACTAATATCCACTGAGAATATATCATAAAACAAAAAAACAACTGAATAATCTGAATATTCTGATTTTCACAAATTTGATTTTAAAAATATCTTCTTTATTTCAGATTTCTCAGAAAAATCAGTTGTTAAAATAAGAAATATCTGAGTCATGAAGATTAAAGACCTCCTCACCAGTGCCGCCAGCGTGTTCATGCCACGCAACTGCTCGGTGTGCGGCAAGCCGCTCAACCTCGACGAGAAGTTCCTCTGCCGACACTGCCTGATGAACATACCTCGCACGCACTATGAGGAAATCCCTTTCAACCGCTTCGACCAGCTTATGGCGGGCAAAGTGCCTATAGAGCGCTGCGCCAGCTATTTCTTCTACCATAAGAACGACCCTTACGCCTCAATTCTCCACGACACGAAATACCGCAACATGCCCACGCTAGGACGCTGGCTCACTGAGCGCGCCACACGCGAGATGCTGCCAAGCCACTTCTTCGACGGCATCGACGCGATAGTTCCCGTGCCGCTGCACTACAACAAACTTGCCAGCCGCGGATATAACCAAAGTCAATATCTTGCCGAAGGCATATCACGAGCCACTGGCATCCCTGTGATAAAAGCCCTAAAAGCTATTCACGAACACTCCACCCAAACACACAAAGACGCTGCCGAGCGAATGATGAACACCCAGGGAATGTATGCCGCCAATAAACGGAAATGCAAAGGATTAGACGGCAAACACCTGCTCATCGTCGATGACGTTGTGACCACTGGCTCCACCCTACTTGCCTGCGCCACAGCACTAAAAACCGCAATCCCCACCGTAAAACTCTCCCTCTTCACCCTCGCCGCAGCACAACTGGAATAATTTACGAACCACACATCAAAGTGACAGTTCTTTTGATGTAATAAAATTTCAAACTCGTCGGAATGTAGAAAAAAAATCCACATTCCGACGAGTTTCGTGTTACTATACTATCAATTCTGGGTAGGATTTACATTTCCCCGTAAGGGAGTTTAGCGAGGACTTCGCCCATTTTTTGGGCGCCTTCGGTGAGTTTGCTGCCTACCATCGTTCGTAACATCAAGGGAAGTTCGATGTTTATCTCGGCGATGGCGTTGGTGTGCTCTTCATCGATGGCTTCGAGGTTTACTGTCAGTCCGAATGGCACTGGCGATGACTCTGCCACATATTTCACCAAAGTTGGCTCCACGCTCTCGCTAACGCTGAGTTTGACTGCTCCCATTGGCGAGTCAATGCTAATGCCGTCCTCCTCAAATTTCAAATTATTAAGGTGTTCGCGGGCTTCGTCGGGAATGCGGTCCATGTTTTTCTCCATTTGTTCCTTAAACATGGATGGGTTGCTCAACTTGCTGTAAATTAATTCGATGTTATGTTCAATAACTACTTTGTCGCTTTTATAGGTTTCCATTTGATATTGTATATATAATACGTTTGTAATTAATCTAACTCCGTAGCTGTTGGTGTCCAGTTCTCAGGGTTTTCGTGCCACATTTCGAGGGTATCTACATCCTCGTCCTTGATGTACTGCGTTGCCAACGCAGCCTCTATCATAGCGTGATAGTTGGTGAGGGTGATGAGTTTCAGTTCCTCTTCCTTAAATGTCGAGATTGCCTGCTCAAAGTCGTAGGTGAACATCGCCACCATGCCAAGTACATCGCCGCCTGCGAGCTGCATCTCGTGCAAAGCCTTTATGGCATTTGACCCAGTTGAGACGAGGTCCTCGATAAGCACCACCTTCTGACCTGGCTCGAAATTGCCCTCTATTAGGTTCTCAAGGCCGTGGTCCTTAGGCACATCGCGTACATAGACAAACGGCAACCCCAGCGTGTCGGCAACCAGCGCTCCCATAGCAATTGAACCCATCGCCACACTCGCCACCACCTCGGCGTCGGGGAAGTGCTCAAGGATGAGCCTCGAAAGCTCCACCTTTACAAACCTCCGCATGTCAGGGTAAGACAGCACTATTTTGTTGTCGTTGTAGATTGGCGCATTCCAGCCGTTGCCCCAAACGAATGGCTGATCGGGCTGGAGCATTATCGCATTTATTTTCAGCAATTTCTTTGCCAGTATCAAGTCTAAACTGTCCATCTTTATAAAGTGTTATGAAAAATCGCACAAAAGTATAAAAATATACCCAACAGATAAAATAATTCTTCACAAATTATTGGATTTTATCCATTTTTTGTAATTTTGCACTATGAATTTAGAAACGACCAATAAAAACTTCACCAAAGCCATTATTGCTATTTCGGCAATAGTTATGGTCATCATTGTGGTTTTATGCTGCGCTTTTGCCTACAAGCAAAACAAGGCCAACGACCCAAATAAGTCAACATTGGTTAGGGGTGCCAGCAGAAACATCAAAATTGCGTTTCGATTCAAAGATGACAATGACACACATCTCGAGGCAGGCAAAAAATATGGCATTATGCCGGTAGCAACTCGCGACGACCTTGACAAAATCATCGGGCAACTTGAGAAGATAGAATCTTCTAGCACATTCAAAATAGATAGCCTCACACACTCGGTGCCATATCTCACTCCCAGCGCCAAAGACCTGCTCAATATCATCGGCACAAATTTCCAAGCAAAACTGAAACAGAAAGGTCTGGCACAATATAGATTTCTCGTCACATCACTGCTACGCACCAACGATGACGTGAATCGCCTGCTGCAAGTGAACCGAAATGCCGTCAAGCAAAGCAGCCACCTATATGGCACTACATTCGACATTTCCTACACCCGCTTTGAAAAAGTGGATAGCCAACCCGACTTCACAGGTGAAGTAGCCGACCACAAAGTGCTTGTCAACATCCTCGGAGAGACCCTCAAAGAACTGCGCGACGCCAACCGCTGCTATGTGAAGTATGAGCGAGGGCAACCATGCTACCACATCACCACCCGACTATAATATCAACCATATATATTTTTATTAAATACTCAGTGAATTTTATCCATTTTTTGTGATTTTGCATTATGAAGCAGGAAAGCAAAGACAGAATACGCATACGACTATTTGCCATATTATCGGTAATAGTTGTGGCGTTTCTTGTGGTTCTGTGCTATGCAATTCCTATTGGTGAAGACGATTCGCACAAAGCAACCGCATCAGTGCAGCGCGTCAAAGTTAGAGGTGGAGGTGGAGGACTCAACGCATCATACCGATTTAAAGACGTGAACGACACCCAGATTGTTGCCGCTCAGCAATTTGGCATCGAGCCATTAAGCACACGAGATGGTGTTGACAGCATTGCATATCAGCTGATTAAGATAGAGTCGTCAAACGCTTTTAAGGTAGATAGCCTCACACACTCGGTGCCCTACCTCACCCCCAGCGCCAGCGAACTACTCAACATCATAGCCGCCAACTTCCAATCGAAACTGCAAGAACAAGGATTTGCACAATACCAGTTCATTGTCACATCGCTGCTACGCACCAGCGACGATGTGCGCAAACTGCGGCGCGTGAACCGCAACGCCGTCAAGAACAGCTGCCACATGTACGGCACCACCTTCGACATCGCTTACAACTGCTTTGAGAAGGTTGACAGCTTACCCGACTTTGAGGGTGCCGACGCCAGCTACAAGGTGCTTGTCAACACACTTGGCGAGACACTCAAAGAGCTGCGCGACGCCAACCGCTGCTACATCATGTTTGAACGAGGGCAGCCATGCTACCACATCACAACACGACAATAATCATTTAATTTAAGTTTTAAACTTGAAGTTTAGAGGTTAGAGTTTCGTGTTTAGAGATAATTATACCAGACTTGAACAATTTAACCATATTATTAACTTCAAAAATCAGTTTTTATATGAAAAAGTATTTAGCCGAAATGGTGGGCACTATGGTGCTCGTGTTGATGGGCTGCGGTGTGGCCGTAAGCCTTGGTTGTGACCCAATTAACAACATTCCCGCCGTGGTGGGCACTGCGTTTGCCTTTGGTCTGGCTGTAGTTGCAATGGCCTATACCATTGGTGGCATCAGCGGTTGCCACATAAATCCTGCCATCACACTGGGATGCCTCATCGCAAAGCGCATCAGCGCAAAGGATGCTTGCATGTACATTATTTTCCAAGTGATTGGTGCCTTCATAGGCTCAGCAATCCTGTACTTGCTCACCACCAACAGCGGTCTTGAAGGCACTGGTGCCAACGCGTTGCAAGATGGTGTGGAGGTTGCCGGCGGTTTGATAGCCGAGATTGTATTCACTTGCGTATTTGTTCTCGTAGTGCTTGGTGCTACCGCAAAGACTAATGGTGCTACCAACAACTTCGCTGGCCTCGCCATCGGTCTGTCGCTGATTCTCGTGCATCTGGTGTGCATCCGCTACACTGGAACATCGGTGAACCCCGCCCGCTCTATCGCTCCCGCTATCTTTGAAGGTGGTGACGCTCTGAGCCAACTCTGGATATTCATCGTTGGTCCATTCGTTGGCGCAGCCCTTGCTGCTGTCATCTGGATGATAATCGACCCCATCTGCTGCTGTTGCAAGAAAGAGAAAGAGGAAAAAGAGGAGAAAGAAGACTAACCACTTTTCCTTAAAACACCTACAAAGAATCCCTCGCGACAACCTGCGAGGGATTTTTGCATATTTCGTCACTTTCTAGTTTTTTTAGATAAATTAGGCGGTGTCGAGGCATAAAAAATGAAAAAACTTTGTTTTTCATTTTGTTCTGCCCTCAACTTGCACTAATTTTGCACCATGAAAGTAAAAATCCTGATAACCATATCTCTGATTCTCGCCGTCTTAATGGTAGGCGGCTGCAAGGAGGAGAAGAAACCTGCACCAAAACCCAAAGTGTCGAAATTAAAAGGCAAAGCCCAAAGAGTAGCAACTGAGGCAGCAAAAAAACTTGTTGATACTGACCACAACGACACTCTGGCGATGCAGAACTGCATCCTCGAGGCAAAAGCTCTGCAAGCCGAATTTCAGCTTGCTGAAGACTCCATCGCCATTGCCAGCTTCAACAAAGCCTATAAACAATATCTTGAAGACAATGACCCCGAGTTAGCAAAGGAAATCTTTGCAGAACGCCCCGACAACATTGCCGAAGGCGAAAAGTGGGACGAGTTTGAAGAATTAGTCGAAGATTAATAACCAAAACATTACAGCTATGCATAACTACAATTTTTATCTTGACCTTGTAAACAAGGCTATCAATAACATAAACTATCCTAAGCAGCCAGCTCATCTATATGAGCCAATAGCTTACACTATGGGGTTGGGCGGCAAACGAGTTAGACCAGTCCTCACCCTGATGACTTGTGAGGCGATGGGTGGAGACATCAACAAAGCCATCAATGTTGCCCTGGGCATTGAGCTATTCCACAACTTCACACTCATTCACGACGATGTAATGGACAACGCCGACATACGCCGCGGCAAGCCTACTGTGCATAAGCGCTGGGACCAGAACGTGGCAATCCTTAGCGGCGACACTATGCTACAGATGGCAGCGCAGGTGATGACTCGCGTCGATGCCGAAATAGTGAAACCCCTGATGGAACTTTTCAACGACACAGCCATCAAAGTGTATGAGGGACAGCAGTATGACATGGACTACGAGAGCCGCAACGACGTGACCGTTGAGGAATATATGAAGATGATTCGCCTCAAGACTTCGGTGCTCACTGGATGTTCATGCAAGGCGGGCGCTATCGTGGCACGCACCGATGAGGAGAATGCCGAATCAATCTACAACATGGCTGTAAACCTTGGTCTCGCTTTCCAGCTGCAGGATGACTACCTCGACGTGTGGGGCGACCCAGCCACCTTTGGCAAGGAGATTGGCGGCGACATCGTCAACAACAAGAAGACATTCCTGCTCATCAATGCCATAGACCACGCTGCTGGCAACGAAGCCAAAGAACTCAACCACTGGCTAACCGACAAATACGCTCCCAAGCAGGATAAAATCGAGGCGGTTACCGCGCTCTATGAGAGTTTGGGTCTGAAAGACCTGGCACGAAATGCCATCATTAAATACTCTCACCAAGCCCTCGACCTGCTCCATGAGACCAAAATGAAATATGACGCCTACAAGCAATTTGAGTCAGTAATCGAGGACCTCGTTAACCGAGACCGATAGTCAATAGTTCATAGTTCACAGTCCATAGTTATTCTTAGTTACTCCTAACTATTCATAGCTACTCCTATCCATGATTGATTCTCACAGCCACATATATTGCCGTGAATTCAATGATGACCGTGACCAAGTGATAGAGCGTGCACGGGAAGCTGGCGTTCAGCACATCATCTTGCCCAATGAAAATTTGGAAAGCGTGCAATATCTTGTGGCTGCGCGTGATGCTTATCCTGGATATATCTCTATAGCGCTGGGACTACATCCCGAAGACGTGGATGAGGACTATGAGCGGCAACTTACTGCGATGCGCCCTCTGCTCGATGAGCATAACCCAGTGGCTGTGGGGGAGATAGGCATCGACCTCTACTGGGACAAGACATGGCGAGAGCAGCAGATGGCGGCGCTCGACACGCAGCTGCACTGGTGCAAGGAACTTGACATACCGTTTATCATGCACTGCCGCGATGCCCTCGACGAGATTTTGAGCGTGATGGACAACTTTGGCGAATCATTGCCGCAAGGGGTGTTCCACAGCTTTACCGGCACGCCGCAGGATGTGGAGGAAGTGAGAAAACGTGGCGACTTCTACTTTGGCATAAACGGCATCGTAACATTCAAAAAAAGCAATGTCAAGGACATCCTGCCAGTGGTGGGGCTTGACCGACTGCTGCTTGAGACCGACTCGCCCTACTTGGCTCCAGTGCCTCATCGCGGCAAGCGCAACGAGAGTGCCTTTGTGACGCATGTGTGTCACTTCATCGCCCAGCACCTAAATCTTAGCGATAAAGAAGTGGAAACCGCCACCGACCGCAACGCCATCACCCTTTTCAAACTCAATATAGTTTAGCTACAATTGTCTCGTTAGCTTGTTTACTCAATAGCTTGTTAGCTTAAATTATGAAAAACACACTAATATCACTTTTGCTACTAATACTGAGCGTGATTAACGCCCATGCGCTCGACATTCCCAAAGGCACGTTCTATTTCGACAACTCGCTCACCAAATACTCTATAGTGAAATTCGTCTTCGGCAGTTATTCCAATCCCGAAAGCTATGTGATGACGATGACCAACGAGGGCGATGACCTGTGGAGCATCACTATCCCCGAAACAGTGACAGGAATGTATCGCTACTGCTTTGCAGAGACTTCGCTCGACGACGGACTTTACAACGAGACGTTCCCAAACCTCAAAGACCGCATCAGCAATACACTGGGCGAGAAGCGTACCGCCACATGCGAACTCTCCATTCCCGTGGGGTGGGTGTTCACGCCCACTAGCGGCAACAACTGGGCATCAGGGTCGTGGATAAGACCTGGCGAGGCCACTTCTTATTCTGGCACCCTGCCCGTGATGTTCATAAACACCGACGACGCAGTGCCCATCACCTCTAAGGAGGACTATGTCTATGCCGAGTTCTATGTTGACAACATGGGAATCGAGGGAATCGCCAACGTGGGGTCGGAAGACGCGCCCGAGCTGATGCAGATTCGTGGACGCGGCAACTACACGTGGTCGGCTTTTGACAAGAAACCCTACCGCCTGAAGCTGGACTCAAAGATGCCGCTTTTGGGCATGAAGCGCAATAAGCACTGGGCATTGATGGCTAACGCCGATGACAACTTAGGAGGCCTGCGCAACACTGTGGGTTATGAGTTGAGTCGACAGCTTGGACTGGAGTGGACTCCGTCGCAACAGCCTGTTGAGGTGGTGCTAAATGGCGACTACATAGGTCTTTACATGCTCACCGAGACAATCCGTGTGGAACCTGACCGTGTGAATGTCACCGAACAAGCCGACTATGAGACCAACCCTTTCAGCATAAGCGGCGGGTGGCTCGTGGAAATCGACAACTATCAGGAAGAGGAGCAAATACGCACCGTTGAGGGCAACGGCAAGAACATTTGGTCAACCTACAAGTCGCCCGAGCACCTTAGCGACGAGCAACGCACCTACCTTACTGGGTTCATCAACACTACCAATGCCGCCATCTATGTCACCGACAAAACCAACAACGGTTGGGAGCGGTATATCGATGTTGATGAGTTGGCGCGGTTTTATCTGGTTCAAGAGCTGCTCGACGACACCGAGTCGTTCCACGGCAGCTGCTTTTGGCACAAGGAGAATGGCGACAGCACAAAGATGATGTTCGGACCAGTGTGGGACTTCGGCAACGCCTTCCACCGAAGCAACGACCGCTTTATTTATGACCATCCGGCATTCACGCAGACATGGATTGGCGAAATCGCCAAGTTTCCTCATTTCCAAGAAATTGTAAAAAGGCATTGGGACCGCTTTGAACTGCTGCATTACGATGAGATGGACGGCTTTATCGACTCTTTCATTGACCAAATCTACCAAGCGGCGATGTGCGATGCCGCACGCTGGCCACAATATGGCAACCCCGACATCCTCAACGACCGCGACACCTTCAAGAGTTACTTCCACAACAAGCACAACTGGCTGGCAAGCCAATGGGGAGAACCCGAGAACGTGGTGGGCGATGTGAATCTCGACGGAGCGGTGACAGCTGCCGATATCACCCTGCTCTACGACATCCTGCTTGGAAATACAGCTCTTGATGATGACTTGGCTACACTTGCCGACGTGAATCACGACGGTGCGTTGACCGCTGCCGACATCACAATGATTTATGACATAATGCTCGGCACCTACGAGCCTCCAGTGGAAGAATCAGGCATCATCATCAACGTGAAGTGCGACACGGCACCCTATCTCTACGCATGGGTATATCTCAATGGGCACAACAATGTCCTCAACGGCAACTGGCCCGGCACCCAAATGACCGAGACGCGCACCACCAGCGACGGCATGGTGTGGTGGACGCAGCGATTTGAAACCGAATATGATGCCATAAACATCATCATCAATGCCGGCAGCAGCCGAAGGCAGACTCCTAACATTGAAGGCTTAACACCAGGAAATCACTTTTTTATCTACGACGGGAACAAGACCTACGAGGATGTGACAAACCTTTATTAGCGCCTGCGGCGCGGGAATCGAGGTTCGGAGATCGGGGATCGGAGGTCGGGGATCGGGGATCGAGGTTCGGGGATCGGAAATTAGAAAAGCCTAGCTATTCCTAGTCACTCATAGCTACTCCTAGTCACTCATAGCGATTCCTAATAATCACAATCTTCTGCCCCAGTTGGATTTTGTCGTTTTTGATAGATGGATTGGCGTTTTTGATGTCTTGCACCGACACACCAAATTGTTTAGCGATTTTGTTGAGGCTGTCGCCACGTTTTACCTCGTAAATGATGGGCTTGGAAGCCTCTAACCGCGCAGCCTCTTTTGCCTCGCGCTCGGCAGCCTCTCGTGCGACAAGTTCGGCGGCTTCTTTTGCCGCCCTCTCGCCTTCCTCACGAGCCTGTTGTGCCGCCTCCTCACGCGCTATGCGCTCTGCTTCAAGCTGCTCTACCTGCTCATATTCCTCAGGATAAATCAGCAGCGTGCCAATCTCGTTTCCCTTAGTATCAACATAGAGATACCTCAGCAGTTTGCGCTCACGCGCTGCGGCGGAAAGCAGCAGGTTGAACTTCAGCGCCTCGGGAGCCTGACGGAACCAAGCATCACGCTTAGTCATCACAAATGCCGGCACATTGACATTCTCTTTTGTAATGTAAGGCACTGTGACCTTTAGAGTTAGCGTAGCAGTGTCGGGAGCCAATTCCACTCCGCTCAGATGTTCGTTGTTGCCAATGGGCAGGTGATGCTTCGCCACCACAGCTTGTGCAGCCGTCACCATCGAAGCCGTGGTGTAGAGCGGGGTAATATTGGTCTTGCACTTCATCGAGCCCACGATGCGTGAAATGAGCGAGGGCTCGCCGGCACGGTGTGCTGTTATCACAAGGAATGTGCCATAACCAGCGTTAAACGCCACTGCCTCACAATCGTAGCTGTAGTTGTTGGAGGTCTTCTTAAACCCCACGCTCTGCGCCTCAAATCCCGCAAGTGCAGAGGGATAGACATCGGTGAAATCGGTCGCTGAGTGGCAGAAAATGTCCTTCTTGCCCACCACCTGCTTCTCGAGGTAGATGGTTGGGTCAAAAGCCCCCTCTATGTAGTCGATGCGCGCCAGTTCCAAAGTAGCACCCTTAGCGTCAAGGCGTGTCACATCCACTCGTGCGCCGTATGGTCGCAGAGCATCATCATTGGCAAGGAACCAACTGTCGTCGGGGGTAGAAATGCTGAAAAACTCGTTTTCAACCGTGGCAGCCTGAGTCATCAGCGCCACAAATGCCATTAATATCGTTAATAATCGTCGATTCATAAGTAATCTGTTTTCTATAGAAATAACTGCAAACAACCTGAATTATTGTGTATCATAAAAACCATAACAATGGTGCGATTCCATTCAGTCCAATCCAGTCCAATTTGGTCATTAAGATTCAGATTAATTGTCATTCTTCTGTTTTTTACAATAATTTTTCCTATCTTTGTACGCTCAAAAATAAGCAAATTATAATAATCCAACTTGACATACAACTTTATTAGCTTAATACACAATATTTTATCTATTAAAAAACTCTTCATTATGAACAAACATTTCCTAATCTGTTTATTGATGTGGGCTATGTGCATGCCTGCATTCGCTCAAGAGACATTGACTGTGTTTGACGGTACTACCGAAGGTACTGGAACGACAGTAACATTGAAAACCAACGATTATCTTCCTGCATATACTCGCTACTGGAACAAAGCAGGTACCAAAAGTCAATTCATTATCCCCGCTTCTTATTTAGCTGACATGAAAGGTGGTGACATCACTTCAGTGAAGTTCTACACAACAAGCTATAACACCCCCCACACTACGGCTTCTACTGCCGATGTTTATGTAGGTGAGGTTAATTATACCGCATATAATATTGATTTTGAGCCGAAAGCTAATTGCACCATAGTGTACCAAGGCACAATAACCGTTGAGAGAGTGGGTCCTACCAATCAAGAGTGGGGTGAGATGACCATAACATTTACTGCACCTTACAAGTATCGTGGTGGCAATCTGCTCATTGGATTTGAGAACACTACGACCGCAGGATGGAAGCAATTTAAGTCCCAGGGGCAGGAAGTTATGTGGCATGCAGGCCTTGCAGGATGCCAATGGACAGATACTTATTACTACAAGCAGCAGTGTGACTTTATTCCCAAGACCACTTTCACCTACACTCCCGGTACTCTCCCAACTTACACCGAGCCACAGAATCTGCAAGCCACCAATATCGAGACCAACGCAGCTACTCTAACTTGGGAAGCAGGTGCCGATGAGACTTCTTGGAACGTAGAGTACAAGAAATCGGCCGACGAAGCATGGACCACTGCTGGCACTGCAACCGAAATGACCTACAACCTCGTGAATCTCGAGGCAAACACTTCTTATGATGCACGCGTACAAAGCGTTTATGCCGATGGCGGCGTTAGTGAGTGGGTATCCACCACTTTCACTACTCTCGAAGAAGTGCTGCCAGCCTATGAGGAGTTCTACCTGGTGGGCACATTCAACGGCTGGAGCCAAGCCGAGGATGGCGGCCGTCTGGTATTTACCGCTACCGAGACCGAAAACGTTTATGAGACCGAAGGCACTCTTGAAGATAATGCTGAGTTCAAGGTTATCACTCCCAATGGTGATGGCTGGACCTGGTTTGGTGGTCAAGATGACAACGGTGTTGGTTACTTCTTGATCAACAACGACCTGCTCAACGTTCCATTGGCAATGGTTGACGGAGCAAACTTCCGCATTGAGAATGGTGGCAAGTTCACTTTCAGTGTTAATGCCAACGATTTGACCCTCACTGTTGTTCCTATCAGTAATCCTGGCATTATTGGCGACGTGAACTGCGACGGCCACGTTACTACTGTTGATATCACCTGCCTCTACAACTACCTGCTCGAAGGCGATACCACCTATATCGCCACCAGCGATGTGGATGGTGATGGATTTATCACAACTACCGATATCACAGTAGTCTATAACATCCTTCTTGGAGGAGAGTAATAGAATTATTCCATAGCACCAAGAGCCGCTCCCGGTATCAGGGGCGGCTTTTTTTGGGTGTTTTTGGGGCGAATAGTGAAATAAGAGGACTAAAGGACAAGAAAACAAGGACGACCCAACAACAGTGCAAACGATTACACATTTTTTCATCTTAGAAAATATTATATTATTATATTAATTAAAATTAAATTTATTAATTTTGGGTGCTAATTATAACATTTCGTCAATACATTAAAATTTATATAAACCAACCATTTAAAAATAAACTAATTATGAGGAAAATCTACATCATTTTCGCAATGGCATTGCTCCTGCCGTTGACCACCCTTGCCCAGGGATGGCCAGCCAACTATGGTGGAGTGATGCTGCAGGGTTTCTTCTGGGACAGCTACAAAGAGACCCCCGACTGTAGCCCCTTTGGACCGTGGCAGTACCACCAGTCCAACGACGCTACCGCTACGCACCAACCAGGCTATACATGGGCTACCATCTATGGCGCTGGATGGACCAGTGGTGAGGAATGGCAAGTTCCTGTCACCACTTGGACGAGCCTTCTCGCTCACAAGGACGAGATTACCCCTTACATCGACTTGCTGTGGCTACCTCAGAGTGGCTCTACAGTTGCTGACTCAACAATGATCTATTACACCAGTGAAGACAATAGTGGTCGAGGCGGTGTAAGACCCTGGCGCAATGGTCAGAACTGGGGATACAGTGACGGCTCCACTATCACTAATCCCGACTGTATGGGCTTTGTGCCAGTGTTTTACTTCCATCACGGACTCTCCTATCAGTATAATGACCAAGGCGAACTTGTTCCTTGGACCTACACCGACGGAGAGGGTCGCACCTGGACTCCAATTTCCTACTTCGGCACTGAGGCTGAACTCCGTGAGCTGATTTCGACCTTCAAAGCCGAGGGAACCGGAGCCATCGAAGACGTGGTGGCAAACCACCGCGGCGGTCTGGGCACCTGGGCTGGCGACAAGAACTCCATCGAGTTCCCGACCGAATGGTACCAAGGCACATTCTGCCCCGAAGGTGAATTTATTTCATGGACAAGCGATGACGTGTGCTGCGACGATGAGAGTGGACGAGGCACCGGCAACCCCGACTGCGGCGGCCAGGGCCAGTGGGCTCGCGATATCGACCACCACAGCCCCGTCACACGTGCTAAGGTCCTCAAGTTCTTAGACTTCCTGAAGAACGACTTGGGCTATGTGGGCTACCGCTACGACTACGCCATGGGTTTCGAGGAGAAGCACTTTGCCGAGTACAACACCACCCTGCGTCCCACCTTCAGCGTGGGCGAGTATTGGGGCTCGAAAGGTGACATCTCCAACTGGATTCACAAGACCTACATGGAAGGCACTTACCAGAGTGCCGCTTTCGACTTCCCATTGCAGAGCGATATCCGCGAGGCCTTCAACTACGGCAATTACCGCTACCTGAACAACTCGGGCCTCATCAGCGACCCCGTGCTCAAGCGCTATGCCGTTACCTTCCTCGACAACCACGACACATTCAAGGACCTTCCTACCGACGGCTCTAACTACAACTGGAGCAATGGCAAGGCCTATCAGCACCGTGTGGAGAAAAACATCGTTGAGGCCAACGCCTTCATCCTGGCGATGCCTGGCACTCCATGCTTGTTCTATCCTCACTTCATGCACCCGCAGTGGCACGAGACTCTAGTATTGCTCATCAAGGCTCGCCGCACCGCCGGCATCACCAACGAGAGCGAGCGCTCTGAAGCCGAGCTTAAGGGCAACAACGGTATCCAGTGGATTGTGACTGGCTCCAATGGCCAAGTTTGCTTCCAGTTGGGCGACGCAGTGAGCGATGGTTGCCCCGAAGGCTTCACCCCCGTGTGGGAGAGCGACCCCGACGAGAACGGCTACAAAGTGGCACGCTATAGCATCACCAGCAGCCTCTATGACGAAATTGAGAAAAACGAGAAGAAGAACCTCATCAACGGCTATCCCGTTATAGACCGCAACAGCTGCACCTTCAGCGGCTCGATGACTGTTAAGGTGAAACCTTCGACCGAAGGCTGCACGCTGGCCTACACCACCAACGGCCAAACGCCAACTGCCAGCGACAACATCATCACCCAGGAGACCTCACTCACCATTAACGACAACATCACCCTCAAGGTGGGCGTAGTGGTTGATGACAATGTTCCCACCTCATCGGTTGTCACCCGCCAGTATGTGAGAACTGCCACCGAGAGCGACAAGATTAACTTCTACGTTTGCGACAACAACGCTCCTTACCTCTACGTTTATTACTACGACAACAACGGCAACAAGTATGAGCCGTTTGGAGCATGGCGAGGCTATCTCGCATTCGAGCAGGTTCAGGTGGGCGGCATCAACTGGTGGCACGTGCAGATGGACAAGCCCGACTATCCAGTTAACCTGATTATCAACTGGGAAGGCAGCCAGACTCCTGACATCGACGGCATCACCAGCGATGTATTCTACACCGTTAAGGATGGTCAGCCCAACAACGTGACCAACACCTACATGCCAATGATTGAGAATCCCGATCTCACCATTGACATAAGGACCGGCTCTTACGAGGGCGCTGTATCACCAAAGATTGTATCTTCTTACAGCGGAGCAACCATCGTCTATACCACCGACGGCACCGAGCCCACCGCCAGCAGCCCGACTATCGCCAGCGGCAGCTCAGTGACCTTCAACACCGACGGCAACCACTACCTGCGCGCAGGCATCCTCAAAGACGGTGAAGTCATCAACCAAGTGGCTCGCAGCTACTATATCACCAACGGCCACGGCGAGGGCGTGAACATCTATGTCAAGAACATGACTACCAACGACGCGCCTCACATCCACGCTTGGAACGGCGAGGGCACAGCACTCACTTCACCAGGATTTGACGATGGTGGAGAGAGACTCACCGAGACCGTAGAAAACTGCGGACAGACCTGGTACAAGAAGCACTTTGACGATGTGCCATCGGGCATCCTCTTCATGCTCAACGACCGCAAGGACATGACCGGCAACATCACCTATCTGCAGGAAGGTCAAGACTATTACTTCTACTACTATCCAGGCGCTCACTTCGGCGACAATGCCTTCCAACCCGGCTACATCGATGTTACCGCCGACAGCAAGCACACCACCGACGTGAAAGCTATTACAGTATTCATGTATGACAACGGCAACGCCGACTGGTCTAACGGCATCAAGCTCTATCCATACGCCAACAATAGCCAAATCTTCTGGAACTGGGACGGCTCATGGGCTGAATCGGCATTCCCAACCACTACCATGGGTGGCCAAAGCTGGTTCTATTGCACATTCCTCGGCAAGGAAGAAATTGGCGCTATCCTCTACAACGGGGCCAACAGCAACGAGCGCTTCGAGGTGAGTCATACCGACACAGATGTATTCATGAAGTTCCCGATTGCCAACGACAACTGGACAACAGGTCAAGACCTCACTGGCGAGTACGCACAGTATCTACCCGATGTTGAGAAACCAGAGGAAGGCGACAACGTTACTCCCGAGCAAGAGACTATTATCCCCGACTGCGCTGTAGCAATGGACGACTGCCTATACTTCTACTTCGAGAACGCTAGCTTCGGCGCACCTTACGCATGGGTTTACAGCAACACCAACACCTATAGTGAGCACGGCTTCCCAGGCGAGGCACTGACCGAAGTTGTGGGCACCGCACCTAACGGCAACCTCGTGTACCGCTGGACCTACAGCGACGACAGCAGCCATCCAAGCGACGTCATCTTCACCAACAACGGCCAGAACGAGGTTGGACCATTCGAGTTTGTCAACGGCGGCTACTACACAACCAGTGGCATGATTGGCGAGGCTCACGAAGACATCCTGACCTTGGCGCAGATTCTCCAGAACGGCAAGTTAGGTGAGGAATACCTTATCAGCAACGACCTCACCGCTGTAATTACTTTAGAAAAGAAGGAAGATGTGTGCGTCTTCGCCAAGGATGCCGACGGCGACGCTTTGGAACCATCTATTAACGATGAAGACCGACCCATTCATCCTGTTGTGCAAGACTGGTACTTCGACCAAAGCAACTGGGTAGAGTTTAAGCTGCCAGGAGAGAGAGACTTGACTCTTGACGACATGAGCCTGATGAGTCAGACCGTGGTTGGCCGCCTCGTTGAGAAGACTCCCAATCCGCTGATCGAGTTGCTTGCCAACCCAATTCCTAACGAGGAGATGAGCTACATTCCTAACAATTACCTCGTTGCCAACTATCGCTTAACTTACGCCGATGAAAACTACTTCTTTGTTCAGCCAAAGAAAAATGAGTACAACATCCTCAAATATGCCGTTTATCGTGGCAATGGCAAATTCGACATGGCCAACCAGAGTGGCGAGAACGAATGGGACATCCCAGAATTAAATGGTGAAATTCGTTTGAGTGGTGAACAACCTTACTACCAGGGCGAAACCGAGCTTGACTCGTTATTCGATGTGAACGGAGTTTATAATTTGGAGGTAATTTCCAAGATGGGTGGCAGGACACCATATATAGCTGTAGTCAACGCCACTAAGATTGGCATGTTCGAAGAGAATATGACACCTCTTGCCGAGGTACTTGAGAGCGGAGTTGACAACACCGAGTATAGAATCGCCGAAGACCTCGCAGTGGCAGCGGCTCCAATGGGCCAGAACTTCGCCTTCCTCACCGACGGCAGCGACAACTGGATTAAGGTAGTCTTTGAATCTGAAAGTGACAGCGAGGCTGCTATCATCGAAAGCTTCATGACTCAAAACGCCATCAAGGGCGGAACCCTCAAGGGCAGACTTTACAACCACGACCTCAATCCTTACATCGAACTCACCGCAATACCAGAAGTTGGCGAGGAACCAGTAGATTATAACATTGAGACCGTGAACCTCGACGAAGAGTTCGTACTCAAAGAGAACCAAGTTATCGACGTGACGGGTTATTGGAACGATAAGGATGGCGCTCTCCGCGCTTACGCTCCAAGCAATGCTATCCAGGGTCAGAGCCTTACGCTCAGCACTGATTGGCTTGATGGTGTATCACTCGCCAACGGCACGCTCTATCAAGTGCGCGCTGCCATCACTCTCAAAGAGCCTTGGCAGACACAGCCCAGCGGCATCAACCTGCTTGATTATGACTATGACTTCCAGAACTACCTCGCCTATGCCGTTGATGAACCTACCAGCAACATCCCAACTGGTGTTGTTGACATCAACAACGGAGTAATCGCAGTGCGCTACTACAACCTCCAGGGCATAGAAATCGCTTCCCCAACTCAGGGCGTGAACATCGTTGTCAGGGAATATGACAACGGCCGTCACACAGTGAGCAAGGTACTCTTCAAGTAATGCATAATTCTTAATGCACAATTACAAAAGTGCTTGGCGCGGACTTCGTGCCAAGCATTTTTTTTGATTTTGTTGACAAAATTGTGGCTTTGGTAGGACGCCACAGCCTGTTAACATCTTTTTGAAATAAAAGACAAAAATACTCGCCTTTTTTATAATAGGTATATTAAAAAAAAACCTACCTTTGCACCGTGAAACTGTTTTTTGTCACAGATTTTAGACATAAGAACAAAAGAACAAAATATTTAGACACAAGAGAATATGTTCTTTTGTTCTTCTGTCCAAAAAAAAAGAGACAGGCAACGAGAATATGTACTTATGTTCTTCTGTCCAAAAAAAGAGACAGGCAACGAGAATATGTACTTATGTTCTTCTGTCAAAAAAAGAGACAGGCAACGAGAATATGTACTTATGTTCTTTTGTCTAAAAAGAGAAAGAAAGAGACAATTTATATTTTTTACTAACTACTAAACATTTCATGCGTATGAAAAAATTACTAACATTTCTAACACTGCTCACACTCTCCATCGGAGTAGGATGGGCAGCTACAGAGACTAATGAGTTAACCATTAGTAAAACCGGTGCAACAGGAAGCACTTATACTGACTGGACTTATAGCTTTGAGAATGGTGTTTCTTATTCCGGCAATAGCGCAAATAAGAATGACGTTGCAATCCAGTTACGCTCAAATAACAACAATTCTGGCATTGTTTCAACCACATCAATTGGCACAATAAAAAAAGTTGTTGTCTCATGGTATAGTGAAACATCAAGTGGCAGAACATTAGACATCTATGGCAAAAATTCAGCCTATAGTTCTCCTTCTGATTTGTACGGCAGCACCAGTACACAAGGCACAAAACTTGGCTCAATAGTAAAAGGAACTTCTACAGAACTAACAGTTGATGGTTCTTATGCCTATATTGGACTCCGTTCAAATAACGGTGCCATGTATATCACAAGCATTACAATCACTTGGGAAGTTGGTGGCACTACAGTCGAGACGGTAGCCACTCCCACATTCGATCCTGCCGAGGGAACTTTCACCGAGGCGCAGAATGTAACCATCTCTTGTGCAACTAGTGGCGCAACCATTTACTATACAACCGATGGAAGTGCTCCTACAACAAGTTCAAGCACTTATAGCAGTGCAATCCCTGTTAGCGAGACCACTACCATCAAGGCAATGGGTGTTAAGAGTGACATGAACAACAGTGACGTTGCAACTGCTACTTATACTATCAACATTCCACAGCCAAGCAGTGAGGCCAGGTTCGAGCGCATCAACAGCACAAGTCAACTTGAGGCTGGCAAGCGCTATATCTTGGTTTATGAGACCACACCAGCTGGTATGGGTGCTATATCTACTACTAGCACAAAATATGGTATAAGCGAGACTGGTTCTAGCAACCTTACCGTTACTAATGGCGTTGCAACACTTCCAAGCGGTTCTGCTGTTAAGCCATTAACCCTTGGAGGTAATGCTACAGATGGTTGGACATTTGACCTTGATGGTGCTTTGTTGAATCATACTGGCACTAAAAACACACTTACTACAGGAACAAGTAACACAACATGGACTATTGCATTCAGTGGCAATAATGCTACTATCACAAACAAGACTAACACCACTCGTGTTATCAAATATAACAGCACAAGTGGTCAAGAACGTTTCGCTTGCTATGAAAGCGGTCAACAAGCCATCCAGCTCTACAAAGAAGTAGAATCAACCACAAGCAACAAATTGTATCTTATTGGTCAAGACATGAACAGCCAAAGTGGCTGGAACCTCAGCACTGGTCCAGAGTTCACTTACAGCAACTCTGCTGGCACTTATGCTGTTGACGCATATTTCGACATGGCCGACCGTTGCTACTTCCAGTTTGTTGATGGGCTTTCAGACAGCAACAGTAACTGGGGCGGACTCACTGGCAGATATTATGCTGCGGGTAATGGTGACGTAGCAGTTGACACTTATGATATGGATGGTACCGTGCCATTGGGTTTCACCAACGACACACAATACAGTCCAGGTCAATACGCCTTCTCTGTTCCCGCTGGTATCTACACCATCGTAGTTGACAAACCCAACTGGAAGATTTATGTTACTCAGCATGAGGTAACAATGACCATCAGTCCAAATAGCGCCACATTCGAGACTACTAAGAATGTAACTATGGCTTCGAACTTAACAGAACGTGGCGGCAAGATTTACTATACCACCGATGGTTCAGACCCAAGAGACCAATATTCTACTCGTCAAGAGTACACTGACCAACTTACAATCAGTGCTACCACAACCTTCAAAGCTGTTGCCGTTTTAAATTGCATCTATAGCGATGTAGTAGAGAAAACCTACACCAAGGCTCCTGCTGCTCCTGTGATTTCTCCTGCCAGCTGCACATTTAATGAGCCACTCACAGTGTCTATCACCGCCGAGAGCGGAGCCACCATCTATTACACCACCGATGGCAGCACTCCAACCAACGAGTCAACTCAGTACACTGGTTCATTCACAGTAAGCACTACCACTACCGTTAAGGCAAGAGCTTACGTTGGCGAGGCTTACAGCAATATAGCCGAGGCAACCTACACCTACAGCAACGTTCAACCCAGCACTGGCGACTTTACACTGGTAACAGAAGCAAGCCAGCTCGTAGCAGGTAATGAGTATATTATCCTTGCTAAATATAATGGAACCAACTATGCTATGGGAACCATTAGCGGTAATAAGGGACAAAGTACTAACGATTTCACTCTTGATGGTACTATTGGTGTTAGTGGAAGCACTATTGCAGCTGGCACTGCAGTAAACGTCTTCACTCTTGAGGCGAGCGACAGCAACTGGAAATTTAAGCTAAGTGATAATTCATACATTGAAATGCCAAGCAGCACCAATATCACTACTGGCAACAGTGGTACTGCTATGACTATTACCCTAGATAATAATCTTGCCGAAATAGTTGGCACAGCCACACCCACTCGCTTAATTCTTTTCTCTTCATCCAATAGTGTATTTGGAAACTATGCAAGTTCCAACGCAGGTGCATCTGGATATTCCAGTGGAGTTTACCTCTACACCCGTGCCACTAACGCCGTTCAGAATCCAGTATTCTCTCCAGTTCCTGGCATCTACAATGTAGATATCGCTGTAACCATCTCTTGCGCTACCGATGGTGCTACTATCTACTACACCACCGATGGCACTGACCCAACAGCCACTACCGGCACTGAGTACACTGGTGAGATGGTAGTAAGCGAGAGCACCACCTTCAAGGCTATCGCCGTTAAGGACGGCAACACCAGCAGCGTGGTTACCGCAGCTTACACTATCAACAAGAACACAGAGATTGCAACCGTAACCTTGACCTACAGCGAGCCATTCACCGCTGGCATCGGCGACTTCACTATCGACAACGTGAGCGGCTTCTCGCCAGTATGGTCACTCGACGGCAACTATGGTGTTAAAGGTACTTCTTACAGCAACGGCACCAACTATGCAGCTACCAGCCGCCTGATTTCTCCAATCATCGACATGACTGGTTCTGTTCTGCCAAGTCTGACCTTCAGCCACCAAATCAACAAATACTTCAACGATGTTACTTCTCAATGTAAAGTATTCATCCGCGAGACCAGCAACGGCACAAGCGGCACATGGAAGCAGATTCCTATCACCTTCAGCGACCCAGTTGCTGCCGGTGGTTGGACCAACGACATTGCAGTTGTTGACCTTACCGATGTCAATGGTGTAAGCTATGCCGACAAGAAAGTTCAAATCTCGTTCCTCTACACCAACCCAACCGAGGGCAGTGGTGCAGGTACTTGGGAGATTCAGAACTTCGTAGTTGAAGACCTCAGCGAGTACCGCATGGTTAACAACATTGCCGAGTTCCTCGCTCTTGACAATGGCATCACAGCTAAGTTCAAGAATCCTGTTACCGTGCTCTACGACTATGCTCAGTACAGCAGCAGCCAGTATCACGAGTACATCTGGGTTAAGGACGAGAGTGGTTACATGCAGTTCTACATGGTTCCAACACTCAACAGTGACGAGAACAGCGGCAAGGACGGCAAGGCAGCCTACTACGAGAATGGCGACATCATCCCAGCTGGATTTGTTGTTACCAAGAACTACTATGAGTATGGCAAGTATGTTCAGGCTTACACCAACGACGCTCTGAACGCCGGCTTCGAGCAAGCAACCCAGAAGGGTCTTGCCGACCCTGAGCACATGGACTTCGACGTTTTGCATGGTCTTGATGCTACAAACCAAGATAATATCGACACCTGGTGCAACCGCTATATTGTTCTTGAGAAGATTAAGATTACTAGCAAGAGCGGCAAGAACTTCAGCTTCGCCAACGAGAGTAGCACCGTGAACCACTGCGTAGGCTACAACAAGTACAACGGCGACGGCTCATTGCTCAAGGACGGCTCTACAAGTGCCGACGTTACTTTACCTGCTGCTGGTAACACTTACTACAACGTGACTGGTATCATCCAGTTGTGGCAAGGTGGCTGGGAGTTCATGCCTATCGAGTTCACCGAGTGGAAGGCCGATGAGGTTACTCTGCGTAAGCTCTGTGCCGATGGTGTTGAGACCCACGAGTACAAAATCAGCAACAACCTGATGGGTGTTTATGCAAGCGCCGATGGCACCAAGCTCTGGGTTAAGGACGACGACGGCCAGTCAATCTGGGAGGTTGAACCTGATGCAACTTACAAGGACAACTTCCCCATCGAGGCTGATGGAAACACTCGTCTTGACCAAGCTCACTACGACCAGAGTAACTGGTGCGAGATTCAGCTTACCGCTGAGAATGCCAGCGACTTCGTGGGCAAGATCATCAATGGTGGTTCTATCCAGGGTACATTCTCTAACAAGACTAACCCAACAATGACTGGTGTAACCCTTACCAATGATGACATCTACAGTGCAGGTAGCTATGCACCTAACTATTACATGCCTGCAAACTTCTACGGCAACCAACCCTGCTGGACCAGCCAGCACGGTCAAGAAGGTCATGGCAACTACTTCTTCATGACTCCCAAGCCTCAAGAGTATGCTCAAATCGTTTGGGCTATCTGGGACAGCGAAAATGAGAAGATGGTTATCACTGAGGATCCTAAATATAATTCTCACGAGTTCAAGGGCAGCTTCAGCATTAACCTCAACATGAACAGCGGTATTACTGATACTGACGCGCTTCATGATGGTATGGACGACGGTTTCGCCTATAACTTCTGTGCTATCATCCGCGTAAACAGCTCAAAGGCAGGCAGCGACCTCATGGTTTATCCTGTTGACCTCACCTCACCAACCGATCCTGCCACCGCTATCAATAAAGTGGAGACTGGCAATGGTGTGGTTAAGAGCGTGAAATATGTGAATGTTGCCGGTATGGTAAGCGACACTCCATTCCAGGGCGTGAACATCGTGATTACCGAGTACACCGACGGCACTCGCACTGCAACTAAGATGCTTAACCGCTAACCAAACCACTAATTTCACTAATTCTCAATAATTAGTTTAATTACACTAATAATAAGGTGCTTGCCCAATCGAGGGCGGGCACCTTTGTTTTTGCACCGCCTCGCCCGCTTGCCCCGCTACTTGCCTTTGCCACTTGCCGCCCGCCTTGCCTTTGCCCATGAAGCTACTCGAACGCCGTGCTTACGGCGCAATACTCCAACAACGCCCAGGCTACGCTCTCCACCCTGCACTCTCCACCCTCCACTCTCCACTCTCCACCCTCCACTCTCCACTCTCCACTTCACTCTTGAATCCTAGGGGCTGTTTTGGTATTGCGCCGCAAGCGCGGCGTTCAAAAAAGATAAAAAATGCCTCCATCTTTTGTTTATCATCAAGAAAACCGCTATTTTTGCACTATGGACGATAACCGCAATGAGCTACGGAAGCAGTGGTGGAAGCGAAACGAGGGGAAGTACCAAAAGAAGCCCTCAATGACTCGCCGCAAAGCGGGTCACGACTATTATGGCCACTATGTATATATGATAACGGTGGTGGTTGCAGGTCGTCGCGATGTGCTGGGTACTCTCTCCGCTCCCGACGCGAGCCACCGCACAGCCTGGGTAAGGGCCACTCCACTTGGCGAAGCCGTGAAGCGCTACTGGCACGAGATTCCCTCGCATCACCCTCATGTGAAGCTGCTTAGGAGCCAGCTCATGCCCGACCATTTCCATGGCATCCTTCATGTGACAAAGAAAAACGAGGTGCATCTAGGCACAATCATCTCTAGTTTCAAAAAGGCTTGCGATTTCGCGGCAAAAGAGATGAACATCTCACGGCCATTGTGGGAAAGAGACTATAACGACCTAATCCTTACCTCAAGAGACCAGCTAAACAACATGATGAACTATGTCCACGACAACCCTCGGCGGCTGTGGGTGAAGAGGAGCCATAGCGATTTCTTCAAAGTGAGAAAGACTGTGGAGGCCGGCGGAGAGCAGGTGGAGGCATTAGGTAACATGTTTTTGCTCAATTATCCACTGATAGCCGCTGTGCAATGCTCACGCAAGTTGACCAAAGAGCAAATTCAGGAGCAAGTGGAGCATTTTCTTGCACTAGCACAGCGTGGCGTAGTACTTGTTTCACCTGCCATCAGTCCAGGCGAGAAAGAGGTGATAAAAGCGGCACAAGCTGCGCACTGCAAAGTGATAAAGATAGTGGACAACGGTTTCACATCTCTCTCCAAGCCTTCGGGTGAGGACTTTGATGCGTGCGCTCGGGGCGACCTGCTGCTCGTCTCACCTTTTGAGCACCAGAACAAGAACACCAGCCTCACCGAGCAGATATGCTATCACCTCAATGCACTCGCTGCCGCCATCGCCACGACAGAATGAGAACACCATAGCTTATTACTTTTGCTACTCGCTCTGCATTGAGGCTACTCGAACGCCGTGCTTACGGCGCAATACCCCAACAACGCCCAGGCTACACCCTGCACCCTCCACTCTGCACTCTACCCTCTACCCTAAAAAACCTTAAAACTTAAATCTTATCATTTAAAATCACTATCTTTGCAGGTTGAAATGATGAGAATGAAGAATCACATATTGTCCCTGCTTGTGCTGGCGCTCTTGGCGCTAGTGGGGATGGCGTGCGCCAATATAGGCTCTCCTGAGGGTGGGCCGCGCGACTATACTCCACCTGTGATGCTTCGCAGTAATCCCATTCCGGGAGCGGTGAACTTCAACGGCAAAAAGGTGGAAATCCACTTCGACGAGATAGTGAACATTAAGGACCAGACCACACGCGTGATAGTGTCGCCAGCTCCTAAGGAACAGCCTGTGATACGCGCTCAGGGCAAGAAAATCACCGTGGAGTTCCAGGATGACCTGGAACCTAACACCACCTATGTCATCGACTTTACCGACGCTATTGAAGACAACAATGAGGGCAACGTGCTCGACGGTTTCAGCTTCGCATTCTCCACTGGCGAGCATCTCGACTCGCTGCGAGTGAGCGGTATGGTGCTGCGTGCCAGCGACCTGGAGCCCATGAAAAACGTAGTCGTGGGTCTTCACAGCAACCTCAGCGACTCGGCGTTCTCGACGCTGCCGTTTGACCGCGTGAGCCGCACCAACAGCCGCGGCGAGTTCATCTTGCGCAATGTGCCACCCGGCGAGTACCACATCTTCGCGCTGCGCGATGTTGACAACGACTATAAGATGGTGCGCACCGAGGACATCGCCTTTCTCGACGAGGTGATAGTGCCCAGTGCCAGCGATTTCACTTCGCAAGACACCATTTTCACCTTCGACCACCGCATCGACACCATCATGACAGCGGTGCATACCGAGTTCAAGCCTAACGACGTGCTTTTGAGCCTCTTCAATGAGGAGTTCCGCTCGCTCTACTTCAAGAAAAGCGAACGGCAAGGCGACAACAAGCTCATGGCGCTATTCTCGGCACCCCTGCCCGAAATGCCCACCACCCGCGTGATACAGCCTAACATCTATAATGATAACTGGCACAAGCTTGAGACCCGTGAGGCGCAAGACTCGCTCGTGTATTGGATCACCGACTCCACCATGATAAAGGCCGACACCATCAGACTGGAAATGACCTATCTGCACACCGACGACAATGACTCGCTCACGCTAAAGACCGACACCCTTACCTTCGCCAAGCGGCGCAACACCAGCGAGCTGAAGCAACAGGAGAAAGCCGCCAAAGAGCGCGAGAAACGTGAGAAAGAGCTCGCCAAACTAGAAGAGAAACTCGCCAAGCAACAGCAAGAGGGCAAGGATGTCACCGACCTTGAGAATGAGATAGAAGGACTGCGAGAGACGCTTAAAGTGAAACCAACGCTGCTAAACATAGAAACAAACAAAGGCACTACTGAAATCACCGACTCGCTATATATAAAAGCCAGCTCTCCAATAGGATATATCGACCCTGGTGGCGTGCATCTAGAGATGATGAATCCCGACAGCACATGGCAGGCGGTGACACTGCCCGCCCTAGTGCCCTGTAATGAGTGGAACATCTATCGCTATGTGGCACCCATGGAGCTGAAACCCAACGCCGACTACCGCATCACTATCGACTCGCTCGCCGTCACCTCAATCTATGGTATCCCATGCGACACAGTGCGCTCAAACTTCAAGGTGAAAGGCGAGGAGGAATATGCCAACCTACACATCAACTGCCTTGGATTTGAGGGAAAGGCATTCGCCCAACTGCTAAACAAGCAGGGTACAGTGGTACGCACAGTGGATGTGCTCGGGAAATATGCCGACTTCTATGACGTGCCGCCTGAGACCTACTATGTGATGATGGTGCTCGATGCCAACGGCAATGGGCGCTGGGACACCGGCAATTACAATGAGCACCTTCAGCCCGAGGACGTGTTTTACTACCATAACCCCGTCAAGCTAAAGAAATTCAGCGACATGACGCTCACATGGAACATCTACGAAATGCCTGTTGACAAGCAGAAACCCGAGGCAATTCGCAAATTCCACCCCGAAGAACGCGACACCAAGCTGAAGAAGGAGGAGGAAAAGAAGACAAACAACAACGAAGAGGAAGAAGACGAGTTCAACAGCAACGGATTCATCAACAACAGCTCCTACAGCGGCGATAAATACCGCGACACCAAGCGAGGGGTGAAGTAATTACACGTCTAGCACGAGGCACCTTGAACGCCGTGCTTACGGCGCACCACACCAACAACACCCAGGCACCTTTTCCAATCTCTCCACTCTTCACCCTCCACCCTCCACTCTCACATAGAAAAACTAAAAAATCTCAACAAGTGGTAAAAAAATTTTTCTACGTTAATAATTTGTTGTATATTTGCAGGCTGAAATCGTGAAAAAGTGCTTTTTTCATGCCTTTACGACATGTAAAAAGCACTGATAACCATTGAATTAAACAAACAAACATAATTAATAACTTACAAAATGCAAACTAAAGGTTTTATTTTAACTATTGCTGCTGCATTAGTGTTGATATGCATTTACTACCTGTCTTTCTCATTTGTAGCTAACCACTACGAGAATGAGGCCGAGGCCTATGCCCTGAAAAAGGCTAATATCGATAAGCCCGACTTGACCTCTGGTAGTGCATACATGAATGCATATAACGAATACATCAGCACAATTGAGAAAAAAAAGGTGTGGCTTGGCGACACCTACAAGCAAGTCCGCGAGAAGCAATTAGGTTTGGGTCTTGACTTGAAGGGCGGTATGAACGTAACCCTTGAGATTAAAGTTCCAAATGTACTAAAATCACTTGCTGGCATCCAAAAAGAGGGACAAGACAAAAACTTCGACAAAGTGCTCAGCGAACTCAACGAAGATAGCGAAAACTACGTTGCCGAGTTCTGCGAGAAGTACAATGCCACTGGAAGCAACGTGAGGAACCTCTTCATAAAGAGAGTACAAAAGATTAATGATAATCGAAATGCCAGTGACAAGGATGTGCAGAAATACATCGAGGAAGAAGTGGATAAGGTTATCGAGAATTCCTATAAGGTGCTTCGCACACGTATCGACCAATTTGGTGTGATAGCTCCAAATATCCAACAGCTGGCAAAGAAGGGCCGCATCCTGCTTGAGTTGCCAGGTATCAAAGATCCTGACCGTGTGCTCGAGCTTCTCAAGAAAGCTGCCAACCTTGAGTTCTATGCCACATATGAATATAGTGGGATTGCCGATAAACTCAACCAACTTAGTCAACAATATGCATCGAGTACAAATGCCGACACTACTACAGTTAAAAAGAACCTCATGACAATGCTCGGTGGTGTCAACTCTAATTGGTGCGTTGCAGGTTACGTGCTTGCAGCCGACACCGCAGCTGTAAACAGAATCATAAATAGTGACATCGCTGAAAAGATTCTGCCAGGTGATTTAAAATTATGCTGGACAGTGAAATCAGAGAGCGAAGAAGGACAACCCGAGAAATTCGCGCTTATTGCACTGCGTTCCAACAATGATGGTACTCCAGCCCTCACAGGTGAAGTGGTAACCAGCGCTTCAACCTCTTATGAGGATCGCCAAACCAAAGTCAGCATGACTATGGATAAAGAAGGCGCTAAAAAATGGGCCCGCATCACCGCCGAGAACATTGGCAAACCTGTAGCAATCGTCCTTGATAACCAGGTTTACTCTTACCCAAGAGTCAACCAAGAGATCACTGGTGGACGTAGCGAAATTTCTGGAAGCTTCACTCCTGAGGAGGCAACCGACCTTGCAAACGTGCTCGAGAGCGGCAAGATGGACGTTCAGCCCGAAGTAATCAGCCAGCGCATTATTGGTCCATCACTAGGCCAAGAGTCTATCAACAAGGGACTTACCTCGTTTATCGTGGCTCTCGTGCTGCTGATGATATTCATGGTTTGCGTATATGGTATCAAGGCTGGCTCCATCGCCAATATGGGTCTGATATTCAACCTCTTCTTTACTGCTGGTATCCTTGCCTCGTTCCAAACAGTGCTCACCCTGCCAGGTATCGCCGGTATCGTGCTCGCACTTGGTATGGCGGTTGACGCCAACGTGCTTATCTTTGAGCGCATCAAGGAAGAGCTGCGCTCCGGCAAGGGTCTTAAGGCTGCTGTCACCGATGGTTATGGCAACGCTTTCTCGGCAATCTTCGACTCCAACTTGACCACTATCATCACCATGGTCATTCTGGCGTTCCTCGGAACAGGCCCAATCAAGGGTTTTGCCATCACCACCATCGTGGGTATCTGCTGCTCGTTCTTTACCGCAGTTTATCTCACCCGCATCATCCTTGAGTGGTTCATCAAGAAGGGCTGGTATGCTAATATCACCTTCTCTACCCCATGGACTCGCCACTTGATGGAGAACACCAATTTCAACTTCATGGGCAAGCGCAAGATGAGCACCACCATCGTGGGCATCATCATTTTGGCTGTCGTTGCCATGTTCTTCATTCCTGGACGCGGCCTCAACCGTGGTATCGACTTCTCGGGTGGACGCAACTATATTATTGAGTTTGACCAACCTGTTAATGTTGAGAACCTCAAAGATAAGGTTAAAGAAAACTTGCCAAAGTCAAGTACTTCGGTTATCACTATCAACAACGATAGAACCGTGCGTGTTTCTACTAACTTCAAGAATAGCGAAGAATACGACACCAAGGTAGTTGACCAAGAGATTGAGACAGCTCTCTATAACAGCCTCAAGGATGCCTTCAAGGGAAAAATCTCTCAGAAAGAGTTCAGTACCGCCAACGACAAGACTGGCATCATCGATGTTGAGCACGTTGGACCATCTATCGCTAAGGACATGACACGCTCAGCAATTTGGGCTGTGTTCTTCGCCCTTATCGCTATGGCTCTCTACATCCTGCTCCGTTTCCGCAACGTGGCATTCTCGGTTGGCGCTCTCGCAGCTGTGGCATTCACCGCATTTTTGGTAATCGGTGTTTACACCCTGCACGGACTGCTGCCATTTGCCATGGAGATCGACCAGACGTTTATCGCGGCCATCCTCACCGTGATTGGTTATCAGGTGAACGATACCGTGGTGGTATTCGACCGTGTGCGTGAGTACCGCAAGCTCTATCCAAAGCAAGACCTCAACCTCACCTTCAACAAGGCGCTTAACAGCACCCTTGCCCGTACAATGATGACCTCAATCACCACCTTGCTGGTATTGCTCGTTATCTTCTTCCTGGGCGGTGACTCTATCCGCAGCTTCATCTTCGCGATGATCCTCGGTGTGATAATCGGTACTTGCTCGTCACTCTTCATCGCCTCGCCAGTGGCTTACTCTATCACCAAAGCCCTTGGCCGCCGCAAAGAAGAGAAGAAGCTCAACACTGTTAAGGCTTCTAAATAATAAAACTTTCTATATAACCTTGAAAAGCCTGGCATCACTGCGATGTCCAGGCTTTTCTTTATTTCTTCGGGGATTGGGGATCGGGGTTCGGAGATCGAGGATCGGACCACTATACCATTTACACTCTGCACTCTGCACTCTCCACTCTGCACTCTCCACTCCACACTCTACACTCCACACTTCACACCTACACTCTACACTCCACACTCTACACTCTCCACTCCACACTCTACACTCTACACTCTACACTCCACACTCTCCACTCCACACTCTGCACTCTACACTCTGCACTCTCCACTCCACACTCTACACTCTGCACTCTACACTCTGCACTCTTCACTCTGCACTCTTCACTCCACACTCTCCACTCTATCCCTAAACACAGAAAAACCGCAAGCGAATTGTTTGCGGGTTTTCTAGCGTGGTACCTCCAGTACTTACATATATTATATTAGGTAAATTTTCACCTAATTAGTATTAATAGTTATATTATTAATATACAACTATTAATGATTACTTTTTATTGCTTTTAATTATTTTTAATTAAATATATAGGTAATGTTTAGGTAATATTATATACCTTTGCATATGAAACAACAATCAATATAATATCTATCAAAATGGCAACGATAAAATATCTGATAAGCAAACGCGGCGGCGATCGCCCAGAAGTAATAATAAGGTTGAAAGTTAATCAGTCTCAGAGAGTGCAGGCAAAAGTAAACGGGATCTTTGTGTATAGAGCCTATTGGAGCGAGAAGAAGCAAAAAGAAGACACCAGCCGAATGTATGTGAAGCCGTGGGAGGAAAAAGAAATGGATGCCAATAACATAAAATTGGCAAACTTGAAAGAAACAATCATACAGCGATGCAAGATCGTTGCCGAGGAAGATATTACCGGTGAATGGCTAAAGGAGCAGATAGACCAAATATTGCATCCTTCAAAATATGAACCGAAAACAGCTAAACCAATAACGCTGATGGAGGCGGTTCAATCCTTTCTCGACAACCCCGAGAACAGACTCACGCAGGACGGAAACCCTGTCAAGAAAAGCACACAGAGGGAATACAATCAAGTCAAGAATCATTTAACCGCTTATCTTGGCAGTCTTGGAAAAGATGATATAGAGACTGATGAACTTGATTCGGTATTCCATTCTAAGTTTGTGCATTTCCTTTACGGTACACAAGGATTGAAGAAGAACACCGTAGGCAAGATGATACGATGCTTGAAAACCATTATCAACAACGCCGTACCGCGCGCACAGCGCGTTAATTGTGAGTTTGTTGATAGCAACAAGTGTAAGGCCTTCGCCGAGGAAGTAGATAATATCTATTTGACAGAGGAAGAACTACAGAAGATAGCAACAGTTGAAATAAAAACTCCTTACCTTGACAGAGTGCGAGACCAATTCTTGCTGCTCGCATGGACTGGTTGCCGATACAGCGACTTGGGCAAGCTTACAGGGAAACCGATTACAGAAGAGGGCTTTTCTTGTTACAAACTGACACAGCAGAAAACAGGCAACGAAGTAACTATACCCATCTTGCCCGAAACGGATAGGATATTGAGGAAATACAACTACAATATGCCTAAGCCGATGGCAAATCAGAAGTTCAACGAATACATAAAAGATGTGGCAAAGATGGCGAAACTTGACGATAAAGTTACGATTAAGCATACCGAACAAGACAATAACGGCGAAGTATGCGCCGTGAAACGCACTTACAGGAAATGGGAAGTAGTGACGGCTCACACAGCCCGCCGCAGCTTCGCAAGTAATATGTATAATCGTGACTTCAATACTATGATGATAATGGCGATTACAGGCCACAAGACCGAAAAAGCATTCCTAACCTATATAAAGGTGAAACCCGAGGAACACGCAAAAAAGATGTTCAAACAATTCATGGAGCAAGAAAGGCGAAGGAGAGAAGAAGAATCAAGTGAAAACCAACAATAATATTAACTAACAAAAAAAGAACGTTATGAGCAACGAGAAAGAAACAATGAACAGACAGGAAAGAAAAGAACAAGAGTACAGCGACATTAAAGTTAGCAAGGAGACTGCGAAGGTGTTGATGGCAATGGCAGACATTTGTGAGTTTTCTAGCTGCATCGGAAAACTCGAGTATATTCACGACGATGTGATTGAAGAAATCGAGAAGCATATTTATGCCATAAGGGATGAACTAGAAAAGACATTAATACATGCTATAATTGAACAGCAGCAAGCGGACATGGAACTGGGTTACACCTTTAAAGTAATTTAATTGCACCAGATATAATTAACGATATTTATTAACTTAAAAAAATGAGACATGAAAGTAAAAGGTATTCTTTACATCATCATTTCACTTTGTGCCATATTGATGGCATGTGATATGATAAGGGACAGGGCAATGTATGCCGGACCAATAGGTGTGTGTTTTGGTTACTCAATTTTATTTGCTGCTCTTATACTTATAGCCAATGGTGTAGGCTGTATTATTGAGAGCAAGAACAGAAGTAAAAGCGAACACACCCAAACAAACCTACCAACAACCACAAATAAATGATGTAGGTGATAATGTGGGCGATTGTGGGCATACCCCCCGACCGCCCACTTTAAAATTGATTACTTACTTCACATAAAATTTTTTTTGTGGAAAAAAGCAACAAAGACCCTAACGCCAGGCGCAGACAGCTAAAACGGCAAATGGCACAGATGATTGATTATCAATTAGATGCAATTCAGCGCAAAAAAAACAGGTTTCAGAAATTGAAATAATATATATTAACGACAAAAGTCTAACGTGTTGATAATCAAAATAAAGCATTAAATAGCGAATACTTAAACAACATTTATCATTTGTTGTTATCCGTTGATAGTCAATTTAATGGTGGCAGGTCATTTTTTGGCTTGCTATTTTATTGAAAATAATTGGCGGTAAGTGAAAAACACAATTACTTTGCAACGTCAAGCAAGAAAAGGGCGCACGGTGCGACCTTAAAGTTATCAGACAACTAAAAAGTTATGTTTAAAGAATGTAAAAACGTTCAGTTGGTTTGCTCTCTGGAAGACCTCCGCGAAATCTTCGCCGAATGGCGCGAAGAGCAGCGCAAGAAAGAGCAGCAGGAGCAACAGCACCAAAAGAATGCCGAGTACCTCACCATCGACGAGACGTGCAAGTTACTTGATGTGACGAAGCCAACATTATGGAGGTGGGCTAAGATGAAGTATCTTGTGCCGGTGAAAGTAGGTAGAAAAAACTTCTACAAGCAATCAGATATTGACGCGTTGCGAAAGGGTTAGCATTATGATGATTGACAATTTTATATCGAGGTGCTGCATAAAAAAAGCCCCCGCCGCTGAGGACGCAGGGCAATATATCTTCACTGACAAAGGTAGCAATAATTCTGCTGATAACCAAACTTTTGACGAGTTTTGTGAACAGGAACAGCAGCGAATGTTAGCCGAGGACGCGCAGCAATGCGAGTGGGTAACAACGCCGACAGCATCCTCAGCGATGGCGAGCGAGTTGGCCCCGGTAGCGGCCGATGAGGAGCAACACACCGCCGCGCCGTTAGACTACGATTTTACGATGATAGACAACCCGCAGCCAATTCCAGGCGCGGAGCTTCCTATATGGGGGATTCCTGCCTTCTATCAAAAGTATTGCGAAAACGTGACAAGTACCTACCAATGCCCGCGCGAGTTCGTGTTGGGGGCGATGTTCTCGGCAGTGAGTTCCGCAGTCGGCAACAGGGTGCGGATAAGCACGCCGAAGTATAAGCGTAAACCGATGTCGCTGTGGGTTACCACCGTTGCGCCGAGCGGAAGCAATAAGAGTGAGCCAGTGGAGGAGGTAATGAAACCACTGACCAATATAAACGCAGACCTTGCCAAAGAATATGAGCGGCGAGTCTCGGAGATAAGGAGTAATGGCAGCGATGAACCTTTGCCGCCGCTGAAAAGGATGACGGTTGGCGCAGATATTACGCCTGAGGCACTGAAGGAAGCATTATATAACAACCCTTTAGGTATCTGCCAGTATGAAGATGAAATTTCAACTATTTTCTTGAATCAAAATAGATATAGCCAGGGCGCGGGAGTCATTGACTTGTTGAAGGTTTGGGATGGCAGGCACGTTCAGCAAGACAGAAAAAGCAAGGATAATCCATCCTTTCTTGTTGAGCGTTCATTTCTTAATATATTAGGAAATATTCAGCCCGAATATATAAAAGATGTGTTTGGAGAAAAACGGCTCCTTGCAAGTGGCTTTGTTGCGCGATGGATGTTTCTGTTTGAAGAGGTGGCCGACGAGCCACTGAATGACGCAGTATGTGACCCTTATATGCTGGAGCGATGGGAAAGTATCATCAAATCTTTGCAAACAATAGACGATGGTCAAGAGCTGCTTGTTGATGGCGAAGCCTATGAGATATACAGGCAATATTACGCGGAGTTACAACTCAAGAAAAAAGGGAAAGTAAGCAATGAGCGTGCAATTTATGCCAAACTTCAAATTATGGTGTTGCGGCTAGCTGGCATAGTTCACTGTATGGCGGTGGCGGCTGATGACAAGGGAGAGCCGTTAATTTTGGACAATCTACAGGTGACCGCGAATGAGATGCGTTACGCGGTTGACTGCATGGCATACTTTGAAAGGACAGCGTTGCAGGTGATGCAAATACTATGCCCGCCGAATGACGGTGCAGAACGGCAGAAGCCCACCAAAAAACAGCTTATCAAGCAGATGTTTGCGAGTTTTGCCATTCCGAATAAGCAAGCCTTCGCCGATGCGATAGGCGTAAGCCGCCCATATATAAGCGGAATAATCAACGAGAAGTAATCTAATATTTATGGGGTTACGGTAAATTTGTGCGTAAAAGACTATATATAAAGTGTTTAATATATAACGTAACCGTAATACCGTAACCCTATACCTTAAATAAATGATTACAAAAATAAAAGATTTTTCCAAAACAGATTTTTAACTAAGTAGTTACGGAGTTACGGTTACGGTGTGCCATAAAACACTAACACACAGACATTTTGATACAAATGTGGCGTAGCCATGCAAACGAAACACAATAATAAGAATTATGCTTACACAAAAATATAATTTTCACCTGCCGACCGCCAAAGAGCGTGAAGCCAACAAAGATTTGCGCGGTAAGATGATTTGCCCCGAATGCGGCGAGAACTCATTTGTTCCCTATCTTGACGCTAGCGGCTCAATCGTCGATAAAGACAAATTCGGACGCTGTGAACGCGTCAATAGCTGCGGTTTTATTCGCTACCCAAGCGGCGTGGAAGCACACCAAAAGGCAAAAACAACCTCTATACAACCGCAACCGAGGCCCAAGTTTTTAGACGAGAAACAACGTGACGAAATCTTCAAGCCATCTTTGCGCGGATATGATACCAACCACCTAATTATATATCTCCGTAGCCTATTTGATGAGGAGACTGTTAATAAAATGATTACCGGCTACTATTTAGGCACCATCGACCACTTTAACGGCGGGGCAACAGTATTCTGGCAGGTTGACAAGTATGGGAATATCCACCGAGGAAAAATAATGCAATACGACCCCACCACTGGAAAAAGAATCAAGTACAAAGGTAATGGTTTAATTTCATCTATTCACGCTATCCATGACTTAGGCGACCTGCCATCTGAATGCCTTTTCGGTGAACATCTGTTATCGAAGCATCGTAACATGTTTGTCGGGTTAGTCGAGAGCGAGAAAACCGCCGTTATTGCTAGTGGCGTTGTAACTGATTGCTTGTTCCTGGCAACTGGTGGCTGTAGCAAGCTATCTGCCGCCATGTGCCAAGTACTAAAAGGGCGTAACGTGGTTTTGTTCCCCGATAATGGCAAGTTCGATGAATGGCAAGAAAAGGGGCGCAAGATGCGGCATCTTTTCAATACTATATCTATTGTAGATATTATGGAGCGCAAAGAGACAATAGACCGCTACGGCCTGCATGACGGTGACGATATAGGCGACATTATCGCGTCGCCAAACTTCGACATCAAAGATATGAAGATTGAATTGCAACAATTATAAGTTCATTTTTTGACTTACTTTTTAAGCCAAAAAAACGAAAGATAGAGAAATATTTTTTTAATTTTGCAAACAACTTAAAAGGAATTTTTTATGAACAACACTATTGTTTTACAGAAAGAATTAGATGAAGCGGCCTATCAGTGCAGGAGCGCACTTAACAAGGCGCAGGAAGCTATTTACAAGCTTTTCAAGCTCGCAGATTATCCCACCCCGACCAAGCTCGAAGACGTGACGACACAACGCCTAGCAACCTTTGTCGGCGAGAGGTGCGCAGCCGTGCAGAAGTCACCAATTCACACCAAAGACCAGAAAGATAAGATTATTAACGACTGGATCAGGTGGAAAGTGATGGCAATGCCACACGTCGCCGCAGTCGAGAACTTTGTTACAGAGTGGTCAGAGGTTTGCCCCGTTTTAGACACCGCCACAATGACCATTTTAACAAGTGACATCAACGAGAGTCTTACCCCGAGATTCACCGCCGACGTGCCATTGCCGGCGCATGCACATATAGCTTTGATTCACAACGTGAAACAAGCTATAACAGAGTTGAGGGAGTGGGAAAAAGAACAGGACGTTAAGAAGGTGCCATTTCAAGAACTTCTTAATATCAGCGAAGAAAATTTGATGCAGTCATGGAGCAATGGAAGCATCAAAATTGACCATGCCGCCGAGGATGAGCGGAGCAGAGTATGGCGAGAATCCGTCTATGCTGCCACTCTTTAATATTTAAATATCTGATAATCAGGCGATTATATATTAAAACACAAAACGAGAGTGACAAATAATTATATAAATACTTTAAAATCAGTACATTATGATAGATTTTCAAAACTTGACAGAGGAACAAAAGGAGTTTCTAACAACAATGTGGCCAATGTGGGAACGCAGCCAGCAGGGCGAGACCAAGAACAATAGTGTTCAACGCTTCAACGCATACGCCGAAAAACGTAGAACGTTGGAGCAACAGCAGGCTCAGGCAGCCGATATCCTCAAAACCATGATGAAATGATAGCAAGGCGACTGAGAAAGCGGATAGACCCCACCAGCAAGGATATTAGTATCCAAGTCAGTTACGGCACCTCCGACGTGAGAGATACGCTTAAGAAGATGTACGACTTATTCGCCACGCCATGCGGTCACACCTTTGCTATTAGCCAGCCAGTTTATGAGCCTGAGTTGCTTTCATTCTTCGAGAACACTATCTTTAAGGAATATGAATCAGCAACGGCAAAGGAGTTGTCAAGGTGGGCTGTGACCCAAGCCATAAAGCGAGAGTTCGTAATCACTGGCACAGCCGAAAATGCTTTCTATCTTTCTCCCGACCTCAAGAAACGAGCAGGGAGACCGAAGGTGAATGCAGAGGGATAACTTGCCAATGATGAAAAAAGGGGCTTAGAGTGACATTATACAACCATTTTGGCTGATATTTTAGGTTAATAGACCTAACTTGGTATGTATTTCTTCATCATTTTTGGGTTTTAACCCAAACAAGAGTTTTAAGGGTTAGTAATTTCATGTGAGTGTTTCTCCATTTAAGACTTGCCAGATGGCAGAACACCCCGAGCATTGCCAAGTTGATTCCTGGCGATGCTTTTTATTGTCTATATATTATATTAATGAGCCTACCAAAATTAGTAGGAACAATTATAAAAAAGAGTCACCCCCGCAATATTAAGGTAGATTTTAGGTAACGTTTTATAAAGAAAAATCGCCAACTATTTAATAGCCAGCGGTTTATAAATATAATTGTGGTACCTCCAGGA
>JAFYYG010000049.1 GCA_017557625.1 Muribaculaceae bacterium
ATTTATTTAACAATTTAAAATTCATACAATTATGTCAGAAATTCAAGAAAGAGTAACAGCGATTATCGTTGAGAAATTGGGTGTTAGTGAGTCACAAGTCACTCCTGAGGCAACATTTGCACAGGATCTCGGTGCCGACAGCCTCGACACTGTAGAGCTCATCATGGAGCTTGAGAAGGAATTTGACATTACTATTCCCGATGCAGAGACCGAGAAGATTCAAACAGTGGGCGACGCTGTTTCCTTCATCGAGGCTGCTAAAGCTTGATAGAAATACATTTCCTTATTTATGGAATTAAAGAGAGTAGTGGTAACAGGTCTTGGTGCCATCACTCCCCTTGGAAACGACGTTGAGACCACTTGGGCCAACGCCATCAACGGAGTGAGCGGTGCAGGACCTATTACTCATTTTGATGCCTCACTGTTCAAGACACAGTTTGCCTGCGAGGTCAAGGGCTTTAATGTGGACGAGTATCTGGACCGCCGCGACGCACGTCGCATGGACCTTTACTGCCACTATGCAATGGCAAGTGCCACACAGGCCCTCGCCGACTCGAAGCTCCTTGACGACGAGAGCGTTGACCGCAACGAGATAGGAGTCATCTATGGCTCCGGCATCGGCGGCCTTCACACTTTCGAGAGCGAGGCAGGCTACTATGCCAAGAACGAGGAGAAGGGTCCCAAGTACAACCCGTTCTTTATTCCGATGATGATTGCCGACATCGCTGCCGGCCACATCTCGATAAAGTGGGGGCTGCGCGGTCCTAACTATGGCATCGTGTCGGCATGCGCCACATCGACCAATGCCCTTATTGACGCTTTCAACTACGTGCGCTTGGGTAAGGCCACAGCCATCATCACCGGTGGCTCGGAGGCCGCTATCTACCCGGCTGGCGTGGGAGGCTTCAACTCAATGAAGGCCATCTCCACCCGCAACGAAAGTCCTGAAACCGCTTCGCGCCCCTTCAGCGGTTCGCGCGACGGCTTCGTGATGGGCGAGGGTGGCGTGACGCTGGTGTTTGAGGAATTGGAGCACGCTCTGGCACGCGGTGCCAAGATTTATGCCGAGGTGATAGGCGGCGGCATGAGCGCCGACGCTTACCACATCACCGCCAGCCATCCCGAGGGTCTTGGCGCATCGCTCGTGATGAAACGCGCTCTTGAGGATGCCGGAATCACAGCCGATGATGTTGACTATATCAACGTTCACGGCACATCGACTCCCGTTGGCGACCTCAGCGAGGCACAGGCCATTCTCGAGGTGTTTGGCAAGCACGCCTATGAGCTCAACATCAGCTCCACCAAGTCGATGACCGGCCACATGCTCGGTGCCACCGGCGCTATGGAGGCCCTGTTCTGCGTCAAGGCATGCCAGGACGGAATCGTTCCTCCCACCATCAACCATGAGGATGGCGACAACGATCCCGAGATTGACTACAACCTCAACTTCACCTTCAACAAGGCTCAGCGCCGAGAGGTGAAAGTGGCGTTGTCTAACACATTCGGCTTCGGCGGTCACAACGCCAGCCTTATTGTGAAGAAGTACTGATTTGTTAAACCTAAAGATGGCAAGGCAAGCACCATAGCTTCCTGCATGAGGCACGTGGTAGTCCTGCCATGAAAACGCTCGACTACACGACCTTGTTTGACAGAATCATATCAGTCGTAAAGTTCCTTTTCGCTAAGGAAAAGGAACTTTATGTTTTTATTCATGGCATAACAGGGTTCTATCCGCTTCACATCGAGTACTATAAACTCGCATTCGTCCACCGCTCCCTGCCGGTAAAGACCGCCGACGGACGATGGGCCAACAATGAGCGCCTGGAGTTCTTGGGGGATGCCATCCTCGATGCAGTGGTCGGCGCCTATCTCTACGACCGCTACCCCAAGAAGCACGAGGGGTTCCTTACCAGCACCCGCGCCAAGATTGTGCAGCGCGAGAGTCTGAACCGCATTGGCAAGGTGTTCCGCCTTGAGTCACACGTGAGGGCATCAACACACTCTTCAAGCCACAACTCCTACATTAGCGGCAACGCTGTGGAGGCACTCGTGGGTGCCATCTATCTTGACCGTGGTTACAAAGCCTGCAAGGAGTTCATAGAGAAGAAGATAATCGCCGACAATCTTGACCTCCGTGAGCTCGTGAAGACCGAACAGAACTACAAGTCGCGACTCATAGAGTGGACACAGAAGTACAGGGTGCAAATCGAGTTCCAACTCATCGACACAATTAATGATTCTGAAGGAAATCCAGTGTTCCGCACCGCCGTACTGCTCGGTGGCATCTTTGCCGCCGACGGTGAGGGCTACAGCAAGAAAGAGTCGCACCAAGCCGCCAGCAAGAAAACCTACGAGCGACTCAAAAAAAACCAAATCTTCCGCGAACAAGTGCTCTCGACAGCAGCGCCAATTCCTAATGCTTCACAGCAGTAGATTAATAACAAATAAAAACCTGGGAAATAAATTATTAACATATAAATTCTTAAAAAATGAAAGAGTTGAAAACTATAATTGCCGTGCTTGTTTTTGCGCTTACACTTGTGAGCTGCAATAATGGCGATAAAAACTCAAGCAGTGATTCAGGGGCTGTGGTAGGCTCATCTCAAAGTTCTTGCACAAGGGGCGCTGTAGTACCTGATTCAACACGGGTTTCTTGCACAAGGGGCGCTGTTGATTCTACACCTGGTGATAATCAAGCTTCAAGAGATCCAAATGGTGGATTTAGTGGGGGGTCTTTTGGTGACAATGATGCTGCAAGGGAACCCGATGGTGGATATAATGGTAATTTTGGTGACAATGATGCTGCAAGACTACCCAATGGTGGATTTGGTGGCGGTCAAACGAAAAGACTGTGATAGCATTATTGTTAAGCCTAGAAAAAATAATTGAAAACTATGAGATTATTCAAAGCTTTAATAGTCCTTTTGGCCATTTCACTGTCGTTGGGTGGCTGTAGTAAGAAGAAAAGAGTTCATCACGACGATGATTCGTCATCAAGTGAGATGTCGTCAAAGTGTGACTCCGATTCAGCGGTTCAAACAATAGACATTGAACCTCAAGTTGTGGATGTGAGTAATCCGGATTTCTCGCCTGAGGAGCAGGAGCTTGCAAAATTCTCAAACCAGATTTTTGCTGGTACCGAGGATGAGTGGTCTAAGATTCTGAATGAGCAGGGATTGGGAGAGTATCGCAAGCCCACTTTGGTGCTCTACACTGGCTCAACAAGCACTGCTTGCGGTCAGGGGCAGGCAGCGATGGGACCATTCTATTGCGGTAAAGACCAGACAATCTACCTCGACATGTCGTTTTTCTCTGATATGAAACAACGGTTGGGTGCTGATGGTGATCTTGCCTATGCCTATATGATAGCCCACGAGGTGGGGCACCATGTGGAGTACCTCACAGGTGTGCTTGACAAGATTCACGCCAAGATGCGTCAGTATGGTCCGGGGGTTGAGGCTAATAAAGAGAGCGTGCGCATAGAGCTTCTTGCTGACTACCTTGCTGGATGCTGGGCACACTACGACAATGAGCGTTTCGGCTCACTTGATGATGGCGACTTGAGAGAGGCTATCGACTGCGTAATGTGGATTGGCGACGATTACCTTCAGAAGAGCCAAGGCTATGCCTTGCCCGAGCGCTTTACACATGGCACCGTTGAGCAACGCATGCGCTGGTTCAAGGCAGGCTATGAGAGCGGCGATGTGAAGCGCGGTATTAACGCTGTACTGAGTCTCAGTTACAGCCAACTGTAATTCTAGTTTAACATACTGAAAACTATAAATCACTACTCATAGAATGGACGAGAAGTATAGGGTACAAATCGAGTTCCAACTAATTGATACTATCAATGACACAGAGGGCGCTCAATAATCAAACTATTAAAAACGATTATATACTAAAGAAGAATAAAACAATCAACAATTTCAGTATAATTAGTTGATTGAATTTTTAGTGGACTCAAATTATATTCACTAAAACGTTACAAATATGAAGAAAACACTTTTGTTACTGGCAATCATGTTGCCATTCATCTTCACCTCATGTGGAGACGACAATGATGTGCTCTCATCTATGGAGCAGGAACTTGTGGGAGAATGGGCTATTATTAAAACCACTGACACACAGGCCGATGACTATCATTATGTTTTTAATAAAGAACGCACTGGCTCACGCAGGCACATTGTGAATGGTGAAGTGGTGACCGATGTGCCGTTCAATTGGACTCTGAACGGCAACACCTTGACACTGGATTATATTGGTCAGAAATTGGTTATGGAAATCACCATGAAAATCAATCAGATGCATGTGGTATATGTCGCCACTGGAGCCACCGAAGACTATAAAAAAGTGGTCAGCACTGAGGACTAATCCCTAAAAACAAACAGTGGTTCAACAGCCGTTATATAATGGCAGACAAAAGCAAAAGTCAGGAGCTGATTTTTGCTTTTGTCTTCTTATTTCTTCTACACCTCTCCCCCAACCTTTTTCCTGTTTTTCTGAAAGAGACACACCAAAGCATAAGCGATTCAGCATTGGAAGATGCTGGGCGGGTCGAAGACCCGACTTCAATCATAGAAGACCATGCAAGAACCCCAGAGGGGTTCGCAGCTTTGTCTCTATAAATCGACTACCTATGTGCCTCGGAGAGGAACTTCAACTGAAAATAAACCCATAAATGGCTAAAAATAGATTGGCGAAGAAGATTAAGCTCTACTCACCCACTGGTGCTGTGGGGTTGAAGTAGTAGCTGTCGTTGCCTTTGTTGCCTTCCTCGAGCTCATGGTCGATGTCCTCGTACTCGCTGTGCTTGCTCTTGTACTCTGGCACAAACTGCTTCATGCTCTTTACCATGTCGTGAATGTTGCCGCTCTGAGCGAGCTCGATGATATTGTCGATGTTATTGCACACGTCGAGATAATCATATTTGCGCACCTGCGCAATCATAATCTTCTCATTGTCGGTCTTGATTGTGTTCTCCTTGTCGTTGAGCAGTTCCTCATAGAGCTTCTCGCCTGGGCGCAGGCCAATCTCCTCAATCTTGATATCGATGTGCGGACGCAGGCCCGCCAGCGAAATCATGCGTGTGGCGAGGTCGTAGATGCGCACAGGCTGCCCCATGTCGAAGATATAGATCTCACCGCCATGCCCCATGCAACCAGCCTCGAGCACGAGCGAGCATGCCTCGGGGATGGTCATGAAGTAACGGATGATGTCGCGGTGAGTGACGGTGACAGAACCTCCATTTTCTATCTGCTTGCGGAACAACGGAATGTCTGCGCCAGTGGCACAGGAGAGGTCAGCGCACCATTGGTAGCCTTTGTGAGTGCCTTGCCAGGCGTGGCCATTGTGAGAGGAATGGAGCCGGAAATGCCAGCATGCCACACGACGAAGCCACTGTAGGCCGATGCGATAAGAAGCCGATAATCGACATCAGAACGCTGACGCGCAATTGCCTTGGCAAACACGACACCGACGATAAGGCCAAAACCCTGGGACTCGATGTTAGCAAAGACGGCAAAACGGTAATTGTCACTTCGCAGGGTCACACCAGCAATGGTCGAACCATGGGAGGCATGGCAGTGAACATCTACCAAGTGGAGTATGCTGAGCCCGAGCCTTTGATCGTCGAGAAAGAGACCAGTGACAGCATTGCCACCACACCACAAGGCGGCAATGCTGCCCAAGACCAAGAGTCAACAACAAGTTGGATGGGAACCACCAAAGGAAAGGTCACAACATTTGCTATCGCAGCAGTACTGATAGCTGCTGTTTCCATAGTCATTAAAAAGATAAGCCGAAAGAAATAACCCTCAATCAACAAGTAAACAATGCCCCTAAGAGTTCATTTTTGTGGATAAAAAAACAGCATTAGGTTCATGTGAAACTAATGCTATTTTCATATATGTACATATCATCAATCCTTTCTGCGTTTCCAACTATAGATGTACCATAGCACTGTAGAAATTATAAGCGACAAAATTATAAATGTCCAAAAAATAACTTTATTATACCTATCATAAAATGTGTATATATTATTTACTTGGTTACCATTTTTGTCATAGTAAATGCCAGTTTCACTATCATTAATTATTATACCATCATCAGTATCATACAGACATAACCAACCAGTCTTCAAGTCCTTTTCAAACACAAATTTTCCATCTGGTCCATAAACATTACTATAAGCTACTTCTTCACCTGCATTACTATATCTAAAAGTATAATACTCCCCATTAGTACAATGGAAACCAACATCGTCACCTCTAACACTTTTAAGGACTTTTCCTATTTTGTCATTCTCATTCTCAAATACAATAAATTTGCGCTCTAATGTTACATATTTCAAGCAATCATACTCTCGCCATACAGTGCCTTCATAAGATAATTCATCATCAGGTTCTATTTTAACACCATTTATCTCAACACCACCAAAAGGATCCAATTTTACTGTGTCCCCATTTTCATATAATCGAACGTCTGAACAGGACCAATTGATTTTATTGTTATCTCTTGAATTGTGAAATTTAAAATGATTTAAAAAATAGCCATCAACAAAAAACATCAAAAAACCCATAGAAAAAACGGCAACAACCAGCAAAATAAAAAGAACAAGAATGCTATTTGTTGACTTCACAGCCAAGCTCAACTCATTTTTACGCTTTAGAGGTTTCCAAACGAAAAAATACCATAACAAAAATATCGCTAATCCAACAAGAAACAATAAGAATAAAATTCTTTCAAATTTTTTATTGTGAACCGTTATCACTGCAAAAAAAATCACTGGAACCTCAGCGATTAATAAACAAAGAAGTCTTAATAAATACTTATCCATAATTGTTATATTTAAAAAAATTTTCAATTAAAAACTATTAATCAAAAGCTCTACTCACCCACTGGTGCTGTGGGGTTGAAGTAGTAGCTGTCGTTGCCTTTGTTGCCTTCCTCGAGCTCATGGTCGATGTCCTCGTACTCACTGTGCATGCTCTTATACTCTGGCACAAATTGCTTCATGCTCTTGACCATGTCGTGGATATTGCCGCTCTGCGCTAGTTCGATGATATTGTCGATATTGTTGCACACATCAAAATAGTCGTACTTACGCACCTGTGCAATCATGATTTTCTCGTTGTCGGTCTTGATGGTGTTTTCCTTGTCGTTGAGCAGTTCCTCATAGAGCTTCTCGCCTGGACGCAGACCAATCTCCTCAATCTTGATGTCAACATTAGGACGCAGACCCGCCAGCGAAATCATGCGAGTGGCGAGGTCGTAGATACGCACCGGCTGCCCCATGTCGAAGATGTAAATCTCACCGCCATGCCCCATGCAGCCTGCCTCGAGTACGAGTGAACAAGCCTCGGGGATGGTCATAAAGTAGCGGATGATTTCGCGGTGTGTAACGGTCACAGGACCTCCGTTCTCAATCTGCTTACGGAACAAAGGAATTACCGAGCCGTTGCTGCCCAGCACATTGCCAAAGCGGGTGGTGATGAACTGGGTGTTCTTGCCCATCTTTTGAGCATCATAGAACAGCGACTGACAGTAAATCTCGGCAAGGCGCTTAGTGCAACCCATGATGTTACTGGGATTCACAGCCTTGTCGGTGGATACCATCACAAATTTATACACACCATATTTCAGAGCCAGATCGGCGATATTCTTGGTGCCTTCCACGTTGGTGAGCACAGCTTCGGTTGGGTTCAGCTCCATCATTGGCACATGCTTATAGGCTGCAGCATGGAACACATATTTAGGCTGGAACTCCCTAAACGCCTTCTCCATGCGGGCATGATTGTGCACATCGCCCATAAAGAGCACCACGTCGGCATCGGGGAAGTCTTTCTGCAACTCAAGACTCAAGTCGTGCATAGGAGTCTCAGCCTGATCCACAAGGATAATGCGGCGAGCCTTGTAAGTCGCCACCTGCCGCACTATCTCACTACCAATAGAACCGCATGCGCCAGTGATGAGCACCACCGAATCCTTGATATGGGAGCGCACGAGTGTATTATTCAGAACGATAGGTTCACGACCAAGCAGGTCTTCAATCTGAACCTCTTTAATATAGGTTGAGATATTAGAGCCATCACGCTCATCGTCAAGCTCAAACTCCTCAACCTTGTTAATAGCAAGAAGGGCAATATTGTTCTCGATGAATGTGTCGGCAAAGCCATTACGCATCAGCTTGATAGCCGAAGAGTCAAAAATCAGGGCATGGATTCCACCGCCAACGAAGATATTAGCCACATCATCGGCATTGTATTTATACACCTTGAAGCCGTTGATCTCATCCTTGTCTTTTCCACTCTTGATGCTGAGCAGACCCACCGGCTCATACTTGCCACCAATCTCGTTCTTCAGGGCGTTGGCAAGTATCAACGAGTCGAGCGACGTGCCAAGCACGAGCACTTTGCGGCGCTTGTTCTCGGTGACAGTCATGCGGGCATACATATACTTGATTATCAAGCGCTCCACTGTAAGCATGGCAAATGCCAGCACACCCACAAAAATCACCCCCCAATAGCTGAACAGCACATCTTGTGTGAATGCGGCATAAATGAGATTTATAAGAATTAGAATAACAGTAGAGACAAATACAACTATAAACTCACGGTACAAATCCTCAATTACCGACAGACGAATAACACAAGTGTAACTCTTTGAGAAATATGTCACTAACCCATAAACAGCCACTATAATGATAAAGTTTCGCACAATGCTTGAAACAGTGCGGGTAACCTGTGGGTCAAGGTTTGAAGAGACAAACACAACATAACTGCACGCCACAAGCAGCATGTCGATAAGAAGTATAATCCATCGTGGAACTGTGTTGGTTTTTAAATTTTTAAACCATTTCAGTTCAAATAACTGTCGTATAATAGCGTCAATCATTGCACATTCTTTAGTAAAAGTGGCGCAAATATACAATATTTATTTAAGAAACAAACAACAATTTTATGCAAAAACATATTTTTTCTTTTATATATAATATTTTAATAATAAATACACCTTAATTCAAGAAAAAACACTACCTTTGCAGCTTGAATTGACTCTTATCACAAAACGATATATATTGAAATGAGATTTTTCTATCACAAAATATCTGTTTTAGTGGCAGTTATGGCACTAGCATCAATTTGCACATCATGTTTCAAGGAAGAACCCCTCAATGCTGAATGCGATATTGAGAAGGCGTGGGTACATGTGGCAAATCCTGCCGATTTGTTCTACAACGAGAGCGACACTCTAATTAACGTTATCAGCACCGAGGACAAAATAACGTTCACCATGCGTGACGATGCCGACGTAACGGCACTCGCTCCACTGTTCACTATTACTGAGGGTGCCACCATCAGCCCTGCCAACGGCTCTGTTCATGACTTCAGCAATGGTCCTGTGAAATATACCGTTACCTCTCAGGATGGAAAATGGAGCCGCACCTACACCGTAGAGTGCAACCGCGTGGCGCACTATGTCACTGAGGTGATGAACTTCGACTTCGAACACTTCGAACTTGACCCAACTTATCACAAATATTATATTTGGCACAACACGTTGCCTGACGGTTCGCTGGGCGATGACTGGGCAACCGGTAATCGTGGCTACTATCTTGCACAAAGCAGTGCCACTGCCGACAACTATCCTACGACAGTTTTAGAAAACGGCTATGAAGGATATGGCGTCAATTTAACAACACGAGGCACAGGACCTTTTGGCATATCAAGCAAAAAACCTATTGCAGCAGGCAATATGTTTTTAGGAAGGTTTAATGGAGACATTGCAATGTTTAAGCCTTTGATGGCGACAGAATTTGGAATTCCTTTCACCCAAAAACCTCTTAGTCTTTCGGGGTACTACCAGTACAGCCCCAGCACGCCGTTCACCGACAAGAACTTTGTTCAGCATCCCGAGCGCATCGACGCCGGTGACATCTACTCGGTGCTTTACCTCAATCATGATGCCAACGGCAACCCAGTAGTGCTCTACGGCGACAACGTGCTCTCAAGCGAGCAGATTGTGGCGGTGGCACGAGTACAAAATGTCAATGAGACCAACGGCCAATGGGTATACTTCGACATCCCATTTGAATATAGACAAGATATTGACTTGGAATTACTCGCCAACCGTGGCTACAACCTTACTATCGTGTTCTCATCGAGCATCGAGGGTGCCTCCTTTGAGGGAGCTATTGGCAGCACGCTAAAGGTTGACAAAGTGAGACTCACCTGCGAGACAAAAGAGTAAATTGTCAATTTTTCAGTAATCAGACTTCACATAATGAAACGATATATAGCATCAATATTAATCACAGTAATAGCTTCAATGAGTGCTTGGGCTATTATGCCTAACGATGGCGGATGCCAAAACCTGCAGAACTTCTTCCGCAACGTGGAAGGGTATGGCAGACTGGGTTACTCCATTGGCGGCACGGCTCCTATGGGCATGCCCGCCGAGATAAGGAAACTCAATAAGTTTATCCTGCAACCCAATGTGGCATTTGGTGCCGACCTCATTAAACCCGCCAGTGCCCACTGGGGAGTTCTTGCCGGCATTCATTTCGAAAATAAGGCGATGCACATCGATGCTACCGTCAAGAACTACCACATGAGATTAACCCAAGACGGACAATCACTTGAGGGTGTGTTCACTGGCAAGAACGACAGCCATGCAGTGCAGTGGACTTTCACTGTTCCCATTCAAGCCGTTTATAAGTTCAACGACAAGTGGAAAATTAAGTTTGGACCTTATTTCTCCTATATCACCAGCTGCAACTTCGACGGCTTTGCCTACGATGGCTACTTACGCGTTGACGATCCTACTGGAGCCAAAGTGCTACTTGGCACCACCGATGAGGAGCGCGGCAACTATGACTTCAAAGACGACATCCGCAAAGTGCAATGGGGCATGGGAGTGGGCGTTGACTACTTTTTCACTCGCAAATTTGGTGTTTATGCCGACCTCAACTGGGGCCTTAGCGGCTTCTTCAAGAGCAGCTTCAAAACCCTTGACCAGACCCTCTACCCCATCTACGCAACAATTGGCATCGCTTATAGATTTAAGTAATGCAAAATTCACAATGCAACAATTATAGAAAACATAACTTATCAAATAACAATTTAAACGTTTAAATCATGAAGAAAATTTTCACTTTTATCGCAGCTGCAGCTCTTGCTATGACTGCATTTGCTACCGACTATGCCGGTAAAATCACCGTGTCTGTCAATGGCGAGGGTGGAACTCAAGAGACCACCATCAACATTGACCAAAATGAAGATGGCACCTACTGTCTGAGCATCAACAATTTTACTCTCGACAATGACGGCAGCCCAATGGGCGTGGGCAACATTGTGCTTGACAACATGAAGGGCTACACCATCAATGGCGTGACTACCATTGTTGCTGACCAAAGCATCACCGTCACCGAGGGCGACGACCCCAACATACCTTTCTGGTTAGGCCCTATGCTAGGTGAGGTTCCCATCATCATGGCAGCACAATTCGACGGCACTGACGCTAAGGCCGACATCGACATTGACATGAGAGAAATCATGGATCAGTTCATCAACGTGAAGTTTGCCACCCCAGGCATCGAAGGTGTCTATGGCGACGTGAATGGCGACGGCGAAGTGACTGCTGCTGATGTGACAAGTGTTTACAATGTCATTTTAGGACAATAAAAACTAAGTGTTAAATGCTAAGTGTCAAGCACATTCTTGCTTGACACTTAACTCTTAAAAATATTGATTTCAATAGGTATTATTACAAACAAAAACATGAAAAAACTATTCTCTACAATGCTCGCTGCAGTGACTGCACTGGCAGCATTGGCAACCGACTATACCGGCACACTCACCGTGACGGTAAATGGCGAAAGCACAAACTCTGAATCTACTATCAGCGTTGTTCAAAACGGAAATGACTACACCTTGAGCATCAACAACTTTGAGCTTGAAGGACTGCCCATCGGCAACATTGTGGTAACAGCTCCTGGCTCTACCAGCAACGGCTTGACAAGCATCGTCACCAGCCAAGACATCACCATCACCGCTGGCGACGAGGGTGACGAATGGATTGGGCCCATGCTCGGTGTTGTTCCCATCAACATGGTGCTGGCTTTCAACGACTATGCCATGACCTCCAACATCGACATCTATATGGCAGAGCTTGAACAGACCATCAACGTGAAATTTGCGCAAGACGGAGAGCTCACTGGCTACCAAATCAAGAACAGCGGCTTCGAGTATTTTAAGGACAACGGCGAACCCTATGCTTGGCATGGTTTCAAAAGTGCATCAGGCACTTTGGCAAGTAGTGCAAAAGGAACTTTGGCTTCAAGCCCAGATGTGCGCAGTGGAGCAACAGGCACCAGCGCTGTCATCACGTCGGGAAGCACTTGGGGCATTGTGAACAACGGAACCATGACTACTGGTCAATTAAATGCTGGCAACATTAGCGCAACTAATACTGCCAACCACAGCCACATGGACATGAGTTCTACAGCTACTGACCAACATGGTGACCCATTCTATACCGTGATGCACGGTCGTCCCGATGCCATCAAGTTCTGGCTGAAATTCACACAAGGTACTGCACAAAACACATACAAATATGCCACTATGAGCGCCATCATCACCGATGGCACCTACTATCAAGACCCTGAGGACAAGAATTACACAAACAAACTAGCTTCTGCCAAGAACAACACAATTGAAACATGCAGCTGGAGTGAGTTCACTGTGCCTTTCAACTATATAGATGAAAACATCAATGGCCAGGCACTTCTTGTGACCTTCTCGACCAACGCCACCCCAGGCAAAGGCAGCAGTGGCGACCAGGTTTTTGTTGACGACATCGCGTTGGTTTACAATGCCGCCATCACTGGCATCACTATCAAGGGTCAAGCTCTGGCTGGCTTCTCGCAAGATGTGTATGAGTACAACTTCGACATCACCGAAGGTGAGACTTTCGCCGACAGCGACATAGCCGCCACCTACGTGAGCAGTCATGCCTACCTCGTAAAGAAAGTGGTTGAGACCAGCGACGGCTACAAGCTCTTCGTGGCTGTAATCAGCAATGACCTCAACACTTTAAAGGTTTACACCATCAATTACATCAACCCAGGCACCCCACTCGCCACAATCTTGAGCGAAGGCATCGACGAGAAGGAATATATTGTTGCCGATGAACTGGCTATTGCCGAAGATTTTGAAATCATTGATGGTGACTCGAAGATTGTGGGCGCCACCGATGGCAACGGCAACTATATCACGCTGATTGTACCCACCGACTTCAACGCGACATCAATCGCCGCCAAGGGGCTCAAAGGTTACTACACTATAGAGAACGGCAATCCAGCCATCTCTGCTACCAGCGACATCAATACTGGCAATGATGGCGTCTCCTATGAGATTGAAACCGTTAATCTGAGTAGGATTGACCAAAACGGCTTCAACGTTGCCCCATCTCAGATTATCTACCTGCAAGGCTATGGCGACGCTGACGGCAAGCTGCGCAGCTACCGCAATGCCCCACAAGGCACCAGCATCGTGCTTAATAACTTGAGCAACATCACTATCCAGCCTGGCTATCTCTACAAGATGTATGGTATGATGACCCTCAACGAGGCTTGGGAGACTGCAGCACAAGGCGTTATGCCAAAGGTTGCACCAACCGACCCACGCTGGTTTGACAACTACACATTTGTGGCGACAAGTGGCGAGGAGACCGTTGTCACTGCCATCGATGACATCAACACTGGCAACAGACAGATTGAAGGCATCTACAACGCCCAAGGACAGCGCGTGAGCGACACCGCCACCGGCATACTCATCATCCGCTATACCGACGGCACCGCCACAAAAGTCATCAGGCGCTGATTTATTTAGCACACTAATTAAACGAATTTAAACTAATTTAAAAGAGTCACTTCTCAGGTGACTCTTTTTTGCATTAATCTATGTATGGAACTCGGTGAGGTCTAATTGATTGTTCTTTGAAATTATAAATCAACCCAAGTTGTAACCCAGTAGCTTTAAGGTAATTGATTACTTGAGCACGATGTTCTGGAAGAACCTCTTTTACTGATTTCAGTTCAACAATTATCTTGTCGTAGCAAACGAAGTCGGCCTTATAAAACTTTTTAAGTTCTTCACCTTTATAAAATATGTGTAGTATCTTTTCACGCTCATAAGGAATACCGCGTTTTTTGAATTCTATTTCAAGAGCTTCTTGGTATACTTCTTCTAAAAAACCTGTGCCAAGATTGCTATGCACTTCCATAACAGCCCCTGTTATCTCAAAGCATTCTTGTTTGTAAATGAGTTCCATAACAAAAATTAGTTTTAATTCGTGTGCTAAAACTAATAAGGATTAGTGTGTTTGCGGGTTGTTCACTACATTTGTGGGATGACCTTCCATGAAAGAGCGCACATTGTTTACAACAACGTCCATTAGGCGCTGGCGAGCTTCGGGACTTGTCCATCCGATGTGCGGTGTGAAATAACAATTGTCAAGGGCGAGCAGCGGGTTGTCGGGTGCTGGAGGCTCCTGACACAGCACATCAACTGCTGCAGCTGCTATCACCCCGTTCTTCAATGCCGCTGCGAGATCTTCTTCCACGATCAGCGGTCCACGGCTGGTGTTGATAATCATACCTGTGGGCTTCATCATTTCTAATCGACGTGAGTTGACAATGCCACGTGTATCAGCTGTCAATGGGCAATGCAGACTCACCACATCGCATTGACGGAACAAATCGTCGAGCGTCTCTACACGAGTAATATAAGCGGGTAACATCTCTTGCGATTTACTGGTGAAAGCGAGTACCTTCATGCCCATTGCTGCCGTGATGCGTGCCACCGTGCCGCCAATGTTTCCAAGCCCCACGATTCCAATCGTTTTGCCATCGAGTTCAATGAACGGAGCGCTGCAATAGGTGTAGTCGATGCTTCGGCTCCACACTCCGGCGCGAGCCTCAAGTGTATAATGCTCGGCATGGGTTGTCATGTTAAGTAGGTGAGCTACCGCCACTTGCGCCACCGACGCGGTGCTGTAGGCAGGCACGTTGGTAACAATAATGCCGCGCTCGTTGGCGGCATCTATATCCACAATGTTGAAACCTGTGGCAATCACACCTATACATTTAAGGTTGGGCAAAGCCTCGATAAGTTTGCGGTCAAAGACCACTTTATTGGTCAGCAACACGTCGGCAGGCAAAGCGCGTTCTAATATTTCCTCGGGCTTGCTGCGTGGATAAACAGTCACATCGCCCAATCTCTCTAATGGTTCCCACGACAAATCGCCAGGATTTCCCACATATCCGTCAAGAACTACAATTTTCATGATTGCTTTTATGATAATGGATTCTAAAAAATTAGTTTAAATTCGTTTAATTAGTGTGCTTTAAAAAAGAGGATTAGTGCGATGTTTCTGGTGTCTGGCGCTTGAAGCGGTCTTTGTTGAATATGCTTTGCCAGCGGAGTTTTATTACTCCGAAGAGCGCTTCGCTGAAGATGCCGCCGCTCATCTTGCTGGTGCCGAGCACGCGGTTGATGAACACGATGGGCACCTCCTTGATGCGGAACCCCATCTTGTAGGCGGTGAACTTCATCTCAATTTGGAAGGCATATCCCTTAAACTCCACCGCGTCGAAGTTGATGGCCTCGAGCGCCTCGCGTTTGTAGCATACAAAACCCGCTGTGGTGTCACGCACCTTCATGCCAGTGACAATGCGCACGTAGGCCGACGCATAATAACTCATCAGCACCCGGCTCATAGGCCAATTAACGACGTTTACACCCGAGATGTAGCGCGACCCCACGCTCACATCGGCTCCTTCTTCGGCACATGCGCGCTGCAACGGAATCAAATCCTCGGGACGGTGCGAGAAGTCGGCGTCCATCTCAATGATATAGCTGTACCCCTTCTCCAACGCCCACTTGAAACCAGCGATATAGGCGGTACCCAAACCGAGCTTTCCCGAGCGTTTCACAATGTTGATACGGTCGGGGATTTCCTCGATGAGACGCTCCACAATCTCGGCGGTTCCATCGGGGCTGTTGTCGTCAATCACCAGCACGTCAAAGCGATGCTGCTCTTCAAGTCCTAAAACAGCCTTTATGATTGCCTCTATGTTCTCCTTCTCGTTGTAGGTGGGGATAATTACTACACTGTCGCTCATTTTGTATGTTTTATGGTAAAAATAATACCCTTTTCAGGTTTAAACGACAAAATTAGTAATAAATTCACAACTAAAGCACATTTACGCTCATTTTTTGCCGAAAATGGCAAAAAGACGAAAAACAACACCTTATTATTGCCTATTTCACAAAAAAGAAGTAATTTAGCAGATTATTTTGTACAATTTTGGCAACAGCATTTGCCAACAACAAACTAACAAACTGACATACAATGAGTAACGAAAGAAAGATACGCATAGGCATCACTCAAGGCGACACCAACGGTGTGGGCTATGAGGTTATAATGAAATGCTTTACCAGCAACGACATCCTTGAGCTGTGCACACCCATCGTCTATGGCTCCAGCAAAATCATGAACTACCACCGCAAGGCGTTGGGGATACAGACTACCCAACTAAACATTACACGTAATGCAGGGTACGTGAAAGAGAATCAGCTGAACTTAGTGGAGGTCATCAACGAGGAAGTGAAAATCGAACTCGGACAGCCGGGTAAGCAAGCCGGCAACGCCGCATTCATGGCTCTTGAGGCTGCCGTGAGCGACCTCAAGAAGGGTGTCATCGACGTGCTTGTCACTGCCCCCATCAACAAAGACAACATCCACAGCGAAGAGTTCTCTTTCCCTGGCCACACAGAGTATCTTGAGACCAGCCTGGGAGACGGTGCAAAAGCTCTTATGGTATTGTGCAACGACAAAATCAGAGTTGCGCTCGTCACCACACACATACCTATAGCGAAAGTGGCACAGAGCATCAACAAGGAAGATATTGTGGAAAAACTGCGCATCTTCAACGACTCCCTGCAACGCGACTTCAACATTCAGAAGCCACGCATAGCAGTACTTGGCCTCAACCCGCATTGCGGTGACAACGGGGTGATAGGAACCGAAGAGAAAGAAATCATTGAACCAGCTATCCAAGAGGCCAATGACAACCAAATCCTGTGCTTCGGGCCCTACCCTGCCGACGGATTCTTCGGCAGCAACCAGTATCTTCGTTTTGACGGTGTGCTTGCCATGTACCACGACCAGGGGCTCGCGCCCTTCAAGACCATCGCCATGAACGATGGAGTGAACGTGACCGCAGGACTGCCCTACGTGCGCACCAGCCCCGACCACGGCACTGGCTACGACATTGTCGGTCAAGGCATCGCCAGTGATCTGTCGATGCGTCACGCCATCTACACAGCCATCGACATCTACCGCAACCGCAAGAACTGGGATGAGATGTATCAAAACCCTCTCAAAAAGCAGTACTTCGACAAAGGTAAGGACAACGTAGTCCTCGACCTTACCAAGATAGAAGACGAAGAACCGCTCGGGTAAGTTGTAAGTAATAAGTGTCAAGTAATAAGTTTTTTCCTATACTAAACAATGCATTACGCGATAATAGCTGCTGGTGAGGGCTCAAGGCTGGCGCAAGAGGGCATCGAGAAGCCCAAGCCGCTTGTTGAACTCAACGGCGAGCCCATGATAATGAGGCTCATGAACATATTCATGCGATGCAATGCCGAGAGCATCTCGGTAATCATCAACGACTTCATGCCCGAGGTGCGGCATTTTCTCGACAATGTGGAGATTGAAGCCCCTCTCAACGTCATCGTGAAATCCACGCCAAGCTCCATGCACAGCTTCTGGGAGCTGAGCAAGGTGATGAAACCCGGCAAGTTCTGCCTCACCACTGTCGATACCATTTTCCGTGAGGAGGACTTCGCCAAGTACATCGCCGCTTTTGAGGCCGACACACGCCACGACGGACTATGGGCGGTGACACCGTTCATCGAGGACGAGAAGCCGCTCTATGTGGATGTGAACCGCTGCATGAACATAAAGGCCTTCTGCGACGAGCCGTTTGAGGGTGCCAAGTACGTCTCAGGGGGCGTATATGCCATGACCGACAAGGCGTTCCCCATCCTCAACGAGTGCATCGAGAACGGCATCTCACGCATGCGCAACTTCCAGCGGGCGCTCATTGGTGCCGGCATGAAGCTAAAAGCCTATAGCATCGACAAAATCATAGACGTGGACCACGCTAGCGACATTGAAGTGGCACAAGCGTTTATCAACTCATAACTCACAACTCATAACTGAATAACTATGGCCGATATCAACATTGCAGGAGTAATGAGGGCGGGAGCCTACTCTCCTAACCACATTGGCAACGACACCGCCATCTTCAACGCCGTCGCCGAACAGCTGCGCAAGCGGGGATGCATCGTCAACACCTACAGCGAGGAGCAGTTCAACAACGGTGACATCAAGGAGGACATCATCGTGAATATGTGCCGTGAGCACAGCTCTATTCTCAAACTGCAAAAGCTTGAGAATAACGGGAAACTGGTTATAAACTCGGGCTTCGGCATTGAGAACTGCACCCGTGAGCGCATGACACGCATCCTGCTGGGCAACGGAATACCCTACCCCGACAGCATCATCGTCAACACCGACGAGGTGGTGAAAGACCGGCTGAAAAAGAGCGGCTTCCAAAGCTGCTGGATTAAGCGCGGCGACTTTCATGCCATGCACAAGGAGGATGTGAGCTACGTGCGCCACAGCGAGGAGGCACAAGAGGTGCTGCAAGAGTACTTCCTGCGCGGCATCAAGCGCGCCGTCATCAACGTGCATCTCGTGGGCGACCTTATCAAGTTCTACGGTGTGAGAGGCACCAACTACTTCTTCTGGTTCTACCCCTTCGACGAAGGCCACAGCAAGTATGGTCACGAGGCCATCAACGGCAGGTCGCAAGGCTTGAAATTTGACGTCAAGTATCTCAAAAGCATCTGCAACCACGCCGCCGACGAGCTGAACATAGAGATTTATGGCGGCGACTGCATCGTGGGTGCCGAGGGCGACGTGAAAATCATCGACTTCAACGACTGGCCCAGCTTCGCGCCATGCCGCAACGATGCCGCCCCCCACATCGCCAAGCGTATTATTAACATCATCAAAGAGCGAGGAACGAAAATCGAGGATCGAAGGTCGTGAAAGCCACTACTCTACTTTTCCACTACTCTACTATTTTACTATACAAAAAATGAACTTCAAAGAATTAAAACAACAATATAACGAGTCGCTCAAATCGATGGACACTGAGGAGCACATCGACTTGTGGTTCTACAGGCCATTAGGCTTTGCATGGGCGGTGCTTTTCGCCAAACTCGGCATCAAGCCAAATGCCGTTACCATCGCGTCGATATTCTTAGGCGTGGCAGGTGGTATTTTGCTCTATTTTGGCGCGTCGCCGCTAATCTGGCTCAACTACTTGGGCATCTTCCTCATCATCTGGGCAAACACCTACGACAGTGCCGATGGACAGTTAGCGCGTCTCACCAAGCAGTATTCCCAGATAGGACGCATCCTCGACGGAGTGAGCGGCGACTTCTGGGCGTTTGCCATCTATTTCGCGCTTGTCTTCCGCGAGCTGCACTTTGGCGACGCTGCACTTGGCGACTTCTTTAGTCATCATAATTGGATAATATGGGCATTAGCGATTACAGCTGGTGTGAGTCATGCTCTGCAATGCGCTATGGCCGACTACTACCGTCAGTTCCACCTATATTTCCTCAAGGGCGAAGGAGGCAGCGAACTCGACAGCACTGATAAGCTTGACGAGCAAATCAAGCAATCCTCGGGCTTCAAGCGCATCACCATGTTCTTCTATCGCAACTACACTGCCAACCAGGAGCGTCTCACTCCCGCCATGCAGCGTCTGCGCCGTGAGCTGAAGAACCGGTTTGGCGATGCGATGGCACCACAGCAGTTCCGTGACGACTTCCGAGCGCTCAGCCTGCCACTGATGAAGTACACCAACATCCTCACCTTCAACACTCGCACCATCGCCATGTTCATCTCGGTGATTATCAGGATACCCTGGCTGTATTTCGTCTTCGAGCTCGTAGTGCTCAATTCGTTGCTCATCTACATGATCATGCGCCACGAGAACATATGCAAGAAACTCACCAATGACCTAAAGGCAGGGAAATACGACGGTAAGTGATAAGTGTTAACTGTTTCTAGTTATTCTAGAAAATCTAGACGATCTAGAACTTCTAGAACTCCAGAAAAAACTATGAATTCTATACCAATCAACGGCATAATTTTCGACTACGGCGGCACTATCGACAGCCGCGGTGTGCATTGGAGCGAGGTGATTTGGGACGGATACCGCGACGCACAAGTGCCAGTCACCAAAGAGCAGTTCCGCGACAGCTATGTGATGGCTGAGCGGGAACTCGCACGAGTGCGGCACATCCTTCCCAACGACAACTTCCACGACCTGCTGCTCAAGAAAATGCGCATCGAGCTGCAAGACCTCGTGGATAAGGGTCTGCTGCAAGGCGACATCGAGCCGCTGGCGCAGCAGATTGCCCAATACTGCTACGATGCGGCACGCTCCAGCATCGAGGAAGCACGACCGGTGCTCGAACTCCTGAGCCAGCACTACCCAATGATGCTTGTGAGCAACTTCTACGGCAACGTTGATAGCGTGCTGCGCGACTTCGACCTGCGCAGGTATTTTAAAGGTGTCATCGAGAGCGCCGTCGTGGGCGTGCGCAAGCCTAATCCAGTAATCTTCAAGCTTGGAGTCGATGTCCTTGAGCTTCCCGCAAGCGAAGTCCTAGTCATAGGCGACAGCCTCAAAAAAGACATCCTCCCCGCCGAGTCCATCGGCTGCCAAGTGCTATGGCTCAAAGGCAAAGGCTGGACCGAAGATGAAGATGCCCAAACCCATCCCAATACCATCACTTCACTAAGCGAGGTGCCTACTCTCGTTTTATAGAAAAATAACTCAAATAAATAAAAACGTAACTATTCAACGATGTCATCATTATCAAACAATAATAACAAAACCAGACAAAAAAAACAAGATTAAATTTTAGAAAACAAAATTTTTTTGTTGAATTTGTTCCTATTTGTTGAGTTTGTTTGATAATGAGTAAAAACATATTTTTTGCCATTTTTCGACGTTTTTCGGGTTTAATTGGGTGGGGTAGCATTATGTTTTATTAGTTATATTTAGCTGTTTGTCTGTGAAATTTAGGTTAAATTAGCAAAACGGCAGCATCGTTGTGGATATTTAACTAATAAAGTTCTTTTATTTCTTTTGTAGTTCAGAAAAAGGCAGTACCTTTACACCGCTTTTTTCGCTAAAAGCACATAAAACGAGAATATTAACCAAACAGAAAATAACAAATTATTTTACTTATGAGTAATCCAAACGTAAAACCCGCTACCGGCAAATTAGGTATCATGGTAGTAGGACTTGGTGCTGTGAGCACCACATTTATGACTGGTGTCATGATGGCACGCAAAGGTCTTGCCAAACCTGTTGGCTCAATGACACAGTACGACAAAATCCGCGTTGGTCGCGGCGAGAACAAGAAATATCTCCATTACAAAGACATCGTGCCGCTGGCAAAACTCGACGACATCGTGTTTGCCGCTTGGGACGTATATCCTGCTAATGCCTATGAGAGCGCCATCAACGCCGAGGTGCTCAAAGAGAAAGACATCGAGCCTGTAAAGGACGAACTGCTGAAGATTAAGCCTCTCAAGGCCGCTTTTGACAAGAACTACGCCAAGCGTCTTGACGGCGACAACGTGAAACAGTGCAAAGACCGCTGGGACATGATGGAGCAGGTGCGCGAAGATATCCGCAACTTCAAGGCTGAGACCGGCGTTGACCGCGTAGTGGTGCTCTGGGCAGCATCCACCGAGATCTACGTTGCTCCCGACAAGAACGTGCACTATAAACTTGACCAGCTCGAGGCTGCCATGAAGGCCAACGATGTTGACCACATCTCGCCATCTATGTGCTATGCCTACGCAGCACTCAAGGAGGACTGCCCATTTATCATGGGTGCTCCTAACACCACCGTTGATATCCCCGCAATGTGGCAATTAAGCGACGAGACCAAGGTGCCCATCGCCGGCAAGGACTTCAAGACCGGTCAAACCCTCGTCAAGAGCGGTTTCGCTCCTATCATCGGCGCCCGCATGCTTGGCATGAGCGGATGGTTCTCTACCAATATCCTGGGTAACCGCGACGGCCTTGTGCTCGACGAGCCCGCCAACTTCCGCACTAAAGAGGTGAGCAAGCTCTCTACCCTCGAGTCGATTCTCGTTGCCGACGAGCAGCCCGACCTCTACAGCGACATTTTCCACAAAGTGCGCATCAACTACTACCCTCCCCGCAACGACAACAAGGAGGGCTGGGACAACATCGACATCTTCGGATGGATGGGCTACCCCATGCAGATCAAGATCAACTTCCTGTGCCGCGACTCTATCCTCGCTGCGCCTCTGTGTCTTGACTTGTGCTTGCTCATGGACCTCGCTCACCGCGCCGGCCGCTACGGCACTCAGCGCTTCCTGAGCTTCTTCCTCAAGAGCCCACAGCACGACTATACCGTTGACGAGATTCCCGTTAACCACCTGTTCCAACAGCACACAATGCTCAAGAACACTATCCGCGAGATGGGTGGCTATGAGGCCGACGAGGAAATCGACTAAGACACTAAACTAACTTCCTAAATATCTGAAAAGTGAGCCTCCCACTTTGCCGTGCGAGGCTCACTTTTTCAAAAAGGACATCACAATAAAATGCAATTCACCGACCAAGAGAAAATAGCGATTCTGAGCATGCTCATCGAGATGGCGAACGCCAACGACCAGATAGCATACGAGGAGATGATCACCATCAATCTCATCTGCCAGAAGCTGGAAATCGACCACAACTCGTTTGTCGTCGCCTACGACCTACGCTGCGAGCACGCCATCGAGGTGCTTAAGAATATGGACAGCGACAAGAAGCTGCAACTGGCACAGATGATGGTGGAGATTATCGACAGCGACAACGACGTTGACGACCGAGAGATAGCCCTGCTCAACCACGCTTGCCATGAGATAGGTATCGACACCTTATTATAATATCACTCTTAAAAAACACCAATATGAGAAGAAGAAAAATACTGAGCATCGGTCTGTTGACAGCAATCTGCGCCGCCGCTTTTGCCCTCACAGCCACCAGCTGCAACCGCATGTTGACCTACGAGGACGGCATGTTTGACTACAACGAAATCTATACCGACGAGGCCACCAACGACACGTTCCAGATCAACAGCGAGATTGACAACGACGACACCGAACGCTACTAAATGTGGTATTGTCACGGTGTGGACACATCTTCTTACCCCTCCTGTAGAGGGGTAACTAACCCATGAGACACAAATAAAAAAATTATCAACAACCACGTACCAAAACTCTTTTTTTCTCGTTCTTATATATAGCAGTAATCAGTAACCTATTTTATGAAAATAACGTTCTTAGTACCTCCAGTCCTTGACGGCAACCGCCCGGCAGAGCGCTCGGCGGGGTGCACAAGGGTAGTGTACTTGGCTCCTAACATATATGAACTCACGGTAATAGGTGTTGTCGAGAACGAGAACCTGGGCGAAGTAGATTACCAAGACTTCGTCTTCAACAAGAAAAATGAGCAGGACTACCGCCAATACCTCAGCAGCGACACCAGCGACGTGTATTGCATCTGGACGGTAAATCTCTCTATTGAAAGCGACATCAAAGCCATCGAGATACTGCAGCGATACCGTCCCGATTCACGTGTCATCCTCATGGGCCCTGGCCCCTCCTATTTCATCGACAAATGCCTCGTCAACGACCGCATCATCATTGTAAGAGGTGAGCCCGAGGCGACTATCGTCGAATTGCTGCACGCCATCGATGAAGGCAAGTCGTTCTACGACATCTTGGGAATCTCGTGGATAAGCATGGGGCGCATCGTGAACAACGGCTTCCGTCCACTCATCAAGGACCTCGACTCTCTGCCGCTGCCCGCCCGCCATTTCATCGCCGACAGGCGTTACTATAACCCCAAAATCAAGCACAAAGGCTACACCACAGCCTTCACTTCGCGCAACTGCCCCTACCACTGTATTTATTGCGTGCCCAGCTCGCTCACTTTCGCCCGCGAGATAGAGAACAAACGCCACAACGGCCACAAGCCGCCCATCTCCTACCGCTCGCCCGAGAGCGTTGACCGCGAGATGGAAATGCTCCACAAGCAAGGGTATCAGGCTATTGGCTTTATGGACGACAACTTCATCTGGAACGAGGAGCGCACACGCCAGCTGTGCGACATAATGAAAAAATACGGTATGTTATGGGGATGTCAGGCGCGCGTCGATGCTATCACCGAGCCCATCGCCAAGATGCTCGGAGAGAGCGGATGCTGCTACGTGGACCTCGGCGTGGAGTCGTTCAACGATGAGATTCTCAAATATGTGCGCAAGGGTATAACCACCGAGCAAATCTACGAGGCCATTGGCCTGCTTAAGAAATACAACGTGCCAGTGAAGCTCAACGTGCTAATTGGAAGCAGTCCGCTTGAGACAAAAGAGACACTGCACCACACCCTCAAAGAAGCTAAAAAGCTGAAGGTGGACCAGGTGATGTTCAACATCGTCTCACCATTCCCTGGCACCGAGTTCTACAAACTGTGCAAGGAGAACAATTGGCTCTCGACTGGAGACTACGTGCCCACCGACGTGCAACGCGAGTCAATCCTCAACCTACCGAATATCTCATCAAAAGAGATGGAGAGAATACTCTTTAAGAACAACCTCAGCTACTTCCTCTCATGGGACTTCGTGACAAAACAAGTCAAACGCTTCTCAAGCTGGAGCGAGTTCACCCACGCAGCCAGAGCACTGAAAATAAAACTGTTCGGATAATTTAGCAGATATTCCTCGTTCCACTTTCCACCTTCCACTTTCCACCTTCCACTTTCCACCTACATGAAGCGTCTTTCAATCATAATCATCACTTACAACGGGTTAGGATTCTTGACCCGTTGTTTAGCATCATTGCATGATTTCATCAGCGACCCTTCGTGCGAGGTGATTATCATCGACAACGGCTCCACCGACGGCACGCTCGACTTCCTTCATGAGAATTACCCTCAACTGCAACTAATCTCGAACAGCGACAACCGAGGTGTGGCACCGGCACGAAATCAAGGCATCGCTGTGGCCAAAGGTGAGAAACTGCTGCTGCTCGACAACGACACTGAGGCAACTACCGACGCCATCAATGCCATGAGCGATTATCTCGACAACAACCCACAGGTGGGATTGTGCTCATGCCGGCTCGTTGACAAAGAAGGTATTCCGCAAGACAGCTGCAAGCCCTACCCTGGTCTGATGATAAAGCTGCGTAATGTGTTGGGAATAGGCAACAAAACGAAATATGAGCCTAACGAAGAAGGAGTAATCGAACCATTATATGTAATTGGGGCATGCCAGATGTTCCCGCATGCCATCGTCGATAAAGTGGGAATGCTCGACAACCGCATCTTCTACGGTCCCGAAGACGCCGACTGGTGCATTCGCATAAAGAAAGCCGGATACCACATCCACTGCCTCAACAACCACACCATAGTCCACGACTACCGCCGCTCCACTAAAAAACGCCCCTTCTCAAAACTCGGCCGCCTTCACATCAAGGCATTGATCTATTTCTACTGGAAACACAAACGGCTGTTCTAAAATCATAAACAACCAGCAATTTTTGCTTGTTTTGGAAAACGATAGGAATGCGGCAACCATATATGGAATCCGTGAGTTCTTTTTGACCATTTTCAATGATTTTCTTGTTTATTTGGCGAAAATCAAAAATATTTTGCAATTTTAATTGCAAAATAGTAATATTATTGCAAAATTTCTTTAATTTTGCAGAAATTTCTCACGCTCGGCAATGTTCAAGCAAGCATGACGCTGCCCTCGCTTAATCGAAATTTTGCAATCTAAATCATGGTAAAAGATGGCACTGAATGGCAAAATATTCGCCTTTTCCTTTAATGGATTTTATAATCCATTGAGAGATAGCGCGTTGTCGCCACCATTTGGATTTCGCTTTGCTTGTGATTTAGAGGATATTAGCGGTTGCGGCATGGCCGCACCGTAGAGAACATACGGCACATCTCGGCTTCGGCTGGGGTGTGCCGCTTGCTTTGTAAATAATTTATTAACAATAAAAACATAATAGTATGAAAAAAATCTTATTCTTACTTCTGGCACTCGTGGCGGGGCAGAGTGCGTGGGCCACGACCAAGACCGTGACCTATACGATAACCAGCGTGGAAAGGAACAGTAGTTTAAACTACGAAGTCGTCTTCACCCGCAGCGGCGATACACCCTTTGACGACACCGCGCCAACAACGTGTACCATAACCATCCCTGAAAGCGCCCTCAGCACCTCAGGCGGTGCCGGCGGCTTTAGCCTCCAGATGGCCGACGGCTTCGTCCTCCGTGGCTCGTGGGCTGCAGGCTCAAATGTTGTGTTCGTGGGCCATAACTTCTATGCCCAATCTACCTCGGGCATCAGCTACATTCTCAAGTGCAACAACAGCAACTATTACGTCATGCATGTCACGATGGGAAGGGATGACGGCACCGACAAGATACTCGACACCGATTATAACAGCGAATGGAACTTTTTTCACCAATACCCCCCTTCGGCCTACGCCCGCTTCGGCCAAATCTCCATCACCTACAGCGACGCACCTGCTCTTAATATCTTCGAGCCCGACGGCGAGAACGCCTACAAGATTAAGAGCAAGCAAGACCTGCTGCACTTGGCCAACTATGTGAACGTAGGCCATAACGACTGCAGCGGCCTTACCTTCCGACAGACGAAGGACATCACTTGCGACGACACCTACGTCCCCATCGGCTACTATGCCAGCAGCAGTGACTATGCCGATTTCAGCGGCACCTACGACGGCCAGGGCTATACCCTAAGCGGCATCAATGTCGGCACCGCTTATGGTGGTAACGATATGTTCATAGGACTCTTTAGTAGAATCAAGAGTGCTACCATTCAGAATGTCGTCCTGTCCAACAGCACTTTTACGGGTAGCGTCGGAGTCGCCGGCATCGCGGCTTACAATTCTGGTGGCACTGTCATCAACTGCCGCGTGGAAAACACCGTTACCATCCAGGCCGGCATAAACAGCGCCTCTAGAATGGGCAGCTTCGTGGGCTACAACGTTGGTATGTATTCCAAGGTTATAGGCTGTGTCAGTGCCGCCACCGTCAGCTGCAATGGAAAGCGCAATTGTGAAGATTTTGGCGGCATTGTGGGCGATATGAGCAGCAGTGTCATCAAGAACTGCCTCTTTACTGGCACTATTGTCGATGGCAGCTATTCCAATTTTAAGGGCGGCATCGCAGGCCATGGTAATATTGTCAACAACTTCAGCGAACTCAGCAACAATTACTACACGTCGGGCAACTTCGGCGGCCTGAACGGCAGCGACGTGGATGGTGCCCGCCTCGCCCGCACCGTCACCCTCGGCGAGGGCGTAATCCTCAGCGGCGACGAGACCGACTACGACATCAGCGGACTCACCGCCATCGGCGACGACTACTTCGCACTGCGCCAAGGCTCCACTATCTACAGCGGCGAGGGACAGACACTCACCCTGAGCTACAGCGGCGAGCTGCCTGCGGGATATGCACCCGTCTATTCGGTGAACGGCAACGCCATCGAGGGCAACACCTTCGAGATGCCAGCGGCAGATGTCACCGTCACAGCGACAACCACCGCCATTGACTACACCATCACCCTGCCCACCGACCTTGAGCACGCCACCATTACTAGCGACAAGGCCACGGCGCACGTGGGCGATACCGTCACGCTCACCGTCACGCCCAATGAAGAATATGTCATCGAGTCGGTAACCGTGATGAATGGTGACAACGAGGTGGAAATCACCGAGGGCGAGAACAACACCTACACCTTCGAGATGCCGGCAGCCGATGTCACCGTGAGTGTGGAGATACAGCGCCTGCGCTACACCTTCAACAGCACCACTGGCGAGCTGAAGCTCATCTACGGCGAGTTCAACAAAGACAACAAGTGGGGCAGCGAGGTTCAGCCTGACAGTGTCAAGAGCGTCACCGCCACCAGTGAGGTGAGCTTCACTGGCGACTGCTCAGAGCTGTTCTATAATTTCAAAAATTGCGAGAGCATGGATCTGAACAGCGTCAACACCAGCGAGATGACGAATTGTTACAGAATGTTCTACAACTGTTGGAACCTTACCTCTCTCGACCTCTCGAACTGGAATACCGCCAATGTCACCAGCATGAACCAAATGTTCAATGGTTGCAGTGGTCTCACCTCGCTCGACCTCTCGAACTTCAACACCGGCAATGTCACCGATATGTGCAGTATGTTCAGCTCATGCTCAAGCCTCACCTCGCTCGATCTCTCGGGCTTCAACACTGGCAATGTCACCAATATGAGTAGTATGTTCTGGATATGCTCTGCCCTTACCTCGCTCAACCTCTCGAACTTCGACACTGGTAATGTCACCTATATGAGCGCTATGTTCGAAGGCTGCTCGGCATTGACTTCTATCGACCTCTCTGGCTGGAACACCGACAACGTTACCGCCATGAACTATATGTTCTACGATTGCCAGGCCTTGACCACTCTTGACCTATCATGCTTCGACACCGGCAAGGTTGAGTATATGGAGGGAATGTTCTATTATTGTAAAAACTTAACCACCATCTACGCAGGCTCAGGCTGGAGCACCGAGAGTGTGGAAGAGTCAGATTGGATGTTCAAAGATTGTACTAAACTGGTGGGCGGCATGGGAACTACCTACGACGCTAATCACATCGATGCCGAGTATGCCCGCCTCGATGGCCCCAACTGCCCCGGCTACTTCACATCATCGCTACCACGCTACACCTTCGACAGCGAGACCGGCGTGCTTGCGCTCAACTGGGGCGAGTTCAACAAGGACAACAAATGGAGCTACGAGTTGTCCACCGCTTCTGTGACAAGCGTGACCGCCACCAGCTATGTGAGCTTCACTGGCGACTGCTCACGTCTGTTCTCAGGTTTCGATCATTGTGTGAACATGGACCTGAACAGCGTCAACACCAGCGAGATGACGAATTGTAATAGTATGTTCTATTGGTGCGAGAATCTTGACACACTCGACCTCTCGGGCTGGGACACCGGTAATGTCACCAGCATGAACCAAATGTTCAGTGGGTGTAATGGTCTTACTTCGCTCGATGTCTCTGGTTGGAACACTGCCAATGTCACCGATATGTGTCGAATGTTCTTTGACTGCAATAACCTCACCTCGCTCGATCTTTCAGGCTGGGACGTCGGTAATGTCACCGACATGAGAAGCATGTTCTCCTACTGCAACTCCTTGACCACTGTCGACCTCTCGGGCTGGAACACTGCCAATGTCACCAGCATGGAATATATGTTCTACTATTGCACGTCCTTGACCACTCTTGACCTCTCGAGTTTCGACACTGGCAATGTCACCGACATGAGCAAGATGTTGGATAACTGCCATGCCTTGACCACTATTGACCTATCAAGCTTCGACACCAGCAATGTCATCTACATGTACAATATGTTCTATAATAGTATGAACTTAACCACCATCTACGCAGGCACTGGCTGGAGCACCGAGAGTGTGCAAGGCTCAGATTGGATGTTCGCATATTGCGCCTCATTAGTGGGCGGCATGGGAACTACCTACGATGAGCACCACAGCGATGCCGAGTATGCCCGCATCGACGGCGGCCCCAACTGCCCAGGCTACTTCACCGACAAGAATCCTGTGGTGGTGGTTACTGGCGACGTTGACGGCGACGGATATGTGACAACGGTTGATATCACCGCGATTTACAACTACCTACTCAACGGCGATGAGACCTTCCTCTCCACCAGCGACGTGGACGGCGACGGCTTTATCACCACTACCGATATCACAGTGATCTACAATATCCTTTTAGGAAATTAATGCATAATGCACAATGCACAATGCATAATTGGCTGTGCTTTCGTTAATGCCGTCCTAAAAGAGGTTCCCTGTACTACGGCTCCGCCGTAGTCTGGCGCAGGGGCTTGACACAAAAATGCTTGGGGCTTTTGATGGCTCCAAGCATTTTCCTTTGTGGAGCCGCGCAATACCGATTGCCGAGGTGAGCGTAGCGAACTGTAGGTAATCGGCATTGGGGGTATAACGGCACCCATGGGAATAGTCGCTGAAGGCGACCCCATTGGCTGCGCTCTAAACAAGGTGAGGGTATTGAAAAACTCCCACTCACAATATAAACAACTGAATTATCTGAATGTTCTGATTTTATACACAATTGATTTTTCAAGGTTTTATATTTTTTCTTGATTTCAGATTTTTCAGAAAAATCAGTTGTTTTTTATTTTTGACACACCATCACTCACGTTAAACCAGGGCGTTGTTGATGTATTGCGCCGTATGCACGGCGTTCAAGAAATTCACTGGCAACAACAAAAAAATGACCAATAAACCATAATAGTTCATCAGTCATTTTCTTGGTGATCCGCCTGGGGTTCGAACCCAGGACCCCATCCTTAAAAGGGATGTGCTCTACCTACTGAGCTAGCGAATCCCCGTAAAAGCGATGCAAAGGTACTGCTTTTTTTTGAACTGGCAAATATTTTTTCACAAAATTGCCAATATTTTCAGAATTATTGCCCTAAAATCACCATAACAAGCGCATCAACGGCTGTTTTTTGCGTTTTTTAGAGCTTATTTCCTATTAGAATGGTATAACATCACCCTCGGCGGTGGTGTTATTCTGCACCTCCGTTTGTGCCGGCTGAACCGGTTTTTGTTCGGCATTCTCGTTAGTGGCAGGTGCGTCTCCTCCAGACTTTGGTCCACTCTGCCCTCCACCGAGCATCTCAAATGAATCGACATAAATCTCGGTGATGTATCGCTTCATCTTGTTCTTGTCTTCCCAGTTGCGTGTGCGTAGCCGGCCCTCAACAAACAACCTTGTGCCCTTTTTTATGTATTTCTCGGCAACTTCGGCATTGCGGCCCCACATCACGATATTGTGCCACTCGGTTCGCTCAGGAACCTGTGTTCCCGAAGATGTGGTATATCCCCTATCGCTAGTTGCTAAGGGGAAAGAAGCAACTATTTGACCTTGCGAAGGATATCTAACATCGGGGTCGCGCCCCACATTTCCTAAAAGAATAACTTTGTTTACTGACATGCTTTATAGTTTTTAGTTCACAGTTTATAATTCACAGTTGTTGGTTTATCGGGAAAGGCTTTCACTTTTCTCCACTCTCCACTCTTCACTCTCCACTCTCCACTATTAAAACACTTGTGCCTTGAGTGCGAGGCCAGCTTTCTCGTGCAGGCCAAAGAGGAGGTTCATCACATGTACGGCATTGCCTGCCGAGCCTTTAAGCAGAGCGTCAATAACCGATGTTATATGCAACCGGCCATCATTGGTACTGAGGTTTAGTAGGCACTTGTTGGTGTTTGTCACGTCGGCGTCATCAACCTTTTGATTTACCACAAAGGTGAAATTATGGTCTTCATAATACTTGTTGTATAAATCATTTAGACTCTCAATGTCGGCTTGAGCCTCCACCTCTATATTCGCCATCAGACCTCGTGTTGTAGTGCCACTTTCCTGCTTGATGTTGACTGTGCCCGTAAAGTCGCTGTCCAAAGCCTTTGTCACAGCCAGGATTTCATGCTTGATGGAATTGATGTTAATATTATTGTTAAAGCAGTTATTAAAATAAACCGTAACATTAATATCACCACCTTTGAGTAGTTGATTACTTGCCAAAGGCACTATCGCCAGCAATACCGCCATCGCCTCGGCCGAAGGTATGAGAACGTAGCCATAGCAGTCGTGCACCATAAACTTGCGGTTTATTTCGCACAGACCATACATGGCTCCTCCCTCAACAAAGCCATAGCTGCGTGACAATTCTATCACACGAAGCTTGTCGTTGGTCGCGAGCGCCTCGTCGCAGAGCGGACTATCGTAGGAATCACAGTTGAATATCAGTTCCACCTCATCGATGAGAGGCTCACTGAACTCCAAATCACATTCTCCTGTCAAGCCCTTATGGACTCTCGAGAGCTTGCCATGCTCTGTATGGCTGCTCACCCATTTAACACTGGCATCAGGATGATTAATTAGCAGTCTAACTAACTCGCCAGCAATTTTCGTCTCGCCACCTGTTATTCCTATGTCTATCATAGTATCTTAATGGTTGATCTTTATATTTTAATTTATTTGACTTGTATCTTGTCAAGAGGCACAAACCTCGAGAAGAACTTTAGTGCATCCTCGTGCGAGAGATCCTCACGCAAAATGGCAAACAGCGTGTCGGCACCTGCAATTGTGCCTAGCACCTCGTCGGAGCGACTCATGTCGATGTCGTAGGCCAAACCAGCCGCATAACCATTGCGAGTCTTAATCACAGCCATATGACCTGAGAAGGCTATCGACACAAATCCCACCTGTTGTTGAATAGTCAGGCTGTTTTGGCCACTCATCAGCAGCTGGTCCTGTAAATCATTGTTGTCGGGAATAATATACATATATCCCCCATCATTGGTTGCCACTTTAGTGATTTTCATCGCTTTCAAGTCGCGTGACAAAGTCGCTTGAGTCACTTTGCAACCATTCTTCTCAAGAATTTCAGCTAATTCGTTTTGGCTTCCAATACAGTTTTTCTTAATAAGATTAACTATAAGCTGTAGACGTTCTTTTTTATTCTTCATTGTTTGTTTTGTTTAAGGGTGTATTATTCTTTTTTGCAAAGATATAACAAAAAACAATATCAACCTAACAAAAAACAAAAAATATCGCATAAAAATACTCTTTAGTGATTATCCATGGCCCACAAGCGTCGAACACGCCATAATTGCAAACGTTTGCATTGATATTTCATTTTTCACTTCATGTAATCACTCACACATATTATATAAATTTATAACTTTGCTTGCAAAATAAATACCATATAACATGAAATTCAACATTTTATCTAAAAAAATTTTGAGTTTGGCATTTTTTGCCATCACATTTGTTGCAGGTTGGGCTGAGACCACTTTTGTGGGGGGGCGCACCGACTTCCGCGACGAGACCATCTATTTTGCCATGACAACGCGTTTCTACGATGGCGACAACAGCAACAACACCTACTGCTGGGACGGCAACCATGCCGGCAACGTCGCCAATCAAGACCCCGAATGGCGCGGCGACTTTAAAGGACTCATCGAGAAACTTGACTACATCAAGGCATTAGGCTTCACAGCCATCTGGATTACCCCAGTGGTGCAGAACGCGTCGGGCTACGACTATCACGGCTACCACGCCATGGACATGAGCAAGGTGGACCGTCGCCTGGAGAGCGAAGACGTGAAATTCCAAGACCTGATAGATGCCGCCCATGCACGAGGCATGAAAGTGATATTGGATATTGTGATAAACCACACGGGCAACTTTGGCGAGGAGAATCTGTGCAAACTCTTCAACCGCAACTACAGCGTGCCGCAGAGCGACATGAACCAGTGCATGGTGCCCTGGACCATCTCGCAGGGCGGCAAGTTGCAGGACAACTACAGCAATCTGGGGGGCAGCGCGCAGTACAGCGACCGTCTCACCAAGATGAAGAACACCGATGGCATCAATCACGACACCCACAATCTGTGGCACCACTACGGCAACTTCAACTGGGACGAGCCCAACCGCTGGTGGGCACAAATCGCCGGTGACTGTGTGGACCTCAACACCGAGAACCCAGAGACCTACAGCTACCTCATAAACTGCTACGGCGAGTTTATCAAGATGGGGGTTGACGGTTTCCGCATCGATACCGGCGGCCACATCTCGCGACTGTCGTTCAACGCCGCTTTCGTTCCTGCCTTCAAAGCACTAGGCGAGCAGTACAAAAGCAAGCGGTTGAACGAGTGCCCGTTCTATATGTTCGCCGAGGTGTGCGCACGCTTTAGTGATGTGACTTACCGCGGTCAGCCTTCTCTCTCGCCCTATTTCTACACCTGGCAGAGTGACCAATCGCTGTTGAGCCAGTGGAACAACGACCCAAGCTATTGGAGCAGTGTGGCGGTATTTGAAAGCACCGATCCAGCCACTCTCGACAACCAGAAACTGTGCCTCGCCGAGCACAACGCCAACCTCAGCGAGAGTGCTCAGCCTCACAGCCAGAACGCACTGCTCGACGGCAACAACTACCACACACCCGACTACAGCAACGCCAGTGGCCTTAATGTCATCGACTTCACCGTGCACTGGAATTTCCAAAGCGCGGGACGTGTGTGGGGCGTGCTCGACAAAGACAACCTCTATAACGATGCCACCTTTAACGTCAACTACGTAGAGAGCCACGACTACGGCCCCGACAGCTTCAACCGCTTCAATGGCGGCACCGACCAGTGGGCCGAGAACCTCTCGCTCATGTTTACCATGCGAGGCATTCCCTGCCTCTTCCAAGGCGGAGAGATTGAATTCCGAAAAGGCGTGCGCATCGATGAAGGTACCAACATCACCCTCAAGAACAGCGGACGCGCCTACTATGGCGGCTACCTCAAGGGCGATGTCAACACTACCGACTTCGGTGAATACAGCAACGCCAGCGGCAATGTGGCGGCGACTTTGAGCCGTCCATTAGTGAAGCACCTGCAACGCCTCAACAAGATACGCGCCGCAGTGCCTGCCCTGCGCAAGGGACAGTACACCAAGAGCGGCTGTTCTTCAAATGGCGGTTATGCCTTCAAGCGCCGCTACACCAGTGGCGACATCGACAGCTACGCACTTATCGCTCTCAACGCCGGTGCCACCTTCAGCAACGTGCTCAACGGCACCTATACCGACGTGATCACCGGCAACACCATCACCGTGACCAACGGCACCTTGACCACGCCGTCGTTCAGCGGCAAGGGCAATATGCGCATCTACGTCCTCAACGGTCCCGGCAAGATTGGTGACGACGGACCATTCCTTTATACCACCAACAAAGTCACCCCTACCCTGCTCGCTTACGACGGCACTGAGGAGGAAGGCGATCCAAACACCGAATATGTAAGCGGTGGCAGCAGCAGTGGTGGAGGAGTTGACATCGACAATCTGGAAGTCTATACTCCCACCATCAGCGATGACGAACTAAGCGTCTTCTACGAGACCTCGACCAACAATACTTTCATCACTCTGTGGGTGTGGAACAGCGGCACCAACTTCACCGGAGGCAGCTGGCCCGGCCAGAACGCCAAGCTCATGGGCAAGACCGAAGACGGCACACGCCTCATCTTCAAGTGGACCTACGACGGCGAGTTCCCTGCCAACAATATGCCCACCGGGCTCATCTTCAGCCAGAGCGGCAGCAATCAGACCGCCGACCTGCAATTTGTGAACCACGGCTACTACATTGATGGCGTGTACAACCGCACCATCACCGAGCACGAGCCGGTTGACCCGAGTGTGGCAACGCTGAGCATTGACAAAGAGAGTGGCGAGTATATCGACCTGGTGACAGTAACCGTCACCTCATCGTTCAACAACGCCACAATCGTCTATACCACCGACGGCACCGCTCCTACCGCTTCAAGTCCACGAGCCACCGGAAGTGTAACTCTCACTTTCAACCAAACTACTACTCTGCGCGCAGGAGTGCTGCATAACGGAGAGGTGAAAAATACCATCACACGCACCTACAAAATACGCTCCAGCCATGCTCAGAAACTGCACGCCTATTTCATCGCCCCGGCATCGTGGACCAACACCATCTACTGCTGGGCATGGAACGCGCAGCTGGGCAACAAGAATTACACCGGAGGCACTTGGCCCGGAGTGGCCTGCAACCTTGTTGGTAGCCACCTCTATAACGGGCTTGATATCTGGGAGTGGGACGGCGGCTTTGTGGGCGACGACATTCCTACCGGCATTATTTTCAGCAATCACGGCAGTCCGCAAACCGCCGACCTAGCATTTGTCAATGGAGCATACTATAACGAGAGTGGCATCGTGACCTTCCCCGTTGGCGATGTGAACCTTGACGGAGTGGTCACCGCGACCGATATCACCGAAATATACAACGTGCTTCTCGGCACCGACACCACCTACGGTTTCAATGCCGACGTCAACGGCGACGGCTCTATCACCGCCTCTGACATCACAACAATTTACGACATAATTTTAGGCAATTAGAAAAAAAGTGAGTGAAAATTTGCACTTTTCGCTCACTTTTTACTATTTTTGCACGTCACGTCACAATTAACTGAATTATTAACCCTATAATTTGTATTTACTAAATGAAGAAAATCACTACTTTACTTATTTCTCTCGTTTGCGTGGCTATAGCAGCTAACGCTACTGTTACGATCAATGTTCGCACCACTACCGGCGACGCGCCCTATCTCTATGTGTGGGATGGCGGTGGCAATCAGCTCAATGGAGCTTGGCCCGGCACGCTGATGGATGCCGAACAAACCTATACCACCACAAGTGATGGCTTGGTTTGGTTCACACAGACTTTTGAGGAAGATGCCATAAACATCATCTTCAACGACGGCGGTATTGACGGCGAGGAGCCATTTGTCCAAACC
>JAFYYG010000050.1 GCA_017557625.1 Muribaculaceae bacterium
AGACATTAAGGTGATGATAGCGTGAGGGTCCCACCTCTTCCCATTCCGAACAGAGAAGTTAAGCCTCACCACGCCGATGGTACTGCGAAAGTGGGAGAGTAGGTAATCGCCCCCTAAGAGAGACTCAGGAATTCGTTCTTGGGTCTCTTTTTTTGCTTCACGAAGAATCTTCCCACCGCCGCACAGAGCCCTAAGCCGCGCCACGCCAATGGTCAGCGACACGGGAAGGCGCAGGTAATCGCCCCTAAGGAGACTCGGGAATTCGTTCCTGGGGCTCTTTTTTTGTTTTTTCCCATAATAATCTTCCCACCGCCGCATAGAGCCCTAAGCCCCGCCCCGCCAATGGTCAGCGACACGGGAAGGCGCAGGTAATCGCCCCCTAAGGAGATTCAGGAATTCGTTCCTGGGTCTCTTTTTTTGTTTTGTTTCCCATAATAATCTTCCCACCGCCGCACAGAGCCCTAAGCCCCGCCATGACAATGGTCAGCGACACGGGAAGGCGCAAGTAATCGTCCATAAGGATATTCATGAATAGAGTAAACACTTACCAGCTGTAATATCGATGAAGTAAAAAATAATCACACCAGTTTTCCAAATTATTGTTAATTTCTTTTGTTTTGTTAATATATTGTGTAATTTTGCGACAATTCAAGTGCGCAACAGAGGTTGCAGCAAAGTACTTGATGACATAAGAATGCGTTTTTTGCTTATCCTTTATAGGGAATTCGCCAAAATTTTAAACTCGAAGGAAAAGCAGTCAAAGGACGCCTTCGCTTGCATATATCCACCTCGTGTGAGAGGTTCGATATATGTGCACAGCGTGGGGTTGACTGTTTATTTCGAGTTGGGCGTTTGGCGATGCCTCCTATAAAATAAACAGGACCAATTACCCACGCTTTCTTTTTATACCCAAGCATATACAGAAAATCATCAATAAATTATCATTTTTATTAGTGTTATTATGAATTTGCTGAAAATCATTTTCCCATGTTTGCTGTTATGTTCTTGGAACTTGATGTATGCAGACGAAGAAGTAGATACAGTTACACATTATCCTTCTGTGTATCTGTCCAACACGCTGCCGGTATTATATATTAATACTGTCGATGAGACACCAATCACAAGTAAGGAGGTTTATGTTGAGGGATACTACTATCTTGATGCCAATGGATGTGGTGATTATGAGTCTGTCGGTTCGGCGGATGCCCCTCTTCCATTATTGATAAAGGGGCGTGGTAATGCCACATGGAGATTTCCTAAAAAACCTTACAGGTTAAAACTTGACTCAAAAGCTAGCCTGCTTGGAATGCCCAAAAACAAGCATTGGGTTCTATTGGCTGCCTACAGTGATTGGCTGGCGCACGGCAGAAACTATCTTGCATTTAAGCTCAGTGAGAAAATGGAGATGCCATATACCACCCGTTGTGTGCCATGTGAGGTTGTTCTCAACGGCGATTACATAGGCATGTATTTTCTAACCGAGCATATCAGAATAGATAAAAACCGTGTGAATATTAAAGAGCAGGAGGACGGAGAGATTGATTCCACTATGGTTACCGGGGGCTGGCTTCTTGAGATTGACAATTATAATGACGAAAACCAGATACGTTTTATTGACCCCAAAAAGCCCGCCAAGAACATGAGAGTGACATACCATAGCCCTGAAGACCTCTCAGGTGTTCAGGTGAATTATTTGACAGAGCTCATCAACAATGTCAACGTGTCGGTCAATACCGACGACAAATCAAGTAGAGAATGGGAAAAATATATTGACATAGACGCGTTGGCAAGATTTTACATGGTATCAGAAGCGCTTGATAATTTAGAGGCTTTTAGCGGAAGCTCATGGTTCTATAAAGACCGTGGAGAGAACTCAAAGTTGATTTGGGGTCCTGTATGGGACGCCGGTTCCACCCTAGGAAACAGGAACCAGGATTCCAATACAACTAATTTCATATATAAAGATGAGGTTAGTTATGCCTATAATCATTGGATAGAAGAAATAGCTAAATTTCCCCGCTTTCAGATTGCAATAAAGAAATGGTGGAAGAAGTATAGTGAAGATGTTTATCCAACCATGCAAGCCGAAGTTGATGCTTATGGTGAATTGACCGAGGCTGCACTGGCTGCTGATTATCTGAGATGGGGAGACAATTCGGCAACACAGCTTTCTTATTACAGAAGGAAATACATGAGAATGTTGAGCAACAAACGAGATTTCCTGGTTTCCAAATGGGATGTCCCTGATGACTCCATCAAATGGGTCACTTATTATGGTGAGACAGATTATGCTTTGCCAAAAGGAGTTCAAGCCTATGTGGTTAATGCTATTAATAATGAGGGCGTTGTGATTTCTTCGGTGTGTTATATTCCAGCCAATGTGGGAGTGCTCTTATTCGGGACAAACAATTTTGACGAACTTACCGCCACCCCCTATGAAGGTGAAGCAATAGATGCAAACAGCATCCTGGTGGGAAGTGTTGACGCTCAAGTGGTGAATGACGGCTATGTCCTTCACAACAACAGGTTTGTCCTTGCGCCAGCTGACACACCTATTGAAGCACATCAATGCTATATACCTGTCACAAGTGATGATAGCACTCCTACACTCATTGAGATAAACTTCCTTGTAGGCGATGTGAATTGCGACGGCGCAGTCACAAGCGCTGATATAACAGTGCTTTATAATTATCTGCTCACTGGTGACGATAACTATGTGGCTACAAGTGATGTGGATGGCGATGGAAATATCACAAGTGCCGATGTCACAGCCGTCTACAACATCCTTTTAAGTAACTAATTCAGTTGCATCACACCGATAGTCAGCGACACTGGAAGGCGCAGGTAATCGCCCCATAAGGAGACTCGGGAATTAAATCTTGGGTCTCTTTTTTCTTCTGGGCTCTTGAACGCCGTGCTGACGGCGCAATAATTCAACTATGCCTACGCTTCTCCTTTTATCTGAACTTGCCTCCAGTAAATATCTTGGGCTTAGTATTGAACCATGTGGTTTCACCATGGCTGCGTCTTTGATAAGATGTAATCGTTTTTTATAGACTTTTAATGAAAAAACTGGCTTTAGATATTGACAAACGCTTTTTCAGGTTGTAATTTTGCACCGAATTTGATTTCATGGAAAAAAATCGTAAAATAAGGTAATAAAAGAACAAGAAAGAAGATGGCAATTACAAAGAAACAGACCAATCAAAAGATGTCTCCACGTGCCGCTAATACTGTAGCGCCGACAAAGTCACAATCTCCACTCAACCAATCTCAAAAACCTCAAAAGTCTAAAATAGAGAAGGAACCTATGCCAATGGGCAAGATGAACTATATATTGATGGGGGTGAGCCTGTTGCTGATAGTTCTGGGATTCATCTTGATGAGTGGCAGCAGCAACGAGGGAGCAACGTTCAACAATGACGTTTTCAGCTCCAGGCGCATTGTGGTAGCTCCACTGATCACATTCTTGGGTTTCTTGTGCATGATACCCGCTATTCTTTACAAGGGTCGCAAAGACACAGCTCCCGCCGTCGCTACTGCAACTAAGGATGAAGAGCCTCAGGCTCCAACAAGCAATATTATTGTAAAGAGCAAATAGTGTTGCAAATCAAGTTTCTGATGTGCCAAGCACTTAAGAACTTTAAGGTTAGAGTTTAGTAGAGAGAAGTATATTTCTCCATTTGTCGATGCAGGCAGTTCTTTCCTACTGAGGGTGAGTTTACCTGCGAAGCTTGAAATAATACAATCATATAATGGACTGGCTACAATCAATCATCATTGCGATAGTTGAGGGATTGACTGAGTTTCTCCCTGTGTCATCTACCGGGCACATGATTATCACCGAGAATATGCTCGGTGTGGACATCAATGACAAGTTTGTGAACGCTTTCACGGTAATTATTCAATTTGGCGCCATATTGTCGGTGGTGTGCCTTTACTGGAAACGCTTTTTTGTGCTGAAGAAGGTAGAGGACGGCGCAACGGGTTGGAAAGCTTTCCTTCAGAAGTATGACTTCTACTGGAAGCTCCTTGTGGCGTTCATCCCGGCTGCAGTCATCGGTCTTGCTTTGGGCGACTTCATTGAAGGGCTCATGGGCAACGTGTGGGTAGTGGCCGTGATGCTTGTGGCAGTGGGTGTGTTGCTGCTTTTTGTTGACAAGTGGTTTGACCGCAAGGATGACAAGCCTCTCACCGAGCGCCGTGCGTTCACCATAGGTCTTTATCAGTGCATATCAATGATTCCTGGCACATCGCGTTCGTTTGCCACTATTGCTGGCGGTATGCAGCAGGGCTTGACCCGCAAGACCGCCGCCGAGTTCTCGTTTTTCCTGGCAGTGCCCACCATGGCCGCCGCTACTGGTTATGAGTTGCTGAAGATGCTTATGAAAGAGGAGTATCGCGCTGCGCTTTCCGAGAATTTGAGTGTACTGCTCATAGGTTGCGTTGTGGCATTCATCGTCGCCATTCTTGCCATCAAGTTTTTCATTTCGTTTCTCACCAAATATGGTTTCAAGGCCTTTGGCTGGTACCGCATTATCGTGGGCGGGCTGATTTTGGTGTTATTGCTTACGGGTCACTCATTACAGATGGTTGACTAACCTACTTGTTTTATGCTTAATCCTATAGAAGGCGAAATATTTTACATCGACAAGCCACTGGGGTGGACTTCATTTGAAGTGGTAAAGAAGGTGCGTGCGCGTCTTCGCAAGCGGCTTGATGTGAAGAGTCTGCGTGTGGGGCATGCTGGCACCCTCGACCCTCTCGCCACCGGAGTGCTCACCGTGTGTACCGGCCGCGCCACCAAACGCATCGAGGAGTTGCAGGCTGGTGTGAAAGAATATATTGCCCACCTGCGCTTGGGCGAGACCACGCCCTCCTATGATCTCGAGACCGAGGTCGATGCCACCTATCCCTGGCAGCATATCACTCGTGAGCAGGTGGTAAAAACTCTTCAGGAGCAGTTCACTGGCACTATTAAGCAGGTTCCCCCCGCTTTCTCGGCATGCAAGATTGATGGCAAGCCCGCCTATAAGCTTGCGCGCAAGGGCAAAGAGGTGGAGATACGTGCCAAGACTCTAGTAATAGATGAGATAGAACTGCTGGAATGCGGACTTCCTGAATCGCCCACCATGGCCATACGTGTTGTGTGCAGCAAGGGTACCTATATACGTGCTTTGGCTCGCGACATCGGTGTGGCACTGGACAGTGGTGCGCATCTCACAGCGTTGCGCCGCACTCGCATTGGTGACATAGCAGTTGAAGACTGCGAGAGTGTAGAACACCTTATTGCCAGGCTTGAGACCGAGGAGATGGTGTCGCCCGATCGTGCTGAGCAAGAAAGGCTGGAACAGGAGCGTGAGAAGAACCGTGCCATGGCCCGCCAGCGCAAAGCCGATCAGGCATTAAAGCGCGAGAGGCGAAAATCTCGCCAGTCGCAAATTTAGTGAAATTTCACTCTAAACTTTTTCAATGTTTATTAGTCTAACCACATATTAAAATCATTTCACTGATGAAATTATCGGAATTTAATATTGCAATGCCAAGCGATTTTGTCGCTTTACACCCAGCAGAGAATCGTGATGAGGCAAGATTGATGGTTCTGCATCGCAAGACAGGTGAGATAGAACACCGCATTTTTAAGGATATTATCCATTATTTCGATGATCAGGACACTTTTGTCTTTAATGACACGCGTGTTTTTCCCGCCAAACTTTACGGCAACAAGGAGAAGACCGGTGCTAAGATTGAGGTGTTTTTGCTACGTGAGCTTAATCAGGATAACAAACTCTGGGATGTGCTGGTTGAACCAGCAAGAAAGATCCGCATTGGCAATAAATTGTATTTCGGTCTTGATGAGGGAATGGTTGCCGAGGTAATCGACAACACCACATCGCGCGGACGCACGCTGAGATTCCTCTACGACGGTCCTCACGATGAGTTCAAGGCCAATCTCTATGCCTTGGGAAGCACACCATTGCCCTATTATATAGGTCGAGAAGTAGAACCCGAAGATGAGGAGAACTACCAAACCATCTTCGCAGCCAACGAGGGCGCTGTTGTGGCTCCTGCTGCTGGAATGCACTTCAGCCGCGAGTTGCTCAAGCGAATGGAAATCAAGGGTATTCAAGATGAGTATATCACCGTTCACATTGGTTTGGGAAGCTTCAGGAACATTGATGTTGAAGACCTCACCAAGCATCGCATGGACAGTGAGCAGATACGCATACCTGAAGATGTAGCCAATCGTATAAACGAGCGTCGCGACCAGGAACATAAGGTATGTGCCGTTGGTGTCTCCACGTTGCGTGCTATGGAGAGTTCGGTGAGCATGAATGGCCACATTAAGGCCTATGACGGATGGACCAACAAGTTCATCTTCCCTCCCCACGACTTCACTACCGCTGAAGCTCTTGTTACCAACTTCCACATGCCTTACTCTGTTATGCTGATGATGACTTGCGCCTTTGGCGGTTATGATCAGGTGATGGATGCCTACAAGGTGGCCATTGAAGAAGGCTACAAGTTTGGAGCCTACGGCGACGCTATGCTGATTTTAGATTAAGGCATTCAATACCATAGGCTTAAGATAAAAGCCCTAAATTCTCTCTACTTATGCCAGTTGTCAAGAAAATATGGCAATCCACTATTGGCGGAACAATTAATGTCGCCATTGTGATGATTGCCATTTTTTGTGTACATAATGCTCATGCACAGAATTTTGCCATTAATCAGAAAAGCGATAGTCTGTGGGTGCTCTCGCTGAGTGACGATAGTGGCTCCATCACTGGTAGTTGGCAGTTGCCCTATCCCGTTTATCGTTTTGCCACTGCCGACATCGATGGTGATGGCTCAACCGATGCCGTGGTGGGAGTGTTCAAGGCATCGCGCTATTTCACCACTCCCAGCCGCCGTGTGTTCATCTTCAAGAATTTCGGCGGCAAAGTGCGCCCGTTGTGGCTCGGCAGCCGTCTTGGAGGGGATTTGGTTGATTTTGTCGTTGTAGGCAGAACGATACGTGCCATAGAGAAGACTGATCAAGGCTATGCTGTGAGCGACTACATATGGAAAGGCTTTGGCATGGGATTTCACTCACTTGTCGCCACCTGCGACACACTTGACGAAAGTTTTAGTTTACTCGAACAATAACTCCCTTTAAAAGACAAAATGATGAAAAAGTTTATTTTATTACTGGTGGTTTCGCTGCTGGCGATGGGTAGCCTTTGGGCTCAAGATGATGAGCAGCGACCTGTCAACTTGGTGTTGCCAGGCAACGGCAATATCGATGTTGAGAAACTCAATGGCGACATCGACTTCAACATGGACGTGTCGAAACTTAATCTTTATGAGATTAGGGTACTCAAGGCTGCCCTCGGCGCACGGCAGGGTGAGCTTATCATGACATCGGAGCTAAGACGGCTCTTTGATGCTACTTCGTGGTATACTGAGCTCGCTGAGAAGCGTGCTGGGCTCTATTGGAATGAGCAGAAAGATGACTTTGACGATGCCATTTCCACTCCAATTACTTTCACTCCCAGGGAGCAGGCGTTTCTCAAAAAACTCGACCAAGCCGAGAAAGACCTTGTTGCCAGGAATCTGATGATTACAGGCACTAAGAGTCATCCCCAAAAAGGTCCGAACCTAGACAACCTTGCCAATCCGCTGCAAATGACCGATATGCCTCGAGAACTGTCTACTAAGCTAGCAAATAACGGTTTTGCCATTGTCCCCGACGAGAAGGAGCAGCTGTTCCACATATATGAGAACAACGACTACCATGAGTTCCCGAGTTTTGTGACTACCGACCTTTACCTCCAAACCTATCACATGTATTTCGACTACATGCTCCGCAAGATGGAGGAGGGTAATATGCTGGATGTGATGACCGATTACACCAAAGAGCTCTACACCACCATGATGCAGAAGGCGAAGAGCAGCAAGGGCAATATGCGTGATGCAGCTGAGCGCGACGCCACCTATTTCGCCATCGCCCACGCTCTGTTTACCGGCAAGCAGTCGCTCACTGTGCCAAAGAAATACGCAGCCATGGCGCAAAAGGAGATTGAAAACGTGAATGCTGCCACAAGCGCATATTCCGACTTCCTAGACTATAAGGAAACGAAATTCATCTACAATATCTACCGTCCGCGTGGCCATTACACCCGCAGTGAGGCCCTGAAGCGCTATTTCAAGGGAATGATGTGGATTCAGAATGCGCCATTTGGCAGCGACAAGCCCGACCAACTGCGTGCCGCCCTGTTCATCGCCAACGAGATAGGGTCGAGCGCAAAATTTACCAAGACCTACAAGAGCATTGACGAGCCAATAGCCTACCTGATGGGCAACCCCGACAATCTGAGTATGTTGCAGGTTTATGAAATCATGAAAGAGGATGGCGCCACCATAGCGAAGCTCATGACAAGCGCCAAAGACTTGGATAGGGTGAAAAAGAAAATCGAGGCTAAAGATGAGGAACAGACCCGCATCCGCCCAAAATATGAGCGCAGCAGCCACTGCAAAATCAACTTCATGCCTCAGCGCTACCAACCCGATGGTGAGGTGCTGCAAGAGATGGTTGACTATGACAGCGAATCCACTTTGCGTGATGTTCCTAAGGGCCTTGACGTGATGGCCGCTATGGGTGCTAACGGCGCTTATCGCATCCTCACCGAGGAGCTTAATGAGGACACTAGATGGAGCAAATATAACGAGAACATGAACCGTATGCAGGCTCGCATGGGCGAGATTGACTGGTCATCATCGGTTTCCAACATGTGGTTGCAGACTCTTAAAGACCTCACCGTAAAGGATCTCAGAATGCCTTACTTCATGAAGAATCAGCCTTGGGAGAAGAAGAACCTTAACACTGCCTTGGCATCGTGGGCAGAACTCAAGCACGACGCCATCCTCTATGCGAAGCAGCCTATGGGCGCTGAGTGTGGTGGCGGTGGACTTCCAGAGCCTTATGTGGTGGGATATGTGGAGCCTAACGTGGCCTATTGGACAAAGGCCATTGAGCTGCTCGACGCCACTAGCAAGGTGCTGACCAATAACAGCATGATGACCGATGAAATGGAGGCAATCACCACCCAGATGCGCGAACAGGCTCAGTTCCTGCTCAATGTAAGCAACAAGGAACTTAACGGCACGCCGCTAGCCGAAGAGGAATATTACAAAATCGAGAACATAGGCTCGGAGTTTGAGTACCTTACCCTTCAGATTATGGAGGCAGAGCCAGGCACAAGTTGGGATTTGGGTGTGACTGGAGCCGACCGAAACATCGCCGTTGTTGCCGACGTTTATACTGCCAATGCCGACAACAATCCCGCGAAGAGTGTGCTGTATGAGGCTGTTGGTCCTGCTCACAGCATCTATGTGGTAGTAGAGGTGGGAGGATACCTATATCTTACTCGCGGTGCAGTGTTCTCTTATCGTGAGTTCCAGGAGGATATCGCAGCTCCCCGCAAGACCGACGAGGAATGGCAAGAGGAACTCAAGACCCACCCCAACAAGGGTATCCCCGAATGGATGAAAGAGGTTATTGTTCCTCTTGAGAACAAAGTGCTTGACAATGAATACATCTTCTATAGTTCAGGTTGCTAAAATGATAATGATAGCAGTGGCGGCTTCGGTCGCCACTGCCATTCATGCCGGCGACACGCTCACGGTGACCTTCACTGGCGACGTGCTGCTCGACCGTGGCGTGAGGCGCACCATAGAGCAGCATCATGGCGACGCCAACTGTTTGTTCTCGCCGTCGGTAGATTCGGTGTTTACCGCTTCACAGCTTGTCATTGCCAATCTTGAGTGTCCAGCCACTGCCATCAAGAGCCCAGCGCTAAAGAATTTCGTCTTTCGCGGAGAGCCTGAGTGGCTGCAAGTACTAAAAGAACATGGTATTACACATCTTAATCTCGCAAACAATCACAGTATTGATCAAGGCAGAAAAGGTATGCTCGACACCCGTGCCAACATCCTCAAAGCAGGGATGGTGCCGATAGGGGCGGGCAATTGCATGGACGAGGCTGTACAACCGGTGCTCATCGCCACTTGTCCCCGCAATGTCTATGTGGTGGCATCGCTCAGACTCTCGTTGGAGAATTTTGCCTACTTGCCCGATCAGCCTTGTGTGAGCCAGGAGAGTTTTGAGAAACTTGAGGAGAGGGTGCGGCTGCTGCGTGAGCGTGAGCCAGAATGTTGCATCGTGGTGTGTCTGCATTGGGGCGCGGAGCATGTGTTGCGGCCCGCTATTCAGCAGATGTCGCAGGCGCATCGTCTCATCGACGCCGGTGCCGACTGCCTGATTTGCCACCACACCCACACCATGCAGACCGTGGAGCAATACAAAGGCGTGCCAATCTATTACAGCATAGGGAATTTCATCTTCGACCAGAAACGCGAGATCAACTCCCGCGCCTGCATGGTGAAGCTCACAATAACAGCAACCACATTAGAGGCCGAGACCATACCTGTGGTCATAAAGAATTGTGTGCCAGATGTGGAAATGGCAATTGATTAATGCACAATTCAAAATGCACTTTTTTTAGACACATGTTCTATTCAGAAAAACTAGAGGTCATTTTTTTTGGCTATTAATTGTCTAAACCCCACAAAAAAGTGTTATCTTTGCCAACAAAGTAATAATTGATGAATATGAAACGGATAATAATGCTTGCAGTGGTGATACTGCCGCTGATGGTGGTTGGGCAGATGAGAATTGCCACGGTCGATGTGCAGAGTGTGTTTAACGCTTTGCCCGAGAGTAAGAGGGCAAGCGAGCAGCTCGACAAGGCATCGCAGCAGTTTAAGGCTGAATATGAGATGATGCAGAAGGAGTTTAACGACAAGTATGCAGCCTATCAAGGTCTTACTGACGACACCCCAGCAACGATTCGTGACCGCCGTGTTCGGGAGATACAAGACAGTAACAGCGAGATAGAAGCATTCCTAGCCCGAAGCCAGGCCTCGTTGGCAGCTTTAAAGCAGGAACTTGAGACTCCTATATATGCCAAGATAGATGTCGCCATCAAGGAAGTGGGTGATGCTGGCCAATACACCTATATAATAGATGTATCAAAGGCCCCAGTGGTCTATGCTGGAGTAGGAGCCATCGACCTGACAGGACAGGTAAAAAGGGCGTTGGGAGTAGAATGAAAAACTTGGAGTAGATAGTTAGTTATTCTTAGTCATTCCTAGTCATTCCTAGTCATTCCTAGTTGCTCCTATCCTATGGCCGACAAGATGACTCCTGAGCAGCGGCATCGATGCATGAGCCACATCCGCAGTCGCGACACCAAGCCCGAGATGATAGTTCGACGCTGGCTGTGGCGACAAGGTTGCCGCTACCGTATAAATGTCAAGCAGTTGCCTGGTCGTCCCGATATTGTGCTGACAAAGTTTAGTACTGTGATATTTGTCAATGGCTGCTTTTGGCATGCTCATGAGGGTTGCGATAAGTATCGTGTGCCAATGACCAATGTTGACTTTTGGACCGCTAAGTTCCGCCGCAACCGTGAGCGCGATGAGCGCAATTACCGATTACTGCACAAGATGGGGTGGTATGTGCTAGTGGTGTGGGAATGCCAGCTCACTAAGGAGAATCGCACTGACACGCTGCTTGCACTGAGTCGCCGACTGAGTCAGATTTTCCTAGAGACTAATGGAGCGAAATTATATAGTGAGGAAGAAGAGGAACCACTCCATATTGCCGCCGAACCACAATTAGAATATAGTAGGTGATTCTAGTGATGTCCTTAAAGGGATGATTCTTTCGAGGACACGGAATATATCCCTGCCCCACAGCTTACAAGGCATGCCTTGTTACAAAACTTGAGATTAATCACAGTTATTAGATTTCCTCAAATTCGGCGTCGCTCACTATTTCGTCCTGATATTTCGAACTGCTGCCAGTTGTTGTCTGTTGCTCGGAGTCTTGTGTGATTGTTTCGGGACGCCCTTCCATTTCCTCAAAGTTGACATACTCTCCAGTCTCATCAGAATACCGGCGGTAACGTGCTTTGAGGTCGTTTTTCTCGTCATCTTCCTGTGTTGTTTCACCTTGGTTTTTGCGGGCTTGGTCCATAGTGCGGTTGTATTCGTTCTGGAATTTGCGCACAGCTCGCCACACCTTGATGACAGGTGAGAGCAAGAATAGCAATAGGATTAATATGATAATGAACCACATGTCTAAATTGTTTTAATCATCAATAAGCAATATTCATGCCAATTATTGCAATGATTATTCTTCAGGGAATAGTGCCGATATAATCACATAGAAAATTATAACGCATGCCAATCCTGAGATGCCACCCACTACTAAGAATGCTATGGTGGCAATGATTAGAGCATATTGCCTAAAGGCCTCTTTCAGCCCAAAGCTGTGAAGCTTGAGCGAGAACATGCGCAAATTGCACACCATGAGCAGTGACAGAGCCACGATGAACGCAAGCACTATCCACGGGCTGATGGTGTGATGGTCGGCATAATAATTGATAAACCCAATCCAGAAGATGGCGTTGGCAGGGATGGGTAGGCCGGTGAATGTGGTCGCCTGGTTGGTGTCGATATTGAAGCGCGCCAACCGCAGGGCACCGAATATGGGAATCAGCATTGCAGCGTAGCACATCCATTGCGGGTAGTCAGCAGGAACCATCACGTTGAAAAGAATCATAGCCGGTGCTAGTCCAAAGGTCACGCAGTCGCTCAATGAGTCAAGCTCCTTGCCAAGTGGGGACACGGCATGGAGCAGCCTCGCTACAAGACCGTCGCAAAAGTCGGCAACAGCTCCCAGCGCTATGAACGCAAACGCCAGTTGATAGCCTTGCAATTCAAAAACTGACGTGGTTGCAAATGGGTCGAACGACATCGCTATTGCCAGTGCTCCACAGAGCAAGTTTAGGCAGGTGATGCTGTTTGGAATGTTGTTTTTTATGGATTGTAGAATTTTCATTTGAATTTTTTTAGAAGTCAGAGATCAGAAATCAGAAGTCAGAGATCAGAAGTCAGAGATCAGAAGTCAGAACTCAGATTTCAGCTTGATTATGACATCTGATTTTTTATTTCAGCCTTGCTATCGGCGTGATGCCGCCTGTGGTCTTGTCGCCGAGCTTTACCAGAATCTCGCTGTTGAGAGGCAGATAGATATCTACTCTAGAGCCAAACTTAATGAAACCAATGAAGTCGCTGATGTCAACCTCGTCATCGGCCTCCACATAAGTGACGATGCGGCGGGCTATGGCACCAGCAATTTGGCGTACCAGTACTTCCTCGCCATTCTTCTCGCTCTTAATCACTATTGCCGAGCGCTCGTTGTCGGTGCTTGACTTGGGGAGGTAGGCGGCAAGGAATCTCCCGGCATGGTGCTTGACATATCTCACCTTGCCTTTCAGCGGCACCCAATTGGCATGAACGTTAAACACCGACATGAATACCGAGAGCTGGATGCAGTTGCGATGGAGGTATTCTCCTTCGTACACCTCCTCAAGCGCCACCACCTTGCCATCTACGCTGGAGACGACGACACCGTCGCTATCGCCCTTGAAGTGGCGTTGTGGTAGCCTGAAGAAGTTCAGCACCAGCGCAAACATGATGATGCTTATCACCATCAGTGTGATGGGTATGGCCTTCGGCTCGATGAATAGAAAGGCAAGAACGTTGATTGCCAGCAGTATAAACAGCAAAACAAAGATAATGTTCTGTCCTTCTTGATGTATTTTGACTTTCATTTTGTGAAAAATCTTTATTTTAAACTGCAAAGATAGTAAAAAGATTACAGATTTCAGTCATCAGATGCCAGATTTCTATAATAATTCAAGTTTTGAGGTGATGGTTTAACGTGTGTTTGATGAATATAGGTTGTTGGTAATCATGTGTCTCTCTAAGTTGGGAAATTAAAGCTATAAAGCAATGATTTACATAAACTTATCTCCGAAGTGCGTTTTTGCTTCGTTGACATAGTTTTTGATTTTCTGCTCGTCGTTGATGGGAACTATCATCAGAGCGTCGGGAGTGTCGGCGATAATATATCCGTTGATGCCCGAGACCACCACGAGTTTGTCGCCCTTGGCAGCAATGACGTTATTGTGGCTGTCAAAGGCAAGAACTTTACTGTTTGGGGTGACGTTGGCGTCGCGGTTCTTAGGAGCGTTGTCATAGATTGAGCCCCAGGTGCCGAGATCGCTCCACCCGAAATCCACCTTCTCGACAAATACGTTGGAGGACTTCTCCATAATTGCGTAGTCAATGGAAACGTTAGGGCATGTGCCATAAAGTTTGTTTATAATTTCTTGCTCATTGTCGGTGGTGAAGATGTCGCCGGCATGGTCAAAGACCTCTGCAATCTCGGGCGCGTGGGTGCGCATCGAGTTGATGATGGTGTCAACGCCCCAGAAGAACATACCCGAGTTCCAAAAGAACTCTCCGCTTTCGAGAAATACGTTGGCGAGTTCCTTGTTTGGCTTCTCGGTGAACGTTTTGACCTTAGAAAACGCCTTGTCGATATGTTCACCTTCCTGTATGTAGCCATATCCAGTCTCTGGGCGGTTGGGCTTTACGCCAAATGTCACAATGGCATCGTGTTGCTCGATGAAGTCAAACGCTTTGACTACGCAGTCGTTGAAAATGTTTTGTCTGAGAATCAAGTGGTCGCTTGGGGCAACCATAATCTTGGCATTAGGGTTTAATGCCTTGATATGCCAAGCCGCCCAGGCATTGCATGGCGCGGTGTTGCGCATAACCGGTTCGAGCAATATCTGATTCTCCTTGATTTCGGGGAGTTGCTCCTTAATGATGTCTGCGTATCGCTCGTTGGTGAGAAGGATGATATTCTCTGTGGGGATTATGTCGACGAGACGGTCGTAGGTGAGTTGCAGCAGGCTGCGTCCTGTTCCCAGGAAGTCGATGAACTGCTTGGGCATAGCTGTGCGGCTATAGGGCCAGAAGCGGGTACCTACGCCGCCACACATGATTACGCAAAATCGGTCTTGTTTCATATCTGTTTTATTGTTGTGGAGAATTAATTAGTTGTTGTCGCTGTTTGTAGGGTTCACGGTGAGAGTGACAAGCTCAAGGCGTGCTCCGCTCTTTTTGGTGATGTTTATGGTGAATTGGTCTATGGTGTGCTCCTCGCCTTGGTTGGGGATTACTTCAAGGCGGTTGACTATGTAACCGGCGATGGTCTGGTAGTCGTCGCTCTCTGGGAGGTCGAGGTCAAACATCTCGTTGATGCGCTCAATCTCCATGCGCCCCGAGAGTTCGTAGGTGTTCTCTCCAGTCTTGCGGGCGATGAGCTTATGGCGGTCGTGCTCGTCCTCAATGTCGCCAAATATCTCTTCCACTAGGTCTTCGAGAGTGACCATGCCGGCAGTGCCTCCAAACTCATCAACTACAATCGCCATGCTTTTCTTCTCTTTTAGCAGGTTTTGCATCATCTTCTTGGCTAGCATGGTCTCGGGAGCGATAATCACAGGCTTTATTTGGTCTTTCCAGTTCACGTCGGGCTTGAACAGCTCGCTCACCTGGATGAATCCGAGCACGTTGTCGATGTCGTCATGATACACCACAAGTTTCGACAGTCCCGACTTGGTGAATAATTGGCTCAGTTCCTCGCGGCTGGTCTCGGCGATATCCACGCCTACTATCTCGTTGCGTGGTATCATGCAGTCGCGCAGGCGAGTATCGCTGAAGTCGAGTGCGTTCTCAAATATTTTCACCTCACGCTCCACCTCTTTGTTCTCGTCCTCGCTCTTGTCAATGTTTTCTTGTAGATAGTCATCGAGTTCGCCCACCGAGATGAGCCTTATCTCTTTTTTCTCGTTTTTGATGCCAAAGAGATGCATTAGCACCGATGAAAGCCAGGTAGTGAATTGAGAGATAGGGTAGAGCAGCAAGTATAGGAATAGCAGTGGCACGGCAAAGATGCGCAGCGAACGGTTGGGGTTGATGCGGAATATGTTCTTAGGCAGGAACTCGCTCATCACCACCACGATGGCGGTGGAGATAAGGGTTTGCACGAGTAATATCAGAGCTTCATTGTCAGCACCGAGCCACCCCTCAAGCGGTGTCTTTAGCAGCCAAGCGATGCCAATACCATATATCACATGCACAATGTTGTTGCCCACGAGCATGGTAGAGATAAACGTCTCGCGGTGGGCATAGAATATGTTGAGGATTTGGCTCACCAGGCCTCCCTTCTTGATGTCGATTTCGGTTTTCACTTTGTTGGATGATACAAAAGCGATTTCCATTCCCGAGAAGAATCCCGCGAGTACAAGTGCCGAGACGGTGAGTATGAGATAAGGGGTGAACTGTTCCACAATTCTTGAACTAATTAAAAGTAGGGAACTTTGTGTCGTTGACGGGAACTATAGCCTGCACCTTGTTGACTCTGTAGGTGGTGAGCTTCTCGTTCGACTCGTAGCCATATCCTTCAAGCACCTTCTCTTGTGCCTGCATTCTGATGAACGAGTCGCTGTAGTATTTGTTGGCCTTGCGGTCCCAGTACATTTGGTTGGTCTCTATCTTGCTGCCGTCTTTGCTGGTGATGGTGACCATGCTGTTGAGGCTCCACAGTGCTTTCTCTTCATCGTAGTAGGCTGAGTCGCAAGTGATTTCCCCTCCGTCTTTGTCGTGGATGGTGATGTTGCCGGTAATGTTGAGCATGCGTGTGGTGCGGTCGTAGTGCGCCGAGTCGCATTGCATCGACATCTTGACATCAAAGTTCTGTTTGTCTAATTCCTCGGCGATAAGACCGTCGGGGAACACCCAGTGCGGATGTTCCTGCTCCTCATAGGCGAGCCATGTCTTAGTGGTGATGCGGTATTTTGTCATTCCCGAGTCACTTAGCAAGGTCTGCACATTGTGTGAGACCATTGTGGGAAGATTTGATGCATCGATTTGTTTATTGGTGGCGATTCCACCATCATCTTTGCAGCCCGAAGCTATCAAGATGATAATTAAAATTGCAATAATAAAATAGTACCTACTTTGCTTCATTATTTATTCTCAACAAAGTTGAGCTATTATTCTTTTTAGTTTCTATCTAGAATCACTTAAAAACTTAACACTTGGTTACTTGCTACCTGATTTTGTTCTTCCAGAACCACATCTCGTTGAAGTTTACACTCACAGTGATGTTGAGGTAGTCTTCCTTGATGAGACTGGTGGGGGTGGTGTAGCGGTGTCTCCATTCCACTCCCAGGTTGACGAGAGTCTTGTTTCCGGCCAGTGCCGGAAACGAGCATCCCAATCCTACGCCATAATCCTTCACATCGTTACCATACACGTTCATGTAGTCGTTGTTGTAGAACGCTCCCAAGCGGTAAGTCATGCGGTTGAGGTAGTTGCCGCGTGGGTTGGGGATGTAAGACATTCCAGCCGATACTTTCCAGCGGTCGTTCCACTTGGTTTGTGGCGACTCAAAGTAATCGATAGGAGTGTATTTAGCTTTCGACCATTGCTGATAGGTGTAGTCTAGCTCCAGGTTCAGACGGTTGTCGTAGGTGTAGCTCACACCAGCGCCAAAAGTGTTAGGCAGCTCGTAGTTGCCCTTCATCGACATGGAGTTGACAGTGTCGAGCTTGGTGTCTTGAGACACGTCGGCCATAGTGCCCCAGGCATTGCCGTGCAGCGATTTCTTGGGCGAGTAGGTGAGACCTATTACCACCTTGTTCTTGCGCGAGATGTTGAAGGCATACTGCAATCCTGCGCGCATATTCCAGTCTCTTACCTCTAGGTTGCGGGTGAACTGAGTGGAGGAAGTTCCTTCCACGCTTGTAGTGTTGTTTGTAGTGCCAAAGAGATAGGAGAAGTTGGCACCTATCGAGAGGCCTTTTATGGGCTGATAGCCCACACCAGCAAAGAGCTCAGATAGACCACCTGAGCCAATGCGTGAGTCTTGGCCATTAGTGATATCGCCGCCAAAGCTGTAGCCTACACTTGAGAACGGCACTACGCCAATTGCTGCGCCAATGTTCTTGCCGAGCCTGAATTCCATGGTGATGTAGTCAAGTCCGCCTCCCAAGCTGTATCCGCTATTGGAGCCTTCCTTGGACCAGCAGTTGGTGATGTCAATGCCCATGTCCCATAAGAAGGTCAGGGAATCGACCTGCGAGTAGCTGGCAGGGTTCATCACGTTGATTTGTCGCCCGTTTTGCATGGCGATGCCCACGCCGCCCATCGAGCGCTGAATGCCTGTGGCGTTATCGCTCAGGATGCCATATCCCAGTTTTGAGTAGGGTGAAACCGAAGTTTGTGCCATTGCTGGCATGTAGCACGCCGCAACAAGCACAAATGTTGATATGATGTGTTTAAAGATTTTCATTGCTTGAAAAATTGATTTTTCTACTAAAGTGCAAAGTTACTAAATACTATTCAATAGAACGTGGTTTTCTACATTTTTTAGCATTTATTCTTTGTCCTTTACCTCCTTTATCTGTTTTTCTCTCTTTTTGCTGTTGGTAAGCCTTGAGAGCATAAAGGTGGCATATATTTGCAGCACTGCGCCGGCAAGCAGGAAGGCTATCCAGCTTCGATGCATGTCGGGGTTTGAAGAAAATAGACAGTAAGCTCCAACGCAATACACGATGCCTGCCCAAACGTTCATCCTTGATAGCCGTCTAATCCTGAAATCATCGCTCGGGCTGGGGATGAAAAATTGTGCCACCAGAGTGCCTGCGGCACCAGCGGCAAGCATGTAGCGTTGCCATGATGGCATGGGAGTGATGAAGAGAGGGATAGCGGCGGCTGCCATCAATGCCGTCATCGAGATGCACAGCAAGATGTTGCCTATGAGTTGTTTGGTTTTGTCGTTCATTTTTTATTTAATATCAGTCACATACACGTCCTCGTTGGTGCGTTTCATGCGGTATTGCTCGCGAGCCAGTTTCTCGAGGTTCTCAGGGTCGGTGTCGAGCTCACGGTATTTGCGCTCGTAGAACTGCGCCGAGTCTTCGGTGTTCTTGATTTGAGCGTTAAGTTTGTTGATTTCGGACTTCTGCTTAGAGATTTCCATATAGTTGTACTCGCCAAAGAATAGCAACATCAGGATGAACCCCAGAAAAACTAGAAATGGTAAATTCAGCCACAGAGGTAGCCACTTGGGACGCTTGATTTTTAAATTCATTTCGTTCTCGTTTTTACTCGTAAATTAGACTGCGAAATTAATAATAATTCCTGATATCCACAATAATATTTTCTCCTTTAACTATAATTAGTAAACAAAGTGCTCGAGCAGTCGAGCAATCGAGCAGTCGAGCAATCGAGTTGTCGAGCAATCGAGCTGTCGAGCAATCGAGCAATCGAGCAATCGAGCTGTCGAGCAATCGAGCTGTCGAGCAATCGAGCTGTCGAGTTGTTCCTAGTCATTCCTAGTCATTCCTAGTCATTCCTCTTCCAGCAGTCCAGGCCTGAGTTTCTTGGTGCGCGCCATGGCTTGCTCCATCTTCCACTCCTCGATTTTGGCGAAGTTGCCGCTGAGCAGAATCTCGGGCACTTGCCAGCCGTTGAACTCGGCGGGACGGGTATAGACGGGTGCTTCTAAAAGGTTGTCTTGGAAAGAGTCGTTCAGTGCGCTCTGCTCGTCGCCAATGGCACCTGGTATAAGCCGTACTATAGCGTCGGCAATCACTGCGGCAGGAAGTTCGCCGCCGGTAAGCACATAGTTGCCGATGGATATTTCTCGGGTAACAAGGTGCTCGCGGATGCGGTAATCCACGCCCTTGTAATGCCCGCACAGGATAATGATGTTTTGCGCCAGCGACAGTTGGTTGGCGAGTGGCTGGCTAAACATCTCTCCGTCGGGCGAGGTGAAAATCACCTCATCATAGTCTCGCTCGCTTTTAAGGTGCTCTATGCAGCGAAATACTGGCTCGATTTGCATCACCATGCCTGCCTCGCCGCCAAAGGGGTAGTCGTCAACCTTGCGGTGCTTGCGGAGCGACCAGTCGCGCAGGTTATGGATGTGGATTTCTACCAACCCCTTGTCTTGCGCACGCTGCACGATGCTGCAGTGCAGAGGCGATTCCAGCGCCTCGGGCATCACGGTGAGTATGTCGATTCGCATCATGATTATTTCTTTCCTTTATTAATCACTTCATCGTAGTCATATTTGTCATAGACAATCCTCTTTTTGGGCTTATATTCGGGACTGGATATGTCGCGGGTGGCATCGTAATATTGGGTTTTGATGCCAGCGAGACGCAGCAGCATGATGCTCACGTCTAGGCTGATGCCCTTGCGGTCAACTGCGGCGCGCATCTGATTCACCAGTTCGGGGTGCTTTTCGATGAAGGTGTCGCTGCACCACACCACAAACGGCACGTCATTGTCGCAGTGGAAGTAGTTGGGGTCGGCACGTGTGCCGCCTTGACGGCCGCAGTGGTCACGGAAGTCGTAAGCCTCGTCACCGTGGTCGGGCAGGTATATCACTACGGTGTTCTTGTCGCGCCAGATATCGAAGATAGCCTCCATCACGGCGTCATTATAGAGTGTGGCGTTGTCATAGTGAGCTATGTGTTGTTTCATCTTATTGGTGAGCCAGGGCTCGTTGCGATGAATAGAATCGGCGGTAAATACACTGAACCCCTTGCCCTTGGGATAGCGGTACTGAGGATTCACATGCTGCCCCTTGAGATGGAAAATGTAGAGATTGTGCTTGCCAGGAGGCACCTTAGAGTTATCTTTGAAGTCAGCAATCATCTGACCGTCATATTTGAACGGTATCGACGACATCTCGTCATAGCTAAGTCTGGCTATGGTGTCGTTGTAGAGGAAAGCGTTGACTGAGATGGTGTAGAGTTCGGTCTTCTGATACTCGCGCTGCATATCCCAAATATACACCTTGTAGCCAGCATGGCGGAACACAGTGGGAAACATTGGTTTCTCATACCAGTACTCATTCTTCGACATGTCGTTGAGAGAGAAGAAATTTTTCTGTACAGTAGATGTGGCATTGTAAGGGCTCACCATGTCATTAAACACGATTAGGTTGCCACGGTCGCGCTCCTTGATCATGTATGGTGTGGTGTTATGCTCATAGCCGTAAAGCGACGCATGGCTCTTGATGTAGCTCTCCCCAAACACCATCACCACGTTCAGCGAGTCGGGCTCGGTGATTTCGATAGGGGTATTATACACCTCACGAGCCACCTCAATGGCTTGTGCCACATCGGCTTTGCTGGTGCTTAGATAGCTGAAGGAGTAAAACACGCTGCTCACATTGTCAAGAGCGGTAGTGCCGAAATCAGAAACCCAGTTGCTCAAGTCCTTGGAGTGCTTGCATATAGCCATCCTAACATAGTTGTGACTGTAATATGTTCCAAAAAGAATTAAAGGTAACAGCATCACAGTCAGCACTATCTTTACCACTTTGTTGTGGGCTGCCTTTTTGAACCATTTCTTAAAAAACTCGGCTAGCGCCACCACGATGATGATAGCCACCACTATGCCGTAGGTCACAAGACTCGGCTTGGCAAAGGCGTATGTGCCTATGAACTCGCTCGCCTCGCTCTCGTTGGTCTCGGCGAGCAGAGTGAACAACCGTGCGCCTATGCCCATCTCAAAGTTCAGATTCACAAAGATATAGGTCGCCTCAAGCAGAATCACGAGGAAGTAGATTATGCTCTTATATATAATCCTGATGGGGCGCTTGCGGCACAAGTGAAGCCCCAATGTCAAGATGTAGCACACAAAAGTGCCCAATGCCAAGCATCTCAGACCATGGTCCAAATGGTTATCAAGATAGAAAACTCCAGCCAGATATCCAAATGTCACTCCGCAGTTGATGAACCACATAGCAAGGAAGAAATTGAAATCCTCGATGATGGGCTTCATCAGCCACTTCACAGCCTTCACCAACCACTTCCAACATGCCTTTATTTTCTCTTTATATTTCATTGATTATTTACCATTTTTCAAAAAATCGTGCAAAATTACAAAATAAAATGTTCAGCAAAAAAATTTCGTATTGAAAAGTTCATTTGTTTCGTCAAAAATTACTAACTTTGTCGATTAATTGCTAATTTGCTACAACTATCAATAATGAGTAACGATAATCACACCCCCGAAGAGCTGAATGAGTCGATGGAGTTGAATGATGATTCTGCTGCTTCATCTGCGACAAATGATTCTGATGTTGTAGAGTCAGGTGAGCCAGAGAACCATGAACCCCAATCAACTATTCCTCAATCTAAGTCGCAAAAAGACAAGAAGTTGCGCCTGTCGGGAATGTATGAGAACTGGTTTATCGACTATGCCAGTTATGTGATTCTTGAGCGTGCCATCCCGCACATCGAGGATGGCCTTAAGCCTGTGCAGCGCCGCATTCTCCATGTGATGAAGGAGAGCGATGACGGTCATTACACCAAGGTTGCCGGTATTGTGGGAGATACCATGCACTATCACCCTCACGGTGATGCTTCTATTGGCGACGCACTCGTGCAACTTGGTCAGAAAGAGTTGCTTATCGACACTCAAGGAAACTGGGGCAACATCCTCACTGGCGATGGTGCTGCTGCCCCTCGTTACATAGAGGCAAGGCTTAGCGAGTTTGCCCTCGAGGTAGCGTTTGACAATAAGGTTACCGACTGGACTATGAGCTACGACGGCCGCAACCGCGAGCCCATCACCCTGCCGGTGAAGTTCCCGTTGCTGCTGGCGCAGGGTGCCGAGGGTATCGCCGTGGGACTGTCGTGCAAGATTCTGCCTCACAATTTCAACGAGATACTCGATGCCGCTGTAGCCTACCTCAAAGGCGAGGAATTTCAACTCTATCCCGACTTCCCCACTGGCGGATATGTTGACGTGAACAACTACCGCGACGGCGAGCGTGGCGGCAGTGTGAGAGTGCGCACCAAAATTGAGAAACTTGACAACAAGACTCTGCTCATCAAGGATTTGCCCTACGGCAAGACCACCAGTACGCTTATCGACTCAATCTTGCGTGCCGCCGAGAAGGGAAAGATAAAAATCAAGAAGGTGGAGGACAACACCTCCTCTACAGCTGAGATTATCGTCACCCTACAGCCCGGCACCTCAAGCGACAAGGCCATCGACGCGCTCTACGCCTTCAGCGACTGCGAGACCAGTATATCGCCCAACATCTGCGTAATCAAGGACGAGAAGCCGCAGTTCCTTACCGCAACACACTTGTTGCAGTTCAGCGTGGACCACACCAAAGACATTCTGCGTCGCGAGCTCGAGATACAGCGTCTCGACACTATGGAGTCGCTGTTCTTTGCCTCGCTCGAGAAAATCTTTATTGAGGAGCGCATCTATAAAGATAGAGGCTATGAGCAGGCCAAAGACGAGGATGCTGCTGTCAATCACATCGACAAGCGCTTGGAGCCGTTTAAGCCGCAGTTCTACCGCGCCATTACCCGCGACGATATCTTGCGATTGATGGAAATCAAAATGAAGCGCATCGTAAAGTTCAACAGCGACAAGGCCGACAACTATATCGCCATGCTCAACGAGCGGCTTGCCGACATTGACTACAAACTCGCGCACCTCGTGGAGCACACTATCAACTGGTATGAGAACTTGAAGAAGAAATATGGCCATCTGCATCCCCGCAAGACCACTATCCGCGATTTCGACACCATCGTAGCCAGCAAAGTGGCCGAAGCCAACGAGAAACTATATATCAACCGTCAGGAAGGCTTCATAGGCACCTCGCTCAAGAAGGACGAATTTGTGTGCAATTGCAGCGACATCGACGACATCATCATCTTTTACAAAGATGGCAAGTACAAGGTCATCAAAGTCGCCGAGAAGATTTATGTGGGCAAGAACGTGATGTATCTCGCTGTGTATAAGCGCAACGACACACGCACGATCTTCAATGCTCTCTACACTGATGGTCGAGGTGGCACCACCTATATGAAGCGATTTGCCGTTACAGGTGTCACCCGCGACAGGGAATATGACATCACACAAGGCAAACCCGGGTCAAAGGTGGTGTGGTTCACTGTGAACCCCAACGGTGAGGCTGAGGTGTTGCGCATAACTCTCAAGCCCAAGAAACACCTGCGAACAGTGCAGTTTGACGTTGACCTCGCCGACCTTGCCATCAAGGGCCGCACGGCACGTGGCAACATGGTGACAAAGAACGAGATACACCGCATCTCGCTCAAGGAGCAGGGACGCTCCACATTGGGAGACCGTGAGGTGTGGTTCGATCAGGACATTCTGCGCCTCAACTACGAGGGCCACGGCATCTCGTTAGGCAAGTTTGCCGGCGACGACCGTGTGCTTGTAATCACGAAGAACGGCGACTTCTACACCACCACCAGCGAGGCTACCAACCACTACGAGGAGGGCATCCTCCACATTATGAAATATGATGCCGGCATGGTGTGGACCGCCATCCTCAATGATGCCGACCAGGGATATGTATATCTCAAGCGCTTCACGCTCGACGACAGCAACAAGAAGCAGCGCTTGATAGGCGACAACCCCGAATCCTCGCTTATCCTTCTCACCAACGAGAAATATCCCCGTTTTGAGGTGAAGTTTGGCGGTGACGACAGTTTCCGCGAGAATATGATTGTTGACGGCGAAGAGTTTATCGCTGTCAAGAGCTTCCATGCCAAGGGCAAGCGACTCACCAACTATAATGTGGAGACAGTCACCGAACTGGAACCTCGCATCGTGGAGGAAGCGACTGCGCAAGAAGGCGAGGACCCCGACATTGAGAATGTAGAGGCACTCAGCGACGACATCAGCCAGCAGGAAGTGCTCGACAAACTCACAGGACAAACACGGCTCTTTGACGACGAAGAACAACCAACGCAATAGGGGAGAGTTTACAAGAGCGTTAATCCTCTAAACACTAAACTCTAACCTCTAAACTTGAAAAAAAAATGATACGCAAGGTTGACATACGGCTTCTTCTTCTCATGCTCTTAGGGGCATGGTGCTGGCAGTGCGCGTTGGCGCAGGACAGCGACGAGGAACCTTTGCGACCTGTGGCTACTGTCATTTCGGCTCAATATGGCCATGCCTCCACCCTCGACACCTATCTCTCGCCAGTGAGATATGGAGGTCACGCCATTTCGCTTTACTACGAGGGGCAGCAGGCAACTGGCTTTGCGCCTGAGAATTGGACAAGGCAGCTGAGCATCGGTGTGGACTATGACTACACCCACAATCCTGCCGGCAACCACACCATGCACTCGCTGATGGTGGATGGCAGGTGGGGAATGATGCATCGGTGGAACGATGTGCTGACTCCCGGACTCCAATTCCAGCTCGGTGGTGCCACCCAACTGCGTGGCGGAATGATGTATAACGCCCACAACAGCAACAATGTGGTCTCGACGCGCATCCACTGGAACGTGGGGTTGCTCGGTCAGGCTATCTACAACACCCACATTAAGAAGTTGCCCATCACCCTGCGTTATCAGGCCTCTGTGCCGGTTGTTGGCGTGTTTTTCTCGCCCGAATACGATGAGGCTTACTACGAGATTTACCTGGGCAACCACAGCAATCTCGCCCATTTTGGATATTGGGGCAATCGCTTTGACCTCGACCACATGCTTTCGGCCGACCTCCATTTGGGAAACACCATTCTCAGGATTGGCTACCGCAACCGCGTCTCCACGTCGTGGATCAACAATATCAGCACCCGCGACATGAATCACTACATCGTGTTAGGTCTCGGCGGCGAGTTCCTGAATATCGGGGCTAAGAATAGAAACAAGTTGAACAACAAGGTGATATCGTCAATATATCAATGAAACGCCTGCTTAACATATTGTTGCTGATTCTGGCATTGCTGCCTCTCGCGGCTTGCCACGAGGAAGTTGAGTGGAAGGATGATCCCTACGGCAATTTTGATGCACTGTGGACCATTCTCGATGAGCACTACTGCTTCTTCGCCTACAAGAATGTGGACTGGCAGGAGGTGCGCGCTCGCTACCGCGGCAGGATTTCAAAAGATATCACCAGCCGCGAACTCTACGACCTGTGCAGTGAGATGCTCAAAGAGTTGCAGGACGGACATGTGAATCTGGTGTCTTCGTTTGATGTGTCGAGAGACTGGATTTGGGAGCAATATCCCGAAAACTATAACGAGCGGCTCATTGATGAGCATTACCTGAACTTCAACTATCGCCGTGCCTCGGGCATTAAATACTCAATTCTAACTAACAATTACGCCTATATGTATTATGGCGATTTCTCAAGCGGCATTGGCGACGGCAACCTTGATATTGTGCTTAACGACCTGGCACCGAGCGACGGACTGATTATCGACGTGCGCAACAATGGCGGTGGTTATCTAACCAATGTTGAGACGTTGGTGGGGCGCTTCATCGATGAGCGTATCTACGCCGGCTCCATCCAGCACAAGACCGGCAAGGGGCATAACGAGTTCTCTGAACCGTTTGAATACTATTTCGAGCCGGCGCGTGGTCGAGTGCACTACAACAAACCCATTGTGGTGCTTGCCAACCGAGGCTCGTTCAGCGCCACTAACAATTTTGTATCTATCATGAAGTCGCTGCCCAACGTCACCATCGTAGGCGACACCACGGGAGGCGGATGCGGACTGCCTTTCACCAGTGAGCTGCCAAATGGATGGAGCATACGCTTCTCGGCAGCTCCAATCACCGGCCCCGACGGAAAGCTCACGGAGTTTGGTGTGGAGCCCGATGTCAAGGTCGATATGACCGAAGCTGACATCGCACAAGGCCGTGACACAATCCTTGAGAAAGCCTTTGAGATATTACAAAAACAACGCATAAATAGCTGAGCATTATGGAAATCACCCCCATCGCCACATTCCATTCGCCGTTTAAGGAGAAGTTTGGCATTCCGCGTCAAAGTGGGATTGTGAGCGCTCTTGAGGGGACTATTGTACTTGAGCCACAGTTCCGCAATCCTGACAGCGTGAGGGGGCTTGACGAGTTTGACTACATCTGGCTCATTTGGGAATTTTCGGCTAACAAGCACGCTGCCACATCACCTACGGTGCGGCCGCCACGACTGGGCGGCAACACCCGCATTGGTGTCTTTGCCACACGCTCGCCTTATCGCCATAACCGCTTGGGACTATCGGCAGTAAAACTTGAGCGAGTGGAACTTAACACCCCACAAGGTCCTGTGATTCATGTCAGTGGTGCCGACTTGATGGACGGCACGCCAATTTATGATATAAAACCCTACGTTGCCTACGCCGACGCTTATCCCGAAGCCCGCAGCGGATTTGTCGATAGCAATGACTGGCAACTGCTCGATGTGGAGATTCCCGATAATGTTGCGCAACAGTTCTCGACAAAGCAGCTCGAAGCTTTGCGACAGACTCTTGCCTTAGACCCCCGACCGCATTACCACGACGACGCTGCTAAGGTCTATGGAATGCAGTTCGCCAACCGCGACATCCATTTCACTGTTGATGGAAAGAATTTGAAAGTAATTGAAATATAACTCTATAAAAATCATTCCCAATGTTACAAATTAGATGCAAAAACAACAATGTGACAAGAGAGTTTCCGGAGGGAACGTCACTTCTTGAAGTTTACAATGCATTTGCCGATGAGCTGCAGTTCAAGTACCCTGTAGTCTCGGCTAAAGTGAACAATGCCTCTCAGGGTCTGAAGTTCAGGCTCTTCCAGAACCGCGATGTAGAGTTTATGGACGCACGTCGTGGCTCGGGCTTTAGGGTATATGTGCGCTCGCTGTGTTTTGTGCTCTACAAAGCCACCAGCGACACCTGCCTAGGCAGCAAACTCTTCATTGAGCACCCCATTTCGGGCGGTTACTATTGCAACTTGAGGAAAAAGAACGGCGAGCCGGTAACCGATGAGGATGTTGAGCACATCAAGGCTCGCATGCAAGAGATTATTGACAACGACACAGTGTTCCACCGTCATGAAGCGACAACCGAACAAGCTATCAAGGTCTTCGCCGAGCGTGGTTTTGCCGACAAAGTGAAATTGCTGGAGTCGAGTGGACAAATCTACAGTGACTACTTCACTCTTGAAGATACGGCAGATTATTTCTACGGTCCACTCTTGCCCTCGGCAGGGTATATTAAAGTGTGGGATGTGATAAAGTACAAAGATGGTTTGTTGCTGCGTGTTCACGACTGGGAGAACCCCACGCAGTTGTCGCCCATGCATGACATGCCTCACACCTTCGAGATGTTTGCCGAGAAAGTGCATTGGGATGTGATTATGCGGCAGTCTAATGCAGGTGACGTGAACAAGGCGATACTCAATGGCTATGCCTCCGAGCTTATCCAGGTGAGTGAGGCTCTGCAGGAGAAGAAGATAGTGCAGATTGCCGAGGAGATAGACCGTCGTTTCCGTGATAAGGAGAATCCCATCCGCCTTGTGCTTATCACTGGGCCCTCGAGTTCGGGTAAGACCACGTTCTGCAAACGTCTGTCAATCCAGCTGCTGGCTTGTGGACTGCGCCCGTTGTCATTCTCTACCGACGACTACTTCGTCAACCGCGAGGACACCCCGCTGCTGCCAAATGGTGAATATGACTTTGACAATATCAAGGCAGTGGATTGCGACCTGCTCGAAGACCACCTAATGAAGCTGATGAATGGCGAGCGCGTAGAGATTCCAGAGTTTAACTTCGTCACCGGAAAGAGGGAGTATAACGGCAAGAAGCTCAAACTCAAGAACGACACAGTGCTTATTATCGAGGGTATTCACGCCCTCAACCCCATGCTCACCGAGCGCATCCCCGACAGCAAGAAGTTCAAGGTGTTCATTTCCACGCTTACCAGCATCTCGCTCGATGACCACAACTGGGTGCCTACCAGCGATAACCGCTTGCTGCGGCGCATCATCCGCGACTACAACAAGGGAGCATTCAGCGCTACCGAGACCATCAGTCATTGGAAGAACGTGTGTGTGTCGGAGGAGAAGTGGATCACGCCCTACCAGGAAAATGCCGACATGATGTTCAACTCGGCGCTCAACATCGAGTTTGCCGTGCTGCGACCTTATGCCGAGCTCATTCTCTCTACAGTGCCAAAGAATTGTCCCGAATATTCCGAGGCGCACCGCCTGCTCAAGTTCATCCACTACTTTATCCCCGTCGATGACAAAGAAATACCGCCCACAAGCATCATGCGGGAGTTCCTCGGCGGCTCAAGCTTCAAGTACAATAGGTAAACTGCAAAAATTATTAGTTCACCTTGCAAATTACCTATTTTTGGCTATTGACATTAGTTTCAGAAAGCAATAATTTTGCATCGTGATTATCTTAATAATTTATTAACCATTTAATAATTAGTATTATGAAGAAATTTTACATGATTCTCGCAGCTATTGCTGCTTTGACATTTAGCGCTCAGGCCCAGATTGAAGGCACTATCAACGTGGGCAATTGGGACGATGCCTCAACCTATAATGGTTCCTACTTCGACATGGCTCCTACCAATTTCTATATTGCCCACACTGGAGCTCAGATGATTTACACCCCCGACCTGCTCACCGACATGGAAGGCAAGGAGAACGTGTCAATCGCAAATCTGAAGTTCAAATTCTATTGTGAGTCATTTGAAGAAATTACTCGCAATGTGAAGCTTTATCTTCAAGAAACCGATGCTACAGAGTTCCCCAAAAATGAACAAGGAGTAAAGCAGTTCATCGAGTTTGACGAGCAGGTGGCAGAGGCGCAGTTAGACATTAACCTGCTGGAATATTATGGCGAAGACTATGTTATGGAATTCCCGGTAGATTTCGCCTTCACTCCTGGCAAGAGCCTGCTTGTGACCATCGTCTTCGACGCACAGGATGATGACAACTGCACCATGGGCAGCGACTATGCTCCATTCTACACCTCGGGCATTACTGACAAGGCAATGACTTACACCGACAATTGGAGCAGCTTCCTTGCCTTTGCTAATGGTAATGATTGGCCTAATGCTACCGCCACACTCGGCTGCGGCACTAACGTAGAACTCCCCCTTACTGAGATTACTTACACCTATGAGGAAGAGGCACCCGAAGAGGGCGGTTTCTATCTGGTGGGTACATTCAATGACTGGAACCAAGAGGCCGAAGGTGGCCGCATTGCATTCGACGAGTATGATATAGCAGAAGCCGAACTTGAGGCTGGTGCTGAATTCAAGGTTATCACTTTCGACAATAACGGCGAGATTTGCTGGTTTGGTGGTCAAGACGAAAACAATGTGGGCTACTTCCTTATCAATGAGGATCTGCTTGGACAAGGCATCATGACCGTGCAAGGTGATAATGGCGCAAACTTCCGCGTTGAGGAGGCTGGCACTTACGAGATTGGCTTGGCTGTATTGAGAAGCTACAATGGCGCAGTATTTATGACCGTCACAAAGAAGCAACCTGAGGCTATCAGCACAGTTGGCATTGACACCAAGGCCGACAACGCTTACTACAACCTCATGGGCGTGAAATTCAACACCATGCCCACCGTTCCTGGCATCTACATCCACAACGGAAAGAAAATTATCGTGAAGTAAAAGTCTTATCCTAATAATCTAAAATCGCAAGCGGTAGAAGACTAATCGCTTGCGATTTTTTGTTGTGGGGTAAGCCTTATAACTTTCAAGTCATAATCTTGATTTATACCGTGTTCCCACTAAATTGCAACTGATCCAAGACAAGGCAATGAGCACACTCACCACCTTGTCTCCTGTCCACTGATTTTCGTTTCTATAGAAAAACAAAAATCGGTTAACTTGCTTGCCTTAAGCTCGTTAACCGATTTTTGTGTGACCCCGGAGGGGCTCGAACCCTCGACCCACTGATTAAGAGTCAGTTGCTCTACCAACTGAGCCACGGAGTCAAAAAAGGGAAACCCTTGATGATTTCCGACTGCAAAGGTACAACTAATTTTTGAACTGGCAAGCGTTTTTGCGATATTTTTTCGAAAAAAGCGAAAAAAATGTCTTCTGCTTGTTTTTTTACTGTTTTTGGCGTGATTTTTTGTTATAGAAATTGTTGTTTTTTAAAAAAATAACTACTTTTGTACTTTTGTATGAAAAATGTAACCAATAAAACAAAATGATATGAAATTAGAAGGACGCAGAGAAAGCGAAAATGTAGAAGATCGCCGAGGTATGAGCAGCGGCGCTAAGGCCGGTGTTGGCGGCGGTTTATTTGGTATTATTATCGCTGTTGTTTTAGGGCTTCTCACTCAAGGTAATAACTGTAGTGGTATAGGCACTGGTGCCGGCGGTGGCGGTGGTATTGACTTAGGCGATGTCTTAGGCGGTATGCTCGGTGGTGGCGGTGGACTCACCGACAACCAGATTCAAGCCAAGGATCCTTCAGAATATTCTGCCGAGGAGCAGGAACTTTACAAGTTCTCAAGCCAGATTCTTGCTGGTACCGAGGATATTTGGTCTCAGATTTTCCGTGAACAGAGGCTTGGAAAGTATAAAGATCCAAAGATGGTAATCTATTCAGGCCTTACCAGTACAGCCTGCGGTCAAGGTCAGGCGGCCATGGGTCCATTCTATTGTAGTGGCGACCAGTGCCTTTATATCGACTTGTCATTCTTCACTACAATGAAGTCTCAGCTTGGAGCCGACGGAGACTTCGCCTACGCCTACGTGATAGCCCACGAGGTGGGCCACCATGTGGAGTACCTTACTGGCATTCTCGACAAAATTCACGCCAAGATGCGTCAGTATGGTCAAGGCAGTGCGCAGGCCAACAAAGAAAGCGTGCGCATAGAGCTACTCGCCGACTATCTAGCCGGATGCTGGGCTCATTATGACAACGAGCAGTTTGCCTCGCTCGATGACGGTGACTTAAAGGAGGCTATCGACTGTGCCTTGAAGATTGGTGACGACTACCTGCAAAAGCGTGGACAAGGCTATGCCGTGCCCGAGAGTTTTACTCACGGCACCAGTGAGCAGCGCATGCGCTGGTTCAAGGCAGGCTTCGAGACTGGCGACGTGAAAAAGGGTATGGAAGCTGCCATGAATCTAAGCTACAACCAGTTGTAAATATTGGTTTGATTTTAAGTCTTAGAAGATTGCAGTGAGAGAAATTTCACTGCAATCTTTTTTTGTGAGTGGGTGTTTTTCGCAGTAGAGAGTGCGTCAAAGAGTATTATAGCACTAAGAAAATGCAACAACCCCCTTGAACACGCTTGCTCAAGGGGGTTAATTATGCATTGTGAATTACAGATTACGCATATTTCATTTTGAATTGTGCATTCTGCATTGATTAAAGCCGTCCGTGGCAGTTTTTGTATTTTTTGCCACTGCCGCAGGGGCATGGATCGTTGCGTCCAATCTTGGGACCCTCGTTGCGGATGGGGGCCACTGGACCGCGTCCTGCTTGGCTGGCGCTCATGCCAGCTTGGCGTTGAGCTGCTGCCGCTGCAGCCACAGCGTCTTGTCCACGTCCTTCGTTATAGCGCTGTCGCTGACGACGCTCCTCTTGCGCCCGTGTCACTTCGGGATTGCCTTCCTGCTGAGGTATCTGTCCACGCATAAGTGATGAGATTGCCTTATTGTTCATGTCGGCAAGCATATCCTTGAAGAGGTTGAACGACTCGAGTTTGTAGATTACCAATGGGTCCTTCTGCTCGTAGCTGGCGTTCTGCACGCTCTGTCGCAGTTGGTCGAGGTCACGCAGGTGCATTTTCCATTTCTCGTCGATGGAGAGAAGCAAAATCGCCTTCTGCCAAGCCTTTGCGATGCACTTGCTTTGTGTCTCATAGGCTTCCTTCAGGTCGATGACGATGCCGTAAGTGCGCTTGCCATCGGTGATGGGCACACGCATCTTGCCGTGAGGCTCTGGAGAGCCTTCGTTCATTTGCCTCTGGCAAACACTCTGTATCACAGGGTTGGCGACCTCTGAGAGGCGTTCTGTCTTGCGCTTGAAGGCTTCCATCACAGCTTCAAAGAGTTGGTCGATGCTCTTTTGTGAGTCTTGTTTGCGGAATTGCTCCTCGTTGAAAGGTGGCTCAATAGCATAATTTGAGAGCACTTGCATCTTCAAGTCTTCGTAGGCTGATGGGTCAAACTTGTTAACAGTTTCTTCAACACTGTCGAAGATGGTGTTTATGATATCGATGCCGATGCGCTCACCCTGGAGAGCGTGGTGACGGCGGGTGTAGATAGCATTACGCTGATAGTTCATCACGTCGTCATACTCGAGAGTGTGCTTACGGATACCGAAGTTGTTCTCCTCCACGCGCTTCTGTGCGTTCTCGATGCTCTTTGTCACCATTGGCGACTCAATCATCTCACCGTCGTGCAAGCCTAAGCGGTCGAGCAGTCGAACTACTCGTTCGCTGGCAAACAGACGCATAACCTTGTCTTCAAACGAGACAAAGAATACTGAACTTCCAGGGTCACCTTGACGTCCGGCACGACCACGCAGCTGGTTATCTACGCGTCGTGACTCGTGGCGCTCGGTACCTATGATGGCGAGACCGCCAGCTTCTTTAACCTCGGGAGTGAGCTTGATGTCGGTACCACGACCTGCCATGTTGGTAGCGATAGTAACCACACCCTTGCCGTTGACCTGACGTCCGGCTTGCGCCACGATATCGGCCTCCTTTTGGTGCAGCTTGGCGTTGAGCACGTTATGCTCGATGTGTCGCAGGCTCAACTGACGGCTCAGTCGCTCAGAGATTTCTACTGAGGTGGTACCCACCAGAGTAGGTCGTCCAATCTCGCGCATCTTCACGATTTCTTCGATTACGGCATTGAATTTCTCCTTCTCGGTCTTGAACACGCGGTCGGGTTGGTCGTTGCGGATTACAGGGCGGTTGGTGGGGATGTTCACTACGTCGAGTTTATAGATTTCCCAGAATTCACCAGCTTCGGTCATAGCGGTACCTGTCATACCTGCCAACTTGTGATACATGCGGAAGTAGTTCTGAAGGGTAATGGTGGCGAAGGTCTGTGTGGCAGCCTCCACTTTCACGCCTTCCTTAGCCTCGATAGCCTGGTGGAGACCGTCGCTGTAACGGCGGCCCTCCATGATACGGCCCGTCTGCTCATCCACGATTTTCACCTTTCCTTCTTCGTCAACGATATACTCATCGTCGCGGTTGAAGAGGGTATAGGCCTTAAGAAGCTGGGTGACGGTGTGCACTCGCTCGGCCTTAACGGAGTAGTTCTGCAGCAATTCGTCTTTCTTGGCTATCTTTTCTTCTTCGCTGAGTGGCTCGTTGGTCACCTGTGAGAGTTCGGTAGCTATATCGGGCAAGACGAAGAATTTGGGATCGTCGGTGCCTCGTGTGAGGACGTCGATACCGTTATCAGTGAGTTCCACGGTATTGTTCTGCTCCTCGATGATGAAATATAATGGGTCGGTGACCACGTGCATCTCACGGCTGTTGTCTTGCATATAGAACGCTTCGGTCTTGAGCATCATCTGCTTCACACCCTCTTGTGAGAGATACTTGATGAGAGGCTTGTATTTGGGAAGTCCCTTGAATGCACGGTACAGCAACAGAGTGCCTTCTTTCACCTCATCTTTGTTTTCGCTTGCCATGAGACGACGCGCGTCGCTCAACAGTTGTGTCACAAGGCGACGTTGTGCCTCGTAAACACGCTCCACATTGGGTTTGTATTCGTCAAACATCTGATCCTCTCCACGAGGCACAGGACCTGAGATGATCAATGGGGTTCGGGCATCATCGATAAGCACTGAGTCGACCTCATCGACGATGGCGTAGTGGTGAGGACGCTGCACTAGGTCTTCGGGGGTCATCGACATGTTGTCGCGCAGGTAGTCAAAACCAAACTCGCTGTTGGTGCCGAAGGTGATGTCGCAGTTGTAGGCATCGCGGCGCTCCTCGCTGTTAGGTTCGGTTTTGTCGATACATGCCACGCTAAGGCCGTGGAACATGTAGAGCGGTCCCATCCACTCCGAGTCACGTTTGGCAAGGTAGTCGTTGACGGTAACCACATGAACACCGCATCCCGCCAGGGCATTGAGGAACACAGGCAGTGTGGCGACGAGGGTTTTACCCTCACCAGTTGCCATCTCTGCAATCTTGCCTTGGTGGAGCACCGAACCGCCAATCAACTGCACATCGTAGTGAATCATGTTCCAGGTCATCTCGTTGCCACCAGCTTCCCAGGTGTTGAAATAGATGGCTGTGTCGCCGTCAACCTCAAGGAAGTCGTGACCGTCGGCGGCCAATTTGCGGTCGAAGTCGGTGGCTGTCACCTCTATTTGCTTGTACTCGGTGAAGCGTCGTGCGGTGTCTTTAACAATGGCGAATACCACAGGCAGCACTTCGTTGAGTTTCTCCTCAATGCGGTCGAGTACTTCTTTTTCCAGTTTGTCAACTTTAGCCCACATTGGCTCTCTTTCCTCATACTCTAACGTTTCGATTTCGGCTTTAGTAGCTGCAATCTCGTCACGCTGAGGCTTCACATAATCTTGAATCTCCTGTCGGATTGCCGCGCTTCGAGCGCGCAACTCATCGTTCGACAACTTTTCAATTTCGGGATAAACAGCCTGAATTTCACGCACTATAGGCATGAGTTTTTTCAGGTCTCGCTCGCTCTTGTTGCCGAAGATGGATTTCAAAAAACTATTTAATGACATATTTTATATTATTGTTTTTATTTACAACATAGGTGACAAAATGTGGCAAAAACCATGCCAATTTCATAACAAGCTGCAAAGATAGTGCAAGTCGAGAGAAATACAAAATCAAAAACACATTTTTTGTTTTTTATCTCCGCTCTAGAATCTCTATGTAGAGTCTAGTACTTCTAGAATCTAGAAATTCTTTAGTCCATTAACGTTCACTGTCGAACGCAGCAAGGTGGAAGCCACAAGCGGATAGAAGGCGGCATTAGCCACTTGCAGGCCAGTAATCCACACTACCGCCATTGTGGCGATGAGTGCGATGTTGATAAGGTGAGCCCATCGCAGCGGTTTAGCGGCTTTCTTAAACCATGGCATGATGGCGAGTCCTAACAGCAGCGGGTGCAACCACAAGATGTTGTAGTTGGGGAGCACCGCTTCGTGTGTGGAGATGAACTCTACAAAGAAGATGATGCATCCTGCCAGTCCGGCGATGCTGAAGAGGAGGGTGTCGAACCATTGCGACACTTTGCGGCTACGCCAGTCTTTAATGGAGATTAATGCCGTGATAATCAGCAGCACAATAGCTATAGTGAGGGGGTGCAGATACCATGGGGTAGGGGGCAGCACCAGTCCGTTGTCGTCGCCCTCCATTATCACTTCACTGCTTTTCACGAGTTTCTCGGGGCCGTTGCCGTGGTCAACCTCAACGTTGTTGAGGGCGTTCATCATGAACATCGGCACGAAGGTCTGTGTGCGCGCGTCAACAACGGTGTCGCACGCCGCTCCCAGCACGAGGTCGATGCCAAATTGCTCCCAGGGATAATTGCGTGTGTAGTGTGTCATGATCTGTCGCAGCGTCTTGCCCACCACATAGTCGCATTTGGTGTAGTCAATCTCGTGTCCAAGCGCTTTTTCGATAATGTCGCGCGGGCGGGTGGAGCAATTGTCGCTGAAGTGGCGATAACGATACACTCTGTTCTCGGGCAGAGTGTTGGTTATCAGCATGGCAAGTACTTGTCTTGCCTGCTCTTGGGTGAGATTGAGTTCCTGTTTTACCATCTTGCGGCCAGATTTCATGCCTCCGTCAAACTCTGGTATCACGTTTGCACACATGTAGTCGGTCTCCCCCTTGATGTATCGCGCAATGAAATTTGGGGAGTTGAAGTCGAAGACACCATAATTAAAATAATATGGCCTTTTGTTCCTGTCATATTCCACCATTATCTCGGAATGCCCAAAGATCTCAAAAACCTCGTCACCTGGATAGAAGGTAATAATGCTCACCTTGATACTGTCGGAGGTGGCAGTGCTGTCGGAGGTGGTATTATCCTGCGCCCAAGCCGCAGAGCAAAAGGCTCCCAACATAGTGATAAGGATGGTGATATTTCTGAAAAACTGTGTCATAACAATGTGTCATTTTCACTTTCGGCTGCAAAGGTAGTAAAAAGTTTTTAGTTGCTTAGATTTTAGTTGTCAGTTTTTAGTATTTAGTTCTCGGTGAAAGTTTTTGTCAGTTTTTGGTTGGAGTTGTGTAGCGCTGCTAAGTTGGTTTGTGCGGGTGTAAAGCTTGATGCCTATGACTTTTTCTGGTGAATATTTATGAAACAATTACCTATTTTTAATTATTTTATTATTTTTATATAAAAATTCACTATTAAAAATGGTCGTTTATCAAAAAAAGTAGTAATTTTGCAGCCGTTTTAAGATAACTAAATCCAAGAGAATGCCGAATCGCTTAAAAGGACGTAGGCTTAAAGTGCTATAAAAGAAATAATTACGCGATGAAGAAATTAAGGAACACTATTTTGGTTGTAATGATGAGTTTGTGCTCAATGCTGAGTTATGCCAGTGAATATGATACGGATTATATTACAATTCCAGAGTCATATATCAATAATGGAAATTCGCAGCTTCTTGAGAAGGCGGCAAGGATTTTTGGTGAGACTTATCGCCTGACATTAAGAAATATTTATTTGAGTGATCATTGGTTCTATTGCGACATTGTGATAGAGCATTTTGAGGAGGATTTTGATGTCACACAAGAATGTGATAATGAATATCCACAAGAACAGAGTGTTGGTGCTGAAACACAATCATCTATAAGTATTGGAAAGGGTGCTTATGATATTGTTGTTCATTCAGAGGTGAGACTTTATCGCGACGATGATGAGCAAAATATAACCGTGACATATCATTTCACAGAGCAAGTCCCAGCCAGTGGAAACTATAATCAAGATGACTATTATCTTGTAATTACGTTCCCTTATAACAAGAAGACTTGGACTGCTATCGACAATGTTGAATGTGCGCCATCTTCAATTGAGTATTTTGACCTCCAGGGTCGTAAACTTGATGGTCCTCAGCCTGGTATTATCATTGAGAAGCAAGGCAACATCACCCGCAAGAAACTCTATCGATAAAAGAAGTTGCAACAACGCCCTTTAAGGCATTATTAGCCCCCCTTGAGTGCACCACGCTCAAGGGGGGTGTTGTTGATGTCAGAGGATGACTATTGCGCATCTATCGAAGTGCAGCATTAGATGCAGTCGCCTGTCACACAGTACCACCCACCGCTTTGCAGCGTGCGGCACAATGTGTTTCGCACATGTCGAGGCTGTTGTAAAACATAAAAAAACAACTGATTTTTCTGGAAAATCTGAAATCAAGAAAAATAAAATCTTGAAAAATCAATTATATATAAAATCAGAAAATTCAGTTGTTTATATTAAATTCAGCATTTTGACACAGCCTCTTGTTTTTTAGCGGGTTTTGTGTTGTTTTGGTTTTTTTGTTTTGCAGAATTAGAGAAAATTATTAAATTTGCAAGTCAAATGTTTTTATAACTCTATTTTTTCAAAATCATGAAACGAAACGTTTTTTTATGGATTTTAATGCTGGCAATTATTGTTCCTGCGCTGGCGTTGAGTGGCTGCAAGGAGAAGAAAAGCAGTCGCGACAAGGATGATGATAGTAGCTCAAGCAGTTCCGAAAGTGTTGAGGAAGAGAAAAAAACCGATATTTCGGGCAAATATATGCTTGATGAGGAAAGTGTTAGAATGCTATTTGCTAATGATGCCGAATCAGATAATAGTGAAATGAATTTTAGCTGTGAGATGACTTTATATGACGACAATGAGCTTCAACTTACTTTTATGATTGATGCTTCTGAATATATTGAAGATATTGAAAACACTATGAATTATTATTTTGAAGTGTCGGGAAAGGGAATTTGGGAATATGACAAGAAAGATAGAATACTTACCACAGATATAAGGACTGCTGATATTTCTGATTTTACAGTCTCTTTTTTAGAAGATAATGAGCTGACCGATGCTTTTATTGCAGAATGTGGCGGTATGGATGGAGTGGAGAAAACTATGAAAGAAGCTGTCAATGAGGGCTTTCCTCCCAATGAGATTTGCGTAGAACAAGAGTTCAGAATCACTGAATTAACCGACGATGGCTTCTATGCCAAGACAACATCTGGAAAGATACAGAAGGTGAGATTCGTCAAGGTTGATTAGCGTGCTAGGTGGTAATAAGCATAAATCACCCCAAGAGCATTGCAACAGGCACTTGGGGTGATTTTTATGAGCGATAACTTGTGTCTTATATCTTGGCTGATGCTAATAATTTACATTAACCTTCTCAAACTTAATTCTCTTTTCGCTGTCAAGAGGTTTGATTGTGAAACCGTCGGGCTGGAGTCGTGTCACTTTAAAAACTTGAGTGCCTTTAACTTTCTTCATTTCATTTTCAATATTCATCTCTTCCATAAGTTGCTGCTTCATAGCCTCTTCACCACCCAGTTGTCTTCTAATTTCTTTGGTTGTAGCATCTTCTTTGGCAAAACTGAAATTCATATCATTGATTTTTAGGTTGTCAATAGAGACGGTGAGTTGCTTGTTGTCTTGGTCATGATACCATTTTCCATCAATGCCAATAATCATTTTCATTTTCAGTGTGTTACGAATATCTTTAATATAAAGAGAAGCATTATAAACCATTTGAATGTCAAGAGCATCGTCATCGTTGAAGTTGAAGCTTGTTAAAATGTCAACACTGCCTCCTTGGTCCTTAGCTGCCTTTTCAATGTCTTCTCCGAAAAATGCCTCGTAGCTCTCTTTGTCGAGATTGTATTCTCCCGAAATGAGTTTCTTCTTCTCTTTTTTACTGTCGGAGTCATCATCACTTTCCACTTTTTCAGACTTCTTGCTGTCGGATGACTCATCGTCGTCATCATCACCGCCGCGGTGGTGTTTCTTTTCGCAGCTGATAGCTATCATCGGAACAATGAGAACTATCATCAAAATCCATAATAATCGATTTTTTTTCATGTTACCTGTAAATTTAGTATGTTAAACAATATATTATTCTATATTAAGTTGCAGGAATAAATCTTGGCAATGCCGTCGATGAAGGCATTCAGCTCATATTGGCAGAAGTCGCCGGTCCGCGCTATGTCGCCCGTCTCGTAGAAGCCTCTTGCCCTGCACGCGCCGCCGCAGATGTAGCGAATGGCGCACCGCCGGCATTTGCCTATGTTGTCAACCGAGAGGCTGGCGCATCGTTTCAGCGCCTCGCTGTTGCGGTAGATGTCTATAACACTTTTCTCATGCACATTGCCGGCGAAAAAATGCTCGTTGTGCAGCAACTGGCAGGGATACACGTCGCCTGTGGGTGAGATGCTTATCTCGTTGTCACCGATGGCGCATTTCACGTTCTTGTGCTGCCGTGACATATCGAGCGACGACTCACAGTAGCTCAACGGATTAACGCCGAAGGCGTTTGTCAATGCCCAATAGTATTGCTCTCCGGTGATTGACAGCTCATCATTGGCGAGGTCGCTCACGGGGAACAGCGGGGCGAAGTTGAGTCGGGAACCGAATTTTTTAGACATAGGTTCTACCTGGTCGATGTTCAGGCGCGTGACGGTCATCGACAGGGTGTAGTCAATCTCATTCTTGTCGAGCAGTTCAACTGCCCTCATCACTTTGTGGAAGTTGTCGCCACGCGTCAGGCTGTGGGTGGCGGGAGTGGGGCCGTCGATGCTCAGCGTCACCAGGTCGAAGTGCTGCTTTATGAAGTCGATGTTCTTGTCATTGATAAGCAGCCCGTTAGAGAGCAGGAACAACTCGCATTGCCGCTGCTTGATATGCTCGGCGATGTCTTTCCAGTGGGGATTGAGCAATGGTTCACCGCCAGTGATGGTGAAGGTGATGTTGCTGGAAAGGGAGCACAAATCATCTATAATATGTCGGTATTCATCAACGGTTAGCGGCGCATACTTGTTCTCCACCCGCTCAGCGGCGTAGCAGTACTTGCAGTTAAGATTGCAGAGGCTTGACAGAGACAGATGCACGCTGTGCAGACTGTTGTCGCGCTGGTGCTCGGGTGGCTCTATGTTTCCCAGGACACCTGATTCCTCGACATGAGCGCAGAAATCGAGCACCTGCTGGCGCTTGTCTTCGCCGAGAACCTGGACCGCCGCGTCGGCGATGTCGTCAAACGTGTTGGTTCCGTCAAAAAGCGACATGATAAGATGCCCCAATTGGTTTGTCACCAGCCATGCCGGTATATTGGGGTTGATGTAGATGACCTTGTCGTCGCGTGTAAATACCTCTACATCGTGGGGCAATTTATATCGAGTGTCGCTCATCAGCTATATTCAGTTATATATCGCTTTTGGTTAGTTGCCGCTGCAGTTATAAGATGAGCCGCACTTGCCGCCACCACCTGCGCATTCGTATGACGATCCGCACTTGCCGTGACCGTCGGAACCTTGACCAGCGCAGCTGTATGACGAGCCGCATTTGCCACCACCGCCAGCGCATTCGTATGACGAGCCGCACTTGCCGTGTCCGTTAGAACCTTGTCCGCTGCAGCTGTAAGAAGAACCGCATTTGCCACCACCGCCAGCGCATTCGTATGACGAGCCGCACTTGCTGCTGCCGCTACTGCTGCCTTGACCTGAACCTTGCCCGGCGCAGCTGTAGGAAGACCCGCACTTGCCGCCACCGCCCGAGCACTCGTAGGACGAGCCACACCTGCCTTGACCGCCGGCACCTTGTCCGCTGCAGCTATAGGATGAGCCGCATTTGCCGCCACCGCCAGCACACTCGTATGATGAGCCACACTTGCCATTGCCGTTAACACCCTGGCCGCTGCAGCTGTATGACGAACCGCATTTTCCGCTTCCTCCAGTGCAGCTATAAGATGATGAACATGCTCCCAGTCCAGAAGGTTCTGTAGCATTGGCGTTAAATGTTTCTTTGCCTCCAAAGAATAACGATGGCGACACCACTCCCGCTGCAATAAGTGCCGCGAGTCGCTTGATGAAATCTCTGCGTGACGGGTTCTTGTTCATAAATCCAATATTTAGTATAATAATTTTGCAAATATAATAAGAACGATTGAAATTTTTACTATTTTTGCAACAAAAAATATAAAAAGTCATGAAAATTAATGCAATGTTGATAGTGTTGGCGATGATGTGCAGCTTTGTGCCAATATTGGCGCAGGAGCCAATCGAAGCACCGCAGCAGGTGAGAGCGGGACGTCTAGAATTTTTTCCGCAGTTTAAGTCACAATTTGTTGAGGCGCGAAACGTAACGGTGTGGCTTCCTGATGGATATGTGGTTGGCGAGCCATGTGATGTGCTCTATATGCACGACGGCCAGATGCTCTTTGATGCCACCACCACGTGGAACAAGCAGGAGTGGAAGGTCGATGAGGTGATGGGACGGCTCATCACCGAGGACAAAGTGAGGCGATGCATAGTGGTAGGCGTTGATAACACCAAGAACCGTCTCAACGACTATTTCCCCACTAAATGCTATGAGTATGTGCCTGAGGAGCTGCGCAAGGACGTTGACGTGAGCGTCTATAAGGGCGACGAGTATCTGCGCTTCCTCGTTGAGGAGGTGAAGCCCTTTATTGACAACCGCTACAAGCCGTTGACCACGCGCGAGCACACCTTCGTGATGGGATCGAGCATGGGCGGACTCATCTCGATGTATGCACTGTGCGAGTATCCGCAGGTGTTTGGCGGCGCGGTGTGCATGTCCACCCACCTGTCGATGAATTTCTTTAACCCAAAGTTCAACAGCGAGGCATGGGCGAAAGGCTTCCGCGACTATGTTAAAGCCAAACTACCGGCAGCCAATACACGCCTCATTTATATGGACCGCGGTGATGTGGAGCTTGATGGCACCTATGGCACATATCAATACTCTATGGACAAGATGCTACAAGGGTTGGGATGGGATAGCGACCACTTTGAGAGCCTTATCTTTGAGGGGCATCAGCACATGGAAATATACTGGGCACAGCGACTCAATTACCCGCTGATGTTTATCTTGTCAGCTAAGAACAAATAACTATTTACTCTGAACTAACTAACCATGCGTTATTTCCTGAAAATATCCTTTCAGGGTGCCGCCTATCACGGTTGGCAGATCCAACCCAATGATGTAAGTGTACAAGAGACCATCGAGAAGGCTCTTGCGATGGTGCTTCGTCACGACACACCTATTACCGGAGCAGGGCGCACCGATGCCGGCGTGAACGCTGCAACCATGTATGCCCACTTCGACACTGAGCAACCCATCGCCAACCCCTCGCTGCTGGTGCGCAGCCTTAACGGCATCTTGCCCCAAGACATCGCCATTCATGAGGTGATAGCGGTGCATGACACTGCTCATGCGCGTTTCGACGCCACAAGCCGCACCTACAAGTATTTCGCCCATACTGGCAAGTCACCGCTGCTGTGCTCACAGAGCTGGCAGTGTCGTCCAAGCCTTGACTTCGAGCTGATGAACGAGGCGGCGCAGCACCTTATGGACTATGAGGACTTCACTTCGTTCAGTAAACTTCACACTGATGTCAAGACCAACATCTGCCACATTACCGAGGCGCAATGGTCGCGTTGCGGAGGCCTTGATGCTAATGTGGAGCAATGGGTGTTTACTATCACCGCCGACCGCTTCTTGCGCAACATGGTGCGAGCGATAGTGGGCACACTGGTTGATGTGGGCAACCACAAAATCACGGTTGAGGACTTCTGCCGCATCATTGAGAAAAAAGACCGCTGCGCCGCCGGCACCTCTATGCCTGCCCACGCCCTGTTTCTGTGGGATGTGAAATATGACTGGATGGAATAAGATGCCCATTATTTGCGGTGATTGCCGTTGAATACTTTTTGTATAATAATTAAAAATGGACGGGCTCAGACCTGCCCATTTGTTTTTTTAATATAATTTATTATTAATATTTAAATTATTATTATTAAATTTGTGGAGTTTTTGCAAAAAATGGTGCATTGATGCTTTTATGACATTAACATTGTGCTAAAGGTTTTGCTTGAAATTAACCCATAACAGATTAAGCTAATTTAAAACAAAAATATCATATAATGAAAACCATAACATTAGGAAAAGCAGGCGATCAGCCATTTAAAATCAAGGGTATTGGAGTTAGCAAATATCATGCAACAGTAACCATTGATGACTATGGCCGTTGGATTCTTGCCGATAACAACTCGACAAACGGTACTTTTGTGCGTAATGAGTTATCTGGTGAATTTATGAGAGTGGGGCCGCAAGGAATGCAGATTTCAGAGATGTCGTTTATCGTCCTTGCTGCCGATAATTCGGCAGGTTGCTGCTTTTATGCCAAGCAACTCATCAACCCTGGCGACTATGTTGACGAGCATCTTTACATGCGCAACAAAAAACTCGAGTTTGACCAGGAAGAAGAAAATGTTACCAAACGTGCCAAATTGGTGAGAGTAGGAATTTTCACCATTATGCTTATTTTTACAATTGGCACTATTTTTTGGCAGATAGCAGATCCTAAATCCACAGGAATGATGTTTACAATCTATCGTGCACTGTCACTCTTGACAATGGGTGCCAGCACATTCTATGATGCTCAAAGCAAGCGCGCAAAGATTATCAAGCGTCGCAAGAAATTCTGCCAGTGTCCAAATCCCGAATGTGACTATAAGCTCACTCCCGATGCTATAGAAAACTTGAAGTGCCCTAAGTGTGGTAAATAGAGTGGCTTTGCCAAGTTGTCACAGTACTGAAAAATGAAGACTATAACATTAGGTAGAGACGGCGATCAGCCCTTTAAGATCAAGGGGATTGGAGTCAGTCACATTCATGCTACAGTCACCATCGACGATTTTGGAAGATGGACACTCGCTGACAACAATTCAGCCAACGGCACTTATGTGCGTGACGAAGTTACTGGTGACCTCATTAGGGTTAGCGACAAAGGCCAAACAATTTCCCAGATGTCGTTTGTCGTTCTGGGTTCTGATACAGCAGCAGGTTGCAGTTTCTATGCCAATCAACTCACCAATCCTGGTAACTTTGTTAATGAGTACTTATATATGCGCAACAAGAAGCTGGAGTTTGACAAAGAAGAAGAAAAAGTTGCTAGGAATGCTAAATGGGTGAGATTGAGCATTTTCATACTAATGCTACTTTTTACTGTTGGCAGTATTATTTATCAGATTTTTGATGATTCACATGAAAGTATGAACGTTATGTTATGGGGTTTTCGTGGTCTTTCACTCTTGACAACGGGTGCGATGACTTTTTACGATGCTCAAGGCAAACGTTCGAAGATTATCAAGAAACGCAATAAGTTTAACCAGTGCCCCAATCCCGAATGTCACCGCAAGCTTAGTGGCGGCGAGATTGACAACTTGATATGTGGCAGATGCCAGAAGTTATAACAAACGATATGATTATTAACCTAGCTTACACTAAGTGGAGCAAAAAACAAAAAATATGGAAACAGAGAAAAAAGATTTATCTCAACTTTCAGAAGCTGACCGTAAGAAATTGGCAGGATTGACAATTAGTGTTGGTGTTGGCACCGTTGCGGCTACAGGGGCCACGGTTGGTGCCGTAGTGAGTAACGTCATGAGCTATGATGAAGACACCCAAAGCACCGCCCATGAAGAAGTCATCATCACTGAAGACAAAATGGAGATTGATGACGACCCAGTCGTTATCAGTGAAGATGAAATTGGAGTTGACGAAGATGTTTTGGGGGATTCGCTTGATGTCCTTGACCAAGATGTCGATATGTATCCAGAGCCTGATGACACCTATATCGACGATATGTCGTTTGATGATGATTTTCTTGATGACTCTATCGATATAGTGATGTGAGATAGTGAATCCACGAAAGACATAAAAATCATTTCGTCATCAAGACCCTGGTATTCGTCACGAAATCCATAGGGTTTCGTCACGAAAGAGGCAAAAAAATTGTATCGGCTTTACCAAAGCATTAATTTTGCGATGTAAATATTAACCAAGCCTCACGACGAGGCTATAAATAAATATAATATGGAAACTAAAAAAGCAAATTTTATCCCAGTTTCAAATGAAATTGGTAAGAGTAAGAGATTGAGTGGATTAGCAATAGGTCTTGGCGTGGCCGGCGCAACAGGAGTTGGCGCTACTGCTGGTGTTGTGTTAAACAATATGTTAGGGAAGAAGCACTATGACCTTGACGACGATGACGACGACACCGATGCTGAGAATAATGAAGACCTTAACGATGAGAACACACGTGAAAAGTCAAACACTCGTCATGATGATGACAATCACAATCATCCTCACGAGCCTAGACACACTCACGTTAGAGAACCTGAAGATATCAGCGACGACACCACCGATATCCCCACTGATGACATAATTGGACAGCCCGAAGATGTGCCTGAGGTTCCCGAATTGGTGCCCCTAGGCTGGTATTCCGAGATTGATGAGGATGGCAATGAAGTTTATTTCTTCCTCATTGGCGATGAGGAATCGGGTGGCGCTATGATTGCATTGGCCGAGAGCATTCCTGGTTCTGGAATTTATGACACTGTCATCGACTTGACTACCGAACCTTTCACTGTGGAGCACATCGATGAGTTTTATACCCGTGAGGAACTGGAGACTGTAATTCCCAATCCAGAACGTGAGTATGAAACCGAGGACGACATCAATTATGATGACATTGTTGATGACGATGGCGACGACGATGATAACGATGATGATGTTGATGGCGACGATGATTTGATTGACAATGGTGATGTGATTGACAACGAAAATGATGACGTAATTGTTGACGACGATGTAATCATTGACGGCGACGATGTAATCATTGACGGCGACGATGTAATCATTGACGGCGACGATGTGATTATTGACGATGACGATGTGGTTATTGACGATGACGATGTGATCATTGACGATGACGATGTGATCATTGATGACGATGATGTGATTATTGACGACGACGATGTAATCATTGATGACGATGAAGAAATCGTTAACGAAGACGATGTGATCGTTAATGAAGACGATGTGATCGTTAATGAAGACGATGTGATCGTTAATGAAGACGATGTGATTATTAACGAAGACGAGATAGTTATTGATGGAGACAATATCAATGTTGATGAAGAAGTCTATGGCGGTCCTGTAGAAGGGCTTGATCCTGAAATCGAGGATCCTTATATCGAAGAGGATCTCTACCCCGACGAGGATGTGCTTAATGAGCCAATGGACGATGACATTGTTATGTAAAAGCAACGACGGGTGTTCTATGAATTGCATTGGCCTTGCTCATGATGCGGTAGATGCGATTTGTGGAACACCCTAATTGATATTGTGGTTTTATTAATTCCAAAAAAGATAATAAAAATGAACAGAAGTAATGTTAAAGTTCTAAAGAGACAGTGTGACTCTTGTGAGAAGACTTTTAAAGTGAAAGTGGTGATGCCTGGACGCTATAGGGTGCGTTGCCCGCACTGCAATAACATGGTGAGGTTTGTGGTTACTAAAGAAGAGGCTCCCGCCAAGACCGTGATTGCTCCTCGCCTTATTGTGCCTGAACTGGGACATGCCGAGAAAGTGAAAGACAAGTTCTATGTTATCAAGAAGCGCGGCATTGTTGGACACCCCTATAGGGCCATATGCCCCGATTGCCACACCTCAATGTCGATTATCCCTGCCGAAGCTCGCAAGGTTCTGAGGACAAAATGTGAGAAATGCGGCACCACCATTGCCTATAAAGCTGTGGAGCCCAAGGGATAAGATTAACGAGAAGTATCTGTTCAGTGATGTCCTCCTTATCAAACTGAGAATGTTTGGTTGTAATGCGGAGAAAAACAAGATAGCTGAATAGTTATAACGAAAAAACAATAAGTTATTAACATTTAAATCTTTGTAGATATGAAAAGAATATCAGCGATACTATTTATGGCGTTTGCCATTTTTGTGATGTGTGGCAATGCCGCCGCCAAGAACTATTGCTTCTGTGTGGGGTTGTCGAAGTGTAACTCACCTAACCTGGCGGATATCTCCTCGGCACAGTATGATGCCATTGATTTCAAGAAGGCGCTATCCAAGCAGGGCTATAAAGGTAGTGTGATTGTTAACCAATATGCTACCCGCGAAAATATACTCAAGCGCGTAAAAAACGTGGTGAAAGCTGCTAAGAATCCCGATGACAAGATTGTCCTCTTCTTCGCAACTCACGGAGATCCCGATGGTTTTCTTTACACCTACGGCGGTGGAGGTGTTTATTACAGGGAGATTATTGACATCCTTGCCCAGAGCAGGACTAAGCACGTCTATGTCTTTGTGATGGCATGCTTCTCGGGCACTACTGCCAGCAAGGGCTTGGATTCGGATCCTAACTGGAGTGACAACGCTATCAAGCGAGGCATCACCTTCGTCGTGTCGTGCCGGCCTAACGAGACTTCCAAGAGCATCAATAACTCTAACAAAAACATTACCCCTACCCGCCACTCAGTGTTTGGCAACGCACTTATTAAAGGTTTCCGCGGACAGTCCGACCGCAATGGCGACCGCAAGATCACCATCATGGAGCTCTTTAAGTATATTTACAATGAGGTTACTACGCGCATGGACTTTGACGATCCCGATATGGCTCAGCATCCACAGCTCATAGGTCCCTCAAGTGAGCATGACACCATTGTCGCCAAGTGGTGATGGGCACTAGAAGCATTTTTGTAATCAATTCCCGATAGTTGGTCACAAAAAGCCCATATTTCATCCAAAAAGGTCAAAATTATTTGATTTCGGGATGAACGTCATATTATTTTTGTCATGAAATTATTAACCCTGCCCACCTTAGTTGTGTGGCAATAAACAATAAAATCAAAATTATGGAAACTACAAAAAGAAACGTTACCCCAGCGATTCCGGGTATGAATCAGGGCGATGAGGAAAAAGGTAAGGTATCTAAAGGTGCTGCAATAGGTACTGCTGTTGGAGTGGGCGTGGCTGCCGCCGCTGGTGGCACTGCTGCTGGTGCCACTGTAATCAGCGATGCGCTTAACAAGAAGCACTACGACTTGGATGACGATGATGATGAAGAATTGAACGATGATACCCAAGGAGACGATAACGAAGACGATGGTTACTATGATGACGACAAAGACCTCGATAGAGACGACAAAATGCCTCCCGAGAGGCGTGGCCGTGAGCAAAGAGATGACGTAAATCGTCGCGAAACCGAGAACCGTCGCAACGATGAAGAGCGTAATGTTCCCCCCAGGAACAATAACAACGATAATAATGATGGCAACGACATCGATGATAGAACCGACACTATCATAGAGAATGACCAGATTGATGTTGATGTCAAGGAAGATGAGTGGTCTCCTGTGGGGTGGCGCACTATCGCCGACCAAGATGGCAACGAGGTGACAGGAATGCTCTTCGAGGATGGCAACGGCGGCTATGTGCTTATCACCGAGGGTGAGCCAGGCTCAGGTATTTATGACTTGGCAATGAACCCCGATACTGGTGAGTCACTGCCTATTAACGAGCAGTTTGCTTACACACGCGGCGACCTAGAGGCAATGGTAGATACCGAGGGTGGATACATCGCTCCTGGAGCTGAGGACAGAATGTTTGCCGAGAATGACGACATCAACCAAGACATCATCGTTACTGACGATGGCGAACTCGTTGCACAGAGTGACCGCAATGGTGGTGATGATGTGTACAGCGCTAATAATGAGGGTATTATCTATGAAGATGACCTTATTGATGGTCCAGTCGATGAGGATATAATCATCACAGATGACCAGATTGCTATGACCGACGATGAAATCATCATGGAAGACCAGACCGACATTATCATCGAAGATGATCAGATTGCTATGACCGATGATGACATAATCATGGATGACGATAGCGACATAATTGTCGACGATGAGCAGCTTGCTATGGTTGACGAGGAGGTGATTGTCAATGACGAAGAGCTTGAACCCTATCTTGGCGACGATGATGTTGCTGAGGTTAATGAGGAGCCAGTAGAGTTTGTTGACGACAGCCAGGAGATGGTTGCCGAGAACTCAGCCTACGTTCCTGATGAGGCCTATGATGACCCGATGGATGCCGATATCTATGACGACCCTGGCGTTGACATGGTGTGAATGTTTAACTAAACAGGTGGGTTCTATGAGCACAGAATCTTTTGTAGAACCCGCCCTTTTCTCAATATTGTGATAATGAAAGTTCGCTTAGGCGAATATGTCACATGATAAATGATAATAAAGATGGATCAAGAAAGCATGAATAATTCTGCACCGCCAAAACTGAAGACCGTGGTTTGTGAACACTGTGGCAAGAATTTGACCGTTAGTGTGCCGTCAAAGCCTGGAAGATACAAAATAACCTGCCCGCAATGCTCAAACAAGGTGCCGTTTGAGGTGCAAGGCGAGCGCAAAGTGCTGAAGTCCGACATCCTTGACAATAGAGTGATTTCACATAGCAAGCCTAAAGGACTTAAACCTGCCATGCCTCCCATTGATGCCGCTAAACAGCCAAAAGGTAACGCTATCACGCCTCCCACTCCTGGCAATATTAAAAACGATAAGGTCAACATACCAGTGTTGGGCACTCCCGTGATGACTCCTGGCAAGAACTATTACCAGATAATGAATCTTGCGCAGGCAAACAAACAATACCGTTTTGAATGTCCTGGGTGTCATAAGGATATCGTGATTATGCCTCGTTTTGCCAATAAGCTAATGAAAGTTAAATGCTCGGTATGCGGTACCGAGGTGCTATATAGGTCGGCCGTTGATGCATCGGTGGCAAAGGTGGGGTCGCAGCAACTCCCACCAGAGGTGAATAACAAACCGGTACAACAGTCGGCATCACAGCCCGATGATTCAGGGCCGCACACTGTCTTTCTTAATTCTGGTGGAATGGGTGGCTATAGCAAATCAGGCAAAGGTGGCAACGCTGGTTACATAGGTGGATATCCAGGACAATATCCGGCAGGTTCTCTTGCTCATCCTCCCGTTTCAGCTGTTGGTGGTCCTCAAAGTATGGTTAAGGTTCCTCTGCCAGGTCCCACTCCTTCTGGTAATGGTATAGTGGTAACCCACACCGAACCCAAGGGCATGCTCTGCTGGAAGACTGGAACTGTGGTGCGCCGCACCAAGACTTATCGTCTCCTGCGTGGTCGCACCACCGTTGGCCGTTACGACACTGACCCTGAGAAGAGATCCGACGTGATGATACGTGGCGATGATGAGATGAGCCGTAGGTCGGTGGAAATCAATGTTGTCCAAAAGCCTGGTGTTCATGATTACATCTATGAGTTTAGGTTGCTTCGCGCCACCAACACAGTGTATGTCAATGGCCGACCTGTGGACAACGGCTTAACCATACAGCTCAATTATGGCGACACAATACGCATGGGCAAGACGAATATTACTTTTGTTAAAGTTAACGACGACTGGAAATGAAGATAACAACAGCAACAGGATATTCCTTCCATCAGTTGGGTCACAGAGAGAACCAGGAGGACTCGCGATTCCCCGATGTGGATGAGTGCCGCATGGGACAGATGTTCTTTATGGTGTGCGACGGAGTGGGAGGCAGCGAGAAAGGTGAACAGGCAAGCGGCATCGTGGCATCACATTTTGGCAAGAAACTCTCGAAGATGGACCTCAACGAGGAGTTTACCGACGAAAAGATGCTCGAGGTGCTTGACGATGCCTACATCGCACTTGATGATGCCGCCGACGACAGCAACCGCGACATGGGCACCACGCTCACAATGCTGTGCTTCCACAAGGGCGGATGTGTGATGGCACACATTGGCGACAGCCGCATTTATCAAATCAGGCCTCTCAAAGGCATTATTTATCGCAGCGACGACCATTCTCTTGTCAATCAACTAGTGCGTGCTGGACAAATCACTCCCGAGGAGGCCATCAATCATCCGCAAAGCAATATCATAACGCGCTGTATGGGACCTACCAATCCCGACCAGCGCCGAAGTATGGCAACGGTGTGCTACTCCTCCAACGTTAAGGAGGGCGACTACTTTGTGCTTTGTAGCGATGGCGTGCTGGGTTGCATCACCGATGACGAACTGGTTGATCTGCTCGACTCACCGCTCACCGATGAGGAGAAGGTGGCTCAGTTGGCTGATATTTGCGCCGAGAGTAGTGACAACAACACTGCGTGGGTAGTGCGCATCGAGGATGTGGAGCTAACTCCCGAGGAACAGGAGTACGCACAGAATGATGTAGAGTTCAGTCCTGGCAGCACCCACCCATGCAGCAACGTGATAATGTCGATTCGCGACCTTGAGTCGGTGACCCGTGGCAAATCCACCTTTATGAGCCGTTTCCGCAAACTGTTTTCTTGATGACACACATTATTATATAGATAAGATTTAAGAGGGCAAGATAACAAGAGACTTGTTTAAGTGTTAGCTGGTTTTCAGTCTTAATTGCTTTATTGCCCAATTATTATACTACTTTACTGTTATACTACTTTAAAATTTTTGTTATGAGACGATATACTTTATTAATTTTGACCTTAGCTCTGGCAGTGACTTTCACTACCGCCAGTGCGCAGAAAAACAACTCTAAGACCAACAAGAAATCTGAGAAGGTGGCCGAGAAGAGTAAGCTTGAGCAACTGCGTGATCGTGCTGCAAATGGCGATGCCGAGGCGATGCTGATGCTCGGCAAGGCCTATTACGGTGGCACCGACGGTGCTAAGCAGGACTATAAAACTGCCGCTAAGTGGTTTGCCGATGCCGCCCAGGCAGAGGTGGAGCCTTACAGTGCAGAGGCTAAAGGGTGGCTAGGGCTGCTCTACTACAACGGAGAGGGAGTGACACAAGACCTCGAGCGTGCCAAGAAACTCTTTCTCATAGCCACAAAGGGCGGTTTTGAAGGTCTCGTCGAGACGTTTGACGAGATGGCACAAAATGGCGATGTCTTTGCTTGCAAATTTATGCAGGAGTGCTATAATAAGGGTGTGGGAGTGAAACGCAATACCAATAAGGCGGCTGAATATCAACAACTTGCTGCCGATGCTGGCGACAAGGAGAGTTACATGCCCACAGCACTTTACCTTTACAACAACGACAAGCATGGAGAGGCCTTCAAGTATTTTGAGAAGGCTGCTAAACTCGGTAACATCAAGGCTGCCTATTTCTGTGGACTCATGCTTTATGATGGCGATGTTGACGTGGAGCAAGACAAGGCTAAGGGCTTGAAATACTTGCTTAGCGCCGCCGAGGAAGGCCATGTGGCGGCAAACCTCAAGCTAGGAGAGAGTTACCTCTATGGCAACGGTCTGAAGATGGACAAGGAAAAAGGCGCCAAGATGATCAAGGTCGCAGCCGAGAATGGAAACAACAAGGCGATGTGGATCCTTGCCAACTGCTACCGCCTGGGCGAAGGCACGCCTAAGAACTATGCCCTTGCGGCGCAGTGGATGGCGCTCGTTGCCTCAGGAAACAGAGCCGATGATTATAAGAGCCTCATTGCCGACCTCAAGTCGAGGAACGATCCGTTCTACAGCTATCTCAAAGGCCTTTATGAATATAACATCACTGGCAACTACGACGCTGCCATGGACCTTTTCAAGACCGTGGAGAAGGCTAAGGTGGCCGACGGTGTTACCATGCAGGGCGTAGTGTTCACTAACAAAAACTACAAGAAGCGCGACATGAAGAAGGCCGCTAAGATGTTTGACAAAGCGTCGAAAGACAGTCCGCTCGCCTGCTATTACCTCTCTTACCTTATGGAGAGTGGAGAAGGCGTGAAGAAGGATGAGAAAGGCGCGCTCGAGATGCTCGCCAAGGCTGCCGACGGCGGATGCGCAGCAGCACAGTGCCGCCTCGCCGACAAGTATATCAGGGGTACGGGAGTTGGCATGGATATTGAGGAAGCTGCCAAGTATTACCTCCTGGCCGAGGCACAGCATGCCCTCACGCCCGAGGCAGCAAAGCAACTCGCCAAGCTATATGAGAACGGCACCGCCAAGCTCCCCGAGGGCGAAGACCTCCAAAAACACATCGACAACCTCAAAAAGACTAAAGAAAATAACTCCCTGATTAAAATGCTCGCTGGCACCAAATTTTGAAGTGGAATCCACTTCAAAATTTGGAAGATAGAGGAACTCTGTAGGGACAAGGTCAATGCCTTGTCCTACAGAGAGAATCACTATGCTAGCACGGCTTTGATTTTGAATCTCCTTTCTCGCAAGGTGCCTTGCGAACTGATGACGGATTGTTAGGGAACTTGCTGCCTACGGCAGGATGGTGAGCACAATCCGTTGGCAGGTCGTGAGGTCACATCACTAGAACGATTATTCTCGCGCTTCATTTTTCACTATCATGTTTCTATGCTTCGCGCATTCTTTCTATCTTTCATTCTTTGGCAATCGAAAAAAATGTGCCATTTTGTGAGTGTTGTTTCAGAAAAATGTCGTAAATTTGTCATTTAAATGCGAGATTGGGCTCTAAACGTAATTTATGGTAGAGAAATTTGAATGAGCGTTGCCCATTGGGACGATATTAGAAGGCGGCAGCTTCCCCTTCGAGGTAGTGGAATACCTGTGACAGGAGAGGGCTTGGCATCCCTATAAGGTTAAGGCTCTAATATAGATCAATAACATAGGTTATGACCCCTACAATGGCACTTGGTGCAAGAAATCAGATAACTCTTTCGACCATAAGCAGGTAAATGGAAAAGATCAATAATGTTTTAAATATAAAATAAACCATGGCAGAAGGAAAGAAATATGAACAGGCGTTGCCTGTGGGCTTTAAGCTCACTGGCGGGTCGCATGTATATACCATTGAACAGGTGCTGGGTCAGGGAGGCTTTGGCATCACCTACAAGGTGAAGGCACGCATCAAGGCGGGAAATATCACCGTCACCACCCATTTTGCCGTCAAGGAATTTTTCCCGTCGAGTTGCTGGCGCGACGAGGGCTCTACCAATATGCTCTACTCGCCCACAACCAAAGAGGAGATGCAGGCCTGCCTCAAGGACTTCATTGCTGAGGGCCAGCGCTTGCAGCGCATCTGCAGCATCAACAGCAACATTGTGAGCGTGAACGAGGTGTTTGAAGCCAACAGCACCGCCTATTTCGTGATGGAATATCTCTCGGGTGGCGACTTGCGCAAGATGGTTAAGGACAATGGAGGTGGTCTCAGCGAGGCAACGATGCTCAGCATCCTCACACCTGTTGCAGGTGCCATACAGTGCTTGCACGACAACCACATGCTGCACCTTGACATCAAACCTGAGAACATTGTCATGCGACAGAGCGATGATGGCGGGCCTGATGTGCCAGTGCTCATAGACTTTGGTATCTCAGTGCATTTCTCCAGCGATGGCGCCCCGACCACCACACGACCCTCTAAGGGTGTCACGCAAGGCTACTCACCGGTAGAGCAGTTTGCAGGAGTCTCTTATTTTGACCCAAGAATTGACATCTATGCCCTGAGTGCCACCTGCTATTTCCTGCTCACTGGTAAAGATCCAAAGAGTGCTTTTGCGATTAACGCCGCTACTATCTCTGCCGACCTTAGTGGCAAAGCGAGCCAGGTGACTATTGACAATATCGTGCGCGGCATGAGCAAGGAGTTCTCTGAGCGTCCTGCCACAATCAAGCAGTTCATGAGTGGCTTCGAGGCCAGTGTGTCATTGAACCCAGGTGCTGTGGTGAAGGGCATGTATCAGTCATATATCATTACGGCTGTCATCGATGGAGGCAGCGACTATGTCCTCTACAAAGCATTGCTGTCTTCTAATTCTTCTAACGAATATGCCACCCGACGCATAGGTGGTGGCAACGCCTCGAGTATGACACCTTTCATGCTGTGGGAACGACTTAACAATGGTGCTCGTATCAACCCAGCTGCGGCATCGCAGATGGCACCATGGAGCGTGCCGCTCGAGAGAGGATATAACAGCCAGGCATTTGGCGGCCAAGCTGATGAGAACAAGGCGGTGGTGAGCGAGTATTTCGTTGATGACGGTGTGGAGTATGTGGCAGTGCGGCAAGATTATGTTGAGCCTCAAGAAGCCGAAACTTCAACCGAGACTCGCATGTCTCCAGGAGTTTATGCGCAGCAAGATTACAGTTATTCCGACAATTTACATCAAGGAAAGCCCAAGCGCAAGTCAAACCGTGGCCTCATCATTGCTCTTAGCGCTGTGGCAACTATATTGGTGGTGGGTCTGGCGACATGGGGATTTCTCGCATTGACAGGAAATGGAAGCCGTGGCAGCAAAGGTGGCAAAGGCGGTAAGGGCGATGGCGAAAAATCTCTGCAATATGCTATCGACCATGAAGACATGAATCTCCTTCAGGAGTATGCCGAGATGGATTCGGCACGCGCATACTATCCGTTGGCTATTCTCTATGATGATAAAGAAGATTATGTAAACGCTTTGAAGTGGGCTCAGGAAGCTCTTTATAGCAATGAACTTAGCGAAAGCGAGAGACGCTCTGCTAACAAGCTTGTGGAAAGGCTCAACAATTACATTGAAGCAGAAAATAATTATTATCCTAGCATGGATACTGATGAAGTATATTCTGATGATGAGGTTGAGCCAGTAGGATAAGCAAATAGAAAATGAAGTTCACCGATATTATAGGCAATGCGAAGGCGATAGAGCAGGTGCGGCGTATGGTTGACAGCGACAAAATGCCGCATGCTCTGCTCTTTCATGGCGAGCCAGGAGTTCCAAAGCTCGCTCTGGCAATGGCCACAGCACAGTATATCCACTGCACTAACCGCACGGGAGGCGACTCATGCGGGATGTGTCCCGCGTGTCTCCAGCACCAGTCGATGAACCATGCCGACACGTTCTTCTCCTATCCCATCACCAAGAAGGGTGAGAAACCTGTGAGCGAGGACTTCGGCAGCGAGTGGAAAGAGTTTGTGGAGAGTGATGTTATAGCCGAGGACTATGAACGCTGGCTCTCGATAATCGGCAACGAGAACGCCCAGCCCATCATCTATGCCAGCGAGAGTGACAACATAGTGCGCAAGATGAGCCTCAGCGCTTACACTGCAAAATATAAGGTCCTCATCATGTGGCAGGCCGATAAGATGAACGCTGGATGCTCCAACAAGCTCCTCAAGCTCATCGAGGAACCTGAACCCGACAGCATTTTCCTGCTCACTACCGACAATGTGAAGGGCATATTGCCTACCATCTACTCCCGCACCCAGCGCATTGAGCTGCGCAAACCCTCGACACAGCAAATCGCTGAGCACCTGGCGCGCACTCACGGCATCGACATCACCGAGGCGCTCGCCCTCGCCGCACCAGCCGACGGCAACGTGGTGCTGGCTATGCGCAACATGGACCACAGCAGCGAGATTCACGACTTCCACCAGCAATTTGTCGCCCTCATGCGCCTGGCCTATATGCGCGACATGACGGGTCTGAAAGAGTGGAGCGAAGGCATCGCCGACTACAAGCGCGAGAAGTCGCAACGCTTTCTCAACTATGCTGCCCGCATGGTGCGCGAGAACTATATCTATAACCTGCACATCAGCTCTCTCAACTACGAGACGCAGGAGGAGTCGCAGTTCAGCAAGAACTTCGCCCGCTTCATCACCGAGGACAACGTGGAGCGCATGCTGTCCCTTTTCAGCGATGCCGCCCGCGACATCCGCGGCAACGCCAACGCCAAAATCGTCCTTTTCGATGTCGCAATAAGAATAACGATACTTATAAAGAAGTAATTGTAAAAAAGGTTATTGGTTATGGGTTATTGGTTATGGAGGCCAACGAAATCCAAAGTAATTAAGAATTTTTTTAATATGAATAAAAGCTATCCTTTTGAGGGACTTGAAGCTTGGAAAAAAGCTAAAGAATTATCTATATTAGTTTATAGACTAGTTGAAAAATTTCCTAGTTACGAACGATACGACCTTTGTAGTCAAGTGAGAAGGAGTGTGATTTCTGTTCCATCTAATATCGCAGAAGGATCTGGACGGATATCATATAAGGAGAAAATTCATTTTCTTGAAATCGCATATGGATCACTGATGGAAGTTTACTGCCAATTAATAATTTCTGTAGAGTTAAACTATATTACAAATGATGATTTAGAACAACTTAAGCCAATCATATTTGAAACATCTGGACTTATCAGTGGCTTGCGCCGAAGTTTTGAAGCAAAAATAATCCGATAACCAACAACACTCGATAACCAATAACCGATAACCAATAACCTCACAAATGAAAAAGTCTTTCCTTCGCCAGGTGGCGCAATATTTTCAGGCGAAACCCGCTATTCACGACTATTGCTTCGTGATGCCTAATCACCGCAGCTGCAAGTTCCTTGAGCGCGAGCTCGACTTGGCGAGCAACGGTGTGTATCTCATGCCACAAGTAATGACCATCACCGATTTCCTGTCATCGCTCACCGACCGTGTGCCGGTAAAGCCCGTAGATGCGCTTTTCCTGCTATATCAGTGCTACACGAGCATAGCTGGAAACGAGAATTATGAGTTTGACAAATTCATCTATTGGGGAAATGTTGTGCTCAACGACTTCAACGATGTAGATATGTATCTCGTTGATCCAGAAATGCTTTTCAAGAATGTGAAAGAGCATCGCGAGATACAGTCCAACTATCTCGACGGCGACATTCAGGAGATTGTCTCCCACTATTTCAACCTAAGTGTGGAGGGAGTAGCCGCCGACAACGAAGACTTCTGGCGCAATTACAATAGCGACGGTGCCGATGAGGACGGGGTGAAAGCCAAGTATCTGAAACTTTGGCAGAGCCTCTATCAACTCTACGAGAAATATAACAGGGCCCTTGAGGAACGAGGCCTCTGCACAATAGGAAGGATGTATCGCGACGCTGTTGACACCGTGAAGGAAAGGGACTTCAAAAGTAACGAGAAGTTTGTGTTTGTGGGCTTCAATATGCTCACCACCTGCGAGCTGGCAATCTTCAAACGCTTGAAGCAGCAGGGTAGGGCACAGTTCTTTTGGGACTTGGCCTCGGCGGCGTTTGCCAATGATGAAGGCATCAATAACGGCTCCCGATTTGTGAAATTCTTCAGACAGGAGTTCCCTGAGCCTTCCGACTTCAGCATAGAGACTGTCACCGGATTCCCCGAGATAGAAGTGGTGGGTGTGCCATCTAATGTGGGGCAGGCGAAGTATTGCTATCAACTTCTTAATGAGCTTATTGACAACGGAGTACTAAATAGTACCGATGCCATCAATACTGCACTAGTCCTCCCCGATGACGGTTTGCTGGTTCCGCTGCTCAACTCATTGCCCCCCGAGATAAAGAAGAATGTGACAATGGGCTACCCGCATAGTTCCAGCGATATAGCATCGCTGATGAGAGTTGTCGCCAAGATGCACCATCAGGCGCGCCGCAATGCCGAGGGCGAATGGACCTTCTACCGCGGCGACGTGAAGATTGTACTCTCGCACACCATCATCAAGAACTACTTTGGCGACGAGGCTCTGGAACTGCGACGTGTCATCGCCGAAAAGGGCCTGTTCGCCGTGCCGCAATCCATATTCACCGGCACTAAACTGGAGTTGCTGTTCACCACCGTTGACCATACCGATGATACCGACAGTGTGAATAAACAGTTGAAGCAGTATGTCGATTTCTGCCAAATGGTGATAGACTCCATGAAGTCCTCACAAGGAGAAAATATTGGAGATGAAGACAACGACTATGCCGACAGCGGACAGCCTGTCATGACTCTGCAAGAGGCTTTCCTCAACCAGCATATCGAGGTGCTCAACCAGCTTATGGATGCTTTGTCGAGATATCAGGTGCCCCCGTGTGAGTCGTCTGTGTTCTATCTCATCGACCGTCTGGCTGCGGCGTTCTCCATACCATTTGAGGGCGAGCCGTTGCAGGGGCTGCAGATTATGGGAATGCTCGAGACCCGCTGCCTCGATTTTGAGAATATCATCATCCTCTCGGCCAACGAGGGCATGATGCCCGGCAAGACACGCCGCAATTCCTTTATCAGCGATTTCATGCGCAGCAACTATGCCATGTCTACAGCTGCCGACCAGGAAATGATGTGGAACTATAATTTCTATCGACTCATCGGTCGTGCCAAACGCTTGATTATGATTTATGACACCAGCGACCAGGCTATGGGCAGCGGTGAGGCGACACGTTATGTGTCGCAACTCGAATTGGTATATGGCTGTGATGTGAAACGCCGCATGTTCACAATCTCAAGCGCCACGATCGACCCCATCACCATTGAGGTGCCTAAGCGTGACTATGCGCTCAAGCAGCTTGAGAAATTCCTTAGCGGCAAGGGTGATAAAACACTTTCGGCAAGCTCTATCAAGGAGTATATAAACTGTCCGTTGATGTTCTATTTCAACAAGATAGAGCGTCTGCGCGCCAGCGATGACGATGTCGATTTTATGGATGCCGGCACCTTCGGAAGCATTGTTCACGACACGTTGCAGCACCTCTATTACCCATTGGTGGGCGATAAGCCGCGCACTGGGGACTATTATGTGACAAGTGCCGACATCACGCGGTTCATCAAGGAGAAGCTCGACAGTGTGATTGAGACGCTTGTCAATGAGACGTATTTGCGCAACAGCGGCAGCGGTATGCTCGTCGGCGAGGCGTCGATAGTGAGTGTGGCGATTAAGAATTATGTCATGGCGGCTCTGAACTATGACATCGCTTTGCTTGACAAAATAGGTCCTGATGCCTCATTCACCGTCTTGGAGTGTGAATGCAAGCACAACATCTCGCTCAACTATGGCGGAGTGGATTTCAATTTCACCTACATAGCCGACCGCATCGACCGTCTTCCCGACGGCACTCTGAGAATAGTCGATTATAAAACCGGTAGAGACGACACCAGCTTCACGAGCGTAGAAGACCTTTTTGCCGTCACCACCAAAGACAAGAACCTACGTGGCGTCCTTCAGCTTATGCTCTATTGTAACGCCTATGCCCTTGAGAAGAATACCGACGCTCCCATCATGCCGGTAATCTACAAACTCCGCAACATGGACGAGACAGGAGTTATTAACAACAATACCCAACTAGAAGATTACCACACCATTAACGACAAGTTCAAGGAAAAGATGGACGAGAGGATAGGCACGCTTTTCGACACCGCAACGCCTTTCAAACCCTCACCCGACAACAACTCCTGCCGATTCTGCCGATACATCGACTTCTGCCGAAGAAACACGCAGGGGTGAGTCGTGTATGTTGCGATGCCCATCGCAACACACTGGACGCAACTCGGTGCCGTTGTTTTTTTTATTTCATGTGAAGTGAAAAAATATTTGTGTATTAGAAAATTATGTTGTACCTTTGCACCGCTTTAAGCTCCCGTGTGATGGGAAATTAAGGTTTATAACTTAATTTTTAGTAACACAAATCATTAAAAATGAAGACATTCCAATTAAACGCTGAGCCAAGAACTGACCTTGGCAAGAAGGCTGCAAAGGCGCTCCGCGCCAGCCAGAAAATTCCTTGCGTCCTTAATGGCGGCAAGGTAGTAGAGTTGAAAGACGGTAAGTATGAAGGCACTCTCGCCGAGGGCGAGAAGGTTGTAGAGATTGGCCGCGACGGCAAGGCTGTACTTACTACCGATTTTACCGTAAACTTCAGCGACATTCGCAAGCTCGTTTACACTCCCGACGTGTATGTTGTAGCTCTTAACCTCAATGGTGTTGAGAAGATGGCTGTTTTGAAAGACATCCAGTGGCATCCCACTAACGACAGCATCCTTCACCTTGACTTCCTTGAGGTAACAAAGGAGAAACCAGTAGTGGTAGCTATTCCTGTTAAGATAGAGGGACACGCTGCCGGTGTTAAGGCTGGTGGTAAGCTCTACCTGAGCATGAAGAAGGTGAAGGTTAAAGGCATCTACACCGACCTTCCCGAGCGCATTGTGGTTAACGTTGACGACATCGCCATTGGCCACTCCATCAAGGTGGGTGACCTCAAGTTCGACAACTATGAGCTCGCAAGCTCTAAGGACCTCGTGATCACTGGTGTTCGTGCTACCCGTGCTGCCGCAGCTGCTGCAGCCGCTGCCGAGGAGGGCGAAGAGGGTGAAGCTGCTGAGTAATCTGCTCAAGCGCATTTTCTCACGACACTCCAGCGGTGAAACAACCGAATCTCAAGATACTGAACAAGCTATGAAGTTCTTGATTGTTGGACTGGGAAACATTGGTGCAGAGTATCAAGATACCCGTCACAACATAGGTTTTACAATATTGGATGCCTTTGCCGAGGCGTCCAATGTTGTTTTTGCCTCGGCACGTTATGGTGCTGTGGCGCAGATGCGCCTCAAGAACCAGCAACTGGTGCTCTTGAAACCATCGACCTACATGAACCGTAGCGGAGAGGCGGTGCGTTACTGGTTGCAGAAGGAGAAAATCGCGCTCGACCACCTGTTGGTGGTCGTTGATGACCTGGCGTTGCCGTTCGGCACTATCAGGCTGCGTGGCAAGGGCGCCGATGGCGGCCACAACGGACTGAAGAACATCAATGAGTTGGTGGGTTCGCAGAACTATGCACGCCTGCGTTTTGGCATAGGCAACGACTTCCCTGAAGGCGCGCAGGTCGATTATGTGCTCGGCCCTCTCACCGCCGAGGAGCGACAAATGCTCCCTGAGCGGGTGGACAAAGCCTCCCAAGCCATAAAGGCCTTCTGCCTGAGCGGACTGAGCTTTGCAATGACGAACTTTAATAATAAATAGTTATCAGTTTTGAGTTGTCAGTTATGAGTTTCTTACACTGACAACTGAAAACTAAAAACTGACAACTGATAACTGACAACTGACAATTATCATGACTGAGATGCGAATTGACAAGTGGCTGTGGGCGACGCGTGTGTTTAAGACGCGGTCGCTGGCTACTGACCAATGTAAATTAGGGCGCGTGACCATTAAGGGCATGAACGTGAAGCCGTCGCACAATATCAAGGTGGGTGACGTGATAGAGGTGCGCAAGCCGCCTATCACATTCACCTTTGAGGTTGTGGGACTGCTTAACAATCGCGTTGGAGCCAAGCTAGTGCCTAATTACCTGAAAAACCTCACTCCCGACGACCAGTACAAGATTCTTGAAATGGCTCGCATTGGTGGCTTCGTGCGCCGCCAGAAGGGTATGGGCCGTCCCACTAAAAAGGAGGGCCGAGAGATGGCGGCATTTGCCGACGAGGCATTCCTTGATTTCGATGATTTCGATGACGAGAATCCCCTTTGGACCGAGGAAGACGAGGCCCAGCTCGAGTCTCAGCGATAGATTGGCGTTTGGCTAGTTTATATTGTTTCGCTAAGCATGACATTACCATTTTTAGGTGTTGTCATGTTTTTTTCTATTATTTTTTTTCTCTTTTTAAAATAATGTGTAATTTTGTGAGTTGAAATTCAATAATTCATTCATTTTTATTAACCATAAAACTTAACGCAATGAAGAAAATTTTACTTTTAGTTGCTATGATGGCAACATTCATTGGACTAAGTGCCCAAAACCCTTACGCTTACAAGTTGAGCGCAGGCAACCAAAACGATGAGGGCATCACTATTCACTACACGCTGAATACTGCAGCCCAGGCAGTACAGCTTCAACTCCTTGATGGAGAGACTGTAGTAAAAGCTATCGACCTAGATGGCGACTTGCTTGCTGCAGGCGACCACGAGTATGTGCTTAACTTTGCCGAGAATCCTGAGATTCCCGCAGGAAAGCCTATCTCTTGGAATGTTGCCGTAACAGGTGCGGTAATTGAGACTCCAGTAGAGATCACCAACAAGGTGCTGAAGTTCTATTCACCTGCAGGTGTCGCTGTGGATGTTAATCCTGAAAGCGAAAACTTTGGTATGATGTATGTTACCGAGTCGTACGCAAGTGCCAGTTCCTCTTATTACACTGCTACAGCTAGTGGCTCTGTAGGTATTGGTCTTTATCAGTTCGACCCACAGTTCAACGGCATCAAGAACGCTGAAGGCAAGTACGGTTTCAGCTGCGGCATGCAGTCGGCAGGAACAACTCTTGTTGACTGGCGTCCAGCACGTATGCAGATTAGCGAGGACGGTCGCATGTTCATTCTCTCACAGCGTGTGAACACTGGTTATCCATTGTATGAAATTAACCGTGAGACTTTGCAGGCAACTCCTTTCTTCAATGGAACTCTCGATACCTCGACAGGTATCGTTACCAATGGTGATGTAGAGGTTGCTGCTGGCGTAGGTGTTGCTTTCGACGTTATTGGCAGCGGTGAGAACCTCAAGCTCATGATGATGACCTGCACTCCTGGTACTACTACCGACGTTACAAAGTACAAGACCAATGAGTACAACATAGGAACCGCAACCTCTTGGGGCGAGGCTCCAAGCCGTAACTTCACTGCCTTCGATAACAAGGCTATCAACTATGCTGGTATCAATCTCGCTTACGACGGTGCTGGTGGTATCTGGATGAGCCAGTGGCGTGGCGCTCCAACTGATGGTGAGCCAAGCTATGCTCATGCAAGCCTTGAGACCGAAATGATTGACCAACTCATCACCGACGTTTACAGTCGCAACGGTGGTATGGCGTTCAACAAGGATCACACTTTAATGGTTCGCGGTGAGGGTTACAGCAAGAAACTGGTTGTTTATTCTGTTGATAATGGTGCGCTCACCAAACTTTATGAGTACAGCTGCCCAAGCTTCACTGGCTGGAACCAATTCGCATTTGACTATGCCAATAACATTATCGCTTGCGACAACAGCGCTGAGGTATTTGGTATGATTCAGTTGCCTAACGAGGGTGCAGTAGCCACTCCATGTATCGAGGAATATTACTTTGAGATTCCTGCACAGGAGGAACCTGGCATTGAGGAACTGTATATTGTTGGCACGTTCAACAACTGGAATTATGAGGAAGAGGACGGTGGCCGCATTGCAATGGTTGCCAATGAAGAGGGCACAGAGTTCACTGGCACTGTAGAACTTGAGGCTAACGGCGAGTTCAAGCTCGTTACTCCACGCGAGATTGGATGGCAGTGGTTCGGTGGCGAATCAGATAATGGCATGTACTTCTTGATCAACAGCGACATGCTTGACATTAACATCACCCTAATTGATGGCGCGAACTTCCGTGTTGAAGAAGCTGGAAAATACGACCTCAAGGTTATGTCAAATCCTAGCAAGGCTATTCAAGAACCTCTTGTAATGGTTGTTACTAAGAACACCGAACCTCCTACAGCTATTACAACTATCAACACCGACAAGGTTGACAACGCTTGGTACAACATGAGCGGCATTCGCTTCGAGAGCAAACCTACCGCTCCAGGCATCTACATCCACAATGGCAAGAAAGTTATTATCAAGTAATTATTTCTTCCATAAATAACAAAATGCACTCGCAATCATGCGGGTGCATTTTGTTTCTAGGGCGGCTCGCTTCGCTCGCGATTATTTCATTTTGATGCTTGGGAATGATAAACCCGAATCGGTCATTAAGCGACGATAGGATGTTTCCGTGAGGTCTTTCGGAGACCCACGGCATGATATTTATTTTACGAATAATTTGTCAATTTGTGCTCTCAAGTGCGGCGCAAGCGGTGGAATGTTGTGTGCTTTCTCATAGCGCAACAGGTCCTCATAGCTCTTATCCACATCGTTGTCTTTGCGAGTCTGCTTGAACTCTTTTTTATCAATATATGCCGTTTCGGTGGCAAACGACTCTATGATAAGGATGTATTTCTTCTTTGTGCGTTTGAATACACCTATGTCGAGCGATTGCTGCATCACGAAATCACCTATTGACGAATGACCATTCTCATCCATGCGGTAAATCTCAAAATAACTATGCTCACTATTTTGCTCCTTGTCATCAAGCTCGGCTTGCTTTTTCTCTTTCTTTTTCTCGTTCTGCTCATTGGCTATACCAAGATGCTTGTGAAAGAGCCATTCATTGAACGAGACAGTGCGTGTGCCGCTTTCCTTTTCCTCAACGATATATCCTAGCACCGATACTGAATCACTAATCACTTGCCTACCGGTGGAGTCGGTGGCAACACTCACTTTGGCCCAGTTTCCTTCGTTGCTGTTCACCTTCTGATAGATTGACTTATTATGCAACTTGCATCGGTTTTTTATCAGGTGACCTGCAAGTGAATTGAGAGTGAATTTGAGCAAAACGTTCTGGGCCTCCGAGATACTTTTCTCCTTGATGTTTACCTTTTCCTTTGCGAACTCGTAGGTGTTGTCAATAATTCCAGCCCTGTAGTAGATGGGACCTTCCTCATCGATGTAAGTAACGCGATAGTAGGTCTGCACATACAGCAATTCTTTGGGCCTGACAACCACGTCGGGAAGAACATAATCAGCATCTTCCATCGTAACCACACCATCAACCACCTCGGCAAGATTTACCGTGAGCGGTTTATAAGCCACTTGCGATAGGCACAAGATTGTGTTCTCCGTTGTATTCTCAAAAACGCCATTGATGTCAGTAGTCCCAATCAATTTGCCATCCTCGGTCGTCACAGCAGCGTATGGCACGGGAGCCCCATCGGCATCAATCACTCGGATTGTCTGTGCATAGCCATTGAAGGCACAGGCAATCATTAAACAAATAAAATAATGTTTGAATATTGTCATAATAATTATGTTTATTAGAATGCAAAGGTAAGGAAAATTTCTGAGGTGGGGCTATTGGGCTCTAGTATTTTGTTGCTTAACACTTGAAACTTACCACTTACATATAGAGCTTGCTGTTCTCAAAATCCACTTCACCTTCAAGTTGAGTAACGAAATCGTTGAGGACATCGCGCTCCACGTCGCCTAAGTTGAACTCTTTCTCAGCGTCTTTGCGGATTAATGATATCCACTCGCGGCGGGCTTCCACATAATCGGCATGGATGTGCTCCACAGTCTCTGCATCGAGGTTGCTGATGTGGTAATAGTCTAGTATCATGCGATAGGTCCACGCCCAGCGGTATTCGTCGTAATTTTTGTGAATATTGATGAAGCGTGTGAGTACATCTTCTATTGATTCGAGCTTGCCATCGATTACATCGTTGACAAGTCGCTGCTCCTCGCTCACGGGAAGCAACATGCCCGATAGGTCTACCCAATCGCCTTCGCCAGTGCTAGAGGCAGGCACCACAGGGCGATGGCGCTTGAGCACGGCGCCCATGTAGATGCGCAGAGCTAGGTCGTAGTAACGTATTCCCTTGCGCAGCAACGGAGCCTTGATGACATACTCGTGGTAGTTGTAGGTGCTCACGTTGTCGCCGCTGGCGGCACGCAGGTTCTCGAGTATTTTCTTTCCTCGCAGCACTTCGCTGATGGAGAACGGGCTCAACCAGTCGAAATTGACGATGCTCTTGCGGTCGGTGAGGCGTCGCTTGTCGCGCTTGGGCCACTTGCGGATGTCGCGGTAGAGTCCCACAGTGGCAAAGTTGCGGCCAGGCACCAGATACATGGTGTCGCTATAGGCGATGAGGTAGGAGAAGGGCAGGTCGCGAGTGTCGGGGTGATACATCAGCTTGCCGAATAGCACACTGAAAGTGCCGATGTTGGCGGGCATGAGCAAATAGGCTCCACTGGCGGTCTTGGTACCGCGCTCAAGGATGCCGTAATGCATGGGACCCATCTTGTAGGCGTGATTGCTGAAGTTGGTCGCCGAGCCGGCGTTATAGAATGAGAACTGTCCGCCAATGAGCAGCGAGCTCTTGTGGTGGCTCACGGTAAATGGCCCGCAGAATGCAGCGCAAGCCTCACCGTTTGACATATAGCTGTTGGCGAAGAATACGCTTGACGCCGCTGTGAAGCCGTTGCTCAGCTCACAAGCCTCGCCCACCATGCAATCAACAATCTTCACGCTGTTGATAATCTTTGAGCCTCCGCTGATTATTGAGTTCTCGCAAATCACGCCGGTGCCTATTGTGATGGGGTTGTTGATGGCACTGCTGATTGTGCAGTTGCTGATGCGCGACGCTCCCTTGATGTGGCTGCCGTCGCCTATCACGGCATCGGTAATCTCGTTGGTATTGATGATGGTGACATTGTTGCCTATAGTGCAGCAATTCACTTTTTTAGACTTTATGAACTTATCTACAAGCTGCTTTATCGCCTTTTGGAAGGTGGTGTTGCCCTGCTGCTTCACCATGAGGGCCGCCAGCTGGCTGTTGAGGCCGTCGAAGAGGACGAGGTTGCCTTTTCCCACCTCGTTAAGCACCGAGATAAGGTTGCCTTGCCCATAGGTTGCGTCGGGCCCTGTGCTCTCGATGGTGCACACGTTTGAGATGTGGCAGTTGTCGCCAATCTCAACATTATTCATATAGTTGCCGATGTTCTCAATGAGGCAGTTGTCACCAATGGTGACATTGCGCAGCGTTGCGTTGTTGATGCCGCAGCGTTTCACAAATCCGTCACTCACCTCTATGCTTCCGCTGCAGTCGCCAATGGTGACATGTCCGTAGAATGTCACTCGGTGGATGCAGTTGGGATCAAATTGTGGTGTGGCTTTTACTTTATTCCAATCCTCGGCTTGACAGCCATTAGCTTTTAGTGTCTCAATCTCATCTTCACGAAGGAAGCGTAAGGTTACTGATTGTTCCATTTTTAATATCAAATATTGTTTTTAATCCTTTTCAAGCAACAAAATTAGACAATAAAAACAATATAAACCTAATGCCCAAGCCTCTTTAACCTATATTGCGAATCATAACCATTTTTTCAAGAATACTGTGCAAAGTAGTAACAACATGAGTGATGTCTTTTAATGTCATTCAATAAATCCTCAAAAGTGGGCATTTCGTCACGTAATCGAGCAAAGAAATAATAAGAGTAAGAAATAATTTGGAAAATGACATCTCAATGTGCTTAATTTGCAATGTGAACATCACAAAACAGTAATTTATTAACTATTAAAAAAAACAGAATTATGAAAGTCGTTAGAATTATATTATTAATTGCTCTAGTTGGAGTGGTTATAAGTTTGAAAGGCTATAAAGGCTTCAGTAGTATTTCACAGCAAAACAGCACAGTTTCTTACAATACTATACGTCAAAACAAAATGAAGTCGGAAATCAGCCGTCTAGTTAGTGATATTGATAAGAGGGGAAGGAATATTCAATTTGACCTGGACCATCTTAACAAAATGCTTGACGATCCAAATTGTGACCAAAATAAGATCAAAAGAGAAAAGCAGGTTTTAATTCAAGAGTTAATGTCTTATATAGACATGCTTAATGAGCTGAAAAATAAAAAAGGCACAAAAGATGTTGTCAAAGAATGTGATGAGCGAATAAAGGACGCCAACAGGATGTTAAAAGAGATAAGAAGACTGAGTTAACTTACATGCAAGTCATCTCATGATTTGTGGCAAAAAAATCAATGGCGGGGCCGTGGTGACCTCGCCATTGTGGTGTGACTAATAAATAGATAATTAATCTTTTAACTGTGATTAATAAATAAAAATTAGTTTGTTAAAAGCATTAATTATTGTGCAAATGATTAGTTTGCGGGAGTAATGGTTGCTGTGTACTCACCTGGGCAAACGAGGGTGAGAACCACATTGTAGGTGCCAGCCTCTACGGTGATATTTTCACCATTGATTACGAGGTTGTTGAGAGCACCGCCAAAGTTGATGTCCCAGCCATTGTTTGCGCGGAACTTGATTTGACCTGCAGTGAGTGTAACCTGGCCTTCCCAAGCGCCAGTCTCGGCGTTGTAAGTGAGAGGAGCCTCGGTAGCCCAATCGGGATTTACTGCATCGCCAATTACACCCATGCTGGTGATGTCGGTAACGCTGTAAGTCATGTTGCCGATGTTGGCGTTAACATAAACGAAGCCGTTGGCCTGGATGTTGGCGCCACCACTTATAAGAGTGCCGTTAGAGCCACCCCAGTTGGTAGCCCAGCTGCCCTGATTCTTTTGAATCTTGAACTCGCCAGTAGCGTTGATGAAGCCGTAGTAGTTGTTAGCGTCCTTTACCGAAGCAAGCTTGCCGCCATTGCCACTCCAGCCGTCGGCTGTACCAGCAATGTAAACATAGTCGTACTCAGCGGTTGGATCAACAATTGGCTCCTGACCATCGGTAGTGATGGTGTAGGTGAGGTTCTCAACATCGATGGTGATGTCGAGGTAAGTGCAGTTGTAGTTGGCTGGGATGCAGAATGCACCTTGGTTGCCCTGAACGAGATTTCCGCTCAATGCGCTCTCACCGTCGGTGGCAGCGCTTAAGAAGTCACCACTCCAGAAGTCGGCGAGCTCATAGTTACCCTCGGAAGCAATCTTGAACCAGAAGTCACCGCTCACGTTGTCAACGTGGAGGGTGTAAACATTCTCGTTGGTAGCATCCTGAACGAAAGGATAGCTCTTGTCGCTGGTCGACCAACCGTTGGGGGTGCCAATGAGGTACCAGCCGTCGCCGGCAGGCTGTTGTGGAGTGAACTCGCCAGTGATAGTGAGCTTCATGTTCTCAAGATCAAGGCTCAAGTTGAATGTACCTGGAGCCATCTGGATAGCCTGATAGTTCTCGGCAGTCAGAGGAATCTCAGTGTTGAGCAGTTCCTCTGTCACGAGGTAGTTGGCATCACCCTGAGCACCGAAGCGGTAGCTTGCGATGCCATCCCAATCATCAGCATTCTCAGCGAGCATGGTGGTGAAGCCAAAGTAGCTGTAACCACTCTCTTTGGTAGTGATAGCGGCAGTAAAGATCTTACCGTCCTCGCTAGTCATCTGAACGCCAACACTGGGATCCCAGCTGTTGCCGTTAACCTCGCCAAGGATGTAAACATTCTCTGGTATAAGAGGCATAGTTGGAGTAACTGTCAGTGTCATAGCCTCTAGATTAACTTCGAGAAGATATTTTCCTTCTGCAATCTTGAAGGCCTGAGGATTCTCGGCAGTGAGATTCAATGGAGTTTCAAACAGTTCGCCAGCAATTAATAAGCCATCGCTCTCAGCTCCAAAGCGCTGGTCGGCAATAGCATCCCAATCATTATTGTTTTCAGCAAGAGCCTTGGTAAAACTGAAGTAGCTGTAACCGTCGTTCTCGCCGGCAAAATCTACTAAAGCAGTGTACATTTTGACTCCTTCAAATTCCGAGTATTCCATCTCCACGCCAGTAGCAGCGCCCCAAGTGTTGCCGTTAGCCTGGCCAAGGATGTAAACATTGTTGTTTTCAACAGGAATCTCGCCGCCGATTGTCAGTGTCAGGTTCTCAAGATCAACAGTGAGGGTGTACTCTCCAGCTGGAATCTTGTAGGCCTGAGGATTCTCGGTAGTGAGAGGCAGCGGAGTGTTGAGGGTCTCGTTGGTAACAAGGAAATCGCCTTCGCTCACAGCACCAAAGCGCTGGTCGGCGATAGCATCCCAATCTTCATTGTTCTCAGCAAGAGCCTTGGTGAAGCTGAAGTAGCTGTAGCCCTCGTTCTCACCAGCGAAGGTTGCGTTAAGGGTGTAGGTTTTACCATCATTGGTGGTCATCTGCACACCAGTGGCAGCGCCCCAAGTGTTGCCGTTTACCTCACCCAGAACGTAAACATTGTCATACTCAGCAGGAGCGACGCCGAGCAAGATGTCATAGATATAAGTGACATCGGAAGCGGTAATGTAACCGTCGCCGTTAACGTCGGCTGTGGTCTGGTAGTCATAGTTTACACCAAGCAAAATGTCATAAACTGAAGTGACATCGGCCGAAGTGACGAAGCCGTCACCATTCACATCGCCCTTCACCGCAGCATTGCTGTAGTGAGAGATTGCGAAAATCCCTGCTAAAGCAAGAACTGCCGCAAACAATGATTTCAGTAACTTTTTGTTCATAAAAAGAATGTGAAGTTTAGGTTAATAAATAAAATGGTATATATCTCTGCCCCCACCATTATGGATAAGGGCGTTATTTGCAACGACAAAAGTATAAATAATAGATTATTAAATCACTCAAAAACAATATATTTTCAAATAAAAAAAATGCAAACCTTTGCATTTTATCAACCAACATGGATTTACAACCTTGAAGATGCAAGATAAAAAAACTCCAGGCACACCTGGAGTCTTTTCTCACGTTCTAACGGTGCAATCACTGCAACAGAACTTATATTGTTTTATTACGAAAAAGTTAATTACCAAACTAAAAAAGTTTGAAGCTATATTTATTATTCGCTACTTTGACTATGATTTATGCAATCGGTTTAATTAAAAATTTAACTTTAACCTTTGTTAACTTTTAACATTTGATTATTACCCGAAAAGATATTGAAACGCTTCTTCCACTTTTGCGGCTTCCACAACCTTGATTTTCATACCTTTTGTGCTGACACCCTTGAGGTTGTTGCGGGGCACGATGATGGTGCTGAAGCCGAGTTTCTCGGCCTCGGCGATGCGTTGCTCGATGCGGGTAATCTGACGGAGCTCGCCACTGAGCCCTACCTCGGCACTGAAGCACACGCCATGTTGAATGGCAATATCAACATTTGAGGATAGGATGGCACAGATCACCGCCAGGTCGAGGGCGGGGTCGTTGACTTTGAGTCCGCCGGCGATGTTGAGGAACACGTCTTTTTGGGCGAGTTTAAAGCCCACTCGTTTTTCAAGCACAGCGAGCAGCATGTTCATGCGTCGTTGGTCAAAGCCCGTGACCGAACGTTGGGCAGTGCCGTAGGCAGCTGTGCTAACCAGAGCCTGCACCTCGATAAGGAAAGGCCTCGCGCCGTCGATAGTCACACCGATGGCGGTACCCGACAGTTCCTGATCCATCGCCGAGAGCAGCATCTCGCTGGGGTTGGTGACCTCGCGCAGTCCCGTCTCGCGCATCTCATAAATACCCATCTCGCTCGTGGAGCCGAAACGGTTCTTGATGGAACGCAAAATCCGGTACATATAGTGACTGTCACCCTCAAACTGCAGCACAGCATCAACGATGTGCTCCAGTACCTTGGGACCTGCTATGGTGCCTTCCTTGTTGATGTGGCCGATGAGAATCACCGGTACGCCGCTGGTTTTGGCATAGCGCAAGAATGCTGCGGCACACTCGCGCACTTGGCTCACCGAGCCTGCCGCACTGTCGAGTTCATCGCTGGCAATGGTTTGGATGGAGTCGATAATCACGAGGTCGGGGGTGCTCTCCTTGATGCTGGCGAAGATGCTGCTGAGCGATGTCTCGCAAATGATGTAGCACTCGCAGTCCTGGTCGCTGCCAGCAATGCGGTCGGCACGCATGCGCAGCTGCTGCGGACTCTCCTCGCCACTCACATAGAGTACCTTGCGCGAGCGGATGCGCAGCACATTTTGCAACACCAGCGTACTCTTTCCAATGCCAGGCTCACCGCCAATGAGCACGATAGAGCCAGGCACCAGTCCGCCACCTAGCACACGGTTCAATTCACCGCTGGGAAGTTTGATGCGTGGCAACTGTTCCGCCTTGATGTCGTTGATTTTCACTGGCACAGCGCTCTTGCGGTGGCCATTGTCGTCGGTGCCAAACAGCGCACCCTTATTTGACTTAGGCACCACAGGCTCCTCGATATATGTGTTCCACTCGCCGCACGACGGGCACTTGCCAATCCACTTAGGCGACTCCGCCCCGCAATTCTTGCAGAAATATGTAGTCTTTGTGATTTTCTTTGCCATAGTACTTGCTTTTGTGCCACAAAGGTAATGAAAAGATATTAAAATAGCAAAAAGTCCTCAAAGGGACTTAACCTTTTGAGGACACATATTAATTTATTAAGCATAAACCGACTGGAAATATTGAACAAGCCATACTATCTTATCTATAACCCACGAGATTATGAACCAATAGAATGCACCAACGAATATCGCAAATCGCAGGTAGATGTTCAGTATCTCAAGAGCGTTTGGCTTCACTACACCATCTATGGCATAATACTTTCTGAAACCAAAGAATGGGAAACCAAAGTTAAACTCCCAGTCGCACATTTCGGCATTATAGCATCCTAATGGGATGATAGGAATATAGAAGATGGTTAAGAATTGGTATCTTATATCCTTACCACCAAAGCTTCGATAAGCACGAAACATTGTTGTTCCTATTCCAAAGAATGTTCCAAGCAGTGGTGAGGCATAATCCATTCTGTTAATGAATCGACCACTGTAGTTCATGGGAACGAAATGGTTGAAGGCGCACATCAGCACAAAAGTGACGATGCATGAGTACTTTAATGTGTCGCTTGGATAGTTGTAGTAAGCAACGCATAGCGAAGCAATGATAAGCACCTCTATCAAGCATACTGCCCATGAGGCAAGGAAACGTTCTCTCTCGCCGTATGAATAAACATCATAACGACCGTTTTGTGTTATAGTCAAATAGTTGCTCATAGTTGTAATGTTTTAAGTAACTATTCAGCGATTTTGTTTTTTACTCGCATTATCATCAAACAAACTCAACAAAGAGGGACAAATTCAACAAAAAAATCTAGTATTCTAAAATATTTTCTTGTTGTTTTTGTCTGGTTTTGTTCTTTTTGTTTGATAATGATGACATCGCTGAATAGTTACTGTATTAATTTGGTTTGTTAAAAAAAATGTTCTTGTCATTGTCACCAGCTCCACTTGCTTTTGTGGCTGCATCGCTCACATTCCATCCATGCCTCGATGTTGCTGGTTCCTAGCACACTTTTCATGTCGTGGCTGTACATGTTTCCGCCACATTTGCCGCATTTCTTGGTGGTTTGCGATACCACGCACTTGCCGCAAGAGTCTTCCTCGCATTTATACACCGTGTCGGCAGCAAATGCTGCTAAAGCCACACACACAGCCAACAAAACACTCAGTAATATTTTCTCTTTCATAAAATTGAAGTTTTAATAAAAAAGGACAACATATCCTTTCTTCTATATTAACAAAGACGGCATGAGGTAATCAGGAGGAAGTGTTAAGTGATAAGTTTTAAGTGTTAAGTAGAACCGTTGCGCGGTTGTGTCGCTCCGCTGGTTTTATCGCTCATAATACTTGTTGATTTTGCCGTTGCGCTCGTTGTGTTGCTACGCAAACTCTCTGACCTCTTGTTTTCTTATTTTCTCGTCACCTTGTCCTTTAAAAATAGAAAAATAATACTTTTGTGTATTTTTTACGCAAAATTCTTGGAAAATTGAAAAATGTGTTGTAACTTTGCAGAAAAATAATATTTATACAACTAATAAAATTTGATTTATGTATAACAGAGAATACACACCCGAGAGAATAATTGAACTGAAATCCAATGAGATTTTTGTGTTTGGCAGCAACCTTGCCGGCTCACATGGCGGCGGGGCGGCAAGTCTCGCCTACAATCGCTTTGGTGCGGTGTGGGGGCAGGGAGTAGGCCTGCAAGGGCAGAGCTATGCTATCCCCACCATGCAAGGCGGTGTTGAAACCATCAAACCCTATGTGGACCAATTCATTGAGTTTGCTTCCTCGCACCCTGAACTCAAGTTCTTTGTGACGCGCATAGGCTGCGGAATAGCTGGTTTCAAAATTGAGGAGATCGCGCCGCTTTTTGAGAATGCAATTGACATACCTAATGTCATCTTGCCCAAGGATTTTGTGGAAGTGATGCAACGCCAAATAAATGACACAAATCAAAATGTCCACACTTGGGACTCTGAAAAAGACTTTCTTAAAGAGTATCGCGTTTTGATGGAAAAAGTGAAGAGAGGAGTACCTAATGCTTATTCTCTTGTGAAGAAACTTCGAATAAAAGAGTTCCGCAACACTATTGATATTGTGAACCAAGGCTATTATGTGACCGAGAGCGGAGTGGAATATCGCTTTCCCAGCGATGCAGACATGACGCGCAACACTGTATTTTATAAAGACGAGGTTCACCTTGCCGACAGTCCAAAAAATGACGAGCCTACGATAGTCGAGGTAAGAAATATTGATTGCCTGTATGCTGGCGTGGAACTCAAAGAGCAAGGCTACAACCCTGCCGTGTTAAACATGGCAAGCCGTGGAAATCCAGGTGGAGGAGTGATTTCTGGCGATGGAGCACAGGAAGAGACACTGTTTCGCCGTACCAACCTGTTCCGCTCGCTTTACCAGTTTGCGCCTTATGCAGCGCAGTATCACCTCACGCGCTCACGTCACCAATACCCGTTAGACTGGAACTTTGGCGGTATATATACCCCCGATGCCATCTACTTCAGAGAGAGTGAGAAAAAGGGATATGCCTTGCTTGAGAACCCCGTTAGTCTCTCGTTCATTGCGGTTGCCGGCTTAAAGGATCCAGGCCTAACGGCCGATGGCATGATTGCCGACCACCTTGTGGGGTCTGTCAAAAACAAGATTCGCACAATCTTCCGCATTGGCCTCCTGCATGGTCATGACGCGTTGGTGCTCGGTGCATTGGGGTGTGGAGCGTTCCGCAATCCGCCACGCCATGTCGCACTGCTCTTCCATGAGGTGATGGATGAACCTGAGTTCAAAAATCGGTACCGTAAAATAGTGTTTGCCATCCTTGATGACCATAATGCCCACAGAAGTCATAATCCAGAAGGCAATTTCAAGCCTTTTGCCGAGGAGTTTGCCGGCATGGACAAACCTCAGCCATCTCCTGATGTGATTGAAGCGCTGATGATGTGGAAGATGGGTGCCGGCGATTCGGAAAAACGCTTCAATGGAGAAGATCCCATGCCTTCCAAAAAGGAGGTGGCGACAAAAGACAGTTGGGACAATATGCCTATGCCCGATATGCACGTCATAATTCCAATGGATGAAACCATCACGAGTGAGGCTATGCGCATTGTGGAGCGTGGCCACATTCCTCATGGGATGGGCGACCACTGGTTTATGTATTGTGAGGACAACACCATACGATATTATCGCAGTTGGTCGGGAATCTGCATCTATGTAGCCAAATATGAAGACGATGGCACAGAATGTCGAATCACCGAACTCATGGTAAATCGTGATCCAGACCAATATGGCAGCACCGACAATGACCATGACAAGGCATTGTTTATGGCTCTGCTCACCGAGGAATACGGCGGTGATGCGAGGGGGTATTGGAAACAGGTGCATTGTAATTAACAATAAAGGTACAAATGACTCAGGACACATATAAAGAAATAACAAAATATCTTGGTGGACTTATCAAAGGCACCGAGTGGGAAGGACACGTCTATGCCGTAGGTGGATGCGTGCGTGATGAAATCATGGGCAGCGAGATCAAGGATATTGATTTGTGCGTAAGTCTGCCCTCGGGAGGAATACGCTTCGCACAGTGGCTGCGTGAAAACGGTCACACTCTCAAGGGTGTTGCTGTCTATCCCAACTACGGCACCGCGATGCTGCATCTGAAGGCTTTCCCTGATGTAGAGCTGGAGTTTGTGCAGACTCGCAAGGAGAAATATATTGACCACTCCTGCCGCAACCCTGTGACGGCATTCGGCACCATAGAGGACGACTGCATGCGTCGCGATCTTACTATCAACGCGCTTTACAGCAACGTGTCAACTGGTGAAATAGTTGACATCACAGGGCGAGGGGTGGACGACATCAAGAACCATGTGATACGCACTCCCAACGACCCCGATGTCATCTACGATGATGACCCGCTGCGCATTTTGCGTTGCATACGTTTTGCCAGCCGTTACGGGTGGGAGATAGAGCAGGACACCATGGATGGCATGGTGCGCAATGTTCACAGGCTTGACATAATCAGCAAAGAGCGAGTGAAGGACGAGCTCGACAAGATGCTCACCTGCCAGCATCCGGTTATGGCAATGGAACTGCTGCGCACAACAGGAGCTATGCATTATGTCATCCCGGAGCTGGAGCAGACCTACAACATGGAGCAGAATGAGTATCACTTCGGCACTGTGTGGGAACACACTTTAGCGGTTATCAAACATTTAAAGAGCGACCGATTGGAACTGCGTATGGCTGCGCTGCTGCATGACATCGGTAAGATTCGTAAACGCACTATGGAGGATGGCAAGGTACATTTTTTGGAGCACGAACTGGCAAGTTCCGACATGGTTGACGAGATTTTGCGTGCTCTCAAGTACAGCAACGAGTTTATCGATGAAGTGGCATTCCTGGTGCGGTATCACATGATTTGCAAGAGATGGGGCGACGAGTGCGAGCATTTTAAGATAAAGAGACTGCGCAAACTGCAATATCTGTGCGACACAGAAGAACGCTTCGATGACCTTATGCTGATTATTGATGCCGACAACAATAGCCACTCCGCCGACCGATGCATGCCTCGTCAAGTTGAGATTATAAAGCAACGCACCGAGGAGATGAAGGCCGAGGGCTCGGCAATGTTTGGCTATAAGCTGCCTCTCACCGGCAAGGATGTTATGGAAATCAAAGGCCTCCAGCCAGGTCCGCAAGTGAAAGAATGCCTGGACTATCTGATGAAGTTGGCTTTTGTCAACCCTCTCAGAGACAAAGACGAATTTATTGTTCATCTCAAAGGCTATAGACTGAAAAAATGAACAAACCAAATCGACATCCCAACGATCTTATTGGTATCAAGGAAGATTTTGAGAAGATGATAGCAAACAAGAAACCCATCAAAAACAGCTATCAGGTGACTAGTCAAATCTATGCCGGCGAATATCCGCGAGACAAGGACGAAGAACTCAGCATAGCAAAGCTTAAACAGTTTGAGGATTTCGGTGTCACGCATTTCGTGGACTTGACCGAGGATGGTGAGTTGGCGCCATATCACAACATGCTATATCCTGGCGCATCACACGTGCGATTTCCCATTAGGGATGTGTCGGTGCCTAAGAGTATGGACGATGTGCGAGGTTTGGTTAAAAGCATCTGTGAAATAGTCAACAACAATCCTGACGCGAAAGTATATATTCACTGTTGGGGAGGAGTGGGCAGGACTGGAGTTATTGTAGGATGTCTCTTGTCCGAGTTATATCATCAGAGTTTTGATGAAACCATGGCAAAGTTGGAAAACATCTTCTTGGCTTGCCCGAAGTCGGCCTACAGAAAAACACCCGAGACGCAAGAGCAACGCCAATTCATCTCAAAGTATGTGAGAGAAAATATACAACAACATAATAACATAGAAATATGAACACGTTACAAGACAGAATCAGAGGCTCACTCGTTGGAGGTGCCATTGGCGACGCATTGGGATATCCAGTGGAGTTTATATACTCTTTGGGCAAAATACAGGCAAAATATGGAGTGCGTGGCATCACGCGACTTGACACTCACCAATTTTGGCTGGGCGATGATAAACAAAGCGAAAAGGCAGTAGTCTCGGACGACACGCAGATGACGCTGTTCACGGCAAACGGTTTGCTTAATGCCAAACGCTTGAATATAGAGATGAAATACGGCATCTGTCGCGCCTACATAGAATGGTATCTTACCCAAGTGGGCAAGAAATCAAATAAGTTCAACGACTGCTGGATTAGCAGTGTGCCTGAATTGAATGCACGCCGTGCGCCAGGCAACACTTGCATGTCGGCTCTGCATGCTATATATAATGGCGGTGAGACTTATAACAACAGCAAGGGATGCGGTGGCGTGATGCGCGTTGCGCCAATACCCCTGTTTGCGGCGGTTGATTCAAGGATGGATGTGACAGAAGCAGCAAAACTTGCCGGTGATGCCGCCGAAATCACCCACCAGCATCCGCTCGGTTACATTCCTGCGGCATTGATGGCACACATCATCTATCGTCTGGCACTCGATGAACAGCCCACCCGATTGAGCTTAAAGCAATATATTATTGAAGGATTGGAGGCGCTGGAAAAGTTGTATCCCGAGAACAATAAAGATGTTCAGGAGATGCAGAAGCTTGTGATGAAGGCTATTAGATGTTCCGAAAATGATTGCCCCAACCATGATAACATCATCTCACTTGGAGAGGGGTGGGTAGGAGATGAGGCATTGGCAATAGCGCTATATTGCTGCCTGCGGCACTTCGACAGCTTTGAGAATGCCCTTATCGCTTCGGTGAATCATGGCGGCGACAGCGACAGCACAGGTGCCGTGACGGGCAACATCCTCGGTGCGGCAGTGGGCTATGATGCCATCCCTCAGTTCTTCAAGGATGAGTTGGAGATGCACGACCTCATCCTCCATATCGCCGACGACCTGTGGTGTGGTGAAGTGACCAAGATGTAAATGAAGCGGGAAGACGATTCTTGTTTCATAATAATATGATTTATTTAAATGTAATTTATGTTCATTAGAAGGTAATCAAGCGATTTTATCAATATTTTTTTGTGGTTTTGAGAATATCACTTAACTTTGTAGACGAAAACATGATTTCTTGTTATCGGCAACTATGAACTATAAACTCTTAACTATAAACTTTTAACTATTAGTATTATGAAACTACGACTCTCACTCATTTTACTTGCAGTGCTTGCCACTGCTTCAGTACTCAATGCTCAGAACAGCAAGCGCATGGCGCAGATTCGTCAGGCCTATGCCGACAGGTTGGAGATAATGAATAACAACCCCTATGGGGATAAGCCTTTTAACGAAATCAGCGTTGATGTGGCGCAGAACATGCCTGGTTCGGGAATGCGAGAGGTGCACGATAAGTACTACTTCACTCAGGAGCAGTACAGCGCCGACGGTTCAATGTGCAGTCAGCTCTATTTTGCCACCAGCACTGTCACCTACGCTTCGGGTATGCACAAGTGGTACTGGGAGTTCCTTTGGGACTCGATGGAAGGCGACCCCATGTTTGCCTTGCTCGTGCGGTCTGAAGGCGGCGTCAAGAAAGAGTACCGCTTCTATTTCGAGAACGACAAACTCATCAAGGCAGATCCTGAGTTTAAGCAGTGGCCCAAGGATGATAATCAAAGCCTCCACCCAGAAGTAATCAAAAAACCCGCCGACGTGCTGAAACTCATGAAAGAGAAGCAGACAGAGTTCAAGATGCTGATTAAGGAGTAAAGAACTAAGTGTAAAGTGTTAAGTTTTAAGTGTTAAGTTGTGTGTGGTCAATGATTGGCATGTCCTTTTTTGAATCACACAACGACAACATTTCACCAATTACCCGCAATATTTTTGGCGGGTAGGTGATTTTTGTCTAACTTTGCCCGCAGAAACAAAGACGATTTCTGATCAATAAAAAAACTAAAAACTATAAAACAACTATGCCTATCATTTCACAACGCGGCATCGACATGCCCGCATCGCCAATTCGCAAGCTTGCGCCATTTGCTGTGGCAGCTAAGCAAAAGGGAATCAAAGTGTATCACCTCAACATCGGTCAGCCCGATATCGCCACTCCTCAAGAGGGCCTTGACGCTCTCAAGAACGTGGACCGCAAGGTGCTCGAGTATTCGCCCTCGCAGGGCTATCAGAGCTACCTCGACCGTCTCGTGGGTTATTATGGCCGCTACGACATCAAGCTTGACGCCAGCAACATCATCGTCACCTGCGGTGGTAGTGAGGCTTTGCAGTTTGCCTTCCTTGCTTGCTTCAATCCTGGCGATGAACTCATCGTTCCCGAGCCAGTGTATGCCAACTATATGGGCTTCGCCTGCGAGATGGGCGTGAAAGTGCGCACCATCACCACACAAATCGAGAACGGCTTTGCTCTGCCCTCAATCGAAGAGTTTGAGAAGCTTATTACCGACCGTACACGTGCCATCATGATTTGCAACCCAAACAACCCCACTGGCACTCTCTATAGCGACGAGGAGCTACTACAACTTCGTGACCTGGTGAAAAAGCACGACCTCTACCTCATCAGCGATGAGGTATATCGCGAGTTCCGTTACAGCGACAAGCCATACTTGAGCGCTTTGCATCTTGAGGGCATCGAGGACAACGCTATCGTCATCGACTCAGTGTCGAAGCGTTACAGTGAGTGCGGCATCCGCATCGGCGCTTTCATCACCCGCAACAAGCAACTGCTCACCACTGTGATGAAATTTGCCCAGGCACGCCTCAGCCCACCGTTAATTGGTCAGATTGTTGCCGAGGCGTCACTTGCCGCTCCACAGGCCTACCATCAGGGTGTGTATGACGAGTACATCACTCGCCGTGACTGCCTCGTTGAGGGTCTGAACAAGATTCCTGGCGTGTTTGCGCCAATGCCTACAGGTGCTTTCTATGCAATGGTGAAGCTCCCAGTGCAAGACTGCGACGACTTCTGCCGCTGGTGTCTTGAGGAGTTCAACTATGAAGGTGAGACAGTAATGATGGCTCCTGCCACTGGCTTCTACGCCACTCCAGGCGAGGGTAAGAACATCGTGCGCATGGCCTACGTCCTCAAAATAGAAGACCTCAAGCGCGCCCTCATCGTCCTCGAGAAAGCCTTAGAGGCCTATAACGCAAAATAAGAAAGTTCGCTATCGCGAACTACTTAAGGCGTAATGGGTAATGCGTAATGGGGTTCGCTGTCGCGAACTGCTTATATAACAATAAAATGAACCACCACATGGCGGTTCATTTTATTGTTTCATGCTCTCATTTGTTCTCTTCCAGCTTTTTTATTTTAGATTTTCGCAAACCGCTAATCAGTTTTGATGTTGTAAAAATATCAGATTTTATTGATTTCATATCTTCATCAGAAATGTATCCAAGATCTACAGCAAGTTGTAATTGGCAATAAACCTCCATCAAAGACCCAAATGCAATCTCAAGAAAATGAATATTTTCTTTAACGGCGACTCTGCCACTGCCTTCGGCAATATTTGATGGTACATAGACTGCTGCACGCTGTAACTGATTTGCAAGGGCATATTGCTCTGTTATTGGGAATTTTTCTGTTAGTCGATATGTCTTTGCGACAAGTTTACGCGCCTCTTGCCAAGCGTCAAGTTTCTCAAATTGAAATTTAAATTCTTCCATATTATAATTTTAAATCGCCTAGCGAATTTCCATTACTCATCACTCATTACCCATTATCCATTACCCAGTTCGCATAGCGAACTCTTACACAGTTCACTGATGGTAATTGCTGCGGCGACACCTACGTTTAGACTCTCGCTCTTTGCACCCTTACGGGGCATAGAGGGGATGTGAAGTCGCTGGGTCACATGCTCTGCAACTTTTGGGCTGATGCCTTGGCCCTCGTTGCCGAATATGACGAACGCTCCGCCTTCGGGCAGCTTGGCGCTGTAGATGTTCTCGCCGTCGAGGAAGGTGCCCATCACGGGCATGTCGCTGAAGTCATCGAGGAAGAAGTCGAGGTCGCAGTAATGCACTTTCACTCGGCTGATGGCACCCATCGTGGCTTGCACCACCTTGTGATTATAGACATCAACAGTTGATTTGCTGGCGAAGATGTTCTTGATGCCAAACCAGTCGGCAAGGCGCATGATAGTGCCTAAGTTGCCAGGGTCTTGGATGTTGTCGAGCACGATGTTCAGACTGCTGCGCACCTCGTCGTCGCTGTAATCGACTTTGGGAATCTCATACACCGCCATCACATCACTTGGCGTGGTGAATTGCGACATTCGTGCCATCTGGCTCTTGTGGGCGAGCACCAGTTTTGGGTAATGCTCGGCGGTTCCTTGCTGCTCATACCACGCCTTGGTGGCGATGAGGTAACGGCAGTTGAATGCATTCCACGTGTCGCGCACGCATTTCCATCCCTCAGCGACAAAGAGACCTTCCTTATCGCGGTATTTCTTCACAGCCAGCGAAGAGACTAGTTTGATTATTCCGTTGTTTATGTCTTGCATTTTTTTATTCAAGTATTTACTTGAAGATTAGAGTTTAGTGGTTAGTGTTTTCCACTTTCCACTTTCCTCTTTCCTCGCAGTTTCCTGCTACGGCACCTGAAAATTCTGTTTTTTTGATGGTGGAGGAGGCACAGCCACATTGCGGTTGGAACTGGTGGGGTCGTTGTTTGCCTTTTTGCGTGGAGGCACGCCACCTGGCTGCGGCTGTTGCTTAGGTTCATCGTTGTTGGCAACGGGAGTCTCGGGAATTTCTTTCTCAAGCTCTTTGTAGTCATTCTTGTTGTCAAAAGCATCGGGATAAGGGTCGCCCTCTTTTACTCTTGGCACTGACACATTACTGCCTGTGTCGTAACGATTCTTGTCTGGCATAGGAATATCTACTTTTTTCGCTGGCGTTACTGCCACATTGCTGCCGGTAGAAGGTCCGCTCACGTTGTCGTTGTCGAAGGGTTCTAGACCTTCTTCGGGCACAACATTGTTGGGCAATTCTTTACTTATCGTTACATCAGGGTTTCCTTTTTCCTCGCTTTTGCTTGCATCCGACACAACTTTATCACTGTCTTTCTTATTGTTGTAAATTATCATCGCTGTTATGGCTCCAATCAGCAGTAAAGCAGCAAGAATTATCCACAGGATGCGTTTCAACGATTTTTTCTTGTCGGTTGCTGGAATCGATCGGGTGGGTGGCAGAGGAGATGCAACGGCCGATTGTTCTTCGCTGTCATGAGTGGTGGTTGCCATCAATTCTTGTGATGTGATTTCGGTGTTGGCTTGCTCGCCAACTTCTATGTCGTCTCCATCGGGGTTCGGTACTGGTGCTGTAGGAGGAGTGTCCACTGATTCGTGAGGTGGCATGGCCGTTGCTGCCTTAGGCGCAAGAATCACACTGCGCCGCACCATCTTGTCACACATCAGGCGCTCGGTGTTGACGAGCAGGTGGTCGCCATCTTCATTTTCCACTCTTTCCACTTCAATAAGAAGTATGCTATGATTGGCGGGCACGGTATTGGTAAGCATCTTGAGCGATGCAAGTTTCTGGGCGTTGCTCAGCTTGCTGTTACAAAGCACGTCCTTGAGTTTCTTGTCGCTCAAGGCACCTGTCATTCCGTCGCAGCACAGCACAAAATAGTCACCAGCCTTGATGTCGGTGATAAAAGCCACATCGGGGACCGCAGCGTCGCATGGGCTGGGAAGCATAGCGCGGGTGAGTACGTTCTTCTTCTTCGACGCCTCGGCCTCGGCACGTGTGAGACGACCGGCAACAAAGAGGTCATTGACCAGTGAATGGTCGCGGGAACGGTACAGTATCTCACGTTGAGAAGGGCGAATGTGATAGACACGGGTGTTGCCAATGTGGGCAGCCGCCACACCAAAGTTGCCAATGGCAATCATCGCCATCGTAGTGCCCATAGGGTAACGGCTCACCTCATAGCGGCTATAAGTGTTGTCGAGCTTATCCTGTGCATCGACCACAGCACGTCGCACCGTCACGCCAGTGAGCTGTTGCGATAGGTCAACATTGTCGCTCATCCACTTGCCGAGTGCCTGTGCCACCACAGCACTTGCCACTTCGCTATGGGTGTGACCACTGATGCCATCGCAGAGCACAAACACCTGGTCGCTCGCCTTCACATTGGCGAGATGCGGGAAGAACGAGTTGCACTGCACTGGATATTGCCCCTTTTCACTTATTCCTAATGGAGCTTTTATCTTTATTTTCATTGTAAACTATTTATCTCAGTATATATAATAACGTAAATATATGCCAATAAATTGCTTTTATGAATCACACCAATAAAAAAACACTTCCAAATAGGCACACTGGCGTGTAAAAAAATATTTGTTTAGGAGAAAATAATTATTTAACTTTGCAGTCGAAAAAAAATAGAGATAACAGATTAGAAGTTATTCAATAGTTTAAAACAGTATTTTTATTATGGTAAGTTACAAGGAATTAGGCCTGGTCAACACCCGCGAGATGTTTGCTAAGGCAATCAATGGAGGTTATGCTATCCCCGCCTTCAATTTCAACAACATGGAGCAGCTTCAGGCTATCATCAAGGCAAGTGCCGAGACTAAATCGCCTGTGATTCTGCAAGTTTCTAAAGGCGCGCGCAACTACGCCAACCAAACCCTGCTTCGCTACATGGCACAGGGTGCCGTAGAGTATGCCAAGGAGCTTGGATGGGAGCATCCACAGATTTGTCTGCATCTTGACCACGGCGACTCATTTGAGGTGTGCAAGAGCTGTGTTGACTTTGGTTTCTCGAGCGTGATGATCGACGGCAGCTCGCTGCCCTATGAGGAGAACATCGCCCTGACAAAGCAAGTTGTTGAGTATGCTCACCAGTTTGACGTTACCGTAGAGGCAGAGCTTGGCGTGCTCGCTGGCGTTGAAGACGAAGTGCAGGCTGAGGAATCGCACTACACCAAGCCCGAAGAGGTTATAGACTTCGCCACCCGCACAGGCTGCGACTCGCTGGCAATCTCCATTGGCACCAGCCACGGAGCTTACAAGTTCAAACCCGAGCAGTGCACACGCGACCCACAGACCGGCAAGCTCGTTCCTCCCCCGTTGGCATTCGACGTGCTCGACGCCATCATGGAGAAACTCCCCGGCTTCCCCATCGTGCTTCACGGCTCATCGTCAGTGCCCCAAGAGTATGTTGACATCATCAACACTCATGGAGGCAATCTGCCCGATGCAGTAGGTATACCCGAGGAGCAGTTGCGCAAGGCCGCCAAGAGTGCGGTGTGCAAGATCAACATCGATAGCGACAGCCGCCTCGCCTTCACAGCAGCGGTGCGCAAAGTCTTCGCCGAGAAACCAGGCGAGTTTGACCCACGCAAGTATTGCGGTCCCGCACGCGACGAGATGACTAAGCTCTACAAGCACAAAATCATCGAAGTGCTTGGCAGCGACGGCAAGGCCGAGTAAAACCTGAAAATCGACCACAATCATAAAACTCACGGGCTAAATGCGCTCGTGAGTTTTTATATTAGTTTTTTTGTTAAGAAATATTCTATTATTACCATAAAAATAGTATTTTTGCAAGTTGAATTATACTGAGACTCAAATTCAGCTTGTAATATGAACAAATTTTTCCATATCTGCGCGCTCTTCGTTGCTGTCATGGCTTTTAGCTCATGCAGCAACAAGGACAAGGGCATCTATCCTTTTAAGGAAGAGGCTAAGTTCTTGGTGGTGAAGTTGCAGGGCAGTGACAAGTGGAGCATTGTCAATATCAGCAATGGCGACATCGTAGCGAGGAACGCCATTAGCGGTGAACCCTCGGCGGTGCATGAGGATTTGTTCTACGTAAATGACACCACGACTGGCCTTTACAATTATTACAATGTGCAGAATTGCTTGAAACCCATAAACAGCAAGCCCTACTGCTCGGCAACAAACTTCAACGGTGGATATGCCGTAGCTTGCTTGCCTGGTGACAACCTGCAGGTCATTGACAAGAACTGCGAGACGGTGAAGAAGCTGCCGTCAAGTATCATTTCGGTGTCACTCTTCTTTAACGAACGTGCAATAGTCAAGAACGACAAAGACCTTTTTGGGTTCATCGACACTAAGGGTGACATGGTGATAAGTCCTCGCTTTGGCCTCGCCAATCACTTCGTCTTTGACGATGCGGCACTGGTGTCAGAGGCCTCGAGCCTGATGGCCATCGACAAAAATGGCGACAAGCTTTTTAGCTTCAACAGCGATAAATACATTCCTATAGGACGCTTTTTTGTCAACGGCACGCTCAAGGTGATGACCGCAAAAGATAATTCAATCGTCTATCTCGACAAGAAAGGGAAAGAGACTGCCGACACCCTGGAGATTCCAAAGAAAATTAGAGAAATCAACTATCGCGAAGTGAAACATGTGGGGAAAGACCGCTATATGGTTATTAAAGGTGACCGCATGGGACTCGTCGATGATGACAACAAGACGCTCATAAGCATTGAGTATGACGCAATCACAAATCTTACCCCCAACCGTTTTGTCGTGGCTGAGGGCGGGGTGATGATGATTGTTGACGAGAAAGGCAAGCAAGTGGGCGATGCCAGGTTTGTTGACTTCAAAAACTGTAACAGAATTGACGAAGGCGACATAGCTAGGAAAAAATAAACTACAGGATTTTTGACATTTCAGATTATAATTCATAACAGATGTCTTGCACGAGAATGATATTAGCGGTTGTGTTCCCGCCCTTAGCAGTAATTGACAAGGGATGCGGCACATATTTAATCGCTTTTGTCCTCATGTGCTTAGGGTGGATTCCAGGAATAATTTTCGCTTTTGCCGTTCTCTGGCTCGAGCAACGCAAGCAGGGCGGCAAGTCCAGTCGCCAAGTGGGCAAGTTGCAGAGCAAGGATTCGGGAAGCAATGACAATGATAGAAATGCAGGCCGCAATGCTTCGCAGCAGTCACCCTATAACCGCAAGCGCAGGATGAACAATCTGCATCATGAAGGGACAAGGCGTGACTTGCCAGTAGACAATGACAGCGCCAACAGGTCACAAGGTTGGCAAGGATGGTGACAATGCACAGGGAGCAACATATCATAGATCTGCTTGAGCAGCGTGGCATCAAGCCCACGGCCATGCGCATCCTCGTCCTCAAGGCGATGACCGCCTGCGACGACGCCTTCTCGCTGCAAAGCCTGGAGGACAGGCTCGACACTGTGGACAAGTCCACCATCTACCGCTGCATCACCCTGTTTCTTACCAACCACCTCATCCATGCCATCGACGACGGCACCGGCTCGTTGAAGTATGCTGTGTGTCATGCTGGTTGCCACTGTGGTGAGGAGGGCGCGCACCTCGACGACATGCATGCCCATTTCTATTGCGAGCGTTGCCAGCGCACCTTCTGCCTGAGCCGCATTGCCGCACCTGTGGTAGCGTTGCCCGGAAATTTCAAGGTTCACAGCATCAACTATGTGCTCAAAGGATTGTGCCCCCAATGCGGTGAGCACCTCAATGACTGACAGTTCACAGAATGATTCGTTGAAACTTCTATGGTTTTTGCGCTTTTGTCTATAAAAAAACACTACTCACCCATTTTGGGTAGGTGGCCACAAAAAATCAATTAAACTTTAGTTTAATTATTTTGTCAAAAAAACAGATTGTCGGTCTTTGAGTGACTGATGAATACAATAAAAATATTACAAAGACAAAAAATATCAGCGATTATGAAAAGCAAATTATTTAACACATTATCGAGCGTGGCGCTTACGGTGGCAGTCTTAGCCTTGTCGGCGCCGGCATTAGCACAGGGTAGAAGACCTGGCGGTCATGGCTCTGGAGGTGGCAACGACCGGCCAAAACCGTCAATGCAGCAGGCACCATCTAGCGGTCGCTCCGACCGCAGCGCGGCAACGCCACAATCACGGCCCAGCGGCAACAGTAGCCACAGTTCCCAAGGTGTGAATTCTAACAATCGACCATCTTACTCAGCACCTAGCGGCGATAACAATCGTCCGCGCGGCGGAGGCAACCACGGAGGAGGCAATAATGGCGGTGGAAGAAACAACGGCGACAACAAAGGTTATAACAACCAGCGTCCCAACGCCAATCCTGGTCGTCCTGAGAACAGGGATTACAACGACAACAACCGCATCTATCAGCCTGGTCAACAGACCAACAAAGGCAACAACGGCATTCAAAGACCAGATGGCGGCAACAATCGTCCTGGAGGTGGACAAGGCGGCAACGTGAATCCTGGTGGCGGTAACAATCGTCCCGGCGGTGAACAAGGCGGCAACGTGAATCCCGGTGGCGGCAATAGTCGTCCTGGCGGTGGACACGGTGGACACGGTGGAAACAATGGCGGCTACAACCGTCCCGACAATAACCGTCCTGGCGGTGGCCACGGTGGAAACAATGGCGGTGGCTACAACCGTCCCGACAACAACCGTCCTGGCGGCGGACACGGTGGAAACAATGGCGGTGGCTACAACCGTCCCGACAACAACCGTCCTGGTGGCGGACACGCAGGTCCTGGCAACGGTGGCGGTCCAGGCTACAACCGTCCTGGCGGGCCGCACCACGGCGGCATAAATCACGGCGGCCCACGTCCCGACTATAACCGCTATCGCTGGCATAGCAGCGTTCGTCCACGCGGACCACGCGACCGCTGGTACGATTACTATCGCTACAACCGCTGGAGCTGGCATGCACCTATCGCTCCCCCTTATCGTCAGTGGCGTCCACGCATCGTGTGGTACTATCGCCCCGTTATTCCCGTAGGTTATCGTTACTATGCCTCGGCACCCATCATCTCGGGAGTTTTGGGATTGGAGTTCGGCACCTATCTTGACGCATCGCTCAACTACCTCTATTACAATGGCTATGACATCGACGGCTATCAGGACAACGTGGTGTATCTGCGCGACGTGAACATGATGGGATACAGCTGGCCCGATGTGATGCTCCAGTATGATAACAGCGGCGGAATGTGCTATGCGGAGTTTGTCACCTCAACATCCTATCAAGACGACTACCGCTTCCGCAGCATTTACAACTCGCTTTGCAACACATTCGGCACTCCTATAAACAGCGGCAACGGATTCTTCTCATGGTACGGCCGCGACGGTAGCGGATTTGTCAACCTCAACACAGTGTATGACAACGGACGTTACTTCACAGTGCTGACATTCGGAGCATAACTGATAGAAGGTGTGTCTAAATGAATTTTAGCTGCTCCTCTAAGATAGAGGAGCTGTCACGAAGTGACTGAGGGGTATAATCAACTCATTTAATTCCAATTACTTATCTTTTTTATACTCCCCCTTGCCCCATCTGTCTTAGAGGGGCAACTGACACAGAAGAAGCATTTTGACACACCCTCTTCTTGAAACTTAAAACTTTTGCCCTGATGATAATTTGCAACACCACATATCACGTGGAGTGCTCGGTGAGCGGCGAGTTCATAGACTGGATGAGACAGGTGCTGTTGCCGCAAGTCACCAACCATAAACTTGTGAGTCAACCAAGACTGATGCGGCTCATTGGCCACAACGGGGGTGGGGTGTGCTTTGCTCTGCAGGTGCAAGCTTCTTCTCTAAAGCACTTGCAGCAATGGAATCTCGCCGAGGGCAAACGCCTCCACAAAGCAATGACCGAGAAGTTTGGCGACAAAGTGGCAGGATTCACCACTCTGATGGAGGTGATCGAGATTTAAGTGAAAGTCCCCATTCACCGAAAAATATGGCAAAAGACGGATTTGACAAAATAGTAATAGGCATCGACCCAGGCACTAATGTCATGGGATATGGTCTTTTGGGTGTGAAAGATGGCAAACCTTCGCTAATTGCCATGGGGGTGCTGCAACTCAACAAGATGGATGACCATTACATGAGGTTGCGGCGCATTTACGAAAGAGTACTTAGCCTTGTTGATGAGTTCCTGCCCGACGAGATGGCGATAGAGGCTCCATTCTATGGTAAGAACGTTCAATCGATGCTCAAATTAGGTCGGGCGCAAGGTGTGGCAATGGCGGCGGCGCTTGGACGACAAGTGCCAATAGCAGAGTATGAGCCCCGTAAAATTAAGATGGCAATCACAGGAAACGGTGCCGCAAGCAAAGAGCAGGTGGCTATGATGCTTCAACGACAACTGGAAATCGACCCCAACAGTATGCCTGACCTACTTGACGCCACCGACGCGCTCGCGGCGGCCCTCTGTCACTATCATGAGAGCAAAAAACCTTTTCCCTCCACCAACTCCAAATCTTGGAAAGATTTCATCAAAAAACACCCCGAAAGGATCGTGAGGCGACAGACTGGTGAGATAGAAAACTAGCGAAGTGGCAAGCTGGTTTATATCTCACTATAATGAAATGTTATCAGGTCAATTATTTTTCTTGCCGCATCACTTTTGTTCTCGCATTCATGTAATTTGGCCTCAGTGTTTGTCAATTGGCAGAAGATTAGCGGATACCAGCATGGTGTGTGCAGGTGACTTTCTGTCTCTTCATCGTCGTTGTGCTTCACATAAAATAAATGAATGTATTTCTTGAGTGAGTTGGCATACATGATTTCGGCGATTGTGCCAGGGCATGACGCTTCATCAAGAACAAAAATGGCATCGGTGCATTTCTCTATCATCTGCTTCTCACACATAATGATGTCTTCGGCCCTCATGCTCTCGGCCTCAAAGTAAAATGGACCAATGTAGAGAACGTTGTCATTGATAAGAACACCATCCATGTCTTTCGGTTTGAGCAAGGTCTCTATGCTGCCAAGAATCTGCGCCCTATAGTCCTCAGCAGCTGCAATATCAAAATCGTCATCACGATAGTCAAATCCAAAAGCGCCTCCGAAAAATAGTTTATACTGTGCGTCCATAAAGGTTATATTTGGTAATCATTAGTTTTCTGCCACAAAGTTAATGAATATTTCTAAAAACTCAAAACTTAGAGTTCAGTTCCTTTGTCAATTAGGTGCAGCTAATTCTGAATTGCGCATTAAACCTTGAGTTATAGGCACAAAAAAAGGGTAAGAAGACTACATCGCGCCGCTACAACCTGTTACCCTTGCTTCGGTCAAGACCTGGGGGATTGGCAGGGAGCTGGCCGTGTAGGACTTACCCGGGTGCAAAGGTACAACTTTTTTTGTTACTGACAAATTTTTATAAGAAATCTTTTTGAAAAGGTCTGAAATTTGGCTGAAATTTGGCTGCTGTAATCTGATGATAAAAAGGAAAATCAGGGATATTTATATTGAAATGAATTACATTTGGAAAAAAAACCGTAACTTTGCAAAGTTATGAATTTTAAGGCAGCATACAATCGTTTCAAGCAATGGCAGCTCGACCCCTTTAGATATAAGGTCAACAGTCATGATATGCATCATTGCAACAATTGTGGTAACGATTTCAAAGGAAATTACTGTCCCATATGTTCACAGAAGGAGAACGTGGGCCGTATCACATGGAAGAGCGTGGCTCTGAGCATAGTCGAGATATGGGGCTTGCATAACCGTTCATTGTCATACTCGTTGGTTCAGCTTTTTCTTCGCCCAGGCTATTTCATCAGTGACTATATCAGCGGCAAGCGGCAGGTAAGTTTTCCGCCCGTTAAGATGCTGGCTATTATCTCGCTGTTTGGTATTGTTGTTGATCGTTTGACAGGCGCTGACGACATTATCGGTGTGTTCAATTACGATTTTGATTTTCAGGGAGATAAGATGGCCTTTCTTGACAATGCATTTGAGTGGATGAATGCCCATCCCGATTTGATGTCTATGATTATGCTGTCCTACCTGATTATCCCCATCTACTTCATTTTCCGTTTTGCGCCGCGTAACACGCGCCACACACTGCCCCAGGGGTTTTTCATCCAAGTGTTCTGTTCAATAATGTTTCTTATATTGAATATGTTATATGATATCACTTCAATGGGGGGCATCGTGTTTGCTTGTGGGTTGCTGCTGCTCTATTTCACTTACAAGCAACTTTTTGGTTACGACGTTTTGGGAACGCTGTGGCGTTTGGTTGCTACTGTGATATCTGGCATTCTGTTGGCTTCAATCATGTTATGGCTTGACTTTTCTATTCATCTGTTTATTGTCGGACAAACTGACACTGCAGCTGGATTTATCATCTTTGAGATTATTTCAATCATTGCGTTTGTTCTCATCTTGTGGGTCAGCTACCGAATTGGCAAGCCTCGCACCACAAAACGTGAACCTGAAGCCACAGAAACTGAATCAGTGGAAACCGCGCAAACGAAAGAAGAATAATCAGTCCTTTTACACGATTTCAATCATCTCGTTGAGGGAGAAACCTTCTTCTCCGCCGTGGGTGAGGTAGCCCATCTGGTTGGTGAGGAGGGTGGTGTCGCCCACGCGGGTGCCGCGCTTGGCGTTCCAATGGGTGTGGCCGAAGATCCAGTAGTCAATGCCACTTTGCTCAATGAACTTCTCAAGGTCTACGACAAATGCCGACGAAAGGCCGTTGTCGTCATATCGTGGGTCCTCGGCGATAATAGGGCAGTGGTGGGTGACTACCACCTTGTGCTGTGCAGTTGACTTGCTTAGAGTGTCTTTGAGCCAGGTGAAGCACTTGTCGTGGGCGCGGGCATAATCGGTGGCGAGCAGGATGTGGTCACCAAAGGCGATGCGGTGGCAGTCGTTCATGCCCATCTGCACAATAGCAAGCGCATCGTCGCTGATGCGGCTCCACAGAGTGGTGAAAAACAGTTCGGTATCGCCTAAAGTGATGCTGCGGTTGTTGACGTAGGTGACGTTGCGGCGCAGCGGATAGGTGAAATTGTTGAGCGTGGCGAGCACATCCACTCGGTTGTAATACTCATGGTTGCCAGGCACGATAAACGTGTGAGCATAATGGTCGCTGCACCAGTCCCAGAATGGGTGCTCGCTCAGCTGTTTCTCACCAAAGAGCAGAATGTCGCCTGCCAGCACAAGGATATCGCCCACCACCTCAAGGGGATGCTCCTTGAGGTAGCGGGTGTTTTCCTTGAATTCCAGATGCAAGTCACTGGCATATTGGATTTTCATCGTGCTAATCTCAATTGTTATACTGCTGGAACACTTTGATAATATCGCATTTGGTCATGTAGTCGGCATTGGGGGTGCCGTTGGTGTTGGCAAACTCGAGCAGTATTTCCATTGCACGGATGTGTGGATATTTCTCGTTGTCAAATGAATAAGTGTACTTTTTGGCATCCCAATCATAGTCGTATTTAACACAATATCCGTAGTTCTCGGCAGTGATGAACGTTTGGGCGAAGTAGCATCTCTGCTTGAAGTCCATGTTCTCGGAGTCGTGTCCGGCGGCCATGAGCAGTCGACGTGCTGTGCCGATGAAGTCGTACTCGCTGCGCAGTTTCTCGGAATATTCACCATTCTGGTAGTGCGCTAGATACCAGCAGTCACCCTTGTGGCTTGCCTGATAGAGCATGTTAGCCTTTTTATATAGCAGCTGATTTCGTTCTTCTCCGCTGCTGTTGGCGATCTGGTTGTCGAGCGCCACCATGTCGCGGCAGTATTGCAGTTTGGCGTTTGATGTCACAGGCGTGTTCTCTTCGTTCAGGAAGCTCAGGAACTGGCGTTTCATCCATATCACCTCATTGTAATCTTTGTGAGCCATGTAGTAGCTGATGCCTTGCTCTGAGATGTAGCTCAGCGGCACTTGCTCAAGGTAGTTGATTGCAGCCTGGAATTCGCCTTCGCGCACGAGTTTGGTGCCCATCATGTCGTTGAACTTGGTGTTGTCGATGCTGCAATAAGATGCCACCCAGCGTTCGAAGGCGTTGCTGGTGCCGTTGTCGAGGTAGTATTTGAAACCCTCATAGTCGCTTGAGCTGAGGGTGTCGAGCTGGCAGCTGTACTCTGAGGAATATTCGCTATTGTTTGCCGCCATGCCTAGCAGCGCTGTTGCCTGGTTGGGCATACCCCACTGGTAGTATTTAGGAACTAGAGCGTCGTAGGTGACGCGTTCAAACACGTCTTGGTAGTGAGCGTCGGCAGGCACATGGTTGCTGTCATATCCAGCCTTTTGCTCCAGCCATTTATACTCTCCAAGCATATAGTCGAAGTAGTCGTCGGTAGGCTTCGCGCTTTTGATGCTGGCGAGCATTAGGCATGCGCGGGCGTTGTCCTTCATGCGCTGTGTGCCGTCTAGGGTCTGAGCGTTGGTAAGCTGCTTGATGGCCTCATCCTGGTTTCCTGCCATGTAGTTGACAAATCCGCGTGCCGCCTCCCACATTGCCGGCGATTTGGTCTTTTTCTCGTCGAGAACCTTACCGGCAAAAACGATGAAATCGTTCATTTCGTTTTCATAGATGCCTGTCGCCTCCACATATCGCATATATTCTGGGTCGCTGCCGTTGTCAAGGGTCTCCTGGGTGTTGTTCACAAAGTCCTGAACGAGGAAGATGAGGGTGGGGGAGTTTGGGTTGGCGGCATATTCCTCTTTAATGCCCTTGAGGTTGCGTTTCTTGCGCATGCAGTATTTGATGCTAGTCATGTCGCCCAGTTCGGCATAAATCTCGCAGGCCTTGTCCTTCTTGCCGGTGTTGTAGAGCGCGCCGGCATAGATGTCTTTCATCCAGCGCTTATACACGTTGTCTTTGAGTTTGCTGGCTGTTTTTTCCCAGTAGCTGATGTTGGCCTGATGGTTCTCGGCAGTCATGTTGCAGCGCATCACCAGCAGGGCATACTGGCTCTTGTATTTTGTGCCTTTATAGGCTTGTGCCTGCTTGAGCACCTGCTGAATAGTCGCTTTGCGTTGCGCCAATTGTTCTTTGGTGGGATAGTTCCACTCGCAGTCGTCGCTGCCGTCGTTGTTGAGATACTTCACGAGCAGTCGCAGGTAGTTGAGCGTCTCGGTGTCGCCGCGCTTGCGGGCTGTCTTGAGAATCAGATTGTCGCTTTTGTCAAACTCCTCGGGCTTGACCATGTCGAGCATCTCGCAGGAGTATTCCGCCGATTCATCGCCACCGGTGTAATCAACCCAATACTGCTTTGTCTCTTGTGAGAACGGGTTTTTCATCAAGTCACGGTTAAACACGCTGAACATGTAGTAGTTAGGTCTTACCCAACCGCCACATGCCCACGCTTGCAGTGTGGCTACCGCAAGCAGGCTAAGGATTAAAGATTTTTTCATAATCACTTGGTGAGTAATTGTTTATACTGCTATTATTTAAATGGTAAATTATCACTTGGTCGTTGATGCCAGGTCGCTCGTGACTCAGGGCATCATGCACTTGGACTAATGTGGTGGCATCAGGTTTAACCACCATCACCGTGTCGCCAGCATTTAAATAGGTGTAGGTGCTGTTGCTGCTCAGGTAATTGGGCAGGTCGATGCTGCTGATGACCACATATTTGCCGTTGCCAGCAGGCTGGTAGAGCGTGGTGTCGCTCAGGTCTTCGCTGTATAGGATGTCGCGGAACTTGTCGCCAGTGTAGAGCAGCTGCCACCCGAAGTTGGGGTAGGCGGCGCACAGCGGCAGGCTGTATTTGGCAAGATATTTGAGATAGGGCTCCACGTCGCGCTTGTCGAGGATGGGGTTGCGCTGCTTACTGTTTTTGAGGTCGCCGGTGTTGTACATCATGAGTACGCCGTAGTCAACGGGCGGGGCCTTCATGGCAAGCTGGTGAAGCCTGATGGTTGCGCTCAGCTTCATGCCTTTAGCGGCAAGCAACTGCCGCACCTGTTCAAGGAACTTGAAGTAGGCGTCTTGTGTCTTCACGGTCCAGTCGCAGTCGATTTGTATCTCTTGCACCCCTTTTATGTCGTTGGTCTCGTTCATCTGCAACACTCTGTCAACTAGCAGCGGGGCTATGGTGTCGATGCCTTGATTGACGCAGTTGTTAACGATAAATATAGTAGGAATCACCTCAATGCCTGCAGGCACCGAATCTTTGAATGTGATGGTTGCATTAGGCCTTAGAACACCTTTTTCGTTAACTACCACATCAAAATATCGCACATACATCTTCCCCACCTTATGGTCGGCAAGGAATTTGCGCTCCACCTCGTCAAGACTGAACGTGGTGCGCCAGTAATAGACCGATGGCTTGGGGTTGTCGATAGCCTTCCTTTCGGGCTTGCACCCAACCGCCGCCAGCAAGGTGGCAATTAAAAAAATGTATGAGATGAGGTTTTTCATTTATTGGTCAACTGATTATAAAAGTCGATTAAATTAATGATATCAACTTTTGGAAAGTCGATGTTTTTCAACACGTTAAAGTGTTTGTCGTTGGTGACAATATATTTTGCCCCCTAGCGCTCTCACACGATTTCTCTCGATTGGCAAAGTTACATACAATTATCTAAACAACAAAAAGAAAAACATGATTTTTGTGAATATACCTGATTTGAGATTAACATGCCTGTCAATGCTCCTATAAAAGTCATTATTCAAAAAAATCATTTCATAAGCGCTCAAGATTGTAAATATGGAATATTATGACTACCTTTGTAAAAAATTATAGATTATGGTAATAAAGACAGCAAAATTTGAGGTTAGCAACAGTGACCACACCAAATGCCCGGTGGGTAATAAGCCGGAATACGCATTCATAGGCAGGTCAAACGTTGGCAAGTCGTCGCTCATTAATATGCTCACCAACCATAAGGGGATGGCGAAGACATCCTCTACACCTGGCAAGACGTTGCTCATCAACCACTTCCTGATTAACGACGAGTGGTATATCGTTGACCTGCCTGGCTATGGCTATGCAAAACGAAGCAAAGATAGCCGCGAACAGCTTAAAAAAATCATTGAGGACTATGTGCTTGAGCGTGAGCAGATGACCAACCTCTTTGTGCTCATCGACAGCCGCCTCAAGCCTCAAAAGATTGATTTGGAATTCATGGAGTGGCTTGGCGAGAACGGTGTGCCGTTCAGCATAGTGTTTACGAAGCTCGACAAGCTCGGCAAAGTGGCTGGTGTGCAGGCTGTTGCCGCCTACAAGCGTCACCTGCTGCACACTTGGGAAGAACTGCCACCGGTGTTCATGACATCGAGCGAGGACGGTCGCGGTCGTGAGGAGATACTTAATTATATTGAGGAAATCAACCAATCATTAGAGCAATGAGACGGATAGTTGCTATAACAGCGGCATTTCTTGCTATAGTTTTGGCAGCCAGTGCCAAACCTTCCACAAGTGGCATAAAGAAAGTGAAAGACGTGGTGGTTTATTGCGACTCGATGTATTATTCGGCATTCCCCTCAGTAGTGAAACTCGATGACGGCCGGCTGATGGTGGCTTTCCGCCGTGCACCTAACCGCCAGATGATGGGCGCAAACCGCTATCGCCACATTGACCCCTGCAGCCAGTTGGTGTCGGTGACCTCGAGCGACGGCGGCGACACTTGGACAACAGAGCCGCAGTTGATGTTTGCTCATCCCTTCGGCGGTTCGCAAGACCCATGCATGATAAAGCTGCACAACGGAGACATCTTGTGCACCAGCTACTTGTGGGTTCAGCTTGGCGAGGGTCTGCTCGAAGAATATAAGGGCAGAGTAGTTGGTGACGACAACTCCTCTTTTGCCGGCGGCTTCCTTATCCGCTCCACCGACGAAGGCAAGACGTGGCATGGCCCCCTCAACCCTGGCTCGCCGTTGCCTGTGGAGAACCGCCTCACCGTTCTCGGCAAGATGCCGCTCTATAACCGCGGCGCACTGTGCCAGGCACAAGACGGCACCATCTACTGGGCTGTGGCGTGCGACAATCCACAGGGCGGTTTTTCGGTGTATCTTGTTGAGTCGAAGGACAATGGCAGCACTTGGCAATACCGCTCTACAATTGCCGATGACCCCAAAATCAGCTTCAATGAGACCTCAATAATCCAAACCCCAAAAGGCGACCTCGTGGCATTTATGCGCAGTTTCGACTTTGACGACCACGCCTGCATAGCTCGCTCTACCGATGGTGGCAAATCGTTCACTTGGAACGACATGGGTTTTCAGGGACATCCGCTAAATGCCCTAAAGTTGCCTGACGGACGCAGGCTGCTCACTTACGGTTTCCGCCATGAGCCTTACGGCATCAGGGCGCGCATCATGGACTCGGAGTGCCAATCTTGGAGCGACGAGATAGTGCTGCGCGACGATGGCGGCAGCACCGACCTGGGTTACTCATGGCCTGTGCTCATCGATGACCATCATGCACTGGTTGTCTATTACTTCAACTACGAGGGCATCAAGGGCACTCGTTGCATTGAGGGAACGATTGTTAGTTTTTAAATTTAAAGGAGAAAGGACAAAGGAGAAAGGACAAAGGATAAAGTAGTAAGGATAAAGTACTAAGGACAAAGTACTAAGGACAAAGTACTAAGGACAAAGTACTAAGGACAAAGGATAAAGTACTTCATTATTTTTGCAATTATGGACAAAAAGACAAGCAAGCAACGTGTGGTAATGCTTGGGTCGGGCAATGTGGCAACGAATTTTGCCTTAGCGCTCAAAGACAAGCATGAGATAGTGCAGATTTACAGTCGCAGTCTTGGCAATGCCCAAATGCTTGCCGAGAAAGTGGGATGCGAAGCAGTTGATGACCTGAAAATGGTGGTCGGAGATGCCCATGTTTACATCGTCGCCGTCAACGACGACGCTATAGCAAGCATTATTGACAACACGCCTTGCAACAACGCCTTGTGGCTTCACACTTCGGGGTCAACGCCCATTGAGGTGTTTGAGGGCAAGCGCAGCAACTATGGCGTGTGCTGGCCTGTGCAGTCGCTAAGCAAGAGCAATATCGTAAAAATGGACAACGTGCATATCTTTATTGAGGGAAATACCGACATGGCAACGCGCGAACTAGAGAAATTTGCCTCGGTCATGTCACAAAATGTCCATAAAGCATCAAGTCACGACCGACTATTGCTGCACATTGCTTCGGTATTCGCGTGCAACTTCGCCAACCACATGTTCACGCTGTCGAGTGAGGTGCTTGACGAGGCGGGAATACCGTTCGATGCTATGCTGCCACTCATCAAGACCACTGTTGAGAAACTTGACCATCTAACACCCCAAGAGTCACAGACAGGCCCCGCTGCCCGTGGCGACATCAAAATAATAGAAAAGCACTTGGCAACCCTCAAAGGCGACAAGCGCAAAATCTATAAATTGCTCTCAGAGAGCATAATGCAAAGCAAAGGAGTAAGGACAAAGGAGTAAGGACAAAGGAGTAAGGACAAAGGAGTAAGGACAAAGGAGTAAGGACAAAGGACAAAGGACAAAGGACAAAGGAATAAGAACCAAGGACTACTACTTATTTTGACTGCTAATTGTTTTGGTTATTGACAATAATATGGCTATTATCTCAGAGCAGTCTTTCTTTATTGAGTCATATTGATCATCTGTGATATAATCACCTTTATATAACAGATTTAACCAATACAATGTTTCATTGGCCTCTTTCAAAGCTATCGAGATGTTGTGTTTAAAATCAGACTTGCTTTCAGAAAAATCTGCCTCCGCAATATTTGCTCCAATAGAAGTTCCACTTCGCAACACCTGTCTTCTTAAGACATCAACATCTTTATTCTTTAGAAATTTATACAGTTTTATAATGCGCTCTGCAAAAAGTATCGATTTTACACTCTTGACATTATATTTCTCTTCATCCAGATCATAACCTAACATCGATAGTTCTTTGTACTTTGTACTTGATTCTTTATACTTTACTTAGAACTTCAACTTGTAATTGATACCCAAGATATGTGAATCTCGGTCGTTGAAGTTGTCGTCTTCCATTATGTCCTGAAAACGATAATACACTTCAAAGGAATTATGCTTGCCAGCCGATAACTCACAGCCGGCAGTGTATCGCATTTTCTCGACACCCTTGCCGTGATACATCTCTACTGAGACAAACGGCTCAAGCCATAATCCTTTCTTGTCGTAGGTTACCATTACACGCGAACGCCTCACATTCTTGCCCTTGCCTTTCTTGGGAAGGAACTCATCATCTTCCCAGTCATAGGTAACATCGGCAACCTCGGGGCGGTAGGTATATTGCCATCGCTCACGGAGAGAGAACCTTACATTCTGGTATTTGTAGCTTGCTGTTGCCGACACATAAAAGCGGTGTTTAGTGCCCCAATATCCTCGACTTTCTCTGTATTTATCCACATCCCATGTGGCACACGAGTGGTCGCGCATAAATTTGTAACCAGCATCAAGCTTAAGCCATTTGAGCACTTTGAACTCGGCATCCACTCCCAGAGTCCATCGTGCCGGCTCGCCCCATGAGCTGCCGTCGATGTTGTCTTTGAGACGGTATTCAAAATCGGCGCCAACGCTCCATTTCTTGTTGATTTTCTTCTCGATGCCTGCAGACATCCACAGCCCGAAATCGTTGCCTGGCTTTCCAGCAAACTCTTCTCCAGTAGGCTCCCATTCAGCCTTGGCAGGTATCGACAGTGCTATTGCCACAAGAACGGCGACAAGAGATTTTATAATATTTCTCATTTCAATTCATCTTTTGGTATTTTTGTCATTTTATCAACGCTGTTGCTGCCCTTGTCGGTGCTGCGGTAATGCACTCTGAGCACTGTCATGTCGCGAAGCATATCGATAGCTCCCACCTCTACCTTTGTGATATCAAGGCCAGTGCGCTTTTCCAAGTCGGAGACAAGTTGATCGCGCTTGTCGGGAGTAATAAGTTCTATCTTGTCATACTGAATAAGCTTCACCGCCTCGGTCTTGAGGCGCCACTCGCATATCACGATAGCTACTATCACAATCAGGTTGGTGGCAACCAGCTCCTCAAGCCTCATAGTCGATGCCAGTGCGTTGACCACCGCGAGCGAGATGATGATGAACAAGTAGGTCATCTCTCGTACAGGCATGGTGTCGGTGCGGTAACGCATAATGCTGAAAATGCCAAACAAGCCTATGCCAAGTCCTACTCCCGAGGCCTTACCCTTCATGTCCTCGAGGATGAAAACCATAAAGAACACAAGGAAGAAGATCGCGACACTTACAAGCATGAATGTGAAGTAGAAATCACGACGCTTGCTCTTTCGGTAATAGAGCTGATCAACGATTATCCAGTTTACAAGAATGCAGATAGAAAACCTTATCAGCATTTTCAAGAAGGGCGTCAGCCCCATTATGTATTCATGAAATTCTTGAGGTAATAATTGCATAATTTTATGTATCTAAGTTAATGTTATTTGGTTAATTATGCATCTCTCTCGATGAGTCGATGCACATAATGTAATTTCTCTTTTAAGCGGTTCTGCTTTATCGTTGGATTGGTCAAAGCTGTTCCTATGCAGTACTTGCTAAAGCCGTGGGGTTTAATACGCAGGTCACGTAGCATCGCCAGCAGCGGTGACGGCGCATTGCCATCGCGCTTGAGCTCTATAATCACCGCTTGTGACAGGGTTTCATCAATTCCTGAGGCGACGTTATGATATCGCAAATCGACATCGATAGTCACACGCTCAGTCTTTCCCTTGTTGACAAGCGTGATGCGGTCAAACCAGTTGCGCAGGGCAGGTTTCAAAGTGTCAACATCATAACAGCACAATGGTTCCAAAAAATTGCGTTTTTCCTCTCCCACGATGTTGAAATCACTTATTGAGATGCGTTTCTTGCGTGTGCGGCGATGGTTGTTCTTGTTTTTCACTTCAAGAAAAGTGAGTCCTGAGTCAAGATAGCGTCTCACCCTCACCTTTTGCCTTCCCAGACATCCGTTATGATGAGTGAGATACATATCAAAAGCCGGGGTATCATAATATAGACTAGTGTAGGCGCTAGCACGTTTGCCATCAATCTCCTGCATGAAATATTCATTTTGAGCCAATTTAAGGAGCTTGACAAGTTGTGGCATAGTAGTAACAAACTTAGTGTCAACACGATTCATCAACTTGACGGAACTCATCTCGTCAAGGGTGATGGGTGAGAAATTATTTATTATCGTGTCCATAGAAGTTTGTTATTGGAGCTGAAATAAGCTCACAAAAGACTACTGTTATCTTTATAACGACAAAAATAGACAAAAATTAATCACTTCAATCATTTTTTCAACCAGATAGCAAAAAAAATCAACAAAGTGGTTTTCAGTATAAATTGTTCTAAATTTTCTAGAACAGACCTCTCACCCTTCTAGACTTTAAACATGCGCAACAGGTGACGGCAGGCAAATTTAACATGGCGTAGCATGGTGGGTAGGGTGCCAAAATAGTGGCACATTATATTATAGCGCTCACGCAGCGACTTGCTGTGATTCTGGTTGGTAAGTCCATCGTTGAGGAAGCTGATGATGGGTTGTTGGCCCATGTAGGCACAAACGTCGCTCTTACGCAGCACCTTTATGCACCAGTCATAGTCGGCGCTGAAGCGGTAATTAAGGTCATAATGAATGCATAAATCACGCCTTGCAATAAAAGCCTGGTGGCACACGAGCATGCCATCCTTAAAACTCTGCCAATCTAGTTTTTCGGGAGCTGTGAGATGCCTCATTCCCACAACTTTCCCTGTGCTGTCAACAAGCTGTGTCTGCCCATAAATCACATCGGGGCTCTCTTGTGCTTTAATGGCAATATGCGCTAATGTCTCGGCTGTTGCAAAAGCATCGCCAGCGTTTAGGAAAATAAGGTATTGCCCATTGGCCTTGTCTATAGCTTTGTTCATGGCATCATAAAGCCCGTTGTCGGGCTCGCTCCATACCTTAGTGGTGGGTGTTCCAGCCTGCTCCACGAGTTCTAGCGTGTCGTCGGTCGAAGCTCCGTCAATGACGAGGTACTCAAAGTCGCGGAACGACTGCTCCTTAACGCTGTCGAGTGTTGTCTTCAACACCTTGCCAGCGTTATAGGTAACTGTTATTATAGAGAAGAGCATATCAGTGTTTTATTATTGTTGGGTCACCAATCATATATGTTTCTGAACACCCACCACAGCACCACAATAATCCCGATAGCTATTATCGTGTAATGGTGGGTTATCACCTCATCCACCTTGCTGGGAATGAGTTTGGTATAGTCGTTTAAGAGATAAATGACAATTAATGGTATCGCAAGCACAAAGAATGTGTTGTAGCGCAGCGCATCGAGGACATTGCCGTGAAGCAGGGAATGAAGGGCGCGTTGGCTGCCACAACCAGCGCATTTATAACCTGTGAGGGTAAGAAACACACATCGGGGCATATATTTGGTCGTGGCAGGATTTATACTGAAGTAGAAAAACGCCGCTACAATAAGCAGTAATAATATTACTCCGATTTTGACTGCACGCTTCTTGCTCATCAACCAAGATTTAGAAGCATTAAGTTAGAACAGCACGACAATGGTGTTGTGATGAGACCAATCATGATAGCAAAGATAATTGACCACGCACTATATTCGCTGTATTTCTCGGCCTTGCGATAGTCACCTTGTTTGTAATTCTTCTTGGTGAGTGAGGCAAAGATGATAGCAAGAATACCTAGCGGCATACAGCAGCATATGGTGGCGATAATCGCCCATACCAGGTTGGTGGGGGGGCATTCTGGATTCTCGGCGATAGTGGCCTGGGCAGCAGCAAAGTTTCCGCCAGCATACTGAGGATGATTCCTCACTTGATAGGTGGCGTTACCATATTGATTCAAACGATTTGGCGGCAATTCTCGCGCCTCATCGCCTGGCTGATTGGGCATCTCGTTGGTAGACAACTCGGGTGCTGGCTCAGGTTCGGGGGGTGAGGTGGTGACTTGCGACACTTCCATAACCTGTGGAGCCACATTCTCTACACTATTAGCATCAGAAGCCGCAGAACTGCCATTGTACAACTTCTCAAGCATTTCATTCAATTCAGGCACTTTAGTGATTTTCACCCAGTCGTCAAGGCCACTATGCCATACGTAGGCAGTTTTATCAACACCCATTCTCTCAAGGGCCTCCAAGGAATGAGGTCCTGATTGCTTTCCCTTAAAATTTATCCAATAACGCCTCATTTTTTTCTCTGCTTTTTAAATTTCTATTGCAAAGGTAAGCAATAGATTTAAAATATAGTGTATTTTTAGATTATTTCTTTTTTCTCTAATGTTGTAACCATTTATGAATTATTCATTCTGCAATGAGAAAATCACTCTTTCTCCAGATAGGTGTATCCGTAAAGCCCTGAACGATAGTTGCGAACGAACTCGTTTCCTTCATCGGCGGTGATTTTCTTTGTGCGGATAGAGTCGGCAACCCATGCCTCTACGTTGCGAACCAGCTCTTTGGGGCTGAACTGCACGTAGTCAAGCACTTCGGCAACTGTCTCACCGTCAATAACCTGATCTATTTCGTAATGGTCTTTATATACGTCGATATGCACAGCGTTGGTGTCGCCAAAGAGGTTGTGAAGGTCGCCGAGAATCTCCTGATAGGCGCCCACAAGGAAAACGCCCAGGTAGTAATGCTCGCCTTCCTTGAGTTGATGCACAGGCAGGTAGTGCGAGAATCCCTGGTTGGAGATGAAGTTGCCTATCTTTCCGTCGCTGTCGCAGGTGATGTCCTGGATGGTGGCGAAGCGGTCGGGACGCTCGGTGAGCCTACCCAGCGGCACCACGGGGAACACCTGGTCAATGGCCCACGAGTCGGGAAGCGACTGGAAGAGGGAGAAGTTGCAGAAGTATTTCTCGGGCAGCATACGCGCCACGCTGCGCAGCTCCTCGGGGGCGTGCTTCATGTCGCTGGCTATCATGTTCACCTCTCGCGCCACGCTCCAGAAGAGTTTCTCAACCAGTGCTCGAGTGCGCAGGTCAAGGAAACCGAGGCTGAAACGGTCGAGGGCTTCCTCACGAATTTGCAGTGCGTCGTGCCAATCTTCAAGCAGGCGCGCCTTGTTGATTTTGTCGTAGATTTCATAAAGGTCAAGCACCAGCTCGTCCTCGTCTTCGCGCAGGTGGTCGTTGTCGTCATCCCACTGCGGCAGACTCGCCGTCTCAAGTACCTCTAGCACAAGCACCGAGTGGTGAGCCGTGAGGCTGCGCCCGCTCTCGGTGATGATATTGGGATGCTTTATGTTGTTCTTGTTGCATGCGTCAACGAGTTGATACACCGAGTCATTGACATACTCCTGGATGGAGTAGTTCATGCTGTTCTCGCTGGCGCTGTTGCGGGTGCCGTCATAATCCACTCCCAAGCCTCCGCCAATGTCGATGAAGTCGATGTCAAAGCCCATCTGCGATAGCTGCACATAGAACTGGCACGCCTCGCGCAGGGCGTTCTTGATGCGGCGTATCTTGGTCACCTGGCTGCCGATGTGGAAATGGATAAGTTTCAAGCAGTCGGCCATCTTGTTCTCTTGCAGGTACTCCATCGCCTCCTGCAGCTCGCTGGTGTTGAGGCCAAACTTGCTTCGGTCGCCACCGCTCTCTTCCCATTTGCCGCTACCGCTGCTCGAGAGCTTGATGCGAATGCCCACGTTGGGCCTGATGCTGAGACGCTTGGCTATGGTAGTAATGAGCTTAAGCTCATTAAGCTTCTCCACCACAAGGAAGATGCGGCGTCCCATCTTCTGTGCCAGCAGGGCTAGCTCAATGTAGTTCTCGTCTTTATAACCGTTGCATATTATGAGTGAGTTTTCCGAGATTTTGCCCATGTTCATCGCGAGCACAGCATGCAGCTCGGGTTTGGAACCTGCCTCTAGACCAATGTTGAACTTCTTGCCGTGGCTCACAATCTCTTGCACCACAGGCTCCATCTGGTTCACCTTGATGGGATAGATGATGAAGTTTTGAGCCTGGTATTCATATTCTTTTGCCGCCTTCTTGAAGCAGCTTGATATCTTCTCGATGCGGTTGTCGAGGATATCGGGGAACCGCAGCAGCACCGGCGCGCTTATGTTGCGCTGGCGCAACTCGTCCATCACTTCTATCAGGTCAACACCTGTGTAGCTCTGTTTCGGGGTCACTGTCATGTGACCTTTATCATTGATTGAGAAATACTTGAGGCCCCAACCATTGATGTTGTACATTTCGGCGCTGTCCTCGATGCGCCACTTATTAATGCTGCTCGTAGTGGTAAGGTTTTATAGTGTGAATAAAATGTTTTTCTCTCGTGTGTAGAGTAGCAAGACGCTACCGTCAAATTTATCGGCAAAATTAGTGCAAACCGAGTGAAATACAAAATGAAAAGCGAAGTTTTTCATTTTTATTTCCGAGGTACAGCCTAATTTATCCAAATATACGATTAAAAAATCAAAAACAAGAATAATTGCGCGGAAAATTCTATCATAAATCAATAATCTGGCATTTACCAGTGATTTTTTAAAAAAAATGCCACATTATAGATAATAAGTCACAGAAAATAGATACCTTTGTAGTCGGTAAATAGCGGAATTTATTGTGAGAGATATGAAGTTTATATGGAACAGGCTGTGGATTTGGGTTCGCAATATCCTTATCTTCTTCTTTGTGTCATCGATACTGGCTGTGATAGCATTCAAGTGGGTGCCGGTGTATCGCACACCGTTGATGTACATCAGGTGCTGTGAGCAGTATATCGCTGGCAAGAATCCGCAGATAAAGCATCAGTGGGTTGACATGAACAAGATTTCGAAACACATGCCTGCGGCGGTCATCAGCAGCGAGGATGCCCACTTCATGGAGCACAACGGCTTTGACGAGAAGGCCATCCTGCAAGCACGACTCGAAGCATTGGAGGGCGGAAAAGAGCGCGGTGCCAGCTCTATCTCTCAGCAGACTGCCAAGAACGTGTTCCTGTGGCAGGGGCACAGCTGGGTAAGGAAGGGGCTTGAGGCTTATTTCACTTTCCTTATTGAGAAAATATGGGGTAAAAAACGCATCATGGAGGTGTATCTCAATTCCATAGAGATGGGCGACGGCATCTATGGCGTTCAAGCGTGCGCCAACGCCAATTTCGACAAAGACGCCAGTGAGCTCACCCAGAGCGACGCGGCGCTCATTGCCGCCACGCTGCCCAATCCATTGAAGTTTGACTCGGCAAATCCCAGCAAATATATGGAGAAGCGCCGCAAGGACATCATAGCTGGCATGAACTATCTGCGCAATACTGGTAATGATCCAGATTGGGGCACTGACCCAGCTGGTGTAAAGCCTGCCGCCGTCCCTCAAGAGAAAAAGAAAAACAAAAACAGAAAAAAACGATAGCACAAGCTGAATGCACCAATAGATACTTGAATGGCGCGCTGGCGCTTAAAATTATTGAAAATTTAAATATATATTTTTCTCAGGCTAATATGAAATTTTAATTCAATTTTAAGTGAAGCGACCTTCGAGCCTCAATGGCAAACAACGAAAAACTATAAAACGAACAACATAAACAATATACAAAACAACTATGGATTTCATTTCGCAAAGACTGCAAGCGCTGTCGCCATCGGCAACACTGGCGATGTCGCAAAAAAGTAATGAGCTAAAAGCGCAAGGCATTGACGTGATTAACCTAAGCGTGGGAGAGCCCGACTTCTTTACCCCCGACCACATCAAGGAAGCCGCAAAAAAGGCGGTTGACGACAACTTCTCGTTCTACTCCCCTGTGCCGGGATATTTGTCGCTAAGGCAAGCCATCAGCGACAAACTCAAAAATGAGAACAACCTCGACTTCACCCCCGAGCAGATAGTGGTGGGCAACGGTGCCAAGCAATCGCTGTGCAACACCGTGATGTGCCTCGTCAACCACGGAGACGAGGTGATAATCCCTACTCCGGCGTGGGTAAGCTATGTGCAGATGGTGAACCTGTGCGGCGGCAAGAGCGTGCTCGTGCCGGCAACCATAGAGACCGATTTCAAAATCACGCCCGAGCAGCTTGAGAGCGCCATCACCGAGAAGTCAAAACTTATAATCCTTTGCTCGCCTTCCAACCCCACCGGCAGCATCTACAGCAAGGAAGAACTGGCAGCATTAGCCGCAGTGCTGGCTCGTCATCCGCAGGTGATGATTATCGCCGACGAGATTTATGAGCACATCAACTACGTGGGCAAACACGAATCGTTCGCACAATTCCCCGAACTGAAAGACCGAGTGGCGGTAATCAATGGTGTTTCAAAAGCTTATGCAATGACTGGATGGCGCATTGGTTACGTGGCAGCTCCTTTATGGCTCGCAAAGGCGGTGAACAAACTGCAAGGACAGTACACTAGCGGCGCCTCGTCAATAGCCCAGAAAGCTGCTGAGGCGGCCTACCGTGGCTCGCAACAGTGCGTTGAGGATATGCGCCAAGCGTTTATGCGCCGCCGCGACTTGATCACTGGTCTGTTGCAAGATATTCCAGGTATGGAGCTAAAAGTGCCTCACGGAGCGTTCTATGTATTCCCTAAGGTTGACGCATTCTTTGGCAAAAGCTGTGGCGATTCAGTCATCAACGATGCCAACGACCTCGCTATCTACCTGCTCGAGAAGGCTCACGTTGCAAGCGTGGCTGGCGATGCCTTCTGCTGCCCGGGCTACTTGCGCATGAGCTATGCCACCAGCGACGAGAATATCATCGAAGCCGTGGCACGCATCAAGGCTGCCCTCGCCGAACTGAAGTAGGACTTATAAAATTTAAACAAGGGACTGTCCTTTTGATGTGATTTTACTTGTTTTTACATCCAAAGAACAGCCCTTTTGATATTGTAGCTTATGGTGCTCTTGGAGGCAGACTCAAGGATGTCGCAAAACCATAATGCCAGCAAGGAGAGCTGCAATAAGGATTTCTAATTATTTGAACAAAGGTGGTAAAAAATATATGTAATGCCAATTTGCATAAAAATAGTTTGTATCTTTGCCCAATAAACACAGAATTAAAATGATATCTTTTACTTGCGACTATATCGAGGGTGCGCATCCCGCGATTTTGAACCGACTGATTGAGACTAATATGACTCAGGTGGAGGGCTATGGTGAGGACCCCTTCTGCGAGAATGCCCGCACGCGCATCAGGCAGGCTACTGGTTGCCCCGATGCCGATGTGTTTTTTCTGGTGGGCGGCACTCAAACTAATAGCACCGTTATCGATGCTATGCTGCGTCGCTATGAGGGTGTTGTGGCCGTTGAGACTGGTCATATCGCCGTGCATGAGAGTGGGGCAGTGGAGTTCAGCGGTCACAAGGTGATAACTCTGCCCAATCATTTGGGCAAAATGGATGCCAGCGAGCTGCGTGAGTATTTGGCTCATTTCCACGGTGACCCCACTTGGCCTCACATGGTCTATCCAGGCATGGTATATATTTCGTTCCCAACGGAATATGGCACTATCTACAGCCTTGACGAGTTGAAGGCTATCAAGAGCATCTGCGAGGAATATGAAATTCCGCTATTCATCGACGGCGCTCGCTTGGGTTACGGTCTTGCTAGCCCTGCAGCCGACGTTGACCTGAAAACGCTGGCGCGGCTCTGTGATGTGTTCTACATTGGCGGCACTAAGGTCGGGGCTTTGTGCGGTGAGGCGGTTGTGTTTCCTAAAGGCAACGCACCTCGTCAGTTCTTTACTATCATAAAACAGCATGGTGCATTGCTGGCAAAGGGAAGACTGCTGGGCATTCAGTTTGACACACTGTTCACCAATAATCTATATATGAACATCGCCCGCCACGCCATCGACATGGCGATGGAATTGAAGAATATTTTTGCCAGCAAAGGATTTGAGTTCTATATCGACTCGCCCACCAACCAGCAGTTTCCTATCCTCACACAGGCACAGATGGACGCTCTTGATGGACATGTGGCCTTTGAGGTGTGGGACAAGTTGCCCGACGGCCGTTTCATCACCCGTTTCGCCACCAGTTGGGCTACGCCAATAGAGCATATCGACGTGCTTGCGGGGTTGCTGAGATAACAAGCGGACAAGAAAACAAGCGGACAAGTCATCCTTCTGACTCTTTCAGCTTCTGTCAGCATTCGTAGATCTTCTCGTTCTTGCGCCTTTTCTCTTTCTCTATCTCTTGTTTTTCTTTCTCGGCATCCTTTTTCTTTTGAACTTTCTGCTTGGGCTTTTCTCTGTCGTTGGGTTTCTTGTTGTTCCCCTCGCTGAAGCTCTTTATAATGTCCTCAACTACTTCCTGGTTGCCGTAGAGATAGATGACCACAACTTCAATCACCGTACTGGTCTTGTCGCTAACCAGATAAGAGATGATGCAACGCGTGCCGTCGGGCATAGTGCCCTCAAGAGCGTGGCATTTGAAGCCTTTTACCTTGATCTTCATCAATTTGGTGTCGTACATGTTGAATCCCATGGCGCGGCTTTTCAGGCGTTCCTCAAGGTTTTTCTTATTGGTGTTCTCGTTTTTGATGTAGTGCTGCAGAGTCATCACCATCTCATCCCAGTTGATTTGTGCTGAAGATGGGTCTTGGAAAAAGCCGAAAGGCACATAGCCTCCTTCGGGGGCATCGAATGCGATGTCATACTTGTCCCAAGTATATGTTCTGGCATTTGCCGAGAATGTTGACACAAAAGCGATTGTCACCATCAACGCGGCAAATTTGTTCAAATATTTACTTGCTGGTCTCATAGTTGATATCTTCTGTCTTGTTAGTTGAAGTTGTGTCGGCTGGCAGGGGCGCAGCATTGTTGAGCCATTGCTCCCATTCTTTCTCATTTCCATTGAAAACATCGAGGTCCACGTCGCCATTTATCCCTTGCACTCGGCCATGTTTGCTATACTGCTGTAGGTGGTGTGGAATGTGCTTGATTTCGTCGGGGTCCTTAAACGAGCATAGCCAAAGGCTGATGTTGACAAGTTGGCGGTCTTTAACATATTTCTTGTAACCATTGCCATTGGTGTAAATCATCACCTTGAATCCGCGAGATTGAAGGTTGTCAATCATGGCATTTAAGTTCTTCAGGGTGATATCGATGTCAATATCCTTGTTGGAGTCGTTGTCGTCCTCAATGTCAATAACCAGTGGCAAATCGAGTTTGCGCCAGCCAATGGCCTCTATGAAGTTCTTGGCTTGGCTCACGCCATCTTTGTCCATTTCAAAGTAGTGGTATGCTCCAACCTTTAGACCGTTGGCCTTAGCTCGGTCATAGTTGCTAGAGAAATTCTCGTCCCGTGTTTTCTTCTCTTTAATACCTTGGCTGGCCTTGATGATGACGAAGCTGTATCCGTCGTTTTTCACCTTGTAGAAGTCGATGTCACCATTATGGCTTGAGATGTCAATGCCCACAATAGGGTATTTGCTGCGGTCAACTACCACTTCGCCATGCCACCAATAGTAGATGGCGTGGCGGTTCTGGTATGCCCACAGGCCTAACAGCAAAACAAGGAGCACAGCAAGCCCTATCAGGACTCGCTTGATGACCTTGCCACGGCGGAGAGGCTTCGGTGTGCTGCTTGTTGTGCTGTTTTCCATGCGTGTTTATTGTGTGTGAACGTATATTAACGGCGGCGCTTGGTACTGTTGTTGCGCTTCTGCTGCTCCTTGAGCGCTTGCTGCTGGCGGCGCTGAGCTTCCTCGAGGCGTGCCATGAATCCGCTCTTCTTCTTGGGTTTCTTGGCATTCTCGGCCATCACGGCTCTCACCTTGTCTTCCTTAACCATCATGCGAGTCAGGAAGGTCTGGAGGATGGTGATAAGCAGCGATACGAAGTAGTAGTAACTCAGACCGGCAGCGTAGGTGTTGAAGAACACGAGGAACATGATTGGCATCAAGTACATCATCCACTTCATGCCAGGCATCGAACTCGACGACTGCGACTGCATGTTCACGTAGGTATAAGCGATGTTGGTGATGGTCATCAGCAAGCAGAAGATGCTCAGGTGGTCACCTAAGAATGGGATGCTGAACGGCAGCGAGATGAGAGCATCGGGAGCACTCAGGTCGGGAGCCCAGAGGAATGACTGGCCGCGCAGGTCGATACTAGAAGGGAAGAACCAGAACATGGCGATGAGGAATGGCATCTGCAGTAACATCGGCAAACAGCCACCCATTGGATTAGCACCAGCCTGCTTGTAAAGTTCCATAATCTTCTGCTGCTTCTTCATGGCATCTTCCTGGTCGGGATATTTCTCGTTGATGGCTTGGATGTCGGGTTGCAGAATTTTCATCTTCGCTTGCGACATGTAGCTCTTGTAAGTCAATGGCCACAGAACCAGTTTGAGCAGGATAGTGAGAATCAGGATTACGATGCCCAATGACCATCCAGTCTTGCACAACCAGTTGAACACCGGCATGATGATGCCAGAGTTGATCCATCGGAATAGTTTCCATCCAAGCGACACGAGGCGCGTGAGGTGCAGATCCTCGTCCTTCGAGAACTGGTCATAACTCGATAGCAGGTCGTAGCGGTTGGGACCAAAGTAGAAATAGAACGACGCGGGCGCCGCATTAGAGTAGCTGTAATTGAGACCCGTGTTGATTTCTACATCTTTCAGGTATTTCTCATAGTTGCTGCCATCTTTATCTTTGTTGTATGCTGTGCTTTTAAAATGCGTGTCGCCGCTGAAACAGTCATTGGCGATTAAAATAGTTGAGAAGAACTGGCTCTTTGCCGCAATCCATTTAACCTTGTCGGTGACTTTTTCATTCTCTTCGCCGCTCTCGCTCAAATTGGAGACATCGTTGTCGCCTTGAAGTTTCCAGTACAAGGCACTGTTGCGCTCCTCAAACTGCTTTCCGGCCTCTTGGCGTTGCATCTTCTGTCTCCAATGGAAATTCATGCTGGAAATGTTGTTGTGCATGATTTTGTCCATATTCTGCTGGAGGATTTCCATTCTCACCATATAGGTGCCCTTCACTAGCGTATATCTGATGCTCCACTTGGCGTCTTTGTTATTGGAAATGTTCACCAGTGACATGGTGACCGATGAATCGTTCTGGTTCTCAGGAACAAAATAGAAGTCCTTGGTGTCGAAACTTTGATCAAGGTTGTTGAGAATGAAACTGTATTCATTGTTTCCGGGGCTGACGAGTTCAACAGGAACGCTGTTGTTGTTCTTGTAGTCTTCTTGTGAGTGGTATGCCTTGTAGCCGTTGAGCGTGGCGCGGGTAATCATTCCGCCCTTAGTGCTGATTTCTATATTTAGGGAGTCGTTCTTGAGGGTTATAGTCTTGTTCTCACCTTTAAGGCACCCGCTGAACATTTGAGCATTTGTGTATTTTTTTATGGCTTCGCGTACTTCTTTTACAGCGTTGACATTAGTGTTTACACTGTCAATACTGATTGTGGAGTTTCCCGTTTTTACTGTGCCTATTAGTTTTTCACCTTTTTGTTGGATGTTTACTCCACCATAAACCAGTGAACTGTCATTCTCTGAGACCAGCTTGCTTAATGTCGCCCAGTCGTTTTGCGACAAAGAGTCTTTATGCTCATTATGTTTGTTGTTAGTAGTGTTTTCGGATTGTTTGTTGTCGCCTTGTTTGGCATCTTTGTTATTGTTTGACTGACAATACATAAAGCCAATGATTACCGCAAACATGAGCAACATTCCAATGACCGTGTTTTTGTCCATAATCGTTAAAGTGTATTTTTTGTGTTTTTGATTGCGTGATTAACTGTTTTTTATTGTTTCTTGTTCTTCTCTTCTATCGCAGCCCTCACAAAGTCCATAAACAATGGGTGGGGGGTGAGCACCGTGCTGCTGTATTCTGGGTGGTATTGAGTGCCGACATACCACTTCTTATCGGCAAGCTCAATGACTTCTACCAAGTGGGTCTCAGGGTTCTCGCCCACGCAGTTCATTCCCGCTGCCTCAAGCTGCGGGCGGTACTCATCGTTGAGCTCAAAGCGGTGACGATGACGCTCCTCAATGTCGAGCTTTCCGTAAGCTTTAGCAACTTTTGTGCCAGGTTTCAGATGGCAGAAATAGGCTCCAAGGCGCATTGTGCCGCCCATATTGGTGATGCTCTTCTGCTCCTCCATCAGGTCGATGACATTGTTGGGAGTCTTGGGGTCTATCTCTACGCTGTTGGCATCGGTGAGGCCAAGCACGTTGCGGGCAAACTCGATGACCATGCACTGCATGCCATAACAGATGCCAAACGTGGGCTTATCATGCTCGCGACACCATTTGAGGGCGGCAAATTTGCCCTCAGTGCCGCGTTGGCCAAAGCCTGGAGCCACCACCACACCATCCATCTTGCATAGCAGTTCCTCGGCATTGCCGTCGTTGATTTTCTCGCTCGAGATATAGGTGATTTTCACTTTGTGGTCTTGATAAACGCCTGCGGTGAGGAGACTTTCGTCAATGCTTTTGTAGGCATCTTGAAGTTCCACATATTTACCCACGAGACCAATCTTCACCTCTTCGTTGGCATTGCGCATCTTGTCGAGGAAGTAGTTCCATTTTGTCAGGTCGGGCTCACCGCTGAAGGGCGTTCCAGTCTTCTCGAGAATGATTTGGTCTAGGTGCTGACGGTGCATCATCAGCGGCACTTCATAGATGCTAGGGGCGTCAAGGCTTTGCGTCACTGCGTCGGGGCTCACGTTGCAGAACTGAGCCACCTTGCGGCAATGGGCGGCGGGCAACTCACGCTCGGTGCGCAGCACAAGCACATCGGGCTGGATTCCCACCTGCTGCAACTGCTTGACGCTGTGCTGGGTGGGCTTGGTCTTCAACTCGCCGGCGGCCTTGATGTAAGGCACGTAGGTGAGGTGAACCACCACGCAGTTGCGGCCAAGCTCCCACTTGAGCTGGCGCACCGCCTCAAGGAATGGCAACGACTCAATGTCGCCCACTGTGCCACCTATCTCGGTAATCACAAAGTCATACTTGCCGGTGCTGCCCAGCAACTTCACGCAACGCTTGATCTCGTCGGTGATGTGAGGGATGATTTGAACCGTCTTGCCAAGAAAATCGCCGCGGCGCTCCTTGTCAATCACGCTCTGATACACGCGGCCAGTAGTGATGTTGTTGGCGCGGGTGGTCTTGATGTTGGTGAAACGCTCGTAGTGGCCTAAGTCAAGGTCGGCCTCATGGCCATCGACGGTGACATAGCACTCGCCGTGCTCGTAGGGGTTCAGGGTGCCGGGGTCAATGTTGATGTAGGGGTCAAACTTCTGCATCGTCACGTTAAAGCCCCGCGAGAGCAGCAGTCTCGCTATCGACGATGAGATAATCCCTTTTCCTAGCGATGACACCACGCCACCAGTAACAAAAATGTATTTTGTGTCCACTATTATACTTTAAATATTATAATTTTCTTTACAAACTGCAAAGATAAGCATTTTCTCGCAACCAATCCTTCCCTCAGTGATAATTTGAATAGATTTTTTTAAAATCGGCAAAAAAGAACCGACCCCTTTTGCCGAAAATTGTCAAAAAACGGCAAAAAGGAACCGACCCCTTTTGCCGTTTTTTTATATTTGCCAACTTTTCTTTTGTTATTTTATGGTTTTGAGTTTCCCCTTTTGTATGAAATGTTTAGTTACTCCTAAATGATTTATTATTTGACTGTATGTTACTCCATATTCTTTTGCTTTGGTTGATATTGTTAGTTTCACAACCTTGGGCAAGTCTTTCATGTTTTCAATATCTCTGAATTCTTCAGGCACGAGCAATCTCATTATTATCTCTGCTTCGGTGTCATCAACGCGCTCAATATCAACTGGCGAGATGAACGACATCGGGACTTTCGCTTCAAGAACGATGTCTTTTACTTGGGTTCTTGTGAGGTTTTCGAATGGGATGGTTTGCTCGCAGATCCCTCTTTCATAAGTCTTTTCGGGCAGTTCATATTCATGCCAGCTGCTCCACTGGTACCATCCTGGCTTCTTTACCATTCCGGCTTTTACTGGATTGTAATGTATGTAGTGAAGCAATGTTATAAAATAATTGGTATCATCTACTGGTTCGCTTCTGAACCGTCCTTCAAATAGAGGCCCGGACCTTTTCCGGCGTTTGTTGAAGTAGCTGACGTAGGCCACACCAAGGCGCTTTACGGTGTCGCTTATTGGCTCGTCAAGTTCGGCGATGAGCAGATGTATGTGGTTTGTCATCAGGCAATAAGCGAATATCTTACACAATGGAGGTTTTGAGTTGCCGTTCTCATCCACTGGCTTGGCTAGCGAGCGTAAAATCTTCTCCATCTTCATGAAGTCGATGTCATCAAGGAAAATGTCGTCTCGGTTGATGCCGCGTAGCATCACGTGATAGATTCCTGATGGACTGGGGACTCTGAGTTTTCGGGGCATAATTTGAGTTTTATGATTGTTATCTTTCGGATGCAAAGGTAGATGAAAATATTAAAAAAAACAAAATTTTTCAATAAAAATCGGCAAAAAAGAACCGACCCCTTTTGCCGCCCTTTTGCTGAAAAAATCCCTGCGGCGATTCGCATCGAGCAGGGCTTTTATTGTTTACTTAACTAATTTCAAACTATTTTTCTGTTTTGAATTCTCTGATTAAATAAAGTTGTTCAACTAATAACTAATTCACTTTAATTTTCACATTGCAAAGTTAGGGGTGTTGTTTCTGTTGTACAATCGCTATGATTTGGTATTTTTTTGAAAGAAGTCATTAATATTTGTGTTTTCGCATAAAAATGGCTATTTTTGCAGGCGATTTTGATAAAAAAACATTTTTAAATAACAATAAAAATTAATACCAAGATTATGAGGAAATTACTGTTTGTTTTATTGCTATTATTGTCTTGCTCGCAAGTCAATGGCCAGCTGTTGTGGAAGGTGAGTGGCAATGGTTGTTATGAGACATCTTATCTGTTTGGTACTCTGCACCTTGAGACCAGTGAGTTTATTGACAGCGTTCCTGGACTTGCCACGGCTATCGAGAATGTGGATGTGATTTTTGGCGAGATAGAAGGAGATAACCTGACGAGCATGAATACTGTGCTTCAGATGATGAAGGACGCTACCGCTCCCGCCGACAGCACTATCGACAAATTGCTTTCTCCTGAGGACTATAAAATGGTTGACGCGGTGGTCAAGAAGTATATGTTTGGCTTCGGGCTCAAGGAACTTGGAGTCTTGAAGCCTGCTGTCCTTACAGCCCAGCTCGACGTTATGCAGATGCAGAAGCTATATCCTAACAGTTTAGACCCCAACAATCTGATTGATGTCGCCATCCAGAATCGCGGTAAGCAATTAGGCAAACGGGTTGATGGTCTTGAAAGTGTAGAGGACCAGACATCGGCCCTGTTTGGCGCGCCGCTAAAGGAGCAGGCTGAGGATTTGGTGGACTTCTGCCGTAAAGACGGTGAGTTTGCCGAAAGCAACAAGCAGCTTCATGATGCCTATCGTGCCCAGGACCTTGCCGCGATAGAGAAAATCGTCTTTGACTCAGAGATGGGCATGGATGACGCCGACATGGACCGCCTGAGCTATGAGCGCAACCGCAAATGGATGGATAAAATCACTCAGACACTTCCTGTGCAGCGTGTGCTGGTCGCTGTGGGCGCCGCACATCTAGTGGGTGAACAGGGATTGATTGAGTTATTGCGCTCCCAAGGTTATGTGGTAGAGGCATTCGGCTCTAAATAGTTTGTAGATTGATGATTAATTCTGAATGGGTGTGTCGGTCCACATCCATTTATTAGTCTTGTGTCCTATTGTTTTTAGTATATACATAGGTGTTAAATATGTATAAGGAGGTTGCATAAAAAATTAAAAAGCTATATTTTTGCACAATAATAAAAGAAAAGATAAAATGTCAAAGAAAAAACTATTATCATTTATAGTGATTATGTTCTTCTTTGGTGTTGCTGGTTTAGGAGCACAGGTGACGCTTGATTCATGCCGTCACATGGCTCTTCGCAACAACAAGCAGATGAATATAGAGCAGCTCAAGATAGAGCAGGCAGGCTACCAGCGCAAGCAGGCCGAGGCTGCCTACAAGCCGTCGATAGACTTTGCCGGCACCTATATGCACACTGGCCGCAACGTCTCGCTTGTGGATATCAACAACATCACTCCCACCCAGTTTTTCAATCCCGCCACCGGCAACTATGATTTTGCTTTCGACGTATTGGCGGGGCTGGGGATTTCTATTGACGGCAAGTATGTGGATGCCGCCACTCAGAAGGTTAAGGATGCACTCACGTTCGACACCCACAATATATTTGCAGCCGGCATCCTATTGACACAGCCCATCTACATGGGCGGCAAAATCAAGGCATTGAACCAGATCACGAGATATGCCGAGGAGATTGCCCAGCGTCTTCACGACAACAAAGCCGAGGACGTGATATGCGAGGTTGACCAGGCCTATTGGCTAGTGGTGTCGCTGAAGTCGAAGGAACGTCTTGCCGAGAGTTACCTCGACTTGGTCACCAGTCTCGACAACGACGTGAAGAAGATGATGGAGCAGGGTGTGGCAACGCGCGCCACACTGCTCAGCGTGGATGTGAAGGTCAATGAGGCCAACGTGGCGCTCACAAAGGTGCGTAACGGCTTGGTGCTCTCACGCATGGCATTGGCGCAGCTCTGCGGCGAGCCACTCGATGAGCCTATGGTACTTGCCGATGAGCTGCGCACCGACCTTGATGTGACGCTACACCCAAGCACTATCGAGATGAAACAGGTGTATGACCGTCGCAATGATTTCAATGCTTTGGAGCTTGGTGTGAAAGTCTATGACGAGAAGGCCAAGGTAGCGCGCAGCGAGATGCTTCCAACAATTGCCGCCGTGGGCACGGTGTTCACTTCCAATCCTCATGTTTACAACGGATTCAAAAAAGAGTTTGGTTTTAACTATGCCATTGGCGCAGTTATCAAGATTCCGCTGTGGCACTGGGGCGGGCTGAGCAACAAATACAAGGCAGCCCTTGTTGATGCCAAGATTAAACATTTGGAGATGGAAGAAGTCAAAGAGAAGATTGAGCTGCAAGTGACTCAGGCCAACTTCAAATATCAGGAGGCTTACAAGACCTACGAGGCCACCAAAGCCAATCTCGCCAAGGCCGACGAAAACCTGAGGATTGCCCAGTTAGCGTTCCGGGAGGGTATGGCGACTAGTGATGAGGTGCTCACAGCTCAGACAGCATGGCTCATGGCTCATAGCGAGAAAATCGACGCCGAGATTGAGGTGATGATGTGCGACATTTATCTCTCGAAAGTTACTGGTAATTTGAATTATTAGAATTCAGACTGACGGACGAGGCAGGCCTCGTCCCTACTAAAAAATGATAACTGACAACTTATAATTATGGGAAAGAAAAACGACGATAAAAAACACGACGAAGGTACCAAGACTGAAGGCTTCCCTACTTTTGAGGAAAAGAAGGACTCTGCCGAGGTGGTGAAAACTCCAACTCAAGCAGAGCAATCTTCTAAGCCCCAGGCTAAGGAAGCTTCCGAGAATAAACCTCTGACCGAACAAGAAGAGAAAGCAAAACGCCGCAAGATAAGGCAGGCAAAACGCTTGGCGCTTATCGCCTCTATGCTCATACTTGTGGCTGTGGTCGCCAGTATGGCAATTTGGGGCATCATGCACCTAAGGCCCAACGATAAGTCCATCCAGGGTCAGGCCGACTGCGAGGTGGTTCGCGTTAGTGGCAAACTTGGTGGTCGCCTTGTTGAGTTATATGTCAAGGAAGGCGACTATGTACACAAGGGCCAGCGTTTAGCCAAAATCTATTCCTCGACCACCGATGCCACATATACCAAGGCTAAAGAGATGAAAAACGTGGCTGCCAACCAGAACCAGAAGGTTGAGAGGGGTACTCGCTATGAGATTATTGAGTCGGCACGCAAGATGGTTGAGCAGGCTAAGTCGGCTCGACAGCAAGCGATTGCAGCTGAGGAGATTACTCGTAAAACTTATGAGCGCATCAACAACCTTTATAACGAAGGCGTAGTCACCGAGCAAAAGCGTGATGAGGCCAAGGCTGCTCTTGATGCCGCTACTGCCGCTGTGGGAACAGCAACAGCAGCTGTCGAGGCTGCCGAAGCGCAATTGCTGATGGCTAAAAATGGTGCTCAGGCCGAGGACAAGGCTGCGTCGCAAGGCATGGAGAATGTAGCTCAAGCCACTGTGCGAGAGGTTGAGGCACTTCTCGAAGATGAATACCTTATAGCACCGTGCGATGGAGAGATTACAAGCATATATCCCCATGTGGGCGAACTCGTGATTATGGGTTCTCCCATCATGACCATAGCTAATATTGATGACATGTGGGCTGCGTTCAGCGTGCGCGAGGAGAAACTCAATGACCTGCCTATGGGCAAAGAGATTGATGTTGAGATACCTGCTCTTGGCAACATGAAGGCAAAAATGCAGGTGTTCTATGTTCACGACATGGGCAGCTATGCCACTTGGGCAGCCACAAAAGCCTACGGTGATTACGACAGCAAAACATTTGAGGTAAAAGCCCGCCCATTGATTCCGATACCTAATTTCCGACCAGGAATGTCTGTCATTCTTAAGTAAGTGTAAGGTGTTAAGGATTTTAGTCAATTCAATAATCCGTGGTTGGAAGCAGCTTGCTCGGCGGCCGTTGTACATCTGTATGATGGTCATTGTGCCGCTTGTGAGCGCCTGGTTCTTCTTCGACCTGATGGGGGATGGCGTTGTGAAACGCGCCCCTGTGGGGATTGTTGACCTTGACAAGAGCGACCTGTCGCGCAAATTGACGCGTAATCTCAATACATTTCAGCAGGTAGAGATAAAAAACACCTACGGCTCCTATCATGAGGCCATTGATGCTGTGCAGCGTGGCGAGGTGTTTGGCTTTTTCTTTATTCCCAGTGACTTCTCTACCAAGGCATTGAGCGGTGAAAAGCCCACGTTGAGTTACTATATCAATTATTCCTATTATGCTCCTGCCTCGATGCAGTTTAAGGGTTTCAAGACCGTCAGTGTGCTTGCCAACGGCGGCATTGTTAGCAGCGTGCTCACCACCGCTGGCATGCCTAAAGAGATGGTTAGCGCGACCCTTCAACCAGTGGTGACTCATGTTCATCCCCTCAAAAATCCGTGGATGAGCTACAACTACTATTTGAGCAGCTCGTTTGTGCCCTGCCTGCTGGCACTGATAGTGATGCTTATCACCGTGTTCAGCATAGGCATGGAGTGGCACGCCGGGACGAGCCGCAACTGGCTCCGCACCGCCGACAACTCTATAGTCCTCGCCACCTTCACCAAGCTATTCCCGCATACCTTCATCTTTATTAATGTGGGTTTGGCGATACAATACATGATGTATGTGAAGTATGGCTTCCCGTTGAACTGCAATCCGTGGAACATGATAGCTGCGATGGCACTGCTTGTGCTTGCGTGTCAGGGGTTTGCGCTGTTCATTATAAGCCTTGTTCCCAACTTCCGCTATGCCTCAACGATATGCACCTTGCTCGGAATGCTGTCGTTCTCGTTCTGCGGCTTCTCCTTGCCCGAGGAGGCGATGTACTCTTGGGTTTCGCCTTTAGGCTACCTGATGCCCATCAAGTATTATTTCTTGATAAATGCCGACCAGGCGCTGAATGGCATCGACTTGCATTATTCCCGCCTCTACTATGTGATTTTGATACTCTACAGCCTCCTTCCTGTCACCATGCTGTGGAAGTTGAGGAAGCATTGTCTTGACCCATTCTATATACCTTAGAATTATGAAGCGCGACAGTAAGATATTAGGGTGGCTGCACAGCATAGTGCTATCGATGAAGCAGGAGTTCAAGCACATCTTCCGCGACGAGGCGGTGGTGATTTTCTTCGTCGTGTTGGCGATTGTCTATCCACCTCTCTACTCGCTCATCTATAACCCCGAGGTGGCACGCGACGAGGCAGTGGTAGTAGTTGACGACAGCCACTCTGAGTTGAGCCGACGTTTTACTCGTAATCTTGACGCCAGTCCCGATGTGAACGTCACCGCCTATGCCCACGACATGGATGAGGCACGTGAGTTAATGGCAACAAAGAAGTGTTATGGCATCGTGTATTTTCCCGCCGACTTCGAGACCGAGGTGATGCGTGGCAATCAGGGTCATGTGTCGCTCTACTGCGACATGAGCGTGATGATGCGCTACAAGGCGATGCTCACTGCGTTGACCAACGTGCAGATGGAGATGTGCTCGGAGTTGCAGAGCGAGAAAGCATTTAGAATCATAAGCCTTGACGGCGGAATAGTCGATAGTCGCCAGGTGCCGCTTGGCAACACTGCAATGGGTATTGCGTCGGCTGTGTTGCCGTTTGTTTTGGTGTACGTGCTACAGCAGGGAATGATAATGGGTATCGCCATGCTTCATGCCGGCAGCATGGGCCGTCGTCGCCGCAACCGTGGCATTGACCCCATCGACGAGGTGAAGGCAACTCCTGGAGCGATGCTTACAGGCAAGACATTAGTTCACTTGTTCTACTATCTGTTCCCGGCGATATTTGCGCTGCACATAATTCCCATCATTTTCAAGTTTCCGATGAACGGCAATTTCTTGGAGATTGCCATGATTATGTTCCCGTTCCTAATTGCTTCGTCGCTGTTTGGACAGATAATTCGCGTGTTTGTTAATAATCGTGAGGGAGTGTTCCTCATCTTGGCATTTACATCGCTGATTTTTGTGTTCTTAACTGGTGTGTCATGGCCCCACTACCAGATAGCCCCATATTGGGATGTCATCAGTAGGATGATACCTGGTTACTGGGCTTCGACGGCCTATGTGCAGATGCAGTCGGGAGGAGCATCCCTTTCGCAGATGAGCGACTACTACATAGCGTTGTGGGGGCTTGTTGTGGTCTATTTCGTTCTTGCTTATCTGGTGGAACTGTTTGTGCTTCGTCCCCGCTATCGCGCCATGCAGCTCGAGTGCGAACTTGACCCCGAGGCAATGCAAAAACGCGCTCTCTATTTGCAGGGCGATGATGACATGCTCAATCCCGAGCTTATTGAAGAAGACGAAGACGAATAGGTGCTAAGTAGGAGGGTGTGTCAAAAATTAAAAACAACCTTTCGTCGCCTAATGACCGATTCGGGTTAAATAAAATGCTCATGCTCTTATGATCGCAATAGGGGTTATTGCATGTAACCGAGTATCACGTTATAGCCAAATGTGACATCGGCGGAGTTTATTGTTCCGTCTTCATTAAGGTCTAATTTCTCGTTATATTCTGTGTCAATGCCTAGTAGATAGTTGTATATTTGTGTTATTGTTGCTGCATTGATGACATCGGGCTCCACATAGTCATCGCGCCAGCTCAGTAGTTTGTTTGACAAGAGAGAATGATTGTTTCTATACCATTTCATCACATATTCCACTTCTTTGTATATGTTCTCGGTGATAACGACTCGGTCGTCTTCATCTTCGGGTATGTCTTTCCATAACTCATATTCTCGTTGCCAAGCGCCGCTCTCCACAAAACGTTGTGCTATAGCGTTGATGTGGTTCTCTAAGTTGGAAGGGGAAAGATATGTGTCTTTCAGTTCTTCCCATCGCATCGCAATGCGATTCTTGATTCCGTCGATGTTATAAATGATGAGGCGGTTGAAGGGTCCGAATGAATTAAGACGGTTCAGTTGTGAGGTATAATACCGCGGATTCCCGTCACTGTCTCGTCCCAGACAGGCGTCCATGTCCCACGGAGTGATCATATAGCGATGGTCGAAGTTTATGTCGGGAACAGATAGGAAGGTGTTCTTATAGGGCATGTCGTCGATACCGAAAGCTACTAGCAGTATCCAATAATCCACGAGGTTGTCAACGTAGTACCAGTCATTATAGTTGGTCATGAAGTAGTCTATTTCGGTCTTGCTATTGAAGTCGATGAGGTCCATCAGTGGCTGCCAGCTTTGGAGCGATGGGTAATCATCGGGATATTGCAGCTCAAAGGTGTTCCACTTGATGGTGTCGGTGCGGTCTTCCACATAATCGAGGAGGGCATTCGAAACTCCGCTGCCTTTGCCCTTGTAGAGCACACCTTTGATGGTGACGCTATCGTTGTCCTCCACTTTGGCTTTGCGCAGATTGAGCAACTGACGGTTAACTTTGTCGCTCAGGCAGTAGAGGCCAGCATATTGCTCATTGATAAACACCTCAATCATAGCCCCAACAGTTCCGTTGCGGTTGCCGAATTTGGTGTCCCACATCGTGTGGCTGTATTCGTTCCAGATGTCGAAGCACACTCTGTTGCGCATCCTGAGGTGATCTATGCCCATGGCATCAAGAATCCACGTGTTGTCGTTGCGCAGTCCCAGTAGGTTGGCATCAAGATTCTCGCCTTCGTCGTCAACGAGTTTAATCGCAAACGACAACTTGGGCAAAAAGAGCGCAGTTTTGCCACGCTGACGTACTAGGCAGTTGTATGTCTGATTTGTTACTGCTCCGTCTTTGTATTCAAACAGAGTGAATTTCCCTGGTATGAAGTACATAAAGCTCACCGAGTCTATTTCCACTTCCACATTTACCAGAGGCAGTGATTTGTCGCTCATGCCACTCACCATGTTGTCAAAGCTCTGACTCCATCCCGTCAGTGGAGTTATCAATAACAATATATATAATACAAAACGTGCCTTCATTTTCAATATCACTGTTTTGAATCCAAGAGTATGGTGTAAGCTTCGGTTACATCGCTTGAGGTGATTAATCCGTCTCTGTTAATGTCCAAGTGCTCATAGAAGGTGTTGTCAATGCCTAACAAATAATTGTAGATAGATGTCAATGTGTGAGCGGTGATTGAGGTATTGGGGTCATAGTCTTCGCGCCATGTGTCAATGTGCTCTCTGATGTTTGACAGGTTGCCATTATACCAATTGGTGACGTATTCCACTTCGGCGTAAATGTCTCTTCCGATTCTTACTCGCGTGTTTTTCCATCTTTCATATTCGCGTTGCCAGGCACCGCTTTCTACAAAACGTTGCGCTATGGCGTTGATGTGGTTCTCGACATTGGCGGGCGACAAGTATGTCTCTATGAGTTCAAACCACCGACTTGCTATTTTTTGCCTGAAGCCATTGATGTTTTTAATCACAAGGCGGTTGAAAGGGGCAAAATAGTCAAGACGGTGCACAGTAGTGAAGTCGGGCACCGATGAGCCATTCCACCCTCGTCCTAGGCAAGCGTCCATGTCCCATGGGGTGAGCATGAAACGGTGGTCGAAGTTGATGTCGGGGGTGGAGAGGAAGGTGTTTTTATAGGGCATGTCGGTAATTCCGAATGCCACCAGCAAAATCCAGTAATCTACCAGATTGTCATCATAGTACCATTCGTCGTAGTGGGCTTTGAAATACTCGATATCGGTCTGGCTGTTAAAGTCGATAATGTCCATCAGCGGTTGCCATGCTTGGAGCGATGGGTACTCGCTAGGGTGTTGCAGCTCAAAGGCGTTCCACACCACCGAGTCGGTGCTTTCTTCATGGTAATTGGTTAGAGTTGACCAATAATCACTTATGCCCTTGTAGAGCAGTCCCTTCACTGATACCGAGCCGTCGTCATTGACCTTTGCTTTGCGCAGGTTTAGCAGCTGGCGGTTTATCTTGTCGCTCAGGCAGTAGATGCCGTTATACTCTCCGTTGATAAACACTTCGACCATAGTGCCCACCGTGCCGTTGCGGTTGCCGAATTTGGTGTCCCACATCGTGGAACTGTATTCGTTCCAGATGTCGAAGCACAGGCGGTTGCGCATCCTTAGGTGGTCGATTCCCATTGCGTCTAGGATCCACGAGTTGTCGCAGCGCAGACCAAGCAGGCTGGCTTCCACTTTCTCTCCCTCTTCGTCAACGAGCTTGATGCTGAAAGATTTCTTGGGAAGCGATAGCGCGAGCATGCCGCGGTGACGCACTAGGCAGTTGTAGGTGCTGACTGCAGCTATGCTGTCGTTGTATTCGCTTAGGGTGATTGTTCCTGGAAAGAAATATTTGTTGCTTACTGAATCAATCTCCACATCCACGTTGACCAATGGCAGTGACTTCTCGCTCATGTTGGCGACCATCTCATTGAAGCTCTGGCTCCATCCTACAAAGGGAGTTAGGCACATAAGGATAATATGTAGTAACCGCTTTTCCATCACCAAGAAGCTGCATTTTTTTGTCTATTGATGCCCAAAATGAAGTTATAAGCTTCGGTCACGTCGGTGGAGTTTATGAATCCGTCTTTATTCAGGTCTATTTTTTCGTTGAATGTTGTGTCAAAACCGAGCATATAGTTATAGATTTTGGTTATTGTGGACGTGTTGATTTCCACATAGTCTTCTCGCCAGGCAACAATCTGGTCATTGATGTATGAGAGATTTGCTCTGTACCAATTGATGGCATATTGTATTTCGGGGTGGATATTGGGCCTTATGGCTGCTTTATAAGACGTCTTCCACCGCTCATATTCGCGTTGCCAGGCGCCGCTTTCCACAAAACGTTGCGCGATAGCGCTGATGTGGTTCTCGACATTGGTAGGTGACAGGTGTGATTCAGTGAGTTCAAACCATCGTTGGGCGACTTTATGCTTAAAGCCATCGATATTGTAAAACAACAGGCGGTTAAATGGCCCATAGCGGTTTAGACAGTTCAAAGATGTGTAGCTGGCAGATTCCAACCCGCTCCAATCACGTCCCAGGCAAGCGTCCATGTCCCATGGAGTGATCATGAAGCGGTGATCGAAGTTGATGTCGGGGGTAGAGAGGAAAGTGTTCTTGTAGGGCATGTCTTGGAGTCCAAAAGCTGCCAGCATCACCCAGTAGTCCACAAGATTGTCCACATAGTAGCACTCGTTGTAATGCTCACTGAAATAGTCAATGGTGGTCTGGCTGTTGAAGTCGATAAGGTCCATTAGCGGCTGCCATGTTTGGAGCGATGGATATTCGTCGGGGTGCTGCAGTTCAAAAAAGTTCCACTCTGTATCGCTGGTGTTGTCTTCGTCGTAATCAAGCAGGGTGTTTGTCATGCTGGTTCCGTTGCCTTTATAGAGCAGACCTTTCACTGTCACCGAGCCGTCGTCATTGACTTTAGCTTTGCGTAGGTTTAGCAGCTCACGGTTAATCTTGTCGCTCAAGCAGTAGATGCCGTTGTAATCACCGTTGATAAACACTTCTACCATAGTGCCCACCGTGCCATTGCGGTTGCCATGTTTGGTGTCCCACATCGTGGGGCTAAACTCATTCCAGATGTCGAAGCACACTCGGTTGCGCATCCTCATCTTGTCGAAGCCCATGGCGTCGAGAATCCATGTGTTGTCGGTGCGCAGTCCCAGCAGATTGGCATCAAGTTTCTCTCCCTCTTCGTCAACGAGTTTGATATTGAAAGATTTTTTGTGGTTTGTGAGAGCCAGCATTCCTCTATATTTCACTAGACAGTTGTAGCTGATGGTGTCTACTGTGTTGTCTTTGTATTCAGCAAGAGAGATATTTCCTGGCACGTAATGATTACTTGTCACTAAGCTGATATCCACTTCCACATTTATCAGGGGCAGTGACAGCTCGCTCATGCCCGCCAACATCTCGTTGAAATTCTGGGACCATCCCATAAACGGGAGGAGACTCAGCAAGAAAATATGTAGTTTTCGCTTTATCATCTTGGTAATCACATTTTCTTGGTATTTTAAAGACCTACCTATAGATTTTTGATGTGCAAAAATATTGATTTTTTTTGTTATAAACATTAGATTTCCCCGAAATTCTGTGTATTTTTGCAAAAAATCACGATTATATGAGACGATATCTTGAATCTATATATTCTCTTTTGTTGCTGGCCATGATTTTGTTGATGCCGCAGCGCACTATGGCGCAGAGCGATAGCACCAGCCAATACCTGCTCATGCCGCTGGTCTTCGACAGGCAGCAGTCGCAACAGTCGCCGTTCTTTCCCGAAGCCTCAGTAAGCACGCAGGGGCTCAAACTTGACGATGGCTGGCTCAACAAGGCGCAGCAGCAGATGAGTAGGGTGCACGACATGCGCTACCGCCTGATGATTGACCGTCCCGAGCTGGTGCCCTTCAACGAGGGTTTGCTGCCCAAGCCGCCTAAAGAGGTGGTGGTAGAGGCCGACCCGTCGAAAACCGAACTGCGGGTGGAACCAAAGGACATCGACAGCGAAAAGTTCAAGCCCGTTGACCGCCGCGAGGTGAAGATGCACAACTGGCTCCACACTTTTGTTGGGAGTCTGCACGGCACGCAGGCCTATATCAGCAACAACTGGTATCAGGGCGGCGAGAACAACCTCAACCTGCTCGGAGATGTGCAGTGGGATTGCAACCTCAACCAGAAGCTGCACCCAAACTGGCTCTTCAACAATACTCTGCACTACCGCTTGGGAGTGGCGACGGCTAAGGGCGACAGTCTGCGAAGCTATAGCATCAACGAGGACAATTTCCAGTTCAACTCACAGCTCGGCTACAAGGCAGTGAAGAACTGGTACTACTCGGCGACGCTGCTGTTCAAGACGCAGCTGCTGAACTCCTATGTCACCAACACCCGCAACCTAGCGGCGTCGTTCCTCTCGTCGGGTGAGCTGAATGTGGGTCTCGGTATGACCTATAACTACAAGGACAAAGAGGGTTACAAGGTCTTCACGCTCTCGATAGCACCTCTGTCTTACAACATCAAGATTTGCCGCGACATCGTGAAGCTCGACCCAACTAAGTTTGGCATCGATGCCGGGCATCACACAAAGCACAATTTCGGTTCTAATGTCGAGGCGAAATTTGAGTGGAAAATCACGCCGAGCATCACGTGGAAGACAAGGTTTTATGCTTTCACCGACTATCATTATGTGCAGGGCGACTGGGAGAACACCCTCTCGTTCGCCGTAAATAGCTTCCTCAACACCCAGATTTTCACCCACCTGCGCTACGACAAGTCTCGCCCCTGGAACGAAGACTGGAAATACTGGCAATTCAAGGAAATCCTTAGCTTCGGACTTACCTATAAGTTTGCCACAAAGTGACAATAAGCATGGAACAAACCACAAATTTCCACGAATTTTCACTAAATAGGCGAACGGGGAATAATGCACACTAATTAAACGAATTAAAACTAAGTTTTCTTTTTTATTGAATTTGTAGTATATTTGCAACTTGAAAGGGCAACAATATCATCTAATTAAACCTAAGATAAAATATGGAAATAAAAAGACATTCTAAACATCACTTATCAAAGATTGCAATTCTACTGCTCATGATACTGCTTCTACCAAAAGTGGCGAGAGCTTACGATTTTAAAGATGGAAACTTTTGCTACGAAATTAACGAAGATGGCAAAAGTGTGATACTGACTTATGATGAGAATGAAAAAGAAAACTTGATAGGTGAAATTGTTATTCCTTCATCAGTATCTTTCAATGGGGAACGATATTCTGTGACTGCGATAGGCTTTGGGGCGTTTGAAGGTTGTTCTCGTTTAACAGGAATTACTATTTCCAAATCAATAGAAGAAATACAAAGAATGGCTTTCTATGGATGTACTGGCATAACGAGTATCACTGTAGAGCCTGAGAACAAAGTGTTTGATTCACGTAATAACTGTAATGCTATCATAAGAACAGCCAATAATACACTTATAAAAGGATGTAAAAACACAACAATACCTTCATCTGTAACAGCATTAGGCGGTAATGCTTTCGATGGCTGTACGGGTCTTACTAACATTACTATTCCAAGTTCAATAACATCAATTGTTGGAGGTGCGCTTCGTGGATGCACAGATTTGTCAAGTATTATTGTTGAGGAAACCAATGAGGTATATGATTCACGTAATAACTGTAACGCTATTATTAAAACAGCTGACAATACCCTCATAGCTGGTTGTAATAATACAACCATCCCCAACTCTGTGAAGACAATCGATACTGGTGCTTTTGATGGTTGTGCTGGCTTGGTGAGCATTACTATACCAAAATCGGTTACAGAAATTAAACTTTGGGCTTTTGTTGGTTGCTCTGGATTGACAAGCATCATTGTTGAGGATGGAAACAATGTATATGACTCGCGTAAAAATTGCAATGCTATTATAGAAACTTACAGCAATACCTTAATAGCAGGATGCAAAAATACAACAATCCCCCCCTCAGTGACAACAATCGGCTCATGGGCATTCTCTAACTGTGCTAGTTTGACCAACATCACAATACCCCAATCTGTTAGAAGAATTAGCGATTTAGCTTTTTCTGATTGCACAGGCTTGACGAGCATCACCATACCCAAAAATGTTGAGTCAATCAAAAGCGATGCATTTCGTGGTTGTACAAACTTAATAAGCATAATTGTAGAGAAAGGTAACAAAGAATATGATTCACGCAACAACTGTAATGCTATAATAAAAACATATAGCAACACTCTTATTGCAGGTTGCAAAAATACAATCATTCCCCCTTCTGTAACATCAATTGAAGCTAGTGCATTTGCTGATTGCACAAGCTTGACAAGCATAATTATCCCAAAATCAGTAACAAATATTGGCTTAAGTGCATTTGAGGGTTGCATTGGTTTGACATCAATTCACAGTCAAATTGAGAATCCTTCCAATTGTAATATGCTGAATTTTGTTACTTTTGCAGTCTTTAAGGGTGTTGACAAGGAAAAATGCACACTCTATGTTCCCCAAAAGTCTGTTGATTTATACAAAAAAGCAGAACAATGGCGTGATTTTAAAAATATAAAAGCAGAGACGGGAACTTCAACCACTCAAAAGGGCAATAAGGGAACAAAGAGACGCAATCAACGTCGTTGAAGACTCAACCTAACTTCGGCGGACAAGACTGCCTTGTCTCTACAGAGAGGGAAACTTAAAATAATTAAATATGAATCGTATCTCATTTGCGATATTGATGATATTGAGCCTTGCTGGGATGCAAGCCAAGACCGAGTTGCCTGAGCAGTCGGTGATAGTGCCTGGCTTTAGTGAGCAGGTGGCGCGGGAGCGGCTGTTGGAGAGCGATATGCAGCCGCTAGAGGGAATCTGGTACTATCCCAACGAGGACATGACCATCGCCATTGAGCGTTGGCAGCCTGAGCCGTCGCACAAAATAGGGTATCGGTTGCTGCTGGTCGCTAGTGATGACCTTGAGCTGCTGCCAGGCACGGTGATAGGATATATCGAGGCGAGTGCGGTTGATAACAAGTATCACCTGTGGCTCTACAGTGAGCGCAACAAGATAACTCTTTGCGGACCCATGGAGTGTGTCGCCACGCTCAACAAGGATGCCACGTCGCTCACATTCGACCCGCCACACTGGGAGGTGAAGGTGCGAGTAAATTTCGCCCGTTTCCTGCCGTCATTGTTCAAAGGCATCTCGGTTATTCCCGATGTGGAGAAAGAAAAACTCCCTGTAGGTTTTAAGAAAATCTTCCCTGTCGACGGTAACGGGAATAAGTTCGATAAAGTAAGATACTTGTGATTAAGTGTTATGTAGGGACAAGACCTGCCTTGTCCGTTAAGTTTTAAGTTGCTTTACAAACTAATTTGCTTTAGAATTATGAAAAAGAGAATATTCCTATTTATGACAATTGTAGCACTGGTCGCTGTCGCTTCGATGGCTCGCACGCGCACCACACAGACTCAGCTCAAGAACAATTCGCAGATTGTGGAGCAGATTCCCGATGCCAATGTGCCCGACTCGCTGTTGAGAGACATAGAACCTAACGCTGTAACCCTAAAAGGCTACAGCAAGAAAGCCAGCGACTCGCGGGAGTCATTTTTCGTGACGAACAATACCAACCATCGCATTTCGCACATCCGCCTGCTCATGCGCTATTCACAGATGAACGGCGAGATGCTCCACGAACGCACAGTAACGGTGGAGGTTGACCTACGTCCAGGCGAGACGCGCCTTGTTTCTATCAAGACATTTGACGTACAGCGGCTTTTCTACTACTACGCTGGCCCTAAGCCCCGCAAAAGCGCCACACCATTCAAAGTCGCTTTCCGCCTCGTGGGCTATGACATCCCAGTGGGAAGATAAAGGTAAAAGGACAAAGTGAAGCAATGACCCACTTTGTCCTTCATTATTCTTCTTTTTTCCTTTAGATTTACATGTTCATTCCGCCGTCAACTTGGATGACTTGACCAGTGACGTAGCTTGCCATGTCGCTGGCGAGGAATGTGGCGACATTGGCGATGTCGTCAACTGTGCCTCCTCGGCGCATTGGAATCCTTTGTGCCCACTCTTTGCGTACCTCTTCGGGGAGGGCAGCTGTCATAGCTGTCTCGATAAAGCCCGGGGCGATAGCGTTGGCGCGTATGCCGCGGCTTCCCATCTCCTGTGCTATGCTCTTGGCAAGGGCGATAAGGCCAGCCTTGCTGGCGGCGTAGTTGCTTTGCCCTGCGTTGCCGTGCACGCCAACTACCGATGCCATGTTGATGATTGAGCCGCCTCGCTGACGCATCATTATGGGTGTGAGAGCGTGGATGAAGTTGAACGCGCTCTTGAGGTTCACGGCGATAACGGCATCCCACTGCTGCTCGGTCATACGCAGCATCAGGCCGTCTTTGGTGATGCCAGCGTTGTTGACGAGGATGTCGATTTTGCCGAACTCCTCATGAATCTTTTTCACCACTTCTTCGGTTTGGGCGAAATCGGCAGCGTTGCTGGCATATCCTTTGGCCTTAACGCCCAAGGCTGCGATTTCATTCTCTGTCTCTTTGCCGTTCTCGTCGATTACGAGGTCGGTGAATGCGATGTCAGCGCCTTCGCTGGCAAACTTCAAGGCGATAGCCTTGCCAATTCCACGTGCGGCACCAGTAATCAGTGCCACTTTTCCTTCTAATAACTTCATTTAATCTTTTGTTTTATTTGTTGTTATTTAAAATACTTCAGAGTGAGTACCTAATCGTACAAGATAAATAGTTCCTTTTACTTTATCTAACCAAATAAGGAGTACATCATTTTCAATGTGGCACTCCATGTGATTGAGGTAATCGCCTTTTAATTTGTGTGGTTTGTAAATCGACGGTACTTGTTGCCCTTTCGATAACAAATTGATGATATGTTCGAGTTTGTCTATTATTCTCGCATTATTTTTGTACCTTTTAAGGTCTTTTTTGAACTGAGATGTTAATCTTATAATCATAACGATGCCACAAATTCTTTGAAATGTTCGACATCTAACACTTCTAGATCTTCACCACTCTCGGCTTCTCTCATTGCTGCAAGTGTCACTTCATTGGGAATATCTTCTTGTGTCTGATCTTTTTTGATAAACGACAGGATGCGCTCCAAGAGATTGGCATCTTGAATGCGCTGTACTGCTTCAATTACCGTCGTTTTAAGCGCATCAATATTGCCATAAACTACCTCGGGCTCATTGGCGACATTCTGCTCTTGTTGTTTTTCTTGCTCGTTCATATTGTTATTAATTTGCGGCTGCAAAAGTAGTCATTATTCCTGAAACGGGGAAAGAAGAAATGGTAAAAAACATCAATGGGGGTATCAGTATACGATTTCTGAGGAGCATGGAGCACTCTCATTGTTGCATCGGTCAAGGGCAGTAACGATGTAGATTGTGCCTGTGGGTTTGTGTTTTGAATTTTTCGACTGTTTGAGTTTGACAGGGTTTGGAAGGGTGACTGACGTTTGATTGGTCACCTTTACTATAGCCCATGGGTCGTTCATGTCGATGTCAAAATCGTAACTTCCTTGGAATTCATAGACCACATATCTCACAGCCTCTTGCATAGGGTCTGTTGTCATTGGAGCATCCCATGTGAGCACTGTCACATCTTTCTTCTTGTCGTAGCGCAGGTTGGTGACTGCGGCTGGTGGCACGTCGTCAATCCAAGTGACGGCAGGGCACAGGGCCTTGGTGTGCATCTGATGGTTGCTCAGCGAGTCGAGTACGCCCTTATAGTTCTCAGTGACAGAATATCCTGGCCACCAGGTCACGCCGTGCACGTTGGGCAGGTTACGCATGAGTTCAATCTTATGGTTGAGCTGAGTGGGGTTGAGGGTGTCGGGGATGTCGTGATGATCCATCACGTTGCGCACCGCCTGGCCGTAATACATGTGGCGGCCGTTGGCGTGGTCATTCCACCAGTAACTGAGCACGAGGTCGCTTGCCGCTTTGTGCTCCAGTTCCCAGTATAGCTGCGGCACCATATAATCGACCCATCCCATCGCTGTCCACTTGGGACAGTCGGCGTAAAGCGCGTCATAGCACTCGAGGCCGTTAGTCTCGCTGCCGTTGCGGTCGCTCTTTTTGTTACGCCATATGCCGAAGGGACTGATGCCGAACCTAACCCAGGGTTTAGTGCTTTGTATGGTGTTGTGCAGCTGCTCTATGAGCAAATCGACATTGTGTCGTCTCCAGTCGCCCTTGTCGCCCCATCCCTTGCCATATTTCTCAAACGAGGCAGTATCGGGGAACTCCGCGCCCTTTACTGGATAGGGATAGAAATAGTCATCCATGTGTATGGCGTCGAGGTCGTAGCGGGTAATCATGTCGCGCACCACGAGGTTGATGAAGTCGCGGCTTTCGGGCAGCGCAGGGTCGAAATATATCTTGCCGTCGGCATACTTGAGAAACCACTCGGGATGCTCGTAGTAGATGTGACTTGGTGCGGGCTGGTCTTTCTCACCACTTGTCACACGATAGGGGTTGATCCATGCGTGCAGTTCCATGCCTCGGCTGTGACATTCGTTAATCATGAACTGCAAAGGGTCCCACACGGGGTCGGGAGCCTTGCCCGCCTCGCCGGTGAGCCAGCGCGACCAGGGTTCAAGGTCGCTGATATAGGCGGCATCGGCCTGTGGTCGCACCTGCCAGATGACAGCGTTCACGCCCGCTTGGTCAAGCTTGTTGAGTTGGTCACGCAGGTAATCCTGTGTCTCTTGTGGAGTCATCTTGGCATATTGTCCTTGCCCGATGATATGCAACCACGCTCCACGGAACTCACGCTTTGGAGCCTCTTGCGCACTCGCCAGCACCGCAACGAGAACGGCAAGAATAAGTGATATTTTTCTAAATGATTTCATATTTAAAGGAAAGAAAGGATTTAAAAGGAAATAAATGAATAAAAGGAAGTAAAAGAATTATAGGATATATAATTATGCATTGTGCATTAAGCATTGTGCATTTTTTTATTATTCATTGTGCATTATAAAAGCGGTCCAAAGAGTCGCACAATGCTTTCCACAGCTTTTTGCCAGATTGGGCGTTTGCGCCATTGGCGCAGGTTTATGCGGGTACATTGTTTCATGTCCTCAAGCATCACATCCTTCATGCGTTGGTTGAACTCCTGACTGTAGAGTAGCAAGTTGCCCTCGAAGTTGTGCTCAAAGCTGCGGAAGTCAAAGTTGGTGGAGCCAGTGGTGACGAAGTCGTCATCAATCACCACCACTTTGGAGTGCAGCATACCAGGCTCGTAAAAGTAAATCTTGATGCCTGCGGTGAGGCACTGCTTGATGTAGGAGTAGGAGGCGTAGCGCAGCAAGATGCTGTCGGGCTTGCGGGGAATCATCAGCCGCACGTCAACCTTGCTCAGAGCCGCCACCTGCAACGCCTTCAGCAGTGGGTCGCTGGGCAGGAAATAGGGAGTCTGGATATATACGCACTTGTTTGCACTGTCGATGGCTTTCTGGAACACAAACGCCATATTCACCCATTGGCTAGTTGGGCCACCAGTAACTAGCTGCATGGCGATGGGGTTGGCGATGCTGCCAGGTTCTACCGTCTCTACTGGAACCTCGATAAGTTCACGCTTCATGAAATTCCAGTCGATGGCAAACGACACCTGCAGAGCTGCCACTATGTCGCCCGTTACTCGCAAGTGTGTGTCGCGCCAGTGTTTCATCTTTCCGCCGTCGATATATCGGTCGGCGATGTTCATTCCGCCAATGTAGCCTATCTTTCCGTCGATTACCACAATCTTGCGGTGATTGCGCCAGTTGATGCGGTTGGCGAATTCGGGGAAGGTGATTTGCATGAAGGGATAGACTTCCACCCCTTCTTTGCGCAGCTTTTTGAAATAGGACATATCGAAGTGGAACGACCCAACATGGTCGTAAAGTACGCGCACCTTAACGCCTTCCTTCACCTTTGCCTTGAGAATGTCGCCTATCTCGTTGCCTATCTTGTCATTTTCGATGATGTAGTATTGGATGTGGATATACTTTTCAGCAGCCAGCAGGTCGCGCTTGAAGGCATCGAACTTGTCCTTGCCGTTGGTGAAAATCTCCACTTCGTTGTTGGCGAGGAACGGCGAACCTTGAACGCTGTTAACGAGATTAATCATCTGCTGGCGCTCACTTTTTAAAGTGTCGTAGTGAACCACGGGTTGCGACCGCATCAAGTGCTTGATGTCATCGCGACTGGTGAGCTGCTGTCGCTTCTTGCGCGAAATCATGCGGATGTGCCTCAGACTGCGCCCAAAGAAGATGTAAAGGATAATGCCCACCACAGGCAGCAAAATCAGCACAGTAATCCACGCCAGAGTCTTCACAGGGTTGCGGTTCTCACTGACCACCACCCCGATAATCGCCACCGCTGTGATACCATATAAAATGGTAAATATCAGGCGAGAATATGGAAACAACTCGGCAAGAATCATAATATAGTTGACAAGTTATCAAGTTAACGAGTTAACAAGGCAATTGTAGCTTGTTGCTATACAAATTGCTAAATTACACATTTTATACCTATTGCGCCTATTTCTATAACATTTTTTAAGAAACAGGGGATGCTCCATTGTGGAACATCCTCCTGCTGTTTGGTGAATTATTGCAGTGTTGTTTATCTCACAACTTTGGATGTTGTGCGGCTGCCGTCGCTGTAGTCGGTTACCACAATGTTGATGCCTGGATGTGGCACGGAGCTTGGCATTCCCAAGGTGTTGTAGTAAGTTACGCAGGTGACAGTTTTGCCAGCAGCTATGTCGTCGATAGCCGTTATTACGCCATTTTCCTCATCTGTCACTTTGTTGATGGACAATGGATAAACAACATATTGGTTGCCTTCGGCTTTCACTTGTGGGGCACCATATTGCGCAGGGGTTATCACCAACTTCAATGTCGAGAGATTAACCGTTAATCTGTAAGTACCTGGGGTTAACTGGAAAGAACGCGAATCGCTGCTCCAATATGCCAATGAAAGCTCTTGCCCTAAATAGTCAGAGATTACAAGGAAGTTAGCACCATCGGCGACAGCACCAAAGCGATAGTCCTTGATGTTATCCCACTCGGGGGCCAGTTTCTTAGTGAAGCTAAAATAGCCATAGCTGTCACCACTATTATTGACAGTCAATGTGGTAGTATAGATATTTCCGTCGCTTGTGCTCATTTCTACGCCCTTATTTGGATCCCATCCTATGCCGTTCACGTTGCCAAGAACATACACATGGTCATAGTTGCCAACCTTGTATTTGATGATAGCCGGCAACATCTCGTAGCAGTGTCCTGTTTCTAAGAACACACCGCCTTGCTCGAGCATAGAGCCGTTGAATTCAAATTCGCCTGTGAGCTGAGCTTGGTTCCAGTTGGGGTTGGCGGCGTTAGCAACAGGAGCGACAAACTTCTCGCCATTCCATTGTGCCCACTCGATGTTGGCAATCTCCATAGGCTTTGGCTGAACAAAGAAGTACTGTTTGCCAGTAACGCTGCTGGTTTGTGGATTTGAGCCATTAAAGCTTGCTGCGATATAAACGTTTGGAGCGTAAGATACTTTCCCGCCATTTGCCTCAGGCGCTTGCTCAAGGGCGAACTCTGGATTGACGGTGTTTGTCAGTTTCCCCACTACACCCGTGAGAGGACAACCCAACAGGTTTGGCGAGGCTGTAGTGCCGTCGGGCAGTCGCAGTCCAATCCAGTTGCTTTGGTCGTAAGGGTTAGGAATTTTCGATTTTATGCCTACTGTCTGTGTGGCAGAGTGCATGAAGTCGATATAATCATCATTGTCGCACACGTCTTTGCTAGCATAGCCGTTGTTGTCCTTGCAGATGAGCATGCTGCCGTTATCCACAAACTCCACAGCCTTCAGGTCGGTGATGCTATAGGTGTTTTGGGTGTCGCCGCTAGCGATAAGGGCGGCAAGAGTGGTCTCAAGGACTGGGGCTGGCACTGCCACATCATCGGCAATGCTCAGGTAGGCGCGGTTGCCATCAACCGAGGTTCTGGTGCTGCCGCCAAAGCCCAATCTGCCATCAACGAGCTTGATGCCTTTGAGGTTGAGTGAACTGCTTACACTCTGGTTTTTATAGTAATATGTGCTACTGGTGAGCAAGTTACCAGTGGGGCTGAACGAAGCAGCAGTGGTGGTTGGAATCATCACGTTTCGGGTCACGTCGGTAGAGTTGCAGCGCAGCAGCACGCACGTCTTCTCGGGGATGATGCCGCCAGTAACCTCGGTGAGCTCCATCTCGCCAGTGTTCGCATCAGCAGCAGTGACGATAAAAGGAGTCATCTCACTAGTCTCATACTTCATATTGAAGCACACACGCAGCGTGGTCCAGTAATACCCATCATTGTCAGGCCCCACAAACTCGGCAGGAGCTATTGAGAGATAGTTCTTCTTGGTGGTGAGGTCTTTATCCATGCCCTCGAATCGCCAATTTGCCGATTTTGGTGCGGAGGTGCTGACATTTACTTTTTTGTCGCTTGATTCTGTGATTGTGAATGAACCATTATTTCCTTGAATGTAATAAGTGTTGTCAAGCTGATGTGACATTTGCAGGAATACACCCGCAGCAATGGCTTCTTCACCATAATATTGGTTGGTATGCTCATCTTGTACATAGATATCAAGGATTTCTCTATGCGTGTTTGGTGCATAGCCCGAAATCCACAATTTCATCATCGATCCTTCATCGGTTAAAGCCGTAGCAAGGTCATCATCAAACGACAACTGTGTCTGCAAAGCCGATTGCACTGCTGTTGTTGTGATTGGGCCATCATAATGTGCTACTGAAGTTAAGTAGTTAGCATACTTAACATTCTTCACTCTCCAGAAGTTATACCCGCTTTCGTAGCGGGCATAATAAGCTCCCTTGTTTTGTTCGGTTATGGTAAAAGTGTAAATATAATCATCTGATACAAATTCTTTTTCTCCAGTGGTTTCGTTGAGTCGATACCACCCTAAAAACATGATAGTCTCGCTGCGTGGATTATTGCCCGAATTGCCACACCATGCGCTTAATGTCACTTCATCGCCAACATAGTTGGTTACCTTGTCGATATTTGCTGTTCCTAACGAAGAATTCTCCGTTTGAACTGTTACGGTCTGCATCTCAGCTCGCTTAAAATGGGCGATCCATATTGCATTTGTGTCGTTGCTGGCAGTAACAGCAGTATTACTGCCGCCATCATTGTTTTTGGGATACATTATTGACAATGCAGCTTTTTGATATGGAGGTAAGGCTTCATAAAGCTTAGTGTTTACATTTGTTGCGCCACTGGCATTATCGTAATCGCCATACTTCTTCGTGCACTCCCAATAATCAAATTCCCAACCATCATCAGGCTTTGCCGCAAGATATATTTTTGCTGGAGCGTTTTTGGTGTCGTGAGTTTTTCCATATATTGCCCCAAGATATTCTGTTCTGGTGCAATTGGCTGTAGTCTGACTACCGGAATTTGGGGTTACATAGACTTTGCCGCCACCTGTTGACTTAACCAACACATGGCAGTCGCACCACGGCATGCTACTGCCGCCTCCAGCATGAGCGAAATTGAATGTGACGAACAACGCCGTCACGAAAAATAGTAATTTTAGTTTATCCATGTTTCTTTATTTTTTTGTTTTTTAGTTTCATTTTTATTGATTCCTGTTCACGTTTTCCCATGAGATAATGATATAAGCATCTCACAGTCAATGCCGCAGTGATGAGTTGATGCGGCAAGTCAAGTTGCTGGCTTAGCGGAGTCGATAAGATAAATAGCACAAGTACAATTACATAGAAAAGATATATTTTGAAGAATCCTTTACGCTTGCGCCACAGCAGCCAGATGATGAGCGGTAGCGGGTTGAAAGGTATGAGATACCAGTTCCACTGCTTGCCAAAGAGTCCCGAAACATAGCTGGTGTAAATTAGCATTAATCCAACCAGCGTGACAAATGCCATGAATACCATGTCAAGCACTCGTGGCAACCACTTAAGTTTCCATTTGTACTGTGCAAAAGTAACCAAGATGGTAAGCAGTAACAAAGTGCCAAACACCCAAAGAGGCGTTACAGGTGATGCCTTATACTCTTTGGTAAGTGGCAATAGTTCCTTTTCGTTAATGACCATAGGCCGCTTATTGCCATTGGCATCAACAATCACTGCTCTCTTAAGGACTGAGGGCATCAACTCTGGGCTTGTGCGTTGCTCTGGCTCCCATGAAGCATCACTCGCGATGCCAAAAAACGTGTTGCAGATGAATTGCAACCACGGCGAGTTGCGAGTGTAAAAACGAGAAAAGGCACCATTGTTCATTTTGTACTGCTCGGGCCAACCGTTGAAGTCAATTGTTTCGTCAAAAATTGCATTCTCCACCGACAAAAGTGACACCGATGAGCAGTTGTTTTGTAAGAAGTTGAAGTGGCGCATATTCGCGTCAAGATAGTCTTGGTCAAGTAATTGCCACAGCATTTGCTTCTCGTGAAGGGTAAGGTTCAGGGTGTATTGTTTAACCTGCCGCCCTTCTTTCTTGAACACCTCAAGAAACTGCTCTGTGGGCACTGCCATCATGTGTGCATCAGTCTTGCCAAAGAAGAACTTGAGAATGCCCTTTGCGCCTGGCTCCTCCTCAAAACTGAAGCAGAAGTCAAGCTGGTAACGTGGGCATTCCATGCGTAGTGCTGCATGGCCAAGCTGGGAGTAGATCGCCTCGCCAGGCGAAGCCACAATCATGCTTGCTGTGATAAAGTTGCTGCTGTCTGGCAAAATCACAAAAGTCGTGTCCTCGTCTTGTGCCCTTAAGGTCAATGACGAGAGTAGTATTATGCTCAATAATATCAACAACTTTGATTTCATAACATTTCAACCTGCAAAAATAGGTAAGATTGTTCAGAAAAGCAAAAAAATATGCCACTTTTTTAGTAAACTTTTTTATGTGTTTTTTGAGCAAAATGACCCTGTTGTGTTAAATGGGTTTAATAGGTTGTGTTACTATGTTAATTTGTGTAAATTATTAGTTTTACATTTACAAATATTTGCTTAATCACAATCGTTTATATTATTTTGCATAGGTTTTTTTTGGATTTTGTGACAAATCAACAAGGTATATTTTTCTTTTAATCAAAAAACATAAGCTTATGAAGAATTTTACTAAATTAATCCCATTTTTGGCTTTTTGCCTTATTTGTATGACTGCTAACGCCTCGGCTCTGCCAAAGGCAGGTAAGTACTACATCAAGAGTGCCGAGACAGGCAAGTATGTAAAGTTGCAAAACGCTAATCTCGCCGACATCACCGGCACACAGGCCGATGCCAACCTTTTGAGCGTGAAATATATGCTCAAGGGCAATGACGAAGGACTTATCAAAGAGTTGAAGAACACCGAGGGTGAGGGCGACATGATTGCCACTCTCAACCTTATCAAGAGCAGTTTCCAAGAGGTTCTTGAAGATGAGGATATGGCAACCGACTTCCTCGATGGAATGTTTACTCTACTCATGGTGCCTGCTGGAAACGGTTCGGTTTATTTGTGCGTTGACGTTCCCGAAATCGAGAACTTTGAGGAGGTAAGAGAATATCTTATTGAGACCTCTGGTGGCAACGCTGCTGTAAACTTCTACCT
>JAFYYG010000051.1 GCA_017557625.1 Muribaculaceae bacterium
ACCTGCCCTTTGACCTGCCCTACAATGTCAAGAAATTCCTGGATCTCGTCAAACCCTCGATGGCCATCTTTGTGAAATATGAGTTCTGGGGGAACTACCTGAGCACGCTCAAGCGGCGCGGCATACCCACTTATATCATATCGGCCATTTTCCGCCCCCGCCAAATCTTTTTCAGACCCTGGGGCGGCATCTTCCGCAAGATGCTCAAGTGTTTCGACACGCTGTTTGTCCAGAACGAGCAGTCACGCGAGCTGTTGGCCAAAATCGGCATCGACAATGTCGTTGTAGCGGGCGACACGCGCTTTGACCGCGTTGCCGACGTACGCGCCGCAGCCAAGGAATTCCCCCTCGTGGCCAAGTTTGTCGAAAATGCCAAGTTCACGCTGGTGATGGGCAGTTCATGGCCTCCTGACGAAGACATCGTCATCCCCTACTTCAACAATCACCGCGAGATGAAACTCATCATCGCCCCCCATGAGTTTGACCGTCATAGATTGCATGTGCTCATGTCCAAGCTGTCGCGCCCCGCTCGGTTCTACAGCGAGGCCACGCCCCAAAACGTCGCTAATGCCGACTGTCTGATTATCGATAGCTTCGGCCTGCTGTCATCGCTCTACCGTTATGGGCAGGCTGCCTACGTGGGCGGCGGCTTCGGTGCCGGCATCCACAACATCAACGAGGCGGCAGTCTATAGCATTCCTGTTATCTTTGGCCCCAAACACCACAAGTTCCAGGAGGCCTCCGACCTTATCGCCCTTGACGGCGCCATGAGCATCCATGATGCCGACTCGTTCTCGGCGGCGATGGACCCCCTGCTTGAGAACAAGCCCCTTCGCCTAAAATGCGGCCAGACTGCCGGCAATTACATCCAGTCCCATCTGGGCGGCACGCAGCTCATCTATGACATGCTTTTCAACAAAGACACCAATGACAACCTCGAACAGGATAATAAGACACAATCATGATTAAGCATTTATTTCCCAGACATTTGGCAGTCCTCATCAGCTTGTTGGCCATACTGACCGCAACGGCCGAGGAGGGCTTTTGGCACAACGGAATCCGTTACGTCGTGACGGGTAGTAATACCGTTGCCGTCGCTTCCAGCCTCGACAGTTCCTACAGTGGAGATATCATCATCCCCGAGACCGTCAACGACGACAGCCAATCGACCTATACCGTCACGGCTATCAATGACAGCGCCTTTGCCGAGTGCAACGACCTCACTCGCGTCGTTGTGCCCAATACGGTCACCGCTATCGGTGTGAGGGCTTTTCACCGTTGCCTGTTTCTGACGGGTGTGGAGCTACCGGAATCGCTCAATTCAATCGGCAAAGCGGCTTTTGCGTCGTGCCAAAGCCTACAGGATATCAGCATCCCCGGTTCTTTAAGCGTCATTCAGGACAGCACGTTCAACAGTTGCTCAGGCCTGACCGCCATTTCCATCCCTAATTCCGTCACATCAATCGGTACCGCTGCGTTCGCTTCGTGCTGGGGCCTTGAGAGCGTCACCATGACCAACTCGGTAGTGACTATCGGCGATTGGGCATTTGCCAACTGCTATGAGTTGGCCAGCTTGACTCTTTCCAGCAACCTCACCACGATCGGGAATATGGCCTTCCGCAGCTGTTGGGCTTTGACCACTATCGACATACCCGCCTCGGTGACCACTATCGGCGACGAGGCTTTTGCCATCTGCAGGGCCCTGACCGCCATTTCCATTCCGGCGGCAGTAACATCGCTGGGCAATGATATTCTTATCAAGAGCACCGAGGTCACCTCTATCAACGTCGAGGCGGGAAACCCTGTGTATGACTCGCGCGAGGACTGCAACGCCATCATCGAGACCGCGTCCAACACGCTCCTCGTCGGTTGCCAAACGACTATCATCCCTAACACGGTCGCTGTCATCGGCAACCGTGCCTTCATGGAGTGCACTTCACTGACCAGTCTGCTGATTCCAGCGTCAGTTAAGACAATCGGGGACCAGGCCTTCTACCACTGTACCGGATTGACCGCTATGGACATTCCCGAAACGGTTACCCTCATCGGGGAGAATGTTTTCCAGCAATGCACTGGACTTACCACCGTTACCCTCCCTCAATCCATTACCTACCTCAGCAAGGGTCTTTTCGAGAACTGCACCTCATTGGAAAACTTCACCATTCCCGACAAGGTGAAGACCATCAGGGAAAGAGCGTTTTACAAATGCTCGGCAATAACAAGTGTCGTTCTCCCTTCTTCGGTTAAGATCATCGGTGACGAGGCATTCTCATGGTGCACCAAACTGGCGTCCTTTAACATCCCCACATCAGTTACAACGGTTATATAAAAGTTCATACATTCCAACAAATTGATTATAAGCCATTTACAAAGCAAATTCAATTCAAACCCCATTTGTTAAAAAATCTTAATACTTCTTTTCTCCCAATTTTCACCCCATTTTCCAACGCTCAACCGCCCGCCATTGGCTTGTATCTTGCCGCCCTTGATGGTGTCCTTTGCCGTGTCGCTCTCGTTCACTTGAACACACGAATAAACCGCCCGCCATCGGTCATTTTCTGCGCCTTTTAGCCGTGGTGCACTGGTGCTGAAAAGCACCAGCACACCACACCAAAACCACCTCAAAAAAAAAGGTGCTGACTCGATGTCAGCACCCACACTCAACAAATCAATTGAAGTTCCTAAAAAGGATGATTACCTGTACGGCTATTGAGCCGCTACAAATAAATATCGCCCACCATCAAAAAATGTCCCTGCTCCACGTTCAAGCAGGGACGGAAAAGAAAACCATAGACCTATGAAACGTGTATTAGTTGGCGCTTGCCGTGGTCGCAAATGCAAATCCGTTGGGGTCAATCAAGCCCCAATCCCAATAGCTGTTAATTATCAGCTTGACGATGCCCTGCGGGCTTTTGGTCACATTGTCTACGGTGATGTCAAGTGCACCCCATTGACCCAAAAGCAGCTTTGACCAATCGGCAAAGATGATACTTTCACCGTCAAGGCTTGGGGTCTCAATAACTCGGTAGCCGTTCATGTAGCCGTTGACCATTACGGGCGTGCTGCCGTTCATCATCTTTTTAAGTTTGCTTGCAGCGGTCGGGCTAACCACATAGACCCCGCCGTTAATCTTCTTTTGGCTCGCTGCCAACTCAAACGCTACAATGTCGTTATAGTTGGCTAAAGTGGTCGGGGTTGCATCGGTGTAGATGTCATTAAACATGGTAGTCTGCACCTTTTCCCAAATGCTATTTATCATGTCCTCCTCAATCGCTCCCGCTACGTCAGTATTGGGATTTAATACAACCTCGTTAGAGTATTCCACATAAGACAATAGCCTTCTTGGGGTAAGGCTCAAACCCTCAAAGGTTGCACCCGTTAGCGTGCCTTGCTCGTTCTCGTTTACCCACTCGCTTGTGTTGTTGTCTATGCGTGGGTAGCTGAAATTAGAAGACAGGCCACCAATATATTTCACGCCTAACTCATCAATTAGGTTGGCGGCTCTTTGTTGCCCTGCGGGTCTCGCTACCTGCGTGCCCACGTTGCCGCTTGCCGTGATGGTTGCACGGGTTTGGATTTGACCAATAGGGGTGATTTGCGCCCGTGTGAATAAGTCTTTAACGTCCTTGTCGGCTCTTACTTCCTTCTTGTGTAGCACGTCTTGAATTTTGTCAAACAAGGTGCTTTGTCCTGAGTTTTGATTGCTTGTTAAAATCATGATTTTTAAGTTGTTATATAATTATTATTCTACGAATTTCCAAAAGAACCCATAAGCGTATTTGTCGGCACTCTTGCAGGCTCTTGAAATGGTCTTGGTACTAAATCCCATGTACTTGTGGCACTCGGTCAGACTCCGAAAAATGCAAATCAACTCGCCCCGATAAATGTCATACATTCCCACGGGCTTGCAATGGGTATAGCGTAAATTATCGGCTGCACTAAGCCACTCCAAATTGTCGGCTCGGTTGTTGGTCTTGACCTCATCTATATGGTTGATGGTGTCAAGGTTGTTGGGGTTTTCTACGAAAGCTTTACCTACTAATCGGTGTACCTTCTTGTGTGTCTTTTTCCCGTCTTTGAACAAGTCAACACGGCAATAACCATTGTGGCTATATGGGTGCAATATCTTGCCCGTCCTGCCGTTCATGACACGGCCCTTGTTGCTGACCAAATAGGTCTCAAATCCCTCCACGGGTCGCCATCGTTCAATGTTCCTCACGTTCATTGTTAAGTGTGTTTTAATCAAAGTTATTTTTCAGTAGTTCGGCCATCCATCCCCGCCCCGCTTTGTGTCGTTCTGCCCACTCATCAAATGCCTGCCAATAGTCGGCCACATTGTCAAAGTCTCTTGGTGTCGGTCTCTTGTCGGTCTCATCCTTCATCGGCTTGAAATCGGCTCTCAAATTGGGTGCTTTGGTGGTGGTGCACTGGGTGCGGAAGCACCCAGCACACCACGGTCAAAAGTCGGTTAAAATGGTAGGTCTTTTTCTATGTCATGTATCGGGGCATCTTGGCCAATCTTTTTCATGTAGTCTTTGCCCTGCTCTTCGGTGTCAAACCAAACGAGTTTGGCTTGATTGGCTTGGTGTATCTCTGCCCAATACTTCTTTATCTTCATGGTCTTGCTCATGGTTGGAACTTCTTTTGTATCTTATTCAGTCGGTCAAGTATTGCCTTAACCTCTTCGGGTGTTTTTTCCTGCTTTTGGGGTGTCTTGCTCTGCTTGTCGGTGTCCTTGTCGGGTGTCTCGTCCTGCTTGTCCAATATGGCTTGAATTTCAGCTTCAAGTCGGCTAATCAGTTCTTCAATATCCCGCTTTTCCTTACCCGTCCTTGCCCCGTTTCTCATCTTCTTGGCCTGCTTTATTGCAAGTTGACGGGTCGCAATGTTGTTTCTTGGGTCATCTACTACTCTTTTCTCTATCCGTCTCATGGTCGGTGTCGTTTACTTCATTATTCTTGTCTTCACTCGTTGAAAAATCGGTGTACCTGTACGGGTGTTGCCGTCTCATCCATCCGTGTATTTCATCTATCTTGTTGGCGGTCTCTGCTCGTTGCTTGCTGCTCACGATTTCGCACAAAACCACACCAACGGATAACAAGCCTAATAGTAATATCTCGTTCATCGGTACTCTATTTTATAGGTGTTATTCTTCATTGGTCTTTGGGTGTTGTCACCGCCGCCCATCCTCTCTATTATCTTTGTCAGTTTGTAGTCTATGACTGCCAACATGACGACTACTAAAATGTACGCTGCCATCGCTGCCAATACTGTCGTTGTGCTCATAGTCTCGTTTCATTAACTCGTTATTATTTCCTCGTTCCTTTTATAAATAGCATGGACTTTCTAAAAAGTTGGGGCTTGTTACAATTTGGACTAAATCCAAACAAATCACCCTTGCAAATCGGCTCTCAAATTGGGTGCTTTGGTGGTGGTGCACTGGGTGCGTGAGCACCCAGCACACCACGGTCACAAGTCGGTCAAATCGGCTTTTGGTGAGTCGGTTTCAAGGCTTGAAAAAACGTCAATAATTCCAACCTGCTGACGTTTCATTGTGTCGGTGGGTAATTGGTCTATCACCTCATCAAAGTGGCTCATGTCGGCTTTATTTGGCTTTTCTTGTGTCTTTGCCCGTGGCTTGGTCAGTCCGTTGTCAGCCTTCCACCGTTTAAAGGTCTTTAACGAGATATTGACCCCGTTAGCGGCTAATTGTTCAAGGTTTTGCCCGTCCGTCAAATCGGGGTCATAGTAGGTCGCTATCTGCTCACCCTTTGCCGCCTTCCTTCGTTTCGTGTAGCCGTTCTTGCTCTTCCAATTCCGTAGGTACTGCACCGTGATACTCATGCCCTCATCGCTCATCATCTTGACGTTTTCTTTGTCGCTCTTGGTCGGGTCATACATTGCCGCTATCTTGTCCCACTTGACCGCCTTTTTGTCAGCCTTCCATGCGTGAACGGCTGCAAGTCCCGCCTTGCTCATTGGTATGCCCATTTCGGCTGCTACTGCTCTATTGGTTTTGACCTTACGCCCGTATCTCTTCACGCTCTCATCGCTTGGTGTCCATTCACGACACATGACACCGTCAACTATCTTGGTAACTTGGTACTTGGTTATCGGGTCTTTTCTATTGTCCACCTGCATGACGATGAAATTGACCGCCTGCCATGTCAGCTGTGCCCGTGTTGCCGTTGGTGTAATGGCTTTCACCATCTGCAAGTATAGGTATAGCTTTTGCCGCCTACGTTGTCCGTCCTTGAACTTGACGGGCACCCATGTGTCTTTGTCCTCTTTGGTGACCTTGTGGCGGTGCTTGTGTATGCCGATATAGCCCTCATCTACTTCTTTATATAAGGTGTCGGGGTCATACTCTATTGGTGTCTCCTCGGGCAATGGTGTCAGCTTCTTTTTATAGTACTTGTAGAGGTCAAAGTAGCTTGTATCGGTATGGTGGAACTCATGTGCAAACTCTTCAAAAAGGGTCATTTCATACTCTTGTGTGACATAATACTCTCTTCCCTCTTTTATTACACCACGGGAGTATGTTTTGACCCTTCTACTATCTACAAGGTTATCAGTTATCAGTGTATCGTGTCCGGATGGCTCATTACTTGTATTATCAACGTTGCCGGATGGCATTGTTACGAAAGTAACATCATTATTGGCTGTACCATCCCCGCATGACCCATTATCAGCTAACGACACATTGTATTTATCGGCCAACGCCTGCAACGATGTCACATGATTTATTGGGTAACACTCGGTATCACGGCACCCTGCAAAGAAGTGGCTAACGCTTTTGTCGCTCGTGTCATTATACACGTTATCATCCTCCACCATTGCCGCTATATCATCCTTCATGGCTTGGTGAATGGCGGTGTAAGTCTCTGCCGTTGTTATAGGTTGGTCAAGCACATAAATGACACGGTAGCGGTTGTTATAGGTTTCATTCTTGCCCTGCTTGAAATGCCCGTCATTGGCGGTGGTGTAAACGAGTGACGGGGTTAACTCCGTGCCTATCATGGTGCCGTAGAACTCGCCCGCCGCCATCCTCACGGCGTCCATGTCAAAGCTAATAAGATAAGACGCTTTAAGGTTGCTATCGGTCTTTGCTGCCATGCTGAATGTGTCCCCGTCATGGTTGAACGTGGGGCAATAGGCAAAGCCGTTTTTGATGTCCGCCAATAGGTCGGTTATTGTGCCCTGCTTTTCCTGCCATGTCAATTTGCCCGTGGCTTTTTCATCCTTGTTGCGGTCAAACGGGCGTGTACTGACTGAATATGAAAATATATACTTCTGCATCCTCGTTGCTTTTTATAAGGTAATGTTATAGTCTCTCGTTGCTTTTGAAAATCAAAGGGTGACGAATGGGTAAAGCAACGATAAACCATTTAAGCCCGTCGGCCTGTCACCCTTGTATGTTATTTGCATTTTCCGCAAAGGTACTATATTATTTGAAAAGCGGGCCAACCCCGTGAAACAACCTGCCTACCATATACGACAATAAAGAACTATGATAATAATGTATTAAAGTCGGCCCGCTATCTCTGCACCGTTAATCATCTTTCTTTGTTTCCTGCTCTTTCTTCACCTCATCAATGACCCTCCGTAATATATCTTGATGGTCTTTGATGTAGTGGTAAAGTCTATTCTCACGCTTGCGGAAAATCGCAATACGTTCCTTGCGTTGCTCGTTCTCCTCAACGCTCATATTGTCATAGTGCCGCCTTACTCCCTCGCTGATTTTCTGCTTTGTTTCTTTCGTGTGTTTCATCGCTACGAATGTGCAACTATTTATTGTTGCCTCCTTCATTCAATAAATATGGCGAACTTTGTAAAAAGTTAGCCCATCATGAATTTTATTCTCCAAAAAACAGGAGAGCACCCAATAAATCGCTTATTATCAATCAATTAACCCCAATTCTTTTTTATGGCGGGGGGTAGGGTCATTTCCTGACCGTGTGCCGATAAACCGCCCCCAACTTCGCTTTACACAAAAGGCGATTTTGGGCAAGTTCGGTTTTGGGGTAGGCTCTCAAATCGGGGTCAAATCGGCTCGGACTTGGTGCGAAAAAGTACCAGTGTGGCACGGTCAAAAGCCCCTAAAATTGGCTCATTCTCCACGGTATTTGATGCGATTTTCAATGCTTGTGGATGGTCGGTTACTCGTTCATGTTCGGTGTGGGTGTCGGGTCATTCTTGCTCAACGGCTGCATGGCTTGCAGGGTCTCGTCCTGCTGCACGTTCATGGCTCAAATGATACGTTACCCATTCGGCAAATATAAGGCTCTCAAATCGGCTTGAAATTGGCACTTTAGCGGCTTGCACCTGGTGCGAAAAAGCACCAGCACACATGACACAAAATCGGCTCAAATTGGCTCGTGATGTCACCCAATAGACACGAACAAAAACCGCTCAACCCGTAACGGTCAAACGGTCTTATTGGTTGGTGTCGGTGGGTCAGTCTTGCACGAATGGCGGGACGTGGTCTTTAGTAGCGTATAGGGGTAAGAACTCATCCCCGCTTTGGTAGAATAACTTGAAAATTTGGCCGTCCTTCTTCACCTTGCTTTTGGCTATATACAAAAGCCGCCTAACATCACCCAACACGGTGGCAATGGTAATCATCTTTTGGGTCTTGCCGTTGTACTCATATGGTTCTACCATGATTTGCTTGATATACTTGTGAGTAATGCGGTATGCGTTTTCCGTGTCCTCATAAATGCCGCTGATGGGCAAGCGTCCCAACCGTATCAACATCAACGTGCCTTCTTTGTCAAATTGGGCTATCTCGTTCAGCTTCTTGTTATCCTCTTCAAGGGCTACGATTTGGGCCCGATACTCTGCCGTGTCGGTCTTTACCTTCTCGCTCTGCCTTGCTTGCTCGGTCTTTGATATTTCGCCGTTAATATACATTTCGGCAATACGCTGCCGCCTTGCATCCATTCCGCTAATACGCTCTTTCAATGTCTCAATCTTTTGGTTATTGACTTCAATTTGCTTTTGCGCTTGCTCTGCCTTGTCCTCGGTGAAATTATAGATATAATCCATTTCGCACTGCTTTGCCACGCTCCACGCAGCCACGTCCACCCATTCAACGGCTATACTGTCACCATTCGGGCAAGTCTCATAACCTTGTAGCCCCTTGCCGTGGTGCTTGTGTCCTATACAAGTGTAAGAACGATTTGAGGCAAACCAATGCCGTCCACATTCGGGGCAAACTATCAACTTGCTTGCTAAATATGTGTGCTTGCTCTGCCGTGTAATATCGCCCTTGTGATTTGCCGTTAATCGTGCCTTGACCTCGTTAAATGTCTCATCGCTGATGATGCGGGGGTAGGTACGTTTAACGCCCTTATACTCGGTGTAGCCAATAAATGCCGTGGACTTTAGCATATTGGTGACGAAGTGCAACGAAATAGCTTTGCCCCTCATTTTATCGCCACGGCTTTGCAGTTCCTTTGTTAGCGTGGTGGTGCTGTATTCACCGCTTTTGTATAGTTCAAAAATCAGCCTAACGAGTGCCGCCTCCTCATCATTAACTATCACCCTGCCTTCCTCGTTCACGGTGTAGCCAAAATGCACCTTGCCACCATTATATCGCCCTTGTTCCGTATTGCGTTTTTTGGCACGGGCAAAGCGTGCCTTCTTGGTCTCCATTTCCTGCTTTGCTATCGTTGCGAACAGGCTAAAGGCTAACTCAATGCCGCTATTGACGCTCCCGTCAACGTCAAGCAGTCGCAAAGACGGCTTTTGAATAACCAACTGCACACCGCATTTGATTAACTTGTTTTTGAACTCCAATAAAACCTCCTCATTGCGTCCAATGCGGTCAATGGCCCAAGCATACACCGCCGCAATGTTGCCGCCATCAATGAGGCTATAAACCTCGTTCATGTTCCTTTGGTAGGCTTCATCCACCTTGATAGCTGATGCACCTTCATGCCCTACGATGATGATGTTTTCAGCCTTGACCCCGTCGGCCTTGATGTACTCCAAAAGTTCCTTCTTTTGGCTCTCTACTTCCTGCTTTTCGGTTGATGTCCTAATCAACGCAATTACTTTCTTTGTTGCCATAATCTCTATTGTTTTGGTTGTTCGTGTTAGTTGTATGGCACAAAGGTAGGCAATATCTTTCACCCATGCAAGAATGTATGAACTTCTAAAGATTTGTTACGACAATCGGAGATAACGCATTGGCCTACTGCCGCAAATTGATCAGCATCGATATACCCACATCAGTTACCAGTCTGGGAGCCGGGGCCTTCTACAGCTGCTCTGGGCTCAGAAGCATCTCCCTGCCCAATTCCATCACCGAAATCAAGGATTACACCTTAGCTTATTGCTGGAGCCTGGCTACTGTGGAAC
>JAFYYG010000052.1 GCA_017557625.1 Muribaculaceae bacterium
GCATTGCCTGCTGACCCGCTGTTAAAATCAGAATAACTTCTCCGTTACGCTTCGCTACACTACAAAGTTATTTCCGATTCTAACAGCACATCATTATTATTTTTCAAGATAAAATTATGCATTTCTATCTTGAAAGTTCACGCGCAATCAAGTTATCACGCAACCTGAAAAACATTATTTCCAACAAAAAGAGGAGACTTAATCTCTATATTCTTATAACAACCTAATATGCATTCTTCCCTTTTTTGCGTTATAATAGTAGGGGACAAGAACCCAAGGGCTCGTCAACTCGTTAACTTGTCAACTTATGCTTATCCTCATCTGCTGTTTCAGAGTTGGGTTTGCTGCTTGCTTTGCGCGTTATTCTTGTGACTATCATGTTGATGCCCCAGCCGGCTGCTAAAATACCTAAGGAATATAATGCTGCACCACCCGCGAGGGCATAAGGCGACAAACCATTTGCTGAAACGCTTGAATCACCGCCAAATATAAAGTATAACAATGAGGTAAACATATAAACCATAGACGCAAATACAATTATAAACCGCCACAGCGTTCCCCAGATCCCATATCCAAACAATTGCTTGTAAGCGATGAAGTAATATACTATAATCACGAGGATGCTGATATAAAGATAGTAGTTGTAGTTATTCAAGAACAATAGAGGCGACAGCACAAGAAACGAGAAAAATAGATTAAGAACTAATAAAAAGATTTGGATGAAGAACCCTTGTGGCAGTGTGTGGCGGGTGTGACGAGGCGAATAGCGGAACATTACCCATGTTGGCACAATAAAACAAAGTGCCACAATGAAATAGGTCCATACAAAATGTCCTTTGTTCCATGACGTGAATCCGTCGAACATATTGGCAAACCCACCATACACGTCAACACCCTCACCGCGTAACTTAGGCAGCAGGTAGAAAATCCAAAAAACGATGATAACAGCGATGATGAACAGCATCTTCACTGGTGGAAAACTCACCTGGCGCTTGCCGCTGATGTAGTCGCTGATCAGATAACCTGGACGCAACAGCAACTGGCCCACCGTGCTGGGCAGTGAGCGGGAACCCAGGCCCCAAATGTCCATAATACTCTTCCTCACGCTGCTCCAACTTATATCTCCCTCACCAGCCTTCTGCGAGCAGTAGGGGCAGTAGTTGCCGGTGAAGCTATGGCCGCAGTTGTTGCAATGTTGCTCCTCGGTGGAAGCAAACTCATAGTCCTGCGGCTTTTCTTGCCACTGCTTAAAACGCTTGTAGCGCTCCTTGATTGTTTTTATACTCATTGCCTTGTGTTCTTGGTTAATCGGTGAAGTCTTCAACTGCGCTCCAGTTTGTTGCAAAGTTAAACAAAAAACACCACAAATAATGGCTTTTACAGCAAAGATATTTTAAAAAACACATAAATTCTCCAATATTTATGTATTTTGCCAAAATTCAGCTAGTAGGCGCCCCCTTCACTTTTATCTGACACTTAATGATACTTTTTTCATTAAGGGGAGGAAACAATCTTCCCTTCTTTTCGTTATAATAGTAGAGGAGTATGGCGCAAGGCGTAATGGGAGAATAGTATCTCGTTCGCTTGTCAGCTTGTTAGCTATAAAAATATGAAACACTTTTTGCTCAAATCTTGGTGCCTGCTGTTGAGTGTGGTGGCACCGAGTCTTAACGCGACAACTATGCAGAGTAATGACAACTATAAAATCATGGTTATCAGCGATCCGCACCTGCTGGCGCCGTCGCTTTATGACTATGGAAAGGCGGCGCAGCAACTCGATGCTAGCGACATGAAACTGGTGCTCAACAGCGACCTCATCATGCAGCGCATGGTCGATGATATCATCAATGCCAAGCCTCAACTGCTGCTTATCAGCGGCGATCTCACCTTCAACGGCGAGCGTGCGAGTCACGAGCGACTGGCAGAGCATCTGCAACGGTTGGAGCAGGCGGGGATAAGAACTCTTGTCATTCCTGGAAATCACGACGTGATGTGTCCCTACAGTAAGCAATACAAGGGCGATGCGCCCGTGGCGGTGCCAAATGTCACAGGCGAGGAGTTTGCAGCGATTTATCAAAACTTTGGCTACGGCAGCGACTCGCAACGTGATCCTAACTCGTTGAGTTATACCTGCGAACCCATCTCAGGCCTTGTGATTCTAGGCATTGACAGCAATATTTATGGCCAAAGCGATGATGCTCAAGTGGCCTATCATACTAACGGTGCAGTGAAGCCCGAGACACTGGAGTGGATAAAGCAGCAGCTCACTCAAGCAAATGGCAAACACGTGATTGCTATGATGCATCATCATCTAGTGGAGCATATCGACGGCGAAGCAAAGCTGCTGCCAAACTACATTGCCGCCAACCACGACGAGGTGGCGCAAGTGTTGCGTGAAGGCGGTGTGAAGGTCGTCTTCACCGGTCACCTCCACATCACCGATGCAGCTGTCGGAGGTGGCATAACCGACGTTTCCACCGGCTCGGCTTCGACTTACCCATTGCCCGTGCGCACCGCCACCCTCGACGCGGCGCTCATCACAATGAACATCGAGACGCGATTCTTTGAGGGCATTGACGAAAAGACGCTTGATAAAGGCCGCGCCAAGATAGAGGGCGGCAGCGACGCGCTGGCGGCACTCATCTCACGACGGTTGTGGGACAAAATGAGCAAGCGACTTGAGCAGTATGAGCCGTTACTCGCCGAGCAGGGCATTGACACATCGCGACTTCCTCGTGACGCTAAAGACGTAGCCAAGCTCATCTCCAAGCACTTGCGCGAACCGCTCACACAGAGCCTCTTGGCGGTGACACGCGGTGGCGAGGATCTGGCTCAGGCAGCGTCTATAGTTGATGCAATAAAGCAAGGAGTGCAGCAGATGATGACCGAAATATTTGGAGACGAGGGCGAGAGTGTGGCCGACTTCCTCCTCGCCAACCTCATGCCCCGCGTGGAGCCCGCTCTGCGCAGCGCCCTCGAAGACATTAACCAAGTGGGCACTGACATTCAATCTTCTACCCCCGACCACCAATTAACAATAAAGCTATAGAAAGGACAAGAGGACGGGAGGGCATTCGCTTTCGCTCCTATCGCGCAGCGCATACACCAGTTAACATCAAGGACTCGACACAATGAGATGTCGAGTCCTTGACTTGTAAAGAACTATGTAAATTTGTTATTTGCGTTTCTTGGAGGTTTTCTTGCCAGTGGACTTTTTGCCGGTTGTCTTCTTGGTGGAAGGCTGGGACTTTCCATTGGTAGCTTTCTCTTCTACGTTAGGAGTCTTTGCTGCTGGTTTGGCAGCTGCTTTGTCTGCTGGTTTGGCAGTTGCTTTGCCGGCAGGCTTGTCGGCAGGAGCGCTGTCGTCGATGCCTAGTGTCTCGATTTCGAATACTAGAGTCTCAAAAGGCTTGATGTCTTTACCTGCACCACGGTCGCCATAGGCTAGGTTGTAAGGCAGGATAGCGATCATCTTAGCGCCTGGGCTCATCATGAGCAGAGCCTCTTTGAAACCTGGCACTACTTGGCTGGGAGAGAAAGAGACGGGCTCTTTGCTCTCGTCGAAGGTTTTGCCATCGACGTGAGTTCCCTTATACATCACTTTAATCTTGTCGGTCTCTTTGAACTTCTTGCCGTTGCCAGGGGCGAGAATCTTATATACCAGTCCCGATGGAGTTTGGATGAAATTAGGGTCTTTCTCCATTTGGTTCTCGATATACTTCTTTCCAAGTCCTTTTTGTGTGAGAGCTTCGGCGCTGTTTTCCTTAGCAAATGCCTGTACCCCTGTCATGTAGGCTTGGGTTTGTGAGTCAATATCTTTAAAGTCCTCTTTAGTAGGCACCTTGGGATCGTTGAGTACCGATGCCACAGTGGCGATGTAGGTGTCTCTGTTGAGGTTCAGCCCGAGTTGCCTCTTTATTTTCTGCTCAATAGCATTATATTCGCTTGCAAGCAATGTTCCGTCAACGAGGGGCTTGTTGCTCTCATCCATATTGATGGTGTTGTTGAAGCCTTCAAGCATCCGCGCAATATCTCCATCAACAAGGTTCTTCTTCTTGCTCAAGTTCTGCATTTGTGCTCCGAAGAAGAGTCCCATGTTCTGGCTCAGCGAGTCGGCTTTGAGGTTGATGAGAGTTGTTTGTGGCGTGATGCTGTCTTTCTTAAGTTCACCAATCTCTTCCATGAGGCGTTTGGCCTGCATGTTGATGTTGCGCATCTCGTCGTTGAATGGAAGCGTCGATGTGGTGTCATTGAATCGTGTGAGGAAGGCCTGCGCAAAGGCCTTGCGGCTCATGTTGATGCCTAATTGCTTGTTCACGTTTTGTGAATTGCGGTAGAACTGCTCGGCAAGACCTTTGCCCTCAAGGTAGAACTCGTTAGTCTGCTCAAGGTCGGGGGTCATAGCCTTTTTAAAGGCCAGGAGGAAAGATTGACGTGCCTCTGCAGTAGTGTGGTTCATGGCAGTCTGCGTGCCATATACCTTGCCCAGCATTATGGTTACAGAGTCCCCCTTGATTTCTTTCATTTTGGCTATCATTGCCAAGTCGGGCTCTTGTGCCACTGCAAAGCTGCTCATAAAGGCAGCTATTGCAATAAATAAAAATATCTTTTTCATGCTTATAGTATTTTTTATTTGAGTTATTTGTGAAGTTCCACAGTGGTAAGTTCAAAAACCAGTGTCTCGTTGGGGCCGATGGGGCCTTGTCCTCTCTCCCCGTATCCAATTTTGGCAGGTAAGATGGCAATGGCCTTTGCCCCAGGTCTCATGAGTGTGATCACCTCACGGAAGCCAGGCACCACATTCTGCAGAGGGAAAGGTACGACGTTGCCATTAGAGCTGTCAAACTCCGAGCCGTTGATATGCTTGCCTACATATATTACGTCGACGACATCGGTCGCCTTAAAAATGTCGCCCTTGCCTTCTTCAAGAATCTTGTAGCAGAGTCCCGATGGAGTTTGGATGAACGCTTTGTCTTTGCTCATCTGCTCGGCGATGTACTTCTCGCCCGCCTGCTTGTTGCTGGTTGCAACATTCAAGCCTACAGTTGTGATTTCAAACACTAGTGTCTCGTTGGGACCGATGGGACCTTGCCCTGTCTCTCCATAGGCAATATTGGCTGGAAGTATTGCGACGGCTTTTGCTCCAGGCTTCATGAGTGTGATTACCTCACGGAAGCCAGGCACCACATTCATCAGAGGGAAAGGAACGACGTTGCCATTAGAGCTGTCAAACACCGAGCCGTCGATATGCTTGCCAATGTAGATAACATCAACGATATCGGAGTCTTTGAAGTTGTCGCCCTCGCCCTCTTCGAGAATCTTATAACAGAGTCCCGATGGAGTTTTGATGAACGCCTTGTCTTTGCTCATCTGCTCGGCGATGTACTCCTCTCCCGCTTTCTTGTTGCTTTCGGCAAGGCTGTTGGCTGAGGTGCCTTCTGTGCTTTCGTCAACATTTAAGGTAGAGGAATCTTCTTTCTCGTTGTTGCTCTTGCAGCTTATTGCTCCAAAAATCAAGCCTGCCAAAAGGATTATTGAAAAGAATTTTCTCATTGTTAATGAAAAGTGCTATTATTGAACTTTAGCAGGTTGCTGCACCTGAGCTTGACCAGAATTAGTTTGTTGCGCTGGGCTAGACTTAGACTCTGCCTTATGGAGTCCCTCAGTAGTAATCTCAATCAATAAAGTAGTGTTTGGGCTGATACCCATTTGTTCAGTTGGAATTAAGTCTCCAGGAATAACAGCGAGAACCTTTGCACCCGGTTTCATGCCCTTGACGATGTCATAGAGTTTGGCAAAAAGAGGATGCTGTTTCATCTGAGCCAGAGGCAGTGGTTGTGGCTTACTCATGTTCTCAAGAACATTGCCATTAATGTCTTTCAACAACATTTTAGTATCAACCACCGATGCGTCGTTGAAGGACTCACCATTACCTTGATTGACTATCTTATAGATAACCCCCGAAGCGTCTTTCTGATAACCATTGTCCTTCTTCATGAGCTCGTCGATGTATTTCTTGCCAGCAGCAAGGTTTTCCTCACCTCTTATTTTTAAAGCTCTTGTTTTCATGTCTTGTACCTGAATTTGCTTTGTTTGCATCTCTTGTTGCACTTTTTCAAAGTTGATAGAGTCTTTGCTGTCAATCACTTTTTTGAATTCGTTCAAGTATCGTTTGCGGTCAACATTGATGCCTTGAGCCTCAAGTTGTGCAATCTCTTGATAGACGCGCAAACCTTGCTGCAAACCCATAATGTAGCTTTGGCTACTCTTTGTAGTGTCCATTTCTATAACTGATGTCATGCCTTTCAAGAACTCGTCTATGTCTAATTGCATCTCCATGTCAGGGTTTTGTTGGAGTCCTGCTTTCAAATCAATACCAGCCATGTTTCCCAAATTGTCAGCCAAACTGTCTTCCAAAGCGGTTGTTGAACGTTTTGCTGTTGATGATTCGGTAGAGCTTTTGTCGCTGGAGTCGCTGGCACCACTGCCCTTGCAGCTAATGGTTCCAAGAACCAAGCCAGCAAATAGAATTATTGATAATATCTGTTTCATTTGTGATTTTTTATTGTTTGTTTTTTGATTATTTGCCTGTTTGTTGATTATTTGCCTGTTTGTTGGATTGCAGGTTTTGTTGCTGCTTGTCTTGCTTTGGAGCAGGTTGTGGAGCCGCAGGCTGTGGAGCCGGCTGTGGAGCGGACTGTGCATTGCGTCCGCCGGGATATTGAGATGGAGCTGGCCTTTCCTCATTTTTGCTTAGACCCACAGTAGTGATTTCAACGACAAAAGTCAAATTTGGGCTAAGTCCCCTCATTTCTGAAGAACTTTGGTCACCAGGAATGACAGCGATTACCTTTGCGCCTGGTTTCATGCCCTTGACAATGTCATAGAGATTGGCAAAAATAGGATCCTGTTTCATCCCAGCCAGAGGCAGTGACCGTGGTTTACTTATGTTCTGATAAACATTGCCGTTCATGTCTTTCAACAATAATTTAATGTCAACCACCGATGCGTCGTTGAAGGACTCGCCACTACCTTGCTCAACAATTTTATAGATAATTCCCGAGTTGGTTTTTTTATAACCATTATCTTTCTTCATAAGCTCGTCGATGTATTTCTTGCCAGCAGCAAGGTTCTCTTGAGCCTTTATGTTTAAAGATTTTGTTTGCAAGTCATATAATTTTGTTTGCATCTCTGTCATATTTATGTCAATAGGTTTTTTGTCATCAAGCATTTTTTTGAATTCGTTCAAGAAAAGCCTGCGGTCAACATTGATGCCTTGAACCTCGAGTTGTGCAAGCTCTTGATAGACGCGCAAACCTTGCTGCAAACCCAAAATGTAGCTTTTGCTACTCTTTGTAGTGTCCATTTTTATAACAGACATCATGCCTTTCAAGTACTGGTCTTTGTCTAATTGCTCATCCAAATCAGGAATATTTTGGAATTGGGCTTTCAAATCAGCACCTTCCATCTTACCCATCAACTGAGCAATAGAGTCGTTGATTTTATCAGCTTGTGATTTTCCTTTACAGCCTGTAATTGTAGAGCCCAGTATCAGGGCTGCCATCACTAAAAATAAAAACTTTTTCATAATAAATCTATGTATTTTAATGTGTTGTAAAATTATTTCTTGCTTTCTACTTTTATCAACTGAACGTCGAAGATTAGAGTTGAGTTCGGTTGTATGGGACCTGTGCCGTGAGGGCCGTAGGCGAGGTTAGAGGGAATGAAAAGTCTCCATGCTGAGCCTTCGCTCATCAGTTGCAGACCCTCGACCCATCCAGGGATTACTTGTCCCACGGCGAATGTGGCAGGTTCTCCGCGCTCCACTGAGCTGTCGAACACTGTGCCGTCGATCAGTCGACCGGTGTAGTGAACAGTCACCACGTCATTAGGGCCAGGCTTCTTGCCATCGCCCTCTTTGAGCACAAGGTATTGGAGACCGCTCTGGGTCACCTTCACGCCCTCTTGCTGAGCGTTCTGCTCGAGGAATTTCTTGCCAAGTTCCTCGTTCATGGCTCCAGCGTTGGCCTCCAGCTCGGTGAAGAACTCTTGCACTACCTTCTTGGCCTCATCGTAGCTCATTTTTTTCTCTTTGTTTTCATATACGTCCCGCAAGGCATCGGCAAAGTCATCGGCATTAATGCTTTGAATGCCCGAACTCTTGAAATTCTGGGCCATACTCAAGCCCAGCGCATAGCTTAATTTATCCATATTTATAGTATTATTTTTTATTATTGTGTCAAACCAAGCTGCAAAGGTAAAGACAATTAATGGTATAAAGGTTATTTTTTAGATAAAAATTGTTTAAAAATAGTTATATTGAGACTATAAAAAATAGTGCCGTCAAGCACAATGATATGTTTTGTGCTTATTGGCACTTGTTTGTGGCCACCTTGATACTGGCACAACACTTTGTGAGTTAGAACATCACAGATGTGTCAGTCAGGTAACTATTGACCTTTTTGTTGGGCTGTTTTTTTAAAAGCATCCAATTTGTTTCTCATGTCTTCAATTTCTTTTTCTACTTTCTTCAAATCAAGAGAGTCTTTATCTTCAATTACTGCTCTAAACTCTTTCAAGTAGATACTGCGGTTAACTGATATGCCTTGATTCTCAAGTTCTAGCAGTTCCTTATACAATTTCATGCCTTCCTCCAAACCTTGAACATAGCTTCTGTTGTTTTTGGTGGAGTCCATATTAATAACAGTCATCATTCCTTTTATGTACTGATCTTGGTCAAATTGTTTTGACATTTCTTTATCTTGTTGGAACTGTTCTTTTATTATAGTTCCTTGCATTTTGCCCATATACTTAGCGATAGAGTCGTTGGTGGCATTTGATTGCGAGTTGCCTTTGCAACCTGTTACAAAAGAGCCCAATAACAGGATTGCCATTACTGAAAATAAAAACTTTTTCATAATAAAAACATGTATTTTTAATGTGTTGTGAATTACTTTATTGCTTTTAAATCCTAAATAGATTACAAAGATATAGAGAATTAACGGCATGAAGACCATTTTTTTAGAAAAAAATAATTAAAAAACGGTTATATTTAGGCATCTTTAGGCATAGATGAGTCCGACAAAGCTCACTCAAGCAATTTATAGAGCAACCTTAATGTATAAACCGAAAATGTAAAAAACCAAAAACTCACAAAAAAATGCGGGTTGTTTCACTTTTTATTGCTAAAGTTTATATAAATTAGGCTGTGTCTCGTAAATAAAAATAAAAAACTTTGTTTTTGATTTTGTATTTATCTCAACTTGCACTAATTTTGTAAATTAAATAAAATGCTTGCACTCGGCAGTGCTCGTGCAAGCACGGCGTTGCTTTCGCTTAATCGCATTTTTAAATAAAATGCTCACGCTCGGCAGTGCCCGTGCAAGCACGGCGTTGTTCTCGCTTAATCGCATTTTTAAATAAAATGCTCACGCTCGGCAGTGCCCGTGCAAGCACGGCGTTGTTCTCGCTTAATCGCATTTTTAAATAAAATGCTCACGCTCGGCAGTGCTCGTGCAAGCACGGCGTTGTTCTCGCTTAATCGCATTTTTGAATTAGCAGTATAACTTTTTTACACTCATTTCTTATGACTCAAGAGGAAGAAAACAAGATAATAGACGATGCTTATCAAGAGCTGCTAAATGGTTATCTGTCAAGCAATCACCGCAAGAAGGTGGAGAAGATAGAGAAAGCCTACCGCTTTGCGCGACGTGCCCACGACGGCATACGTCGTCGTTCGGGCGAGCCCTATATCCTTCACCCTATTGCCGTTGCCACCATCGTGAGCCAGGAGATAGGTATGGGCTCCACATCGATATGCGCCGCATTGCTCCACGATGTGGTGGAAGACACCGAATATACAGCCGAAGACATAAAAGCGATTTTTGGAGACGAGGTGATTCCTGATACTGGCGAGAAAGTGGGCGACAAGATTGCCAACATCGTAGACGGACTCACTAAAATCTCGGGAGGCATCTTTGGTGACAAGGCCTCGGTTCAGGCCGAGAACTTCAAGAAGCTGCTGCTCACCATGAACAAAGATGTGAGGGTGATACTCATCAAGATTGCCGACCGCCTGCACAACATGCGCACTTTGGCGTCGATGCCTCCGGCAAAGCAATACAAGATTGCTGGAGAAACGCTATACATCTATGCACCAGTGGCGCACCGATTGGGCCTCTTCGCCATAAAATCGGAACTCGAGGACCTGAGTTTCAAATATGAGCACCCTGACACATATAAGTCTATTTTAGATGCTGTAGAGGCCAGTGCCGGCAAGCGCAACGATATGTTTGAGCGTTTCTCGGCACCTATCAGGGAACGTCTTGATGCTGTGGGGCTGAATTATGAGTTCAAGGCGAGAGTCAAGTCATGCTACTCGATATGGAAGAAGATGCAAGCCAAGCGAATACCCATTGATGAGATTTATGACATCTATGCTGCGCGCATTGTCTTTGACTGCCCCGACGACAAGGAAGAGAACTTGACCTGCTGGGCAATCTACAACGAGATAACAAAGATTTATAACAAGATACATCCTGGACGAATACGTGACTGGCTCACACGAGCCAAGCCCAACGGATACCGTGCCCTTCACCTGACAGTCATGGGACCTGATGCCGAGTGGATAGAAGTGCAAATTCGCAGTCGCAAAATGGACAACATTGACGAGCGGGGCATGACTGCCCATTGGATATATAAAAACGGCAATGGAGAATTGGAGGAGGATGTTCAGCTCGAGGAGTGGATTCGTGAAATAGATGATATCCTCAAGACTCAGGAACCTAACGCACTTGATTTGCTCGACTCGATAAAGCTGAACCTCTATGCCAGCGAAATCACGGTGTTCACACCCAAGAGAGACACTTTCACCTTGCCTAAGGGCGCTACCGTGCTCGATCTGGCTTTCACTATTCACTCCGAAATAGGATATCACTGCATAGCTGGAAAGGTGAACCACAATCTTGTGCCCATCTCCCACAAGCTTTCGAGTGGAGACCGCGTGGAGATTTTGACCTCTCAGACAATGAAACCCGAACCCGAATGGTCAAAATTTGTGGTGAGCGCAAAGGGTAAGACGCGTCTGAACCAGGCTTTTAGGCACATGCGACGGGAGGTGATGGATCGTGGAGAGGAGCAGTTCAAGGAGTTTATGGCTCACAATTCTGCTGAAATCAATAATGAGAACCTCACACGCATCATCAGCGCCCTTGGAGTACAGAACAAGGAGGACCTTTATTACAAGATAGGGAATGGTGACATCACACTGACACCCGTGATGCTCAAAGCTTTGAAACCAGCATCGCAAAATCTGCTCAGCAAGCTGTGGCGCAGCTCTTTTGGAGGAAAGGCGCCCAAGGAGTCGCAAACCGAAAGCGATGAACCCGCAGCTGAAGAGATTGACCGCAAGAAGGTGTATATGCTCAAGACCGTTGATGGCAAAACCAACTACCGTCTCTCGAAGTGCTGCCACCCATTGCCAGGTGACGACGTGGTGGCATTTGTCTCATACAAGAACGAGGTTTTGGTTCACAAAATAGATTGTCCCACCGCCATGCGACTCAAGAGCGGCTATGGCGGCCGCATTATAGAGACACAGTGGCAACTCAGCAACGAGACGTTTTTTGCCTCTATCAAGGTTGAAGGGGTTGACCGCATGGGAATACTGCAAGAAATCATCTACCTGATTTCTACTAACTTGTCGATTAACATAAGGCGCCTGAGTATCACCTCCAATGCTGGCGTGTTTATGTGCGAGATGGATGTCCTGGTCGAGGATGTTGATGCCGTCACTAAGATGTGTAAGCGCTTGGGAAAGGTGAAGGGAGTAACAAAGGCGACAAGGCAGAGTTAAGGTTATGCAACAAAAACCTATAATTCACGTTTATAAAGAACAATAATGAAAAACTCGTTGAAGATAAAAGTGATAATCTTTGCGCTCATCGTTCTCACGGTGGGGGTGTTGTCGCTTTTCTTAGTGGGAGGCACAAGCAATAAGCTTGTATATATCGAGGGCCGCCCATGGAACTATCCCAAGCTCATTGCTCCATTTGACATCCCCATAGAATATGATTCGGTGAGGACGCAGCAAATCAAGGACAGCATCAACCATGTGTTCTCTCCGTTCTATACAGTGAATAACGATGTGAAGGAAAAAGCCGTCTCCAATATCAAGACAGCTATTGACACTATCTCCTCGCTAAAGCAGGCGGTAAAGAGTAAGATTATCAACGATGTTGATAGCATGTTTAGCGACGGCATCATCGACATTGACACACAGAATAAGATTTCGAGGGGAGAGTTTTCACAAATCAGGTTATATTCCCAAAATGACATTAACATTAAAATAGTTGACGCCTCGCAATTGCACTCACACGAGGCGGCCTACAAGGAGATTAAGGACTCAATCTCGATGATGCACCTTCCCGAGGAGTCACTCCTCGCTGATATTCTTTACCAGAACATCAAGCCCACCCTTGAATATGATGCCATGAAGTCGAATGCACAGCTCGAAGAGGAACACAAGCTGGCCTTAGCACCACATGGTATGAAGGTGAAAGGCGAGCGTATTATTGACTATGGCGAAATCGTAACCCCCGAGAAATATACTCTGCTCAAGACCTACGAGCGTATCCTGGATGAGCAGAACGTGGAAAACTCGGTGAAGAGCTTCTCTCGCTACGGCAACATCCTGCTGCTGTTTCTCGTCCTGTTGTCCTACTACCTCTTTATTCGCGTCCTGGTGCCTTCTGTCTTCAACAGCATGCGAAGCATGGTCTTCCTCTTCTGCTTCATCTTCCTCTTTGTGCTTATCGTCTATCTCATATCACTGCTCAGACCAGGATTCTTGTATATAGTGCCATTTGCTCTGGTGCCTATAGTGGTGACAATATTCTTCAACACGTCGGTGGGATTCTTGACTCACATGGTGGTGGTTCTGCTGAGCTCTTTTGTTGCCCCCGATTCCATCGACTTTGTGATTATGCAGTTCCTTGCAGGAATCATTGCCGTCGTCTCTATCAAGGGACTGATGCAGCGCTCGCAGCTGGTGGGGTGTGCTATGTCCATCTTCCTGTGCTACACAATCACTTATGTCACACAGTCTGTGGTGCGTTATGGAGCTATTGACACCATCGATTGGCATGTGATTCTCTATTTTGCCGTCAATTGTATTGTCTTGTCGTTTGCTTACTTTATCATTTTCGTCGTCGAGAAGATATTTGGATTCACATCACAGGTGACATTGGTGGAACTAAGTGACATCAATAACGGTGTGCTTCGTGAACTGTCGGAGAACTGCCCTGGCACATTCCAGCATTCGCTGCAGGTGGCTACGCTGGCGGGTGAGGCTGCTCGACAGATTGGTGCCAACGTGCAGCTGGTGCGTGCCGGTGCTCTCTACCACGACATTGGCAAGATTGACAATCCTGCATTCTTTACCGAGAATCAGAGTGGGGTGAACCCACATGATGTGCTCAAACCCGAACAAAGCGCGGCGATAGTAATCTCACATGTGGCCGACGGGCTCAAACGTGCCGAGAAAGCCAAGCTGCCGCAGGTGATAAAAGACATGATAGCCCAGCATCATGGCAAAGGCAAGACACGTTATTTCTATAACCAGGCGTTGAGGCAGAGTGCTACTGGCAATGTGCCCGCCGAGATTTACACCTATCCCGGTCCTAACCCTAGAACACGTGAGGCGGCAATCTTGATGATGGCTGATGCCTGTGAGGCGGCAACCAAGAGCTTGGGGCATCCTGACGAACAAAGCATCACCGAAATGGTGGAGAAAATTGTTGATGGACAGGTCGCAGACGGTATGTTCCACGAGGCGCCCATCAGCTTTAAGGAAATCACCGAGGTGAAGACGTGCCTGATAAAGCGACTGCTCACTTTCTACCACACACGCGTTTCTTATCCTGAAGATGTGCAACCTGCCATGTTGCTCGACAGCGATGCGGCACAGAATGAGAACTCCCAAACCGAAATTGCCAATGACCAATGATAGCTTGCGCAGCTAAAACTCGGCGGGGAATAGTAAATGATATTTATTCAGAACTAGACAATTAACGATGACATTATATACAATACTGCTCATATTAGGATCCATCTGCCTACTTGCTGCTCTAGTGATGGTGATTAAGCCGTGGATTGTGGCTGCTATACCAGCTTATGCCGGATTGTGGCTGCTACACTTGAGCGTATATACCACTTTCCCAAAGTGGATTTTCATCTTCTATGGTTTTGCCACAGCAATGGTAGTGGGATTGAAATATATCTCACCAAAAGGAGAACCCGATGGACGCAATACTGGAAATCTTTACATAGGCCTTGGTTCCATGATGGGGTGCCTGCTAGGAATGCTTGTTGACGCTCGATTCATGCTTTTGGGTACAATTCTGGGGGCAGTGATGGGACAATTAGCGTTCAGCCGCACGCCTCACGGCAAGTGGCTTATGCTTTCAAAAACCAATTTTATTCAGTATCTTTGCGCCAAGGGATTGCCGGCTGTGGTCGCTGTGGCAATGATTGGCGTAGGGATTGAGGGCTTTGTCTATGACATTGCCAATGTTAGACCAATTTATTTATAATAAGCGTTAAATGATAAGTGTTAAGCGTTCTCAAGCATGAGATGACAATTTCTATTGCATCGTCAGCTTGTTTACTAAAGAAAAACAAATAGTTATGAACAAAAAAAGAATATTCTTTTCACTAGTGTTGCTCATGCTCACGGCCGTGGCGGTGAACGCGCAATACAAGTTTCAGGTCAAGGAGGTGGATTTCGAAAAAATAAAGCAAGAAACCCTTGACCCCAATTCACGGTATTATTATCCCAAACTGGTGAAGTCGTTCAAGAGTAACGATACAATCATGAACTTTGAGGCCTATAGGGAGCTTTATTATGGTTTCGTGTTCCAAGAGGATTACAACCCCTTTAGGCATAACGACTTTGAGGGTAAAGACGAGGTGGAGCAACTCTATTACAAGAATCCGCCTCTCACTCGTGAGGAATGCGATAAGATAGCACGATATGCCGAGATGGCTCTAGATGACAACATCTTTGACATTGACCAGCTCAACTACTACATCTATGCGCTTAAAGAAAAGAAGAAATATGCGCGTGCGGCAGTGCGGCAATATCGCCTTGACAAGCTCATTGCCGCCATCATGTCGAGTGGTAGAGGCACCGAGGATGAGCCCTGGGTGGTAATCTCGCCCGACCATGAATATGCCATCATCAATTTTCTGGGGTATGTCGCCAAAGACCAAAAAGAGCTTGAAGGAGGTATAGATCTTATAATCACAGAGAGCAGCAGCGACCCCAAAAAGACCCGCGATTTCTACTTCGACGTGTCACAGATGCTTCAAGAGGCTGCCCGCAAATTCCCCGATGACTTCTAAAGTTAGAGTAAATAACTCATGATGTGTCAATTCAATTAATACTTAAACTATTATGAAAAAATCATTCTTATTATTGTTTGCTTTTCTGATGCTACCATTAATTGTGAGTGCTCAGGGTATGGTGGATGTTTATATAGTCGATTCCGACGGTCCGGTGACCAATGTGCGCAACTCCCCCAAAGGGAAGGTGGTGGCAACATTGCCCACCGATGAGGCCTATGTCGTTTCACTGATTTCGGCAAAGGGAGAATGGTGGAAAATCGATGATGTGGTGCTGCAATGTGGAGACAATGAGAAAGATGTTCTTTTAAACGGCTCAAAGACAGGATACTGGATTCATCGCTCATTGCTGTGGTTTTCTATCGCTGGAGATCCAGCAGGCGCGCTACGTGCTGCTCCTTCGGCTAAAGCAAAGGCAGTAAAGCTCAAGGGTGAGCCCTATTTCCACCCCATCGCCGTTAAGGGCAACTGGGTAAAAGCTGTCAGCACCGACGGAAAATGCACCGGTTGGATTCATTGCGACAAGATATGCAGCAACCCTCTTACCACATGTCCGTAGGAGTAAAACGCAAAAAAAGTTTCAGAAAAAAAGAAAAAAATCGCAATAAATTTGTTTTTATTGCGATTTTTGTGTAATTTAGAGGCGTTGTTAGTAAAACAGTACCAGAAAGCTGAAGTTTTTGACCTTTTTTGCATGAGCGAAATTATCAATAAATACCTGCAATACATTAGGCTAGAGTTGAATCTCTCGCGCCATACTCAGGTGGCCTACGGCAATGACCTGAGGCAGTGGGAGGCGTTCCTCACACAGGGGAGCACCGAACTCGATGTGAAAAGTGTCACCACCAGTGACATTCGTGCCTGGATGCTGCACTTGAGCAACGAGGGTGACGGCGCACGCACGCTGCGGCGCAAACTGCAGGCGGTAAGGGCGCTCTACAAATGGCTCATGATTAACGGCGAGGTGGTTCAGAATCCCGCTGCCGAGGTAGAAATGGCACATATCCCCAAGCGACTGCCACAAATGGTAAGGGAAAGCAGTGTTGACACTGTCATCGACAGCGAGATAGACGAGGAAGACTTTGACGAGGTGCGCAACCGTCTCATTGTGATGATGTTATATGAGACGGGGATGCGCCGCGATGAGCTCATAGGGCTCCTCGACCACAATGTTGACACTGCCAAATGCGAACTCAAAGTGCACGGCAAGCGCGACAAAGACCGCATCATCCCCTTTGGCACAGAACTTGCACAATATATAGATAGCTACCGAGCGTTCCGTGACAAAATCACCGCTTGTGGCGACCGATTCTTTGTCAGGAGCAACGGTGAGGCACTCTACCCAATGCTCGTCTATCGAGTAGTGAAAAGCCAACTTGGCGAGGCGGGTGTCACCAGCAAGCGCAGCCCTCACGTGTTGCGGCACACATTCGCCACCGCGATGCTCAACAACGGTGCCTCGCTCAACAGCGTCAAGGAGCTGCTTGGGCACGAGTCGCTGGCAATGACTCAAATCTACACACATGTGACTTTTAGTGAATTGAAAAAAAATTATAAACTCGCCCATCCCAGGGCACTTAAAAAAGGAGGCTAATATGGAAATTAAAGTTAAAGCCATTCATTTTGATGCAACCGAGAAATTAGAGCAGTTTATCAACAAAAAAGTTGAGAAACTTGTTAAGCATCATGAGGAAATCACCAACGCTGAGGTGACTCTGAAAGTGGTAAAACCCGAAACAGCGATGAACAAGGAAGCAAGCATCAAGCTCTTCGTGCCACGCACCGAAGACCTCTTCGCCAACAAAGTCGCCGACACCTTTGAGGAGGCTGTAGATCTCGCAGTTGATGCACTGAAACGACAACTCGAGAAAACCAAGAAAGACAAATAATCATTCAAGTCTCGTTAAACTTGAAGTTTAGGGTTTAGAGTGGATTTTGAACAACTATTCTCTGTTCTGCCACGGGTCCTAACACCTACAACAAATATTATATATTTTAAGTTTTTCCTACTCACCACAACGCGTGAGATATGCGTGAGAAACGCAAAAGAAATACAAGGAGCTCCGCCACCGCTAGGCGCAGCTCCTTAGTGTTTAACCCGATTGGGGGGGTATGACACTTATGCTCCGTCAGACGGCAAGAAACGAAGGCACCTCAGGCTGACTTTGAGTAGTCCCCCGCTTTCGTGACGAGCGACAGCGAGTGGAGATGGCGGCACTGGGGGTAGTAAAGCATCAGTATCTTGATGCTGTTGCAAAAACCTAAAAAAACGTGAGTTCTACGAAAATAAATTGATGTGTGTCAGCTGCTCCCCTAAGGCTCCCTCCCCTCCGCCTACGGCACAGACTCTATGCTTACACATTTTATACTTTCAAAATTTTTTTTGGATAAATTATTTTTGCAATATGTTTTGTGTTTTTAAAAAAATTATTACCTTTGCACGCACAAAATTGAAAGGAGGTTTGTTTTAACAACCACAGAATATTGAACTACAGACATATAACCCCTTCCTAAGGCAGTCTTCCGCACTGCCTTGACGCTGGCACAATCGAGCGAGGATTGAGCCAAGTTGTCGCCATAAAGCGGAAAAATGCGATCAAGCGAGAGAAAGCTAAGCTTGCTTAATGGTTTCCGAGCGAGAGCATTTTATTTAAATCACTTATTTTATGACAATCATTTTGGCCTTTTGGACCAAGCAAGAGTTTGCGTGACTGCCTATATGGCACAACGCATAGCGATTGTCGCCACAAATTGACAAACAAATTAATTCACAACATTTTAAATACACAAAAAATTATGATTATTGTTCCTATTAAAGACGGCGAGAACATTGAGCGCGCCTTGAAGAAATTTAAGAGAAAAACCGAGCGTACTGGCATCATCAAGCAATTGCGTCAGCGTCAGCAGTTTGAGAAACCTAGCGTAACTAATCGCAAGAAGATGATGAAGGCAGTTTATGTTCAGAAACTTCACACTACTGAAGAACTCTAATAACAAAAGGGTTGACTATAACGCTTATAAAAGATTAACTCAATAATTTCTCTTAACACACTTCTTTAACAGATGACCGATGCTCCATAACGAGGCATCGGTCATCTGAGTTTTTTGTGGTTGACCTTATTATTTGTCAAAATGGTGTTGTCTCTGTTATTTATGGTTTACTGTTATTATTAACCTCATCAAGGGTGGCCTTTATAAAGTGTTCATTGCTTAGCAATTTGTTAAATGCATCCGTGAGTTTTTGTGAGTACTCAGAATCTTCTTGCAGATTAGAATACTCTTCATTGAATTCATTTAACTTATCGTCGCCTTTTTTCTTGTAGAAATTCATATATTGATCCTTAAGGGCTTTGAAGTCGTTTACTAGCTGTTTCGCTTCTTCATCTGATTTTATATTTTTAGACATGAGTTCTATTTGTTTCTCGCATAATTGCTTTGCGTCTTTTGCCACATCGCCAGTGGGACCTTCGGCCTCATCCACTTTTTCGCTTTTGTTCTCACTGCTGTCGCTGCTAGAACCTTTTCCCGTGTTGTCGCATGATGTGAAAGCCAATGCTAGTGCCACTGCCATCAAAATTGATAAAAACTTAAATTTCATAATTCAAATAATTTTTTAGTGGGTTCTGTGAAATAATTTTATTAGTGATGATATGTGTAGAACCCGTTTGCCACATTTTCATCACCAGTTTATTGTTGCTGTAAAAAACTCGTTATCATGCTCTCATAATATGTTGTCACATTTGCGGTAATAGTGCCATGGTTTTTTGTTATTGAGCGGTGAACGAAAAATCGCTTTCGACTTCTGTATCGTAATGAGTATGGGTGCCGCTGAACGAATCACCATAAACATAGCCGTCAAGTGAGCCTGTGTATTCATCATCATATATTTCATACAAGATAATGTTATTGCCATTTTTCTCGCCATCCAACTGAATTGGTTTTCCAAATTTGATGTAGGTGTAAGTGCCACTAACATAGTTTCCGTCTATAGTGATGTCCATCTTGCACTTGGCTCCACCGACTGAGCCTGTAAGGTGATAGCTTCCATCTTCGTTAAGGTCGATAAATGACTCAGCTTTAGGAGTGTCTTCTGCCTTCTCCTCGTCAATCTCCTCACCCATCACATCATCCGCCATTGAGGGCACAGGGCTTGTGGCATACTCATAGCTAGTTGGTTGTGATGCCGAAACTCCAGGATCTGTCATGTTTTTCTCATCATCACAGTTTCTAATGACAAAAAATAGCATTATGATTAAAACCACACAAATCAGTAGTGCCATAATCCACGAATTGCTGTTCTCGTCATTCTGCTTGTAAGCTGAGTGGTCAACTTTACTTATAGCAGCCATACCACCATTAGGAGTCCCTTTCCAGTCTAATAGTTGGTGGCAGAACGGACACTCTCTAGTGCCAGGAGAGAGACGATGATAGCATATGGGACAGAAAACAGTGGCGGCTTGTATTTTTGATTGCAACTCGTCATGCTTCTTGCGGGTCTCGTCAGATGCTGGCGATTGCGGTGAGAACTTAGGAGGCCGCGGTGAGAACTTAGGAGGCCTGTCGCCATTTACTTCGTGTGGCTGTGCACTTTGTTCTTTGGCTGCATTAGCCTCAACTGAAACCTTACTCAAGCAATGCGGGCAAGTGAATATGTGGGGCGCTGGTGTTGTCGGTAAACTCACAGTCCACACAAAGCCACATTGTTTACAAACCACTTTTTTCAGTTTTGCTTGTGTCGATGTTTTTTCATCACTTTCTTCTTTACTGGTTGCCGTGGCGAAATCCATGCTGTAAGAAGCTTGGTTGAAGAGTAGGTCACGAGCCATTTCATACTGCTGTGATAGTAGCTGAACGAAATATGGATAAAACCCCAGCTTGTTGTTAATCAACTCGCTGCATCTCGCAATCCATCGTTCCTGGTCGCTCTTTTCCTTGAGTTTAAATGTCTTCACGCCCTCATCCACCATCTTGACGATGCTCTCGTGATGTGGGTCATTGGCGAGAGACTCCACAAATTCGTCACGCGACATAGTGGTGCGTTGCACCTCTGTCACCTGCTTCAGTGTCTCAAGAATCTCTTCCTCAGAAATGGCTTCGGCAAGCTCAGGATGCTCCTTCTCGTAGGCCTCACGGTCGTCGGGCTGCTTAAAGCCGCATTTGGGGCAGAACTTGAGGCCGTCATCTATCTCTCTATAACAATTAATGCACTTCATGAAGCCATGGAAATTAAAAACGCAAAGTTAATGACATTTCTTCAATTTTTATGGTCTATAGCAAAAAAATGTGGAAAAAACTCTAAACCCTTTTTATCTTGTCAATCAAACAGCTGCCTGAGTACGTCGGGCGAGCGCAGCGTGCCTAAAGTGGAGTGGTGCAGGCGGTAGTAGCCGAGGATTATCTCAAGCATCTCGTTGCGCTGCTCGCGCGAGAACTTGAAGCGGTGCATGTTGTCGAAGGTCATGCGCGATAAAAGCGGCAGCACCTGCGCTTGGGCGGGGGACAGCGATTTCATGCCGGGATGGGGCGACTGTGTGAACACGCCCTCGTTCATGTTGAACCAGTAGCCCTCATGGTAACTGTCGATGTCGGGCTGGATGCCTATGAACTGCCCAAGTCGGTATAGGAAGCAGATGTGGAAATTGGCTACGCTGCCGCTCATGTCCTCGAGCCTAATAATGCAGCTCTTGATGTAGCTGTAGAGCACCATGTTCTGCTCCTGCTCCTGAATGGTGTGCGACAGCAACTCGCTCAGGAACATGGCGATGGCATTCTTCATGGGGTCGCTATAGATAGACATCAGCGTGGCGGTGCGACGCACGTCGTGAAGCGTACCCAAGTCGCGGTTGGGCTGCAGCCGAGCCTCAAACTCCAGCAGCGACAGCGGCATGAACATCGCGTTGCGCATCCTTGCCGCATGCGTCGTGCCTTGGCGCACAAGAAATGCCAGCATCCCCAGCTTGTCGGTGTAGATGTGGGCGATGTTATGCTTCTCGTTATACTTGATTACATTAATTACTATGCCATTGAGTTTCTCCTGCATCGGTTTGAGTGGTTTTTAGCCTACGAAGATACACTAAATAGCGCAAATTTCGCCCAAAAAATCAAAAAAACTTTGTCTTTTAGCGATTTGACCAAAATAAATTTTGCTGTTTCAAAAATTTGACCTAATTTTGCAGTCGCTTTTGAAAAAGCACACGATCGGGGCCCATTCGTCTATCGGTTAGGACGCAAGATTTTCATTCTTGAAAGAGCAGTTCGACTCTGCTATGGGCTACTAATAATCAAACAATTAAAATTTTTACACACAAATTATGGCAAACCATAAATCATCTATTAAGAGAATTCGTCAGACAAAGACAAGAAACGAGCGTAACCGTTACTACGCTAAGACTATGCGCAACGCTGTTCGCAACCTGCGCAAAATGGAGAACAAAGAGGAAGCTGCCGAGGCTTACAAGAAAGTTTCAGCTATGCTCGACAAGCTGGGTCGCAAGGGTACTATCAGCAAGAACAAAGCCGCTAACCTCAAGAGCAAGCTCGCTAAGCACGTTAACAAACTCAACGTTGCCTAACACGCTTCTCCCCTGAGAGTTTAGCCCTCTCAGTCTAGCATAATTTTCTCATGAAGATTTTGGCGCAAAGGCTAGGTCTTCACATGATGGCCCATTCGTCTATCGGTTAGGACGCAAGATTTTCATTCTTGAAAGAGCAGTTCGACTCTGCTATGGGCTACCACATGAGCGTTAAGTAAATTTACTTAACGCTTTTAACGCATTAGGGGGTGTCGTCCCCTTGGGTGGCGAGTATTGCTGTGGAAAACAACTCGCCTGATGATGGACATGCTGCGTGGTGAGGTGATATCCCACTCAGCCTCAGTGGGAAGACAGCGCAGGAAATAATAAAATTCCAGGTTAGTAACTTTTCGAGATAACAATTGGAGTTAAGGTCATTCGTGTCATTCGCGCAATTCGCCGTTTGATAGTGCAGCGTGGAGTTGATATAAATACCCCCGCGTGGCTGTGATGCTGCGCGGGGGTATTGAGTTGTGTGTTTTATGGTGAAGAGACTGTTTATCTTGCTATTTTGAGTGTTGTGGCTTGGCGGCCGTCGGTGGCGCGGAGGATGTAGATGCCCTTAGTGAGGCTTTCCAAGCTCACGGTGTTGTTTCCCAGTGCTACTTTCTGGCCGTTGATGTTGTAAACCTCAATCACTCCGGGAAAGAAGGCCACATTGCCGCTCACGGTGATAGGTGTTTTGCTGTCTATCACGTTCTCGATGACAGTAGAAACTTCGACCTCTGTCACACCGTTCTCATCGATGCGGAAGTAGAAGTCGCGATCGGCGTTGATGTTATAGTCGGGCAACTGCTTGCCGTTGTTCCAGTTGTTGAAGATAAGGTTGTAGTTGCCACCCTCTGTGTCAAGCAAGAACACTTTGTAGGTGGTAGCCTTATCTAAGCTCACTTCGCCAACGCTTGCCTCACCAGGCCATGCGCCGAAGAGTTCGCCATCGCCCCAAGCATAGAGTCCAAGAGCATCCCATCCAGTCTGGTCGTCAACATAGATGTAGTGCTTGGCGGCAGGAATAGTGGGGAGTTCGCCGCTGATGCTGAAGTCGTCGATGCCTATCGCCATTGCAGCATTGGCGGCGTCGCCGCTTGCCACGGTGATGTTCCATGCGAGGTAGAGGTCGCAGCCGCGAGAGATGGGCACGTCGAGCACGTCGTTCACCGTCACTGTCTCGCCAGGCACGCTGCTGTAGCCTGCTGTCTCGCTGTCAGGAGCGAAATAGGTGCGGAACTTGTCGCCTGCGCTTGTCCAGTTGCGTCCGTCAATCGAGTAGTAGAGCTGCACGGAAAATCCGGCTGCGTTAGAGCCCTTACGGTATTTCTCCACGTTGTAGGTCACGTTCACATTCTCGATATTCTTCTTGCCGGTGTTGAGCAGGTGGGCATAGAGGTTCACGCAGCGGGTGGCGTTGGCAACACCTGTCGAGATGCCGCCAAGAGCACGGTCGCTGTTGTCATCAGCACCAAAGTTCCATGTTCCGTTCTTCGCATTGCTTGCGAGGTTCACGCCTCCGCTGTACATCGTCTCGGTGTCGGCCTGATCAAAGCGTCCCACGGTGCGTGGAGCGGTGAGGATGCGGTCGATGCGCCAAGCCTCGGGTAGGGTAGCGGTAGCCTCGTCGCCCATGGCGTCGAAATTCTCGCTTGCGCTGAGGTTCTCTTCGTTGAGTTCGATAGCAGGGAATACCACCACCTCGGTCTCGGCGGCAGCAACCTTCACGGTAGCATCGGCGCTGAAGCTGCCTGTAGTGGCGTTCACGTTGAATGTGCCGTTAGTGCCGTTGCTGGTGAACACGTAGTTATCAAGATTTCCGCCATCGCTCAGGGTCATCACCACTGGGTCGGCAGGCTCAATCTCCATGCCGTACTGGTCGCGAACGGTAACCTTGTAGTGAACTTGGCCTGCGGTGTGGTCAACATAGTTGGTGAAGCCGTTGAGGGCGTTGCTGGCGTAGGTGCGCATACTTGCAGCATCGCTGGCGCTCAGGTCGCTGGGCGCGTAGGTGATTGATGCTGGGTCTTCGCCGAAGATAAGGCCATATTCCATCGCTGCTGCCATATAGGTGGCCTTGAGGGTTGGATGGCGGTCGTCGAGGAACCAAGTGTTGGTGCCGTTAGCACCCTCAGCATCATAAACTGCCTGATAAGCCACTCCCACGGGGCAGAGAGTCACGCCCAGGTCAAGTGCCACATCCTGATAGTTCTTCACGAATGTGCTGTTGAAGGCGGTGTAGTTTGCCCAGTCGCCGCTGTAAGCCCAGTTGATGGGCACGATGATGATGGCATTGGGGTTGGGGCAGAATTCGCGGATGTAGTCCACCCAGCGCTTAACGTTGGCACGGAAGGCCTCGATGTTGGTGCGTGGGAGCGAACTCTGCTCTTGCAGGATGATGTGGCTCCATGCCTCGCTACGCACGAGCATCTTAGCGCCTGGATTGCCGTCCTCGGCCACTCCGTCGCCTTCTTCCCAATGGGTTTGTAGTGACTTGCCGAGCAGGGTATGCTTTGTCCAGTTGGCGTTCTTGCCCATAGCAGTGGCGATGTCGTTGAACACTGCGTCTTGGTCGTTGTAGTAGATAAGGCTGTTGTTGAGCGACAGCACTTTAACCTCCTCGGGCAATTCGGGAACGAGCACCACGTCGGCAGGTTGCAGAGTCATGGTGGTGGGAGTAGAAGCCGATTTCACGAGGCTGTACTCGCCAGTGCTGAGGTTGAAGGTCACGTCGTAGGTTCCGGAAGCGGTCGATACCTTGCTAGTGCTGCCCTTGATGAGCGTGCCGCTGGTGTTGTCGCCGGTGAGGTCGCTCTCGGCACCCCATACGCCCACCATGCCCAGACGCTGATAGATGCGCCAGTGGCAGAATCCATCTTCGCCAGCGCTCATGGTCACCTGACCAGTGAAGATGTTGTTCTCGGTGAGTTGGAGTTCGCCGCTGGTGTCCATATAGTTCCAGCCGTTGTTGTCGCCAATCACATATACCGAAGTGAGGCCTGTCTCGTCGTCATCGCTCTGCAGCAGCAAGGTTGCGCTGCCGTTGGCGATGGTGAGGATTATCTTCTTGCAAACGTAGGTGTTACCGCCGCACGAGATGTTGTCGTTGGTGCCGAGCACAAGTGCATAAGGCGTGTCAATCATCGCCGATGTGCCGTTGCTGCCGTAGTTGCATGCGCTGCTCCAGTTGGCGTCGGCAACCTTGAAGGCACCGCTGAGGGTCTTGTTGTATAGAGTGTAAACTCCGTCGCCCTCATCGCTGAACTCCCATTCGCTCACGGCGCCCCAGCTGTTAACCTCGCCGCGCAAGTAGATGCCCGAAGCCACAAATGGCGGAATGCTTGGGTCAACCCAGCCGGTATAGTTCTCGGGGTCTGTAATCTCGGTGATTTCGGTTTTAGTTAGGCACAGGTAGTAGTCGCGGTTGGCGGTGATGTCAAATGTCTGGCTATTTGAACCGCCGTCGCTGAAGGTAAGGGTGTGGTTTGCGCCGTCCATGTCGATGGCCCACACCTTATAATTAACGCCGTTGACCACTGCGCTGCTTTCGGGTAGCGAGTCGTTCATGTAAAGGGCACTCCATTTGGTCACGTCTTCTACATAGATATAAGCACTCTGGTCCTGTGAGGCGAAGGTGGCGTCAATCACCACATTATCTATAGAGAGACCCATCGCCTTGTTAGGGCTCGAGCCGCTTGCCACGCTGATATTCCAGGCAAGGTAAAGCTGTTCGCCTGCGGCAAGGCTCACCATGAGTTGTTTGCCGTTGATGGCGGTGGTGCTGATGGGCACGTTGGCAGCGCCAGCAGTTGCGGCATCGGGAGCGAAATAGTTGTAGAAGTCCTCGCCCGCACTGGTCCAGTTGGTGCCGTCGGTAGAGGTGTAGAGTTGCACGGCAAAGCCGGCGGCATTGTCGCCATCACGGTATTTCTCGATGTCGTAGGCTATGGTGAGTTTGCTCACGGCCTCGTCGCCTGAATTCTTTACGCATGTCATCACGTTGATGCAGCGTGTGCCGCCGTCAACAGTGGTAGAGAGTCCGCCCACTGAGCAGTCGCCTGTCACGCTGCTCGAGAGGAAATTCCAGGTGCCGTTCTTGGCGTTGCTGGCAAGGCTTGTGCCGCCAGTGTACATTACGCTGGTGGCAGCGCTTGAATATGCCCCAACGGTTCGTGCGGCAGTCATGTTGCGGTCCACACGCCATCCCTGTGGCATGTCGAACAGGGCTTCACCGGCGTTGACATCCCACATGCCGTCGAAGTCCTGAGTCACTTGCGGCGAGGCAGCAGTCACCTCCACCACATCTTGCGCCTGAACACCGCTCCAGCAGAGCAATGTCATTGCAGCAAAAATTAAGAATGATAGTTTCTTCATTTTGAGTTGTGTTTATGTGAATAAAATTTCGCTTAATTTTTCTTCATGTTTCTCCGTAAATTATCGCGGAATTAACCGTGAATCAATCGAGAATTGTTAATTTATTCTCAGTCAATTATCCTCGCCTATCAATTTACGGGCAAATTGCACGGTCATTCGCGGGTAATTCAACGGTGACTTTTTCACTCGTGCTTGATTGCGCACTGCAAAATTATTACATTAAATAAAGGGGAAAAACACCTTTTTAACAAAATCAAAACTATCTTTTGGAGTAAGTTGTTTGTTTTTCAGTGTATTAGGTGTTTGGGGATGTTCATAAAATCAAAACTTTTGTTTTATGAAATTAACGCGCAATTTTGGTTTGGTTGAGGTTTTGTGTAAGGAGAAAGTTGTGTGATTGTAGATTAGGATAAGGCTTGTATGCGTTTTATGTCGTCTTCGAAGGTGTCTTTGTTAATGGCTCGGGCTTTGAGGCGTGAGCGGTAGGTGTAGATTGTGGCGATTGAGGCGCGGAGGATGCTGGCGATCTCCTTGTTGTCGGTGATGCCGAGGCGAATGAGAGCCAGGATGCGGAGTTCACGTGTGAGCTGCTCGTCTTCTTTAGGTTCGATTGGCTGGTCAGGAGTCAGCAGGTTGTTTACCGCCTCGATGAAATTAGGGTAGATATTGAGGAATGCCGAGTCGAAGTTCTGGTAGAAAAGTTTGGCGTTCTCATAGTCGAAATGCGGACTTTTGAGATGCGATTTCAGTTCTTTGAGGCGGTCTTCCATGGCGAGGCGGTTCATGGCCTTGCGCTGATTCTCGTTCTTGTCGATGAGCGCGCTGCTGAAGGTGAGGAAGCGGCCCAAATATTGTTCCTTTATCTTGTCGCGCTCACGCAGCAGCTCGTTGGTGGTTTCCAGTTCACCAACGGTGTCGTTGAGCTTGTCGTTGATTCGTTTGCGGCTCTCGCTGAGGCGGCGATATCGCTTGTAAAGCATTGTGAGGGCTATAACACCTGCCACGAGCAAGAGTGCGAGGACGCTCAACGCAATGATGAGATTGCGCATGTTGCGGTAGTTCTTTTCCTGCTTCTCCTGATAGGCGCTGATGATGCGTGGTACCAGTTGTGACGCCTGCACGTTGCGCAGGCGTGTGCCGTAGAAATTGGCATCGGCAACGCTGATGTTTATGTATCGGTAGGCTCGGTCAATGTCGCCCTCATCGAAGAGCAGCTCGGCAAGCTGCCTGAGTGCGGAGTTCTCCATGATGCATCCCTCGATGTCGCTAGCGGCACTCATCGCCAGTAGCTGTTTCTGCTTCTCTCGGTCGCCAAGCGTGCTGTAATAAAACGCCAGGGTACTCGTTACTACCGAATAGGTGCGGTCACCGCTATGATAATCTTTGAGCATCTCTTCGAGCAGAGCTATGGCTTCGCGGGTCTTTCCTGTGTCGTTGAGGTAGTTTGCGTGATAGAGCTTGTTGCGTTCGCTCCCAGGCTCCGAAAGATTGGCGATTTTCAATCGGTAGTCTGTTAGTTGCTGCTGATATAATTTTTCGTAGCTGCTTCCCTTGTTAAATTCCATCCTGAACATGCACATATCCGAGAGAATTTTGTAGTAGAACAGCTTCTGATCTCTGCTCATGTTAGTGGTGTCAATCTCGTTAACCATAGTTGACGCTTCATCAAGCAGATAGGCCTTGTTGAGAAGATGCATGAGGTTGAGACGGCTGTCTATGAGTCGGCTGTTGTCGTTAAGGTCGGTGGCGATGGCGATGTTGCGGCGCACATATTTCTGCGCCGAATCGTTCTGGAACTCGAGATACTCGCGGTAGAGTGAACTGTTGATGTCATACTCTTTGCTCAGGACCGCAGGGTCGCTGCTTGGCGCAGGGAGAGTATTCTTGATTTTATCTATCGCCGATTTCTTGCTTGCAATGCGCGTGTCGTGCTCCGAAATCAGCTTGTCGAGATGGGCAAAATAGTCATTGGCGCATGCCATCAAACCTGCGCCACACAATACCAAAATCAGCATAACTATGCCCCTCAATTTCATCATAGTGCAAAAATAGAGATTCTGTTGAAATTTGAGCAAAATATTCACTTTTTTTATGATTTAAAAGTTATGCCACTTGGTCATTTTTTTGTAATTTTGTATGTTTTTAGCGCAATGCCCCAAATGGCCCTACATTGATGACTGTAAACCGCTGTAAATAAGGTGATTTTGGAGGTTTTGCAAATAAATAGACCATAAAAATTTAAGATATATGTCAAGCGAAGAAATTAGAGAAATCGAAGAACAAGAAGAGAAGAAGTATTCGGCGCATAACATTCAAGTGCTTGAGGGCCTTGAGGCGGTGCGCAAGCGTCCTGCCATGTATATTGGCGACACTAGTGTCAAGGGCTTGCATCACCTTGTTAGTGAGGTGGTTGACAACTCTATCGACGAGGCTCTCGCAGGCTTCTGCGACACTATCCATGTTACCATCTGCGAGGACAATTCAATTATCGTGAAAGACAACGGCCGTGGCATCCCCGTCGATGAGCACGAGAAACTGAAAAAATCGGCTCTTGAGGTCGTGATGACCGTGCTGCATGCCGGTGGTAAGTTCGACAAAGGTTCTTACAAGGTGTCGGGTGGTCTGCACGGCGTAGGCGTGAGCTGCGTGAACGCTCTCAGCGACTATCTGCGTGCCGAGGTGCGCCGCGGCGGCAAGATTTACTGCCAAGAGTATGCCTACGGCAAGCCCACATGCGAGGTGCATGTGATAGGTGAATGTGGCGATGAGCATGGAACTACTGTGAAGTTCCACCCCGATGCTACCATCTTCACCCAGACCACCGTTTATGAGTACCGCATTCTCGCTACCCGTCTGCGCGACCTGGCATTCCTCAACGCAGGCGTGAAACTTATCCTCACCGACCTTCGTGAGAAGGACGAGGAGGGCAATCCTCATAGCGAGGAGTTCTTCAGCAGCACAGGTCTCGACGAGTTTGTGCGCTATATTGATGCCACTAAGGAGTCGCTCATCGACGATGTGATTCACATCAACACCAGCAAGGGCGATATCCCCGTTGAGGTGGCAATGACCTATAACACCTCGTTCAACGAGAATATCTATTCGTTTGTCAACAACATCAACACCATCGAGGGTGGCACACACCTCACTGGTTTCCGCCGTGGCTTGGGCTCTACGCTCAAGAAATATGCCGAGGACAGCAAGATGCTCGAGAAGGTTAAGGTGGAAATCAAACCCGAGGACTTCCGTCAAGGTCTTACCGCAGTGATATCGGTTAAGGTGCTCGAACCGCAGTTTGAGGGCCAGACCAAGACCAAGTTGGGCAACACCGAGGTAATTGGTGCTGTGGAGACCAGTTTGCGCGAGGCTCTTAACATATATCTTGAGGAGCATCCCTCGCAGGCCAAGGCTATCGTGGAGAAGATTATCCTCGCTGCTACTGCTCGCCATGCCGCCGAGACAGCACGAGCCAAGGTGCAGCGAAAGTCGCCACTGGCAGGTGGCGGACTGCCAGGCAAGCTTGCCGACTGCTCCTGCAAAGACCCGGCACTGTGCGAATTGTTCCTCGTCGAGGGTGACTCGGCAGGTGGCTCGGCAAAGCAAGGCCGCGACCGCACCTATCAGGCCATCATGCCGTTGCGCGGTAAGATTCTCAACGTTGAGAAGGCAATGGACCACAAGGTATTTGAGAGCGAATCGGTAGTCAACATCTTCCGTGCATTGGGTGTCACCATCGGTACCGAGGAAGACCCCAAGGAGGCGAATCTGTCGAAACTGCGCTACCATCGCATCATTATCATGACCGATGCCGACGTTGATGGTGCTCACATCGCCACTCTGTTGATGACATTCTTCTACCGCCGCATGCGTCCTATCATCGACAACGGATACCTCTACATCGCCACTCCACCGCTGTATCGTGCTATAAAGGGCAATATCCAGGAGTATTGCTGGGACGATATGCAGGTGCGACAGTTTATCGACAAATATGCTGGTGGCGAGGAGAAGAACGTGCGTGTGCAGCGATTTAAAGGTCTTGGTGAGATGAATCCCGAGCAGTTGCGCGAGACTACGATGGATCCCGAGAGCCGACTTCTCAAGCGTGTGAACATCAGCGACGCCGCCGAGGCCGACCGCGTCTTCTCTATGCTTATGGGCGAGGAAGTGGCCCCCCGCCGCAAGTTCATCGAGGACAATGCCACCTACGCTACGCTCGACACGTAATTAAGTGTTAAGTTATAAGTGTTAAGGGTTAAGTAGGAACAAGGTTTCTCTGAACGACACAACAAAACCAGCACTCATACAGGGCGCTGGCTTTTGTTATGTGTGTTGCGTGTGTTTTGGGTTCGTTTATGGCTCCAGCACCAGACGGAAGCCAAGATTATCGACTTTGCGGTCGGGCTTGCCCGAGGTGCCGCGGTAGAATACTGTGGCGAACTTGGCCTCATGGCACCATCCGCCGCCACGGTTCAGACGGTCGGTACCCGACGAGGCTCCTTTGGGGTTGGTCTGAGCAGTGGTGGAATAATCGCCAAACCAGTCTTGGCACCACTCCCACACGTTGCCGCTCATATCATAGATTCCCAGCTCGTTGGCGGCTTTTGTGCCCACTTTGTGTGTGGTATTATTGCTGTTTCCCTCGTGCCACGCCACGGCGTCGGCATTGTTGCTGCCAGAGTATTTGTACCCCTTGCCAGCTTTACCGCCACGTGCCGCGAATTCCCATTCCGCCTCAGTGGGCAGACGGAACTTCCTGCCTGTGAGCTTGTTGATTTTGCTGATGAACTGCTGGCACTCATTCCAGCTTACGTTCTCCACTGGCAGCTTGGCGCCCTTGAAATGGCTCGGGTTGTTGCCCATCACGGCTTGCCACAGCTCTTGTGTAACCTCGGTCTCTCCAATGTAATAAGTGGATAGCGTCACCTTGTGTGTGGGTTGTTGGTTGCTGTTGTTGCTGCCTTGTTCGCGTGTCGCGCCCATAGTAAACGTGCCGCCCTCAACTTTCACCATCGAGAACTCTACACCTTTTATCTTGCATTTCTTTACTTTTTTGCCAGTGTCATTTATGACATCATTGTCCTTTTTCTTTTCGGGTTTCTTGTCATTATTGGGGGTATCTCCAGATAGCGTGATGCCATATTTCTTGGCTGCCGCCGCCACGTCAAACTTCTGCGTCTTCATCTTCCCATTGGAGCTTACGGTGACAACTTGTCCTGGCTTCAGGTTCTGTTTCTTGGAACCCTTGTTGCTTGTAACTTCCATATCACCTTCCAATAAGTACACTCGCGAGGTTTTGCCGTCATCCACGAGCATATAGGTGGTGCCTGTGGGTTTTGCCACGCACTGCGACATGTGAAACTCGGGCTCGCCCGCATGCTTAAGCCCCTTGCCCACTATGCGTCCCTTGTGCAAGTCCCATCGGTCACTGCCATTGGCATTGCGTTTCACCAAGTGAACAAGACTGTTCTCCTTGATTAAAAGAACATCTCTCTCGTTTTTGTAATCCAGCAACACTTCCGATTGACTGCCAGTGCCGATATAGTCATTATAATATATGGGATCTAAACCACCTTCCAATGGCCTTACACTATTCTTTGGGTCAGAGTTACAGTAAGCATAGACATCACCCTGCAAGTTCCAACTAACATAATAGCAGCTAAACTGCCCATGACATAAAGGGCAACGATCGTCACCGGAAACATCGTCCCAGTTGATGGATTTGTTGGGGGTTGTAGAGGTTGATTTATTTTGTGTCTTATTCTCAGTATTGTTTGAATTTTTGACAATTTTCCATTGGAAAGAATATAATGGAGTTTTGCCTAGTTTATCAGTTTCATAAAAAAAATTTGCTTTGATTGTTCCAGTCATATCAGCAGGGATGGTATAGGAGAGTGATGCCGACTTTCCTCCCGCCGCTTTCTTCACTACTTTACCATTGTTGTTAATAAAACAATAAGTTTTAACATCACCATCCAATCTATATGATATCGACATGTTAATTGTATTTCCTTGATGTAGAATCATTTTCGACATATTTTTATTTTTATACTCACCTCCCGATATTGAAACATCAAAACCCGAATCATTGCCACTCTGAGAAAAAGGGTCATAACCCGGTGTTGGGGTTTGTGGCGTTTTAGGTGTTGAAGATTTCTTATTCACCACATTCCATGTAACAACGCAGCCAAAAGGCCCCATGCGTCCTGTAAACCCCATACTTATAGTTACTTCGGTGGCATCATCGGGCACTTTGGCCGAAGCGGTAGCCGAATCCTTGCCGTTGCTGTCTTTAAGGTATAGAGTACCGCCATCGGAAGTCCTGGCTTTGATTTCAACTGTCACATCTTGATTTGACTTACCATAGTCGGTAATCTTTTTGAATGTTCCCGACACGGTGCTACCAGCCTTCACCTCACCGTCAACATATACATACATAGCTATAGTGCCTCGAGTTTTGTAATTCTTATCGGTCACTACACCGCCCGAGAAAGAATACTCCATCTTAGTGCCTTGACGGGTCAGAGTGCCTTTATAACTGTCGGCATGCGCCGCCGATGCTGTCATCGCAAACAGCAACATCACTGATAAATACTTAAATGTTGATTTCATAATATTTTTGGTTTAGAAGTTAGCAATAAAAGTAATGTCACAAAATTAATCAATTTCTGTGACATTAACAGCAATTTGTTGATAAAATCGCAAAAATCAAGGTTTTTTCCTTAATTTTGGTAGTATTATTTACTTACTGCGTCAGTTTGTGGAGTTTGTCAATCATGGTCTGCGGCAAGGTGAAGCGCGTGTCGGTATTGTCTTGTGGGGCTATCGCTTCAAGGAAGTGGGGAAGCTCGTTGCCATATACGGTTTTCATGTGGGCGTTGCTCTCGTTAGTATGTAAGAAAGAGTGTGTGATGTTTGCCAGTCGGTCGGCAAGTTTTGCGAATGGTGCGTAGGGTGTCTCGCGTATGCCCTTATAGTATTTCTCACCAGCTCTCTCGGCACGCGTGCGGCCTTTGTCGTTGGTGAGGGCATATACAATCTCGGTTGCCATGAAGGCCTGCTTTTCATTCATGTATTGAGAGGCAATCTCCATGACATCGTTGTAGGTGAGTCTTGCATCCTCAATGCTGTCGTGGTAGTAAGCGCCAAAGAACAGAGGCAGTATGTCGCTCTCACAGGCACATACTTCGTGGCCATATTTATACACTGAGTCCACCACCATATCTAGATGAAACCCATAAGGAAGAGTTTCATCGTAGGTCTGGTTCACACTCTCGTGCAGCTTGTGAGCCGAGAGTTTTATTTTCTCGATTACATCAATGTGGTTATTGATGCTGTCTATGAATTCTTTGCGGGTCATATCAGAACATTTTGGCCACGCGGGCTACGGCTTGGGTGAAGGCGTTGACTTCCTCAAGGGTGTTGTAGAGGGCGAATGAGGCCCTCACGGTGCCTGTCACGCCCAAGCGTTTCATCAGGGGTTGGGCGCAGTGGTGGCCGGTGCGCACGGCGATACCCAGCTTGTCGAGCAGCACTCCCATGTCGTAGCTGTTAATGTCGCCCACAAGGAATGAAATCACACTGTGCTTATTCTCGCTGGTGCCAAAGATGCGCATGCCCTCAATCTCCATGAGTTGACTGGTGGCGGCATCGAGCAACAGTTGCTCATGGCTGGCGATGTTTTCTATGCCGAGCGAGTTAATAAAGTCGATGGCCGCGCCAAAGGCGGCGATGCCAACAAAATCGGGCGTGCCAGCCTCAAACTTGAAAGGCAGTTCGGCAAAAGTGGTCTTCTCGAATGTCACGTTGCCAATCATCTCACCGCCACCTTGATAGGGCACCATGCGGCTGAGGCGTTTCTCTTTGCCGTATAGCACGCCAATGCCAGCAGGGCCATACATTTTGTGGCTTGAGAAGCAGTAGAAATCGGCATCGAGGTCCTGAACGTCGATTTTCATGTGTGGGGCTGCCTGTGCGCCGTCGATGAGTACCGGCACACCGTGTCGGTGGGCAATCTCAATCATCTGTTTCACCGGGTTGACGGTGCCTAACACGTTGGACACGTGTGTGACCGCTACAAACCTGATATTCTCGGTGAAGAGGTCCTCGTAGGCGTTCATGTCGAGGTTGCCGTTGCTGTCGATGGGCACTACATGAATCTTGAGGCGCTTGTTGCGCTGGAGCAGCTGCCAGGGCACGATGTTGCTGTGATGCTCCATGACGGTGAGCACTATCTCGTCGTCGGTGTATAGGCTGTCGCCGTAGGACGACGCCACGAGGTTGATGGCCTCGGTGGTACCGCGTGTGAAGATGATCTCGCTGGTTGACTGGGCATTGATGAACTGTCGCACTTTCTCGCGTGTCGCCTCCATGATATCGGTGGCCTCTTGCGAGATGGTGTGCACACCGCGATGCACGTTCGACTTGTGGTTAAAATACATGTCGTTGATGGTCTCCACCACGCAGCGCGGCGTCTGCGATGTGGCGGCATTATCGAGATATACCAGAGGTTTGCCCTCTATTTTACGCCCTAAGATGGGGAATTGGTCACGTATTTCGTAAATGTTCATAATAATAACAAACTTCTAGATAATCTAGATTCTCTAGACATTCTAGTATTCTAGAATAACAACTAAATCTATTTCTTTAATTCGCAACTCTCGCAGATTAGGGAGTCGCCGCTCAGGCGCATCTCCACGAGGTGACGCAGGCGGTCACGCAGGGTGTCGAGGCGCACGCCGTCAATCACGTCGCTCATAAAGGCCTGCATCAGCAGTTTTTGTGCTACTGGCAGCGAGATGCCGCGAGTCTGCATGTAGAACAGCGCATCTTGGTCGAGCTGGCCCACGGTAGCGCCATGAGAACACTTCACATCGTCGGTGTAAATCTCAAGCTGGGGCTTGGTGTACATACGCGCTGCGGGTGACGCCACAATGTTACGGTTGCCCTGATAAGCGTCAATCTTGGGGCAGTTGGGCTTGACGAGAATCTTGCCCGCAAAAGCACCAATAGAGTTGTCGTTAAGGACGTATTTAAACATCTCGTTGCTCTGGCAGCGAGGGGCGTTGTGGTTGATGAGCGTGTGGTTGTCCACATGCTGCTCACCGCTTGCTATTGCCATTCCCAATAGCTGGGTGTCGCAGTGTTCGCCATCAACGTCAATATGATAGTCATTGCGGGTATAGCCGTTGGTGAGTGTGATGCCGTCGATTAGCACGTTGCTGCCTTCCTGCTGGCGAACCCACAACTGTGACAGACGGGTGGTGTTTACATCGCTCTCCTCCATGTGGTAGTAGTCGAGCTGAGCGTTGCGGCCAACTATCACCTCAACGGTCTCAAGACTCAGGTACTGCTGGTCGCCTTTTGTGTGGTCGCACACAAGCACTTTGGCCTGCGCATCGTCTTCAAGCACGATGAGCAAGCGACGCACCGCCATAAGGCGGGCATTGGCATCAAACACGTTGATGAGCTGGATGGGACGTGTGGTGTGCGAGCCTTTTGGCACATAAATCAGCACGCCATCCTGGACGAGCATGGTATTGAGCGCAGTGCAAGGGTTGGAGAGGCTGGCGGCGGTGCCGTAGTACTTGGCAAGCGCCTCGGGATGCTTGGTGTTTTGGAACGACTCCACACTGGCGTTGTCACCGCTCTTGCCGGCAGTGGCACTGGGCTTGAAAGTGTCGTTAAACACATAGTAGAGGCAAGTGCTCAGATTAGGCACTTCGCAGCGGAACTTGGTGGTTGATTCTCTCGACAGATCCACATGGCTGATGTTCACGCCATAGTCGGGAGCCAGCACCGCGTTTAGGTCAGTGGCCTCATAGTCATCGCTGCCCTTGCGTGGCAGCACGGCACCCTCGAGCGTCTTGCGAGCCTCCTGCCTGAGGGCGTTAAGCTGCGGCGACGAGTGAGCGGTAATAGCATCTCTATTCTCGTCGTGCAGGTCAATATATTGCTTTAAAGCGTTATTCATTTATATCTCTGTAATAATGATAATAAAGCAGATGTCTCAGTGGGAAAAGTCTCTTCCCTCTCAACTCTTCCCTCTCAACTAATCTACGTGTTCTTTAATCCAGTCGTAGCCTTTCTCCTCGAGTTCCAATGCGAGTTCGGGACCGCCAGTCATCACTATGCGGCCCTTGTACAGCACATGCACCTGGTCGGGCTTGATGTAGTCGAGCAAGCGTTGGTAGTGTGTGATGACAATGGTGGCGTTGTCGGGACTCTTGAGGCGGTTCACGCCGTTGGCGACGGTGCGCAACGCGTCTATGTCAAGGCCGCTGTCGGTCTCATCGAGGATAGACAGGCGTGGCTCAAGCATCGCCATCTGGAAAATCTCGTTGCGCTTCTTCTCACCGCCACTGAATCCCTCGTTTACAGCGCGTGACGTGAGTTTGTTGTCTAGATCGACGATGGCGCGCTTCTCACGCATGAGTTTGAGGAAGTCGGTGGCGCTCATGGGTTCTAAACCTTGATATTTGCGCTTCTCGTTGATAGCGGTGCGCATAAAATTGCTCATCAGCACACCGGGAATCTCCACTGGATACTGAAAACTCAGGAAGATGCCCTCGTGCGAACGGTCTTCAGGACTGAGCTCCAGCAGGTTCTTGCCGTAGAATTCCACTTCGCCGCCAGTGACGGTGTAGGCAGGGTTGCCGGTAAGCACTGCGCTGAGCGTACTCTTTCCGCTGCCGTTAGGTCCCATAATCGCATGCACTTCACCCGGCTTTACGGTGAGGTTCACCCCTTTCAATATCTCCTTGCCCTCGATAGAGGCATGTAAATCTTTTATAATTAGCATTGTATTTTATTGTTTTTCTAGATTTTCTAGAAGCTTCTAGAAATTCTAGACAATATAGATTATGAATTAAGCATTATTAATTGTGCATTGAGCATTATGCATTATGCATTGTGCATTATGAATTCTAGCCCACGCTGCCTTCTAGGGAGACACTTAGCAGGCGCTGGGCCTCGACAGCGAACTCCATTGGCAGTTTTTTCATCACATCGCGGGCGTAGCCGTTGACGATGAGTCCTACTGCATCTTCGGTGCTGATGCCGCGCTGGTTGCAGTAGAATATCTGATCCTCATTGATTTTGCTCGTCGTGGCCTCGTGCTCCACGATACTCGAGTCGTTGCCCACCTCGATGACGGGGAAGGTGTGAGCTCCGCTGGTGTCGCTAAGAAGCAGGCTGTCGCATTGGGTGTAGTTGCGGCAGTTGGTGGCATTAGGCGCCACTTTCACCATGCCGCGGTAGCTGTTCTCGCTGTGCCCTGCACTGATGCCCTTGCTCACGATTGTAGAGCGTGAGTTCTTGCCCAGGTGTATCATCTTGGTGCCGGTGTCGGCCATCTGGTAGTTGCGTGTGAGCGCCACGCTGTAGAACTCGCCCACGGTGTTGTTGCCCTTGAGAATGGTGCTTGGGTATTTCCAAGTGATGGCGCTACCTGTCTCCACCTGCGTCCACGAGAGTTTGGAGTGGTCGCCACGGCAGATGCCGCGTTTGGTGACGAGGTTATAGATGCCGCCCTTGCCGTCCTTGTCGCCAGGGTACCAGTTCTGAACGGTGCTGTATTTTACCTCGGCGCGCTCCTCGACAATAATCTCCACAATGGCGGCGTGGAGCTGATTCTCATCGCGCATAGGCGCCGTACAGCCCTCGAGGTAGCTCACATAGCTGTCGTCGTCGGCAACGATGAGAGTGCGTTCAAACTGGCCCGTCTGCGCAGCATTGATGCGGAAATAGCTCGACAACTCCATGGGGCAGCGCACGCCCTTGGGGATATAGACGAACGAGCCGTCGCTGAATACCGCCGAGTTGAGGGCGGCGAAGAAATTGTCGGTGTAAGGCACCACGGTGCCCATATATTTACGTACGAGGTCGGGATAGTCCTTTACCGCTTCGCTGATGGAGCAGAAAATCACTCCCAGTTCGGCAAGTCGCTCACGGTAGCTGGTGTGCACGCTCACACTATCGACTACGGCGTCAACCGCCATGCCGCTCAGTCTCTTCTGCTCCTCGAGGGGGATGCCGAGTTTGTCAAAGGTCTTCTTCAGCTCGGGGTCTATCTCCTTCTTGTCATTGGTCTTGGTTTGCGGTGCGGCATAGTAGCTGATGGCCTGGAAGTCGATGTCGGGCATGTTGACCTTGCCCCATTTGGGCAGCTTCAATGTCTGCCAGTGACGGAATGCCTTGAGGCGGAACTCCAGCAGCCACTCGGGTTCGTTCTTGAGAGAGCTGATGCGACGCACCACATCCTCATTGAGCCCCTTTGGTATGACATCGGTCTCAAAGTCGCTCACAAAGCCATAGCGGTATTCCTCGCTAGCCGCTTGTTTGATAATCGACTCCTCGTCTTGTTTCTTCTTATTATTCTTGTTGTCTTCGCTCATATTAGTCTTTTGCCTAAATATCGCGCGAGTTGATATCATGCGAAATAATCTACAAAGATACTGCTTTTCGGCTCAACGGCACTAATAATAGAGGCAAAAAATGTCTTAGGGCACAAAAATATTTAATTTCAAAATAAAAAGAACATTAGATTAAATATAAATGTATATCTTTGCATAAAAATAACAATTGTTATTGCCATTGAGCACCGTTTTGAAAACAAACAAGATAATTAGTGATATGAGAAAGTTTTTTTTGATAGCGATAGCGATTCTTTTGGGCTGTGCATCCGATGTTGATGCCCAGTCAATTACTGTGATAGATACTGATAGCGTGCCAGTTGCCTATGCAACTGTAACGAATGAGCAGGGTCAGCTCATTGGCGCCACCAACGTAAATGGCATTCTCGACGACACCAAGGGAAATGGCGTGTTATGCTTCTCTCATGTGGCCTACAAGCCAATAACAGTGAATGTGGCCGATTTGACCGACGGTGTGGTTATAATGGAAGAGGAGAGATATACCCTTCCAAGTGTGGAAGTGAAGCCCAAGGAACTGCTCTACATGCAGACTTACTACCGTGTCACCTACATAGACGAGGAAGGCCCCATCTACTACAGGGCAGGTGTTATTGACAACACATACGAGTTTGCCAATCGAAAGGTGAAAACCAAATCAACAAATATTTCGGAAGGACAATCAGGATTCCTTAAGTTCGTGTTAAACAAAATTGCGGGAGGCATGATAGAGGACATATGCAAGATACAAAAGGAGTCAACCTATCAACTGGTTGGCAGCAACAATGGCAAATGGGCCAAAGTGAGTGTTGCCGTTGATTCCACTGGTCGAAAAGTGATAAGAGATTCAGAGTCGATATTGGGATATGTCGACGAGGACATGGAGGAAGGCAAACGCATAACATCGTTTGATAATTGGCTCTTCAGAAAGCATCTCGATATAGCCAAAGAGAAAAATGAAAAAAAGAAACAGAAAAAGCAGACTGAACTCGATAAAGAGCAGGAAAATAGTGAAAGAAGTTACTATGAGGTCTATCGCATTGATGAGGAAGGACGCTCAACAATAAGCGACTTTGTGATGATGCAGCATCTTTCCAAAGGCGTTTTTAAGCGTACTAAAAAAGAATACATCCTCGTTCTCGAGTCATTTGCGACCGAGACAGCCTACATCGACAAAAAAGAGTTCAAGCAGACACGCAAGGATAACGAAGTGGATAAAAGCTACGAGGATATGCTGCGATATGAGAAGGCCCATAACATCCCGCCATTGGCTCCACACCTAAAAGCACAAGTCGAGAAATTGTTTGAAAAAAAGAAATAAAGATATAAATTAAAGTAACACTCAGATTATAAGCGATTTGGATGAAAACTTGTGATTTTTTTTGCAAAAACTATTGCCAATTCAAAAAAAAGCGGTAACTTTGCAACCGCATTTCAAAATGCCCAAGTGGCGGAATTGGTAGACGCGCACGTTTCAGGTGCGTGTGCCGCGAGGCGTGAAGGTTCGAGTCCTTTCTTGGGCACCCAAAAGTCCGATAATTTGTTGGTAATCAACGATTTTCGGGCTTTTGTTTTTATGGCTTTGGTGTAAAAAATGACCCAATTTTTGGTAATATATAAGATTTTTCTTAATTTTGTCTCATTATTCAATAACCTCTAAAAAAAAAGATATGAAAACTTATTTGAAACAATTATTATTGGTGGCGATGCTTTTTGTAACAGTTAATGCCACAGGTTCTAACCTTCCTCAAAAGCAGAGCAGTTCTGGTGTTACCAAGGAGTATATAGCTGCCGTGAATGCTTTGCTTGATGCAAATAACTATATAAAGAATGAGAGAGAGAGTTTTATCGTAATATTGGCTCAATTTGGGATAGAAGGTCCTATGGCTGATAGGATTGTTGATGAATTGACTAAAAGACTTCCTGATATAATGGTCCAGATTTATTCAAATCATTTCACTCTTGATGAAATTAAGCAGATGACAAAACTCAATCAAGATAAAGTCCGACAAAAATATAATACATTACAACTGCAAATAAGTAAAGAGATGATGCAGGAAATGGAATGCTATATTTCGGGAAAGACAAGTCCTTTATCGGACATCACTGTGTCAAGCGACTTTGAAGCTGCAATGAGGGAGTATTTTGATGCTGAAGAATTTGATAAAGCATTTGATATGATGCGCCCTATTTATGAGCAGATGTTTGGTTTTCAGAATGGTACACTTAATGATTATTCTGATGTTCTGCGTGAAATAATGGTGCGTTTTTATTCCAAATATTTCACAGTAAGTGAAATCAGGCATCTTACATCACAAGCGAATGAGCCCTGTATGAAGAAATTACGCCAAGAGAGTCCTGACATTACTAAGGAAAGTATGGAAGAAATACAAAAAGCATTGTATGACATTATACAAAACCAGTTATCACAATAGTTTTTTAAAATCAATATTAATAATCTCTATAATAGTGAGAATATGAAAACCTTCATTAAACAATTATTGTTGGTGGTGATGATGTTTTTAGTTGTCGAATCCACAGGTTGCAAAAATAGTCACAGGGATAGTGATTCTGGCAAGAGCAAGTCAAAGAAGAGCAAGTCTAAAAAAGACAAGAAAGACGAAGATGATGCCGAGGATTATGACACCGCAGTTAGGGAATTGCTCGAAGCTATGGACTATGAGCAGAACACAAGAGCTAATCTTTACGCAACATATTCACAGATGGGCTTTGATGCTCAATATACAGAAGGTTTAGTGGATGATTTGCTAGAAAAAATGCCCGATAAGATGGTGGAGATTTATTCAAATCATTTCACTGTTGATGAAATAAAGCAGTTGACAAAAATCAATGGTGACCCGATATTCAAGAAGCAAAGAGAGTATCTAACTCAAATCTACCAAGATTTTATGCAGGAAGGAAGAGCTTTGGCTACAGGTGAGCCAAGTCCTTCAGCCAATATTGATGTGTCGAGCGACTTTGAAGCTGCAATGAGAGATTATTTAGATGCTGAGGAATTTGATAAGCAATTAGAGCAATTGAAACCGATTATGCAGCAAAATTACAGTTCGACGTATAGTGATTTTGATTCGTTCTACGAATCGTACTGCGCTGAGGCACCCGATATGATGGTGCGTATCTATTCTAAGTATTTCTCAACAAGCGACATTAAGAAGCTAACAGCTTTCTCAAAGATGCATTGTTCTAAGGAATTCCGTGATAAGGCTCCTGCAATTACTCAGGAGGCTATGGAGGCAACAAGACCTATAGTTGAAAGCTACATTAAGAACCATCCTATCCGTTAGGGTCTGAGAACCGACCAAAATACAGGGCGGGCATCGCTGTGATGCTCGCCCTGATTGATGTATAGAGTAATTGTTACTCTTTCACGAGGATTGTGCCTGTGTTGCCTTTGAGGGCCTCGCGGGCTTTCTCGAGGGAGGTGATGAGTGCAGTGCCGCCGGTGGTGTTCTCCACGAAGCTGATGCACGACTCCACCTTAGGCAGCATACTGCCTGGAGCGAAGTGTCCCTCGGCTATGTACTGGCGTGCCTCGGCGATGGTCATGCGGTCGAGGTCACGTTGGTCGGGTTTGTTGAAATTGATGGAAACTTTCTCGACAGCTGTGAGGATTACCAGCATGTCGGCGTTGAGGTCGAGCGCGAGTTTGGCGCTGGCACGGTCTTTGTCGATAACTGCTGCCACTCCCTCATAGTCGCCGGGACTTTTCTCCATGACGGGGATGCCGCCACCGCCCACGGTTATTACCACGCTGTGCAGGCCCACGAGCTGCTCCACGATGGGCAGTTCCACAATCTTCACGGGGATGGGGGAGGGCACTACGCGGCGATATCCGCGACCTGCGTCCTCAACAAAGGTGTAGCCAGTCTCGTCCACGATGCGGTCGGCATCTTCCTTGTTGTAGAACATTCCCACTGGTTTAGTGGGATTCTGGAAAGCTGCATCTGCAGGGTCAACAACCACCTGAGTCACCACAGCGGCACAGGGTTTGTCGATGCCACGGCGGGCGAGTTCGCGTTCAACAGCCTGCTGCAGGTGATAGCCGATGTAGCCTTGTGTCATGGCGCCGCATTCGGGGAAGGGCATCGCTGGAGTGCCGCCGCCATTGTTGGCGCTGTACTCAAAAGCGAGGTTCACCATTCCCACCTGTGGACCGTTGCCGTGACCTATCACCACGTCATATCCTTCCTCAACAAGGTCGACGATGGTAGAGGCTGTGCCTTTTACCAGCTCGAGTTGCTCCTGAGGAGTCTTGCCAAGAGCGTTGCCGCCCAAGGCTATAACTAAACGTTTGCTCATAATCTTATTTTTAAGCGAAAGCAGACGAACAATAGAGTAATCGAACAATCGATTAATCGAGCAATCAAACAATCAAAAAACCGAAGATTGTGCTATCGCTCGTCTGCTTGTCGGCTATTTATTTAAGTGTTGCATACATCACGGCCTTGATGGTGTGCATGCGGTTCTCGGCCTCGTCAAATACTTTGGATTGTGAGCTGCGGAACACCTTGTCGGTAACTTCCATCTCCTTCAAGCCAAACTTCTCGTGAATCTCACGACCAATAGAAGTCTCGAGATCGTGGAACGAAGGCAAGCAGTGCAGGAAGATAGCTTCGGGGTTGGCATTGGCCATAACCTCGTCGTTCACCTGATAGGGGCTGAGCAGTTTGATACGCTTCTCCCAGAGCTCGGCAGGCTCACCCATCGATACCCAGATGTCGGTGTAGATAACGTCGGCGTTCTTGGTGCCTTCCTTCACGTTGTCGGTGAGTGTGATTGTGCAGCCGTTCTCCTTGGCAATCTCGCGGCAGGTGGCAACGAGCTTCTCGTCGGGCATATTGTCCTTAGGACCACAAGCCACGAAGTTGATACCTAATTTAGCCGAAACCACCATCAGAGAGTTGGCGACGTTATTGCGGGCATCGCCCATGAAGACCATCTTCAAGCCTTTGTAGCGGCCGAAGTTCTCCTCGATGGTGAGCACGTCGGCGAGCATCTGTGTGGGGTGGAACTCAGTGGTGAGACCGTTCCAAACGGGAACGCCAGCATAGCGGCCCAGATCCTCAACGATGTTCTGGTCGAAACCGCGATACTCGATGCCATCATACATGCGGCCAAGCACCTTAGCGGTGTCTTCGAGCGACTCTTTGTTGCCCATCTGCGACGAAGCGGGGTCGAGGTAGGTAACGCCCATACCCAGGTCGTTGCCTGCTACCTCAAACGAGCAACGGGTGCGTGTAGAGGTTTTCTCAAACAACAACACGATGTTCTTGCCGGTTAAATACTTGTGAGGAGTGTTGGTTCTCTTAAGACGCTTGAAATCCTTAGCGAGTTCAAGTAAATACTGGATTTCCTCGGTGGTGAAGTCTAACAACTTCAAGAAATTTCTTCCTGATAAACTTCTTGGCATAGTAGTAAAAAGTTTTTATTGTTAATATTAATGTGTATCGTGTATCTTTTATATGATTTTACTCTTTTTCGGGCGCAAAGGTAAGCATTTTAGTTCAACAAAAGAACGTTTTTAACCACTAATTTTCACTAATTATCTCTAATGGCCTCAATATAGAGCATATAAAGTGTTGTTCTCAATAGAATAACATGTCAATGAACATTTTTACTCTTGCAAAATATTCCCGGATATAAGTCATAAAAGCTGTGTTGGACGTGGAGTTTGCAGCATTAAAGCCTATGACATTGTTGGTGTCAAACCCCGAATGCTCAGCAATGTATATTGCTCTTTCGTTGTGAAACTTTTGAGAAATGACAATGAAACTGTGGATATTATAAATTTTCACGGCATTTTCAATTGAATTAATGGTTCTGTACCCCTTGCCGTCAAGAATGATGTCTTTTGCGTCAACTCCGCGAGCAACTAGAGAGTCTTTCATGCATTCCACTTCATTGATGTTGTCAAGGCTCCTCTCATCACCGCTGATTAGGATTTTTTTGATTTTTCCGGCTTTGTAGAGCTGTTCAGCTGCATCGATACGGTGTATGAAGAACGTGTTGGGCTTTTTCCCGAATCTTGAATATGGACTAGTTCCTAATAATAATCCATATTCAGCTGAGGGCACACTTTCAATGTCGGTGTATAACTTGTTTTTTGCGTTGTTCACTACAATAATATTGCATATCAGCAGCAATGCAATACAGCCCGCTAATAAAATGGCTATTGGCCACAATACATATATTTTGAACCTCTTGTTTATCTTTATCCTTCTCATGATTGTTTTTTTGCGTTACAAAGATAGTGTTTTGACGATTTGTTATCAAATATTAGATGATTCGTTGTGATTAATTAACGTTAACTGCAGCCACTTTTTACAAGAGAGTGAAATGAGGCATGTGATTTCTGTTGGTTTCTTTTGGCGGATTAAGTAATAATTCGTAACTTTGCACGCAGAACCATAGCAAAAACTTATCTATCTATAAAATAATAACAAAACTAATCATGAACAATTCAATTATCAATTTTCCTCTTCCAGCAAATGAGCCAGTAAAGGCTTATTTGCCTGGATCCCCCGAGCGTGTAGCATTAGAGAAAGAACTTGAGCGTCAGAGCAAGATGGTGGTAGAGATACCAATCATCATTGGCGGTAAAGAAATTCGCACCGGCGATATGGGCGAGGTGACTTGTCCACACGACCACCAGCACGTTATTGCCCGCTACCACAAGGTTGGCAAGAAAGAGGTTGAGATGGCTGTTGAGGCAGCTATGAAGGCTTGGCAAGAGTGGAGCCGCACCCCTTGGACCACCCGCGCCGCTATCGTGATGAAGATGGCTGAGCTGCTTGCCACCAAGTACCGCCCCATCATGAATGCCGCCACCATGCTTGGACAGAGCAAGAACTTCTTCCAGGCAGAGATTGACTCGGCTTGCGAGACTATCGACTTCTTCCGTTACAATGTTCACTACGCATCTAAGATATATGCCATGCAGCCCAAGGACGGTGTGGCACAATTGAACCACACCGAGTATCGCCCACTCGAGGGCTTTATCCTCGCTGTGACACCTTTCAACTTCACTTCTATCGCCAGCAACCTGTGTATGACTCCTGTTCTCATGGGTAACGTGGCACTGTGGAAGCCATCAACTACTGCCTTGCTGAGCAACTATTACCTGATGCAGCTCTACAAAGAGGCTGGTTTGCCCGACGGCGTAGTTAACTTCCTGCCTGGTAGCGGCGCGCTCATTGGCGAGGTTGCCACTCAGTCGAAATACTTCTCAGGAATCCATTTCACCGGTAGCACCGCAACCTTCCAGTCGCTGTGGAAACAGGCGAGCATGAATGTTGACAAGTACATCTCTTATCCACGCCTCGTGGGTGAGACTGGTGGCAAGGACTTCATCTTCGTTCACCCCAGTGCCGATCCTAAGGCCGTTGCCACAGCAGCCTTCTGCGGAGCCTTCGAGTTCCAGGGCCAGAAGTGCTCGGCAGCATCACGCATGTACATCCCCAAGAGCATGTGGGCTGGCGTTCTAGAGGATATGAAGGCCATGGCAGCCGAGGTTAAGATGGGCGACGTGATGGACCCCAGCAACTTCATCAACGCCGTTATCGACAAGGCCTCGTTCGACAAGGCCAAATCTTACATCGACTTCGCTAAGGACGCTAAAGACGCAGACATTGTGATGGGTGGCAAGTGCGACTGCAGCAAGGGCTGGTTTGTGGAGCCCACCGTTATCGAGACCAGCAATCCCAACTTCAAGTCGATGGAGGAGGAAATCTTCGCTCCTGTGCTCACCGTTTATCCCTATGATGATGAGAAGTGGGAAGAGGTTGCTCACAAGTGCAACGAGACCTCGCCTTACGGCTTGACTGGCGCAGTATTTGGCCGCGACCGCATGGCAGTGGAGAAGATTACCGACATCCTGTGCTATGCAGCTGGTAACTTCTACATCAACGACAAGCCAACAGGCGCTGTAGTTGGTATGCAGCCCTTCGGTGGTGCACGCGCCAGCGGTACCAACGACAAGGCAGGCGGCGAGTTCAACCTCATTCGTTGGATTATCCCACGCGTGATTAAAGAGACATTGGTATCGCCCACCGACTACCGTTACACTTATATGAAATAGTCGGCTTTGCCGAAGGTTAGAGTTTAGTGTTTAGAGGTTAGAGTTTAGAGACCCCTATTACCTAAAACACCTATACACATTTTCTATAGAACAATTCAATCCATTCTCCGCAACCGCTCTTCTGGGTGGTTGCGGGGTGGGTTAAAGAAACAATTTATGGATAAAAAACAACTAAAGCCTTGTGAAGTAAACGTAAGTTCCGAGACTGGCAGGCTCAGGGCTGTGCTGCTGCATCGTCCAGGCGTGGAGATTGAGCGCATGACACCGCTCAATGCCAATGCCGCGCTCTACAGCGACATCCTCAACAAGCCGATTGTTGACGAGGAATACAGCAACTTCAGCGGTGTTCTCGAGCGCTGGACTCAGGTCTATTACGTGCAGGACATCCTTGAGGAATTGCTCAAAGACGAGGCGGTAAAAGAAAAACTGCTCGCCGACAGTCTGCGCGGCTGCAACCAGAAGACGGCAAGGGTAATCGCCGAAATCACCGGCGACGACCCCAAGAAACTTGCACAGGTGCTCATTGAGGGCTGCGAAGACCCGAAATGGGATGGCGTGAGCGAGCATCGTTTTTTGCTCAAGCCGCTTTACAACTTGTTTTTCACCCGCGATGCCTCGTCAACGATATATAACCGTGTGCTCATCAACTCTATGAGTTTTGAGGTGCGTGAGCGTGAGTCGCTGATTTATGAGGCGATTTTCAAACATTTCTTTGGGGTTGAAACCCTTAATGCGATGGCTTGGAATCATTACGCACGCACCGAGGGTGGCGACGTGCAAATTGCCAGTGCCGACACGTTATGTATAGGTCAGGGCATACGCACCAACCGCAAGGGCATTGAGTATTTGGCTCAGACTTTCGCCCGCGAGCGCGACCACTTCAATATCATTGCGCAGGAATTGCCTATGGAGCCAGAGTCGTTTATCCATCTTGATATGGTGTTTACTTTCTTGGGCAAGCATCAGTGTATGGTGTTTGAGCCTATGCTTAAGAAACAAGGACTCTTTGCCGGTAAGGACACTACGCTGATCACCATCGACCACGGTAATATCACCTACAAGCGCATTAGCAACATCATTGAAGGCCTTACCACTTTAGGCTGGGATATCGAGCCTGTGATTGGAGGCGGCAGCGACCCCTGGACACAGCTGCGTGAGCAGTGGCACAGTGGCGCGAACTTCTTTTCGCTGGGCGATAGTAAGGTTTTGGGATATCGCCGAAACACCCACACTATCGATGCACTTGACAAGGCCGGTTTCGCCATTCTCAACGCCGAGGACATCGTCAGCGGCAAGGTCAACATGAACGACTACGAGAAGTTTGTGGCAGCCTTCCCAGGCAGTGAACTCCCCCGCGCCGGCGGCGGCGCCCGCTGCATGACAATGCCGATACTGCGTGACTGAGGCAAGTCAAAACAAAAGAGGGTGTGTCAAAATTAAGGAAACCGAAATTTTGACACACCCTCTTTTACTTCTTGCTATATTGAATGTGGCTTAATGAAGAAATAAAAAGAAGACTAAGATAAAAACTGATTATAAGAATTCCTGTTAGAGAGTTCTACAAACATTTTTCTTAACTTTGCCTCAGAATATGCATTTGCTTGTTGACTCTACTATAAAGAAGAAATCGTATCATAATTGTAATTATTTTTGAAAAATAAGTTCAACTTTAAGAAATTTTTCTTATTTTTGTGGTTTATAGAAGTAGTTAGTTTTTTTTCTACCACAAGATTACTGAAAAACAGAGACTTTGTTAAATTACATATATACTTTTTTATACTTGGAAATTTTAATTTAATAATTTAAAGATAGGAATTAAAACATGAGTCTATTTCATAACCCTAATGAATCTGACTATCAGGGTGGCAAGAAGCACATCCTGGAGTCGTTAAAGAATGCGGGGCCGGCCGGTGTTTTAGTGTGGAAACAACCCGAAGAGGACTTCAACACCCACTCGGTGTTGACCGTCAATCCAGGCGAGGAAGCTGTCTTCGTCAAGAATGGAGAGATTGTTCACGTGTTTGGCAACGGTCGTCATGTGCTCACAACCGAAAACTATGCGTTCCTTAGCCGTCTACGCAACATGCTCAGTGGCGGTATCAGTACATTCAATTGCTTTGTTTACTTCGTTCGAAAGGCAGATTCTCAGGAAGTTCTCTGGGGCACCGATTCGCCCATCCAGTTACGTGACCCCGTTCAAGGCATCGCCACCAGCATCAAGGCTCACGGCAGTTACAAGGTTATGGTTGACGACAGCGTAAAGTTCATTACCAAGCTCATGGGCTCGAACCTAAAACAACTCAAGCCCGGTGATCTCGGTCGCTACTTCAGCAACCAGTTCCAGCAAGGCATCAAAGCTACCATTGCTAAGGGGCTCAAGAGCAGCAACGAGGAGTTACTTGGCATCTGCGCCGAGCTCGACACATTCGCCAACAAGATTACGCCTTTGGTGGGCGAAATACTTGCAAAGTATGGTCTTAAGCTACAGAACTTTTCAATTTCGGCGATGGACATCCCCGAGGACGATCCTAACCGCCAACTACTTGAGGGTGCGTTCGCACGCAAGCGCGAATTCGATGTCATGGGCAAGGATTACCAGCAGATAAAGGGCATGGAAATAATGCGCGAGATGGCTGGCAATACAACCTCGAATGATGGCACCACTGGAAACATGGCAGGAATGGGTATGGGAATGGGTATGGGAATGGCTGCTGGCAGCGCATTTGGCCAAATGGCTAGCAATATATTTAACAAGCAAGGAGCAATTGCCGATGGTTCCACTATGGGAAGTGCCACAGCAGATGACCCTCTAGTTAAACTCACCACACTCAAGAAGATGCTTGATGCAGGACTTATTACCCAGCAGGAGTACGATTCCGTTAAACAGCAAGTACTCAGCAAATTCTAAACGCTGAGATTTAGTGATTTATTAACCAATAATCATAAGTAACTATGGATGCAAACAAGACTGCGAAATTGATACTGGCGCTAATCTTTCCGCTTGTGTTCAATCTCTTGTTTTTATTGCTTAATGACGTAAAGGCTATTACCACAACCCAATGGTTGTCGTATGCTTTCCTCCATGTAGCTTACCTGGTGCTATTTCTACCCGCATTGCTAAATAAGAATGTCAACACAGAGAAGACACTCAGCTGGACGCTTTTTGGCATTGCCACCACCTATTTTGTAATAGAACTCATGGTGGCCTTTTGCTTCCTTTTCATCTTCAAGGCAGAAGCCTACTACGAGTCCGCTCTCATCCTGCAAGTGATACTCTTAGCTATTGCAATAGCAATCATTCTTGTGAGCTACCTGGTGAACAACAACACCAAGCAACACCTAGACGAGCAGGCCGCAGCACGGAGGCAACGCGAATTGCAGCAGAAGGATAAGCAATAACCCTCATCCGTCCAGTAGCGGCCCAATGACACGACAATCTAAATAAAAACAAATATACAATCAAAAAAACCATAACGCATATATATGGCAACATTAGAATTACAACAAGTGAAATGTCCCAATTGCGGAGCGCCTATCTCCTCATTCAATGCGTTCAAGACACAGATTGAATGTCCCTACTGCCACGCCACGTTGCGCAACCCGAGTTCCATCGCAGTGCTGAAGTCGATGAAACAGCCTGAGCGTATCATCCCCTTCACAACGAAGGAAGAGGATTTTGGGAATCACTTGGTTGACGCGCTTATCCATCGCAAATATGTGCCTAAGGATGTGTTCGACTACATTCACGCCGAGGACACCATAAAGGCCTACCTTCCAATGTTTCTCTTTGAGGGTAAGTATGAGGCATCATGGAGCGGATATGTCAACGAGTATTATGAAGACAACGGCTCAACTAAGAGTCGTAAACGTTATGTCAATGGCAACGCCTACGACAACTTTTCGTTTCTCTGTTTGGCTTATGAAGGAGAGGATATCCCTGAAGAACTGAAATCGTTCTCAAACACGTTCCCCTATGACATTAACATTACCCGCATGTATGACCCAGCTATTATCGGCAACGACCCCGATCAGAACCTTACCACAATTCCTGTCAACTCTGACCCCGAACTCGTGTGGCACCGTGACTGCGAGGCTAATGCCATCAAAATAGCCGAGAATGGAATTCGCCAACAGGCAGGTAAGGAGGTGAAGAACCTGCAGTGGAATGTCGCTTTCGATGTTTTTAACCGTGGAACTCTCGTGCTTGTGCCCTTCTGGTTCGTTTACTATAATTATCAGCAGAGCACGTATTACTTCATAATGGACGGTATCGGAAGTAAGGAGCAAATTATCAGTCCAGAAGACATGAACGAAAAGAAAGATATAAAGAAATACAACTGGCTTATGTGGGTCGCCGGTATCATAGCCTTAGCTTGTATAATCATTTCAGCTACTGATGTCTTGGGCGATAATGTGACGGCGAGAGTGTTGATCGGTGTCGGTAGTATAGTGCCGCTGATTATCTCCATCATCTATTGTTTAGTGCGTAAGAGCAACATCCTCAAGGAAAGCGAGGCAATTCGTTCCGAAAGGGCGGAGCGATTCCTCGCTGGACAATGATAGGATTACGACAAATAAAAGTTCAAATAAGACTATATCGAATTAAATATAAAAAGGGTGTGCCAGAATTCTGACACACCCTCTATATGTGCAATCGGAAGAATCTGATATCTGACATCTGATATCTGACATCTGATATCTGACATCTGATATCTGACATCTACATCATCTCTTCCTTGTTTGTATTTGGAATGAGCTCACGGTGTAGAGTTGGTCGCCGTTTGAGAAGCTGATGTTGAAGTCGGCGACTCCGTTTTTGAGTTTGTTGGTTGCTACTACTTCGGCTTGGTAGCGCACTGCTTTGCCTGGAGCTAACTCGCTGATAATGGCAGTGGGGGAGAGGTAAATCTGCTTGGTCCCTGACACTGTGATTACTGGAGCGATGTCATAAACATAGTCGTTGCCCATGTTGCGAATCTCGAAGATGAGCTTGGCGTGCTCACCGGCATCGATGCAGTTGTTACTCATGCTCTCGGCGAGACGAATGTTCTCAATGTAAATGTTAGAGTATGGGCTGTAAGAGTTGTTCTGATGATAGTCATCGTAGTCATAACCATTGTTGTAGTCGCTGGTGCGGTTCTCTTGTTTAACTTTTGGGGCTGTAGCAGCGGCTCCGATTACTCCACCAATTGCCATACCTGCGATGGTGCCCACATCACTGCCACGCCATCCGCCAGTAATGCCGCCAATTGCTGAGCCAAACATGCCACCTATCGAAGCGCCAGTTGCTGCTCCATAAAACTGGCTTGCCGATTGGCAGCTGCTCATCACTATCAAAGCGGCACTCAAAACTGAAATCAAAGTCTTTTTCATAATAGCTATTATTTTTTATTATCTTATCGGTTTATTTCACGATGCTAAAGTAGTAATAATCAAAAACTATGCCAAATTTATTAGACAAACAGGCATAAAAAATCGCCAAATCTAACATTTTTTAGACATTTTTATTCGTGTTTGGTTTAACTTGTAATGTGTAAATGGCCGCTTCAAGTGCTTCAAATTTGGAAAAATAGTATTACTTTTGCGCATATTTTAATAGGACATGGAAATATTGAAAGGCGACAAATTGCTTGGTAAGGCTCAGTGTCAGGTGTTGCGCGGAATAGCCATTTTGGGCATATTCCTGCACAACTTCTGCCACCTAATGCGTGGCAGCAACGAGGAGAACGAGTTTGAATTTATCACTGAGCGCGCCAATAATATGTGGAACTATTGGACTACTGGTGTTGATGTGTTTGCGCCAATTCAGTTGTTCGCATTTTTCGGCCATTATGGCGTGCCCATCTTCTTGTTTCTCAGTGGCTATGGCTTGGTGATGAAATATGAGCGAGGTGATGTGTCGTCACATGTGGGGATATGGCTATTTCTTGGTTCGCATTGGCTCAAGTTGTTCAAACTTATGGTTCTGGGCTTTGTTCTCACGGTAATTACCTTCTTGGCTTGTGGCTTGCAGTGGCACGGCATCTTTGAGTATTTGGCACAAGCCACGATGCTGTCGAATGTAGTCCCAAGTCTTTGTGATTCACATACTCCCTCGCCTTATTGGTTCTTTGGTGTGATGGTGGAGGTGTATGTTATTTACCGTTTCTTGATATATCCTTTCCACGATAAGCGGCAGTCTGTGTGGCGATGGCTTATGCCGTTGTTGCTGATAGTGCTCGCTTGGCTGCCGCAAGTGATGATGGAGCACCACCGCAACATGCTCATCTATGTGCGTCACAATGCGGCGATAGCGATGCTGCCGTTTGCCTTGGGGGTGCTGGTTGCGCGGTATAGCTTCCCAAAATTGCCGCGATGGTCACTAGCTGTGGTCGCTGTTGTGGCACTACCTATGCTAGCACTTTTTAGTCTCAATTATCAGCTGTGGCTCTGGGTTCCCGTATTAGTGATTGCCGGCAGCGTGGCATTTGTCAAACTCCTTGAGCCGTGCAAAGGTCTGTGTCACACCATTGTTATCTCGCCCCTTCACTACTTGGGCATGCTGTCGGCAATGTTTTTTGTCGTTCACTCCATCCCACGCATGCCCATCTATGTATTTGTGCTCAAAGCGCACAGCGGCCTGATGCTTATCGACTACGCCTGGCTCGCTCTCTACTTCGTGCTGACATTGGCGTTGGCATGGGGTTATAAGAAATGCATAAAGCACATTTCATAATGCACAATGGGACTACGGCAGAACCGTCGTACAGAGAACCTCTTAGTAAAACATTGTGGAAAAATAAAAACAGGCGGCCTGCCAATTGACGGGTCGCCTGAGGGATTGGTTATGAGAAAGTGTATTACTCTGACATTTCTTCGAAGGTCTTCTTGATGATTGCCACGGCTTCGAGGATTTCTTCCTTGTTGATGCACAAGGGTGGAGCGAAGCGGATGATGTGGTCATGGGTGGGCTTAGCCAGCAGACCGTTGTCGCGCAACTTGAGGCAGATGTCCCAAGCTGTCTTGCCCTTGATGGGTGTAGTTACGATGGCGTTGAGCAAGCCGCGTCCACGCACCTGAACGATGAATGGCGAGTTAATTTTGTTGATTTCCTCACGGAAGATCTTACCCATCTTCTCGGCATTCTGGGTGAGTTTCTCCTCTTTCACAACCTTCAGTGCCTCAACTGCCACACGTGCTGCGAGGGGGAAGCCACCGAATGTGGAGCCGTGTTCGCCTGGTTTCACGTTGAGCATGATATCGTCGTCGGCAAGGCAAGCCGAAACAGGAAGTACACCACCACCGAGGGCCTTGCCCAGGATAACGATGTCGGGTCGGATGCCGTCGTGCATAGAGCAGAGCATCTTACCGGTGCGGGCGATACCAGTCTGTACCTCATCGGCGATGAAGAGCACGTTGTGCTCGTGGCACAGGTCGAAGCATTTTTTCAGGTAGCCGTCATCGGGTACGAAAACGCCTGCCTCGCCTTGAATAGGCTCGGCGATGAAGGCGCATACCTCGTCACCATATTTCTTGAGGGCTTTCTCAAGAGCCTTTGGGTCGTTGTAGGGGATGCGGATGAAACCAGGAGTCAATGGACCATACTCTGCGTATGAGCTTGGGTCATCGCTCATGGTGATGATGGTCACGGTGCGTCCGTGGAAGTTGCCTTCGCAGCAGATTATCTTAACTTTGTCGTTGGGAATACCTTTCTTTACTACACCCCAGCGGCGGGCGAGCTTCAAAGCTGTCTCCACACCCTCAGCACCGGTGTTCATGGGGAGCACCTTGTCATAGCCGAAGTACTGGTGGATGTATTTCTCATACTCGCACAGCACGTCGTTGTAGAAAGCGCGTGAAGTGAGGCACAGCGTGTCGGCCTGTTCTTTGAGCGCTTTCACGATGCGTGGGTGGCAGTGACCTTGATTAACAGCACTGTAAGATGAGAGGAAGTCGAAGTATTTCTTGCCCTCAACGTCCCACACATAGATGCCTTTGCCCTTGTGAAGCACAACGGGTAGTGGGTGGTAGTTGTGAGCTCCGTACTTGTCTTCCATTGCCATGCATCGTTTGCTGGCGGTGTTAGTGGTTTTTTTACATGTGGTTTTTTTACAAGATGGTTTAGTTTTTTTGCAAGTAGCCATAATTAGTTGTTTTAATAGAAAATTTGTTCTGATTGTGCAAAATTACTTCTTTTTTGCCGAAAAAATCAAGAAACGCGATTAAAATAATGTGCAATTTTTGTTAACACAATTTTTTTTGACTATTTTTGTGACCTGCAAAACACATCAAAATTATGAAAAAAATCTTATTGTTGCTATTTGCGATGTTATCGCTGACTGCCAGTGGGCAGTATATGATAACCGACAAAGGCTATTTCTATAGTCCTGATGGTTTTAAGTGCAAACATGGCCACATCTACACTAAAGACATGCAGACGCTGGTGCGCACAGGGTGGTACGGCCGTGACGACTGGGATCAGCACTACCTTGTTGAGAAGCTTATAGAGGTGCCCTCGGGTGCCGAGGTGATTCCAAGCAATTTCCTTTATAATCCTGCTGGCGAGGCTGCTACGGGCTACAACTGGCTTTATGCCGTAGTGATTCCGAGTTCGGTGCAATGGATAGCGACCGATGCCTTTATGATGTCTCGCGTGGTGTTCTTCACCGGAGAGACACCAGTGGAGTCAGCACCAAGTATCACTGCCGACCCCAATGCCACCGAACTTGCACGTTTCAATGTCGAAGGTCAGCGCATCGACGGGCCCCAGCCCGGCGTGAACATCGTGCTGATGAGCGACGGCACAGCGCATAAAGTACTGGTAAAATAGTTCATAGTTTAGAGTTAATAGTTCATAGTTTTTTTAATGAGTGACGGCAATCGCTATTGGCTTGTTAGCTTGTTTACTCGTTAGCTTGTTTGCTTAAATACAGAATGATAGAACGACACGTAATAATTGACAACGTTGACCCTGTAGTGTTTTACGGGGTTAACAACACTAATATCCAATTAATTCGCAACTTGTTTCCCAAGCTGAGGATGGCGGCTCGCGGTTCGGTGATTACCGTCATTGGCGATGAGGCCGAGACCGAGAAGTTTGAGCACGACATCAAGCAGCTCGAGGACTATTGCGCTACTTACAACATTCTGCCCGAGGATGTGATACTCGACACCATCAAGGGGCTGCCGCCCAAGGAGCTCAAGATGGATGACGTGATTATCTACGGCGTGAACGGCAAACCCATCAAGGGCCGCACGCCGAACCAGCAGTTGATGGTCAAAACCTTCAACGAGAACGACTTGACCTTTGCGCTTGGTCCTGCGGGTACTGGCAAGACTTACCTTGCCGTGGCTCTTGCGGTGCGTGCGTTGAAGAATCGTGAGGTACGCAAGATTATCCTGTCGCGACCTGCTGTGGAGGCTGGCGAGAAATTGGGTTTCCTGCCTGGCGATATGCGCGATAAGATAGACCCCTATCTGCAACCGCTTTATGATGCCCTTGAGGACATGATTCCCGGAGCAAAGCTCAAGGAATATATGGACACTAATGTCATACAGATTGCTCCGCTTGCCTTTATGCGCGGTCGCACTCTCAACGACGCTATCATAGTACTTGACGAGGCGCAGAATACTACTACTCATCAGATTAAAATGTTCCTCACCCGCTTGGGAATGGGTTCAAAGATGGTGGTTACAGGCGACATCACTCAAATTGACCTGCCCCGCAGTGTCACCTCAGGTCTCATCCAAGCCCTGAAGGTGCTTGATGGCGTGAAAGGCATCGGCAAGATTGAGTTTGGCAAGAAAGACATCGTGCGCCACCAGCTCGTGCAGCGCATCGTTGAGGCTTATGAGAAGCATGATGCGCTTGCATCTATCAATGCAGAAAGAATGAAAGATTAGACAGTCCCTTTTCTAGACATAAGAACAGAAGTTGGTTTTTGGCTGCGCCTACTCTTTTTTAGACAAAAGAACAAAAGTTTTCAGAAGAACATAAATATTTTTTATGGATATTGAGAAATTGATTAGTGAAATATTGGATTGCGCTAATATTGTAAGAAAGGCTCTTGCACCAGGATATGCCGAAAAAGTATATGAAAATGCTTTGATGATTGAGCTTTCAAAAGCAGGGATTAGTGCAAAACAGCAATCACCTATCATGGTAAAATATGATGATAAAGTGGTTGGTGAGTTCTATGCTGATATTTTTGTGGAAAATTGTGTCATAATAGAGTTAAAAGCCGTGCAAAATATCAATGAAGCGCATCAAGCACAATCGGTAAATTATTTGACAGCTACAGGTGTTGATAACGGATTGCTGATAAATTTTGGCAATGAAAGTAAAATACAGATTAGACGAAAATATCGCGTTTATCGGCCCAAAGAATAATTTGCTCTCAATTGGCACGCAAGATAATAATTAATTATGTTTCTTATGTGAAATAATTATGTTCTTTTGTCTAATTTAACAGCAGAAGAGTGATGAAGGTTGAGGAGATAAAGCCATATAGCAGTGAGGGGGAGAAGGCTCGGCAGGTGGAGGCGATGTTTGACAGCATTGCGCCTGCCTACGACTTTATGAACCGCGCCATGACGCTAGGCATAGACCGGTGGTGGCGGCGTGTGGCAGTGAAGATGGTGAAGCGTAGCAATCCGCGCCGCATCCTCGACGTGGCGACAGGCACTGGCGACTTCGCCATTGACCTCTACCGTAAGATAAAGCCTGAGGCGGTGGTAGGCATAGACCTCTCGCAGGGCATGCTCGATGTGGCACGCAAGAAGATTGCAAAGCGTGGTCTTGGCGATGCCATCACCGTGCAGCAGGGCGACTGCCTGGCGTTGCCATTTGGCGATGGTGAGTTCGATGCGGTGACTGTGGCGTTTGGCGTGCGCAACTTCGAGCACCTGCAGCAAGGTTATCAGCAGATGCACCGTGTGCTCAAACCCGGCGGAATGTTGTGCGTGATAGAACTGTCCACACCTCGCAACCGCGTGGTGCGGTGGTTCTATGACCTCTACACGCTGCATATAATACCGTGGTTTGGTGCGCTAAAATCTCACGATAAGAGTGCTTATCGTTACTTGCCTCAAAGCATCGCTGCTGTACCGCAAGGCGAAGATATGCTCGCAATAATGCGCGAAGCAGGCTTCAAAGACTGCAAGGTGAAGCGGTTAACATTAGGTACTTGCTCAATCTACAGTGGGATAAATGCATAATGCATAATGCACAATGCATAAAAATGTTTAATCCTTTAATTCTAAATTAATGAAAAAAGATAATGATAATATTATTGTGATTAAGAGCAAAACTTTTGCTTTGCGCTCAATTAAACTTTATCGTTATATGATTGAAGAAGAACACGAATATGTGTTGTCAAAACAGTTTTTGCGTTCTGCCACAAGCATAGGTGCAAATGTGAAAGAAGCTATTAGAGGTCAAAGTGATGCTGACTTTGGTGCTAAGATGAATATTTCTTTAAAGGAAGCTAGCGAGACAGAATATTGGCTTGAATTAATGCAAGAGAGTGAGTATATCCCTTTTGACGAAGGCGAAAATATGCTTGCCGCCTGTCGTGAGTTAATAAGAATTCTCACAGCAATAGTCAAAACCACATTTGAGAATAATAAACAAAAATAATTAACCTTTCATTTTGCATTACGCATTCTAGATTGTGCATTATGCATTATGAATTATGCATTTTAAGAAAAATGGCAAAGATTAAGACAATTGGCGTGTTGACATCGGGAGGTGATGCTCCTGGCATGAATGCCTCAATCAGGGCGGTTACACGCTCGGCGATTTTTAATGGATTTAAGGTCAAAGGCATCTATCGCGGTTACCGCGGACTGGTGGAGAATGAAATCGTGGACTTTGAGGCACAGAATGTGTCGAATATTATCCATCATGGGGGTACAATCCTGCGCACGGCGCGCTGCAAGGAGTTTAAGACCGAAGAAGGTAGGCAACAGGCTTATGATAATATGAAGAAGCACGGCATTGACGCGCTGGTGGTGATTGGTGGCGACGGTTCGCTCACAGGAGCAAGGCAGTTTGCCAGCGAGTTTGATGTGCCTATTGTTGGCATTCCAGGCACTATCGACAACGATCTCTATGGTACCGACCACACCATTGGTTACGACACGGCCCTCAACACCATCATGTGGTGCGTGGATCGCATTCGCGATACCGCCAATAGCCATGAGCGCCTGTTCTTCATAGAGGTGATGGGGCGTAATGCAGGTTTCCTAGCCCTTAATGGCGCTATCGCTGGAGGTGCCGAGGCAGCTATCATCCCTGAGATTTCTATTGAGCACGACCAGTTGGCAGAGCTTATTAAGAGCGGTTTCCGTAAGAGTAAGAAGTCGGCGATAGTGCTTGTCGCCGAGAGTCCAATCACTGGAGGCGCCATGGGACTTGCCGAACGTGTGCACAACGAGTTTCCGCAGTATGACGTGCGTGTCACCATCCTCGGACACCTTCAGCGTGGAGGTACGCCAACTGCCCAAGACCGCATCCTCGCCTCGCGCATGGGTGACGCTGCAATAGAGGCACTGCTTGAAGGTCAGCGTAACGTGATGATTGGCGATGACGACGAGAAGATGGTGTATGTGCCCTTCAGCAAAGCCATCAAGAACGAGAAAGATATAGACCGCCATCTGCTTGAGGTTGTGCACAGATTGTCGATTTAGCCTTTTCAGTTGCGACGCCATCGCAACATACTAAATTTAGAGGTAAAAATGGTGTGAAATCGCAAAAAAGTTACCTTAGGGTAATTTACCTTTGGGTAACTTTTAGTATATTTGCGGACCACATTCTTAACTAATTGAAAATATGGAAGAAAAGAAGGGCTTTTGGGCACGGGCGGTTGACCTTTATGTTGACGGTTTCCGTTCAATGACGGTGGGTAAGACCTTGTGGATTATCATCGGCATCAAGCTCATTATATTCTTTGTGATAATAAAAATACTGTTTTTTCCTAACTTCCTATCCTCTAAGAGCGATACCGATGAGGGTAAAGCGCAATATGTGCGTGAGCAACTCACTAAGAAATAAGTGTTAAGTGGTTGCGATGCATCGCAACAAACTATAAACTGTGAACTTTGAACTATTAACTTATAACTATCATGGGTGACTTATTAATGACAGTAGTCGATTGGTCGAGGGCGCAATTCGCGTTGACAGCCTGTTATCACTGGCTGTTTGTGCCGTTGACGCTAGGACTGGGAGTAATAATCGGTGTGATGGAGACCATCTATTATCGCACTCGCGATGAGAAATGGCTTGCCACCACCAAGTTTTGGATGACCGTCTTTGGCGTGAACTTCGCCATTGGCGTGGCAACGGGCATCATCCTCGAGTTTGAGTTTGGCACTAACTGGTCAAACTATAGCTGGTTTGTGGGTGACATCTTCGGTGCGCCGCTTGCCATCGAGGGAATTCTCGCCTTCTTCATGGAATCGACGTTCATTGCTGTGATGTTCTTCGGTTGGAAGAAGGTGTCGCCCAAGTTCCATCTTGCCGCTACATGGCTCACGGCTTTAGGAGCGAGCATCTCGGCATTGTGGATTCTTGTGGCAAACTCGTGGATGCAATATCCTGCTGGTTGCACCTTCAATCCCGAGACGATGCGAAATGAGATGACCAACTTCTGGGACGTGGCATTCTCACCGATGGCTATGGCGAAGGTGTTCCACACCGTGACCAGCGCTTGGGCGCTCAGCGGTGCCTTTGTGGTGGGCGTGTGCGGATGGCTGCTGCTGAAAAAACGCAACCGCGACCATGCCTTGCGAAGCCTCAAGGTGGGCGGCTGGGTAGGACTGATAGGCATCGTCCTCACCAGTATCAGCGGCGACACCTCGGCAGTCCAGGTCGCTAAGCATCAGCCGATGAAACTCGCTGCGATGGAGGGCCTCTACAAGGGCGAGCAAGGCCAGTCGATAGTGGCATTCGGCATTCTCAACCCATCGAAGGAGGTTGGCGATAGCAATGACCCTTATCTATTTGATATTTCTATTCCTCACGGCCTTGCATTCTTGGCAACCCATGATTTCAACGCCTTTGTGCCTGGTATAGAGGATATTATTGACGGTAAGTCGATGGATGCCGACGGTAAGCCCATCAACACAGTGTCTTACGCTGACCGCATAGAACAAGGAAAGTTGGCTAAAGATGCGCTCGGAGTGTATCAGAAGGCGCACAGAATAGGCGATAGTATCACCATGCAGGAACAAAGTAAGGTTATTGATGATAATTTCAAGCATTTGGGTTATGCTTACCTAGATAAACCCGAGGAAGCTGTGCCCAATGTGCCGTTGACGTTCTACACCTTCCACCTGATGGTGACAATAGGTGGTTATCTTGTGCTGTTCTTCATTGTGGTGCTTCTGTTACTCTACAAGCCTGAAGGGATTCCTTGGAAAGAAAAACTGGCGAAACCAGCCTATTGGCTTGCTATTCTCACCATTCCGCTTACTTACCTGTGTTCGATGTGCGGATGGATAGTCGCCGAGGTGGGCCGCCAGCCGTGGACCATCCAAGACCTTATGCCCAACAAGGTAGCTATAAGCGACCTCTCAGCTGGATATGTGCAGACCACCTTCTGGATCTTTGCTGTGGTGTTCACCGCGCTGCTAATTGCCGATGTAAGCATCATCTGCAAGCAGATTTCCAAGAAATCGAAGACTGATCTCAATGTAGTAGAAACAAAATAAAAAAGAGGAGGACGCAACTATGACACACGAAATGTTACAAAACTATTGGTGGCTGATAATGTCGGTGCTTGGCGCACTGCTGGTGTTCCTGCTCTTTGTGCAGGGCGGACAGTCGATGCTCATCACTACCAAGAAAGAGAAACGCCCGTTGCTCATCAACTCGCTTGGGCGCAAATGGGAGCTTACTTTCACTACTTTAGTGACCTTTGGCGGAGCTTTCTTCGCCTCGTTCCCGCTGTTCTACAGCACCAGCTTCGGTGGTGCCTACTGGCTGTGGATTCTTATCCTTTTCAGCTTTGTGGTCCAGGCTGTTGCCTACGAGTACCGCACCAAGCATGGCAACGTGTATGGCACAAAGTTCTACGACACCTTATTATTAATAAATGGTTTTGCCGGTCCTGTGCTTCTTGGCGTGGCGGTGGCAGGAATGTTCTTTGGCGCCGATTTCACCGTTGAGAAAACCAATATCCTCGATGTTCAGGCCGCTACAATCTCGAAGTGGGGTCCTCATCATGGCCTTGAGGCTATAGCCTGCTGGAAGAACCTGCTCTTCGGGTTTATGGTGTTCTATCTGGCCCGCACATTGGCGTCGCTCTATTTCATCAACAACATCAATGACGAAGAGGTGCAGCGTGGCCAGCACAAGCGGCTCTTTATCAACTCTACAATCTTTGTGGTGCTGTTCCTGGCTGTAGTGGCAGTGATTCTCACATCGCCTGGAGTGGAAATTGACGAGGTCGGGAATGCCATTTGGGTGCCAAACAAGTATCTTACCAACTACGTGCAGATGTGGTGGGCACTCGGAGCATTGCTCTTTGGCGTGGCGATGGTGCTCAATGGCATCATCAAGTCGCTGCTCAAGAAAACCTACAAGAAAGGCATCTGGTGGGCTGGCATCGGTGTGGTGCTTGTGGTGATGAGCCTGTTCTGGGTAGTGGGTTACAACCACACCGCTTATTATCCCTCGCTGCAGGATGTGCAGCATTCACTCACTCTCGCTAACAGCTCGTCGTCTGAGTTCACGCTCACAGCCATGAGCTACGTGTCGCTGCTTGTTCCATTTGTCCTTGCCTACATCGTGTGGGTGTGGCGTAAAATGGACCACACTAAGCTCACCGACGAGGAAATCAATCAAGCCGGCGACGATGAAATTTATTAATGCTCAATGCACAATCTAGAATTTCTAGACTATCTAGTTGTCTAGAACATCTAAAAAAACTAACAACTAATAACTTATGAAACGATTTATATTGATTTTGCTCGCTGTTGCGGTGGGCGTGGCTGGGTTTAATGCCGATGCCAAGAAGAAACGTCGTAGTCACAAGCGCAAGGCTAAAACGACCATCGTACAGCCCGAACCTAAGGGATATGAGATAGTGGAAGGTGACTATGATGGCGTGATGGAGTATGAGAAAGCCAAGTATCCACCCGAATATCCTGGTGGCAATGAGGGATTAAGTAAGTTCCTATCCGAAAATATCAAATATCCCAAGAGTGCCGAGAAGAACGGCGTTCAGGGAACTGTGGTGCTGCAGTTCGTCGTGGAGAAGTCGGGCGCGATAAGCAACGTGAAAGTGGTCAGGAGCGTGGATAAGGCCCTCGACAACGAGGCGGTGCGTGTGGTGAAGCAGATGAAGCACTTCATCCCCGGCTACAACGAAGACCACGCCGCAGTGCGTGTGCTCTACACCCTGCCGGTGAAGTTCAAGCTGGAATAACCGATTCGGGTTTTACTGCTCTCAAAATTGACCAATGGAGGCGTTACGTTTAGGCTCGTGTGCCTCTACTCTTGTCCAACATACACAGCACGAACACTCGAGCCCCAATGACGGGAGTATAAGGCTGGAGTAAGCGACCCCATACTGCTATTGCGGAACCCCAGAGTAACAGCATAGTTTTGCGGCTCATCGTCGAACATAATGCGTGACCAATAGTTGCCACCGGATTCTTCTCCTCCATATCCACCGTTGCCAACAGGCCATCCGGCAGCCGGGAAGAAAACGGCTCTATTGTTTGTGTTACTCTTGAAAAGATAGCCCTCCGTTCCGTTGATGTTGGTCCACTGACCTGTGGTGTTGTGCAAAAGTTCCCAAATTTGCTGCCCTGAAGGCATGCGCCACTCTGGTCCCCAATTCACGTATGCGGCATCATCTTCTGGTTCAAGTTCTGTCCTGTTATCGACAGTGCCATAGTTGCTCATGGAGCAGTACTTCGTGATTTTATGGTCGTCACCACCGCTGTACCACTTGTAGCCACTCTTTGTATAGGACGGCTTGGTAACGGTTTCGCCCCAGGCGTAATAATTTCCATGTTCTAACGGGACCTTGGCACCAATATTACAGCACGCCCACTTTGTCCCCGACGGCAAGCCAAGGTCAATAATGTGCGGATGATTTGAGTCGGGGCAGAACTCATTAGAGAAATACAGTGTTGAGCCATCCCAGGTGACTTGCATATAATAGGCGCTGCCATACGTGAAAGTTTTATATGATTTCAATGCGTCGGTAGTGGTGACAGCATTGCCATTTACAACTGCTTTAAGCTTGGCATTGTTGATTGACACACCATCAACAGAGACATTTGGAATGTACCATGACACTATTGTGCCTGTTGCACCTGCGGGTATTGTTATTTCATCACTCTCGGCATCGCTTTGCATTTCCTGTCCACCCCTTTTACCGTCGGGCAGCAAAATAGAGGCATTGTACTTGTACCACGGAGTATGTGCATCAAATCCTGAGTGCTTGAACGTGATGCTGGCATCCGACACATTGTTGACATAGAGAACCTCGTAGGCACACAGGTGACGGAAATTTGCTTTGTTGCCGTCCTTCTTGGCTGTGAACCACATTGGCAGCAATATTTCATTACTTCTTTCGGTGCTCACACGCTTCATAGTGCACAAGCCTATAACATTTGAGTCATAGAGATAAACTTCAGCTCCCATCACACCTATAACGTCATAGTCTCGGTCGGGTTTGACCGACTTGGGCAGTGTGAACTGGAAAGAGCAGGTCTTGCCATCGCTGCTTATGTCATAAATGGTGGATGGACTCTCAACTTGATATACTTTGTCGTCTTGACGGACAATAATATGAATCTTATCGCCGTCTTTCCAACGTGAAGACAAATTGAAGCCGTCAGCAGCTGGCACGCCATTTATAATGCTGCCAGGTCGGGAGGAAGACAAGTCGTCGGCTGGCATCGTGGCGGTGAAGGTTACCTGGCGATTTTCAAGATTGTTGTCTTCACATGATGTCAACAGCGCTATACACGCTAATAAGGCAATTAAAGAGAGTAAATATTTTATCATAACAATAAGTGTTTAGGTGTTATTATTTCTTTGTAATTCTCTTCACAGCATGTATGAGTTCTCCATTGGAAGTAACGCCCTCCACTGTGATGGTGTAACTGGTGCTGGCGTCATCGTTGGTATAGAAGTTGAAGCGGGCTTGCTTGTTGTTTACGATGGAGATGCTTGGATTCCAGTATAGAGTCTCGCGCAAGTCAGTGCCTTCGCCAATGCCATTGTCGCCGGTGTCATAGCGTGGTGCGTAAAACTCGGCGGGCTTTTGGTAGCCGAGAGGAGAAACTACCTTTAAGGTAATGTCTGTTCTTCTTGTAACTTTCTCACTGCCATCTTTAGTTGTAACACATAAAACACCGCCCTTATATCGCCCGCCACCAATTGCTATTGCAGCATATCCTGGTATATAATCAATTTGTTTTACAGCATCAAAGGGATACATTTGAATAAGATAGTTGAATGTGTTGTCAATAGATGATTCCATAACCATTGATGATATTTGAGATCTCGACGCTATTCTCCTTGCATTCGGATTCATTGCTACACTACCATTACTGGTGACATCTGTCTCTAAAGGAACACCATCGACAAGAATACCAACTCGTTGATTCCTATCTCTTATGCTATATAACCCTTTATCATTTTTGGCAATTCCAGCAAAATATCGTATGGCATTATCAAAGGAATTAATACCTCGTTTCTCAAAGAACTGATAGTCATAGCTTTTCACAGAAAGAAGCTCATACACAGTTTCAGGTTTTTTTATTATTCTTTTAGATACTACAACCTCATCAAGCAAAATAGTTGCAACTCCATCGATATAACTCAAACGGTTTTTCTCGTTGCTGATGTAGCTAATTTCTTGTTCATCAATGACGTTTTGGTCCAATAGTTTTTTAGTGAAAGGAATAGTTGAAACTATTGGAAACATATCATCGTCAATTTTGAGATTGCTTAATGTTGAGCCTTTAGGGCTCTCGGCTTGAACCACAAACTTAACGCTGTCGGGAAAAGACATGTTGTCGATAAACCATTGACCATTAGAGTCGCTTAATGTAGTCTCGGCATAGCGTATGTCGGGAGCAATAACCTTAATTGTTGCGTTCTCCATCAGTTTATTGCGCCATTCTGTACGAATTGTGCCACTCATTGCTTGCCCCTGCTCGATGGGGAATTGTGGCGCTACACATTTCCCAATGAGGGCATGAGGCACATCATATCGCCGCCAGCCTTGCGTCATCATGAGCATGTCGAGTTCTTGCTGGCGGTTTTGGGCGGAGAAATACCATGCGGGATTGCTGATGCGTCCTTGCAGATCGCTCTGAAGCAGTAGATTGGTGAATATTGAGGTGGTGCTATCGGAAACGATGGTGCGGTTATCGGTGACACTTACCGCGAAGTTGCCCGTCGTGTCATAAAACTCGCTTATGTCAACGGTCGCCTGCACAAGTTCGCGGCTCTCATAGCCTGTCTTGTTGCTATTGAGTTTTGCGACTGGCGCTTGCTTGCCAGTGATGAAGAAAAGCCGCTCGCTGAGCATGCGTCCCTTGTCGTTCATCAGCAAAGCTTGCACGACTCCTGCTGGCAGGGTGTCGGTCTCAACAGTTACGCTTCCCAATCCTGTGGCCAGCAACCTTCCTCGTTGCTGAACCGCTATCGTTGCCCTGTTTTGCAGACTTCCCTTAGCCTCAATCTTTACCGCTTTGTCTTCTTTTTTTACTTGAATTACAGTCGCGTCGCTTCTCACTTGTGGCAGGTCGAAAGTCTTTTCTCCGAGTTCGTCATTGTAGCAAACCGCTTGATAGACCACATCGGCTTGTGGCGCGAATGAGGTAATTCCCATGCCGTCGTGCGAGGTTTTCAGTTGAGCCACTTTTTTGCCAGTGTCATCAACGATGTCGCCTCTGATGTCTATAGACTTGCCGTTGTTGTCCATAGCCTTGAAAGTCATGCGGTTATCAAATCCTGGAACCAAGTAGCCTCCCTCGGGATAGAAGCTAACATCATAAGTGGTTTTGCTGCTTGATGGAAAGGTGATGTACTTTCCGTAGTTGCCATACTGCACAAATAAGGCCCCATCGCGCAAATCCTTGTGGTCCACCTCAATGCTCAGGTTGCGGTCGCTGCCTTGCCAGTCGGAGGTCTTGCCGTTTGGTAGGGTATAAGTGAAGGAATTATAAGGGCATGGCTGGCCTGTCTCGGTGTCGAGGTATCGCAGATTGATTTTCAGACTCTCATTGTCTTTGCCTTGGTTTTTCCATTCAAACTCATGATCGATTTTGCGTTTGATGGCAAACGAACTTGTGATTTTCACCTTTTTCTTGAAAAAGTATTGCTCTCCCTGGTTCTGCATGAACATTGTGTAGGCAGTAAGGGTGTATTCTCCTTCGGCGATTTTAGTAGGGTCTAGGGGGAGATATCCCTTGAACACCCCGTCATGCTCTTTAATCTTGATGCGCATGTCAACGGTGTTCATGGGGCTAATAAGTTCCACATAGACAAATTTGCTGGCATCTACTGGCTGATGATTAACAGCATTGACCACAAAGGCGCGAAGCCAGATGGTGTCGCCTGTGATATAGTAGGGTTTGTCGGTCATCACATGGATTTTCTCCTGCGGATAGTTATACACCTGCCAGTCAAGATTCTGCTTATACTGCTCAAAATCCTGGTCATACGCAGAAGAAATCAAAAACATCATCAATAAAAAAAAAGCTAAAAATAGTCTAAGGTGCTTCATAATGGTATGACTATTAAAAATGGCAAATATGATTGATTGTCACTTATTAAACGCACTATTATACATAATACTGCACCAAGAAGAGGAAACTTAACATTTCTTAACCACCCCCCCATAATCGTTAAAGAACGCTAATGAGAAACAGTTAAGACATTTTGAGGTGTCAAGTGTACCAAGAGACAAGTCGGAGACTTGGCGGTGTGCGAAAAATGCGATTAAGTGAGAAAAGCAGAGCTTGCTCAATGCCTTGCGAACGTGAGCATTTAATCTAAACACATTGTGCGTTCCAGCTCGAAGAGTTGGGGGGCACTGAGCGCCCACTATATGATAGACTAATGGTGCAAGTCTATGCATTAGGCAGAACTTGCACCATTGCTGTTAGGTAAGGAGTTGCGTTTTTCCTTCTTTAATTCCTTTAAAAATCATCTCATCAGCTCTCCAATCGAGGTGATGAGGTTTACCATGAAGGTTGTGGCACCGGTGTGGGGTTGTGCGAAGGCTACGCCGAAACCGAAGGCCTTGACTTTCATGCCACCGCCAATAGAGAATCCCGAGAGGAAGTTGCGCTTGTAGGTGCTCATGTCGGTGCGAGTCTTGTAGTTGTAGCCTGCTGCGATGTAGATGTTGCTTGAGGGCAGGTACTCAATGCCGAAGACGAGATGCCGGAACAGGTTGCTGGCAAACTTGTTTTTCTCTACCAGGTCGCTCGAGGTGTTGCTCTTGTCGGATGGCTCGTAATAGGGGAGTTTCCATTTAGTGAGGTTGTAGGCGGTGACCGAGAGTCGGAAGGGCGTTGAGCCAAGTCCTTTGGTAAATCCCAATTGAATATCCCAGGGCAGCTTGTCGCGAGTGTCGTTGAATTTCTTGACCTGACCTCCTAAGTTTTTTGCCACTAACGAAAGCGAGAGTTCGTTGTCGGGGTTGTAGTAGTTGACACCTAAGTCCACAGCTATGGCTCCTGCCGAGTAGGTCTCGTAGCTAGAGTGCACATACTTGAGGTTGATGCCACCACGCAGGCGGTCGCTGATGTCGTGAGAGTAGGTGAGAGTGAATGCCATGTCGCTGGCGCTAAACTCACCAATTATTGCTCCGCTGGCATCGGTGGCGTTCATCTTGCCATAACCAAAATACTGAATCGCAGCACCAGCTGCGCCGTGCTCTCCCACGCCCTGACCATAGCGCGCACCCATGAAGTTGGTGCCGCCAATGTAGCGCATATAGTTAAGTCCCACCTGGTGGTCAAATTCCTTGCCCAGCAGTGCGGGGTTCTGCTCCACGAGGTTGATGTCATCGTCAATAATGGTGATGTTGTGTCCACCTAAGGCATAAACATGCGACGACACAGGCACATTCAAGAACTGGTAAGCAGTGGTGCCGTCTTGAGCGAAAGCCGCAAAACAGTTTACCACCAAGAGCAGTAACGAGAGTATATTTTGGGTCCAAAATTTCATTGTCATTTTATTATAACGATAAAAATGGCACAATAGTATTAATGGCAAGACTTTAAATAATAAAATGTTTAATTTTTCTTACATCATCAATGAAAAATGCATCATTTTGCAAAAAAACCAAAAACCTTATTAATCATTACCAAAATGAAGTGCTGTAGTTGTTGTTTTTTATGAAATCACCATTATATTTGCAATGAAAATGTAACAAATCGTTCGAAAAAGTGTTGATACACGCTGTTTGATGCTTGCTAAAACTAACTGAAAATGCTGTTATGAAGCTTTCTCGTTTATCATTATCATTGCTGCTTGTCGCTATGAGTGCATTGCTTTTTGATGCCTCGGCACAGTATCGTAAGGTGACCACTTGCAACCCCTTGTCAAAAGGCAAGAATGGTTACAATATACTTGTATATGATTATGAGACTGTTGATGTTCGTCCTCAGTTTCCTGGAGGTGAGCGAAGCATGATTAATTTCATCAACGAGACACGTGAGTATCCTTATAATGCATACCACAACCACATTCAGGGTCGAGTATTGTGCAGTTTTGTTGTGGGTACTGACGGCAAGCTTTTTGACATACAGGTGATTCAGGGCTCTGGTGACGACAGTCTTGACCGTGAGGCGATGCGCGTTATCAGCAAGATGCCACGATGGGAAGTGGGCATGGTAAGCAACTCAAAGGTGAACGTGCGTTGTATTATCCCAATAGCCTTTAGGCTGTAAGATGTTTTTGGGGGTTACGAATTTTAAGCGGCAGCACAATCAAGGTTGGTGGCTGCTGTTTTTTTGTCATTCGTTGTTTATTGTCTTCAGTTTTGGTGCGGGGTATAGTTCCAGATAATACTGGTAGCCACATGCGAGCAGCATTGTGATGGCGAGGTAGATTAGAATCCAAAGGTAAAACTGGAGTGAGAGTCCCACTTTAGGCCCGCCCCACATCACTTCGAAATACAAAGGCAGCCTGACGATGGGATGTACCACAAAAATGTATGCCGACAAGGCCCCAGTCCATGTGAGTGGTTTGATGGCAACGTTGAGTCTGTGCTGTATCGTTGCATTTTTTGCTTCAAAAAGTTTGACGAAGCTCACGCTTCCAGCAATCACTACCAAGTGTCCCCATAACCAAGTGTGAAAGTTGAGGTTAACAAGCATCAGGGCAACAATAGCGGTGGTTGAAACTGTAGCAAGTGCCAATTTTGGTAGATGTGGGAAGCCATATCTCGCAACGAGCACACCTGTAGCAAATGGCAGCATGGCAACTACAGCATTATATCGCAAGTATCGGATGAAAAGATGTCGCTTCATTAGCGGTTCTTGTATTAGCCAAGCTGCGATCACCAGCGCTAGAGGAATGAACCATCTTAGCCACTTCCATTCTTGGTTTTTGATGTTGTGAGTGGGATATATGAAGATGCGATAAATCACATATACCTCAAGCATTAGTCCAAAGAACCAGAATGGTCCAGGCATGATATTAAGCTCGGGTTCCTTCAGCACATTTATTATGAGTAGAAGTTGGGCAATAAAGTATTTTATCCAATCCTTAGGATAGAAAAAATCATATACAGCATGCACAAACAGTCCCACCAACAATCCCAGTAACATCAGTCGGAAAAGTTTTTTCCAGTGATAAATGATGAATTGCTCAGCTGTGGACTTTTCGCTCCTCTTGCCTTCATATTTCCTCACCAGTCCAAAGCCGCTCAAGAACAAGAAAATGGCGACCCCATAATGTCCAAAGAAGGAGAAAAATTGTATGGGGAGATACATGTCGATGTTTCCTCCTGTCAAATAGTGCCACATTCGCTGGCTGAAAGGATGGTTATAGTTGAACTCATTCTCCAGAATGATGACTTTGGGGTTGAGCCAGTGACAAAAGTTGTGGATGACGATGCTCAGAATCGCCACCCCGCGCAAGGCGTTGCATTGTGTCTTGCTCAATAAGTCATGTCCTTTCAAGGTAGTCATGATAGGGGAAACAGAGAGAAGATGGTCATTGTATTAAACAACCGTCGCGCAGGAGCAAGTGCCGTTGTGGTGCTAAGTGCGCGACGGTTGTGGTTAGAATTATCAACAATTTGTCAAGATTTTTTCTTCTTTTTCAAATTTAAACCCTTAAGGTTGATTTTTTTCTTCTTTTCTTGAGATGAGTTGCCATATCCGTAACCATATCCGTAACCATATCCGTAGTCGCCATAGCCATAACCGTAGCCATAGCTGTAACCTCCGTAGCCATAATTCTTCTTGCCAATCTTGATGTCGTTGATGAGAATAGTAAGGTTCTTGAGCTTCTTATCGTCGCTGGCTTTCTCAAGGTCGAGCAAGAACTTCTTGTCGATGAACCCGTCGCGTATCACATAAACTGTGAAGTCGGCAAAGCGGTTGATGAGCGATGCATCGGCAATCAGACCGAAAGGCACGGTGTCGAGGATGATGTAGTCATATTGTGTGCGAAGGGTGTCGATGAGTTCCTCAAGATGCTTGTTCATAAGCAGTCCAGTGGGGTTTGGAGGGATGGCACCCATTGGCACGATGTCGAGATTCTCGTGAATGCTGCCCTTAATGATGATGTCATCTATGTTGGATGTCTTGCCCGAAAGGAACGAGCTAACACCAAAGTTGGTCTCGGCGTTGGCATATTCCGAGAATCGGCCTTTACGCAAGTCGAGATCGACTACGACAACCTTCTTGTTGACATAGGCATAGGTAAGAGCCAGGTTAAGTGCAATGAAGCTCTTACCCTCACCCGGTCGGGTTGAGGTGAACTGCATCACTGTACCCACACCTTCTTTGCTCTCGGCTATAAAGTCGAGATTTGCTCTTACGATTCTCAACGCCTCCGAGACTCTATCTACCGAATTCTCGGAAATGACAATCTCATCGTTCTTCTGACTGCTGTGCTTGCTGGGAATTTCTCCCACAATAGGAATCTTGCAGTTCTCCTCCACATCGTGGCGAGAGTGAATCTTTGTGTCAAGCGACAGAATCCAATAAATCAGGTAGAGGATGATGGCAGGAATAAGCAAACCGATAAGCAGACCAATAGCGAGGAATCGGGTTGTGTTGGGTGAGATGGGTGATCCACTGCCTGTGGCACTCTCAATAACCTTGGCATTGGGCTCAGTGATGGCAATTTGCAGTGCGTTCTCCTCTCGCTTGTTAAGCAGATAGAGGAAGAGTTGCTCTTTCACATTCTGCTGGCGGGTTACCTCCATGATAGATTTCTCATGCTCGGGCATCACTTGTCGTCCTGCCTGAGCTGTTGAGGCTTGGGCTTGGGCTTGAGATGTCTGAGCGCTGAGCTTGCTGATATATCTGTTGATAGAGCTCTGAATGTTAGCCTTTTGGGCGCTCATTTCACTTTGTAGCTGTGCAATCACTGGGTTTTCGCCTGTGGCGGTAGTTGAAATCTTTTGGTATCTGAGCATATTGTCATTATAGGCCTTGATTTGGCTCTCGATACCAGCATCGGCAATGCCTATATTACTTGGCAGTAGTGAATTGTCATCAGCACTATTAATATATCCTTGCATGCTTGTGGCAATGCTAAGCTGTAGGTTGGCGTCGGCGGCATTCTCCTGATATCTCATTCCCGAAGAAGCGTCGGCATACATTGCCGCATTGGCACTTGCTGACTTGAGTTGCGCGATGCGGCTATCAACGCCACTTAGATCTTGTGAGATAGCATTGATGCGCTCAGCGATAAAGTCCTCAGTATTACGTGCCACACGGTTCTTGTCTTCGATGCCGTCTTGGTTATAGGCCACAATCAGTGCGTTGAGGATGTCGATGCCAAGATCGTTGTTGTCGGTGGTGATAGAGAGTTTAAGCACGTCGCTCATCTTATCGGCCATTTCCACTTTCAAAGCACTTATATATTTCTTGGCAGCGCTGTTGACGGTATATACTTTTGCAATTACCGTATAATCTACATATTGTGTGTTGAAAATTTTTGATTTGACAACTGCGACGGGACCATAGGGTGTCTTGACCCTGTTGCCAAACTCTGCCTCTTGCCAGTTTTTGCCACCATTGACAGCAAATTTAAACTTCGACTCGCTCAGAGGCACGATAGAAATAGAATAATTGGTCTTCGCATCTTCCAATGGCATGATTTCTACTGGTGAGTGCTTGTAAGTGTTGATTTCACGCAGATACACCTTGCCATAGTATTGAATGTTGAGGCCCAAATAGGAAACTACATTCTCCATAAGTTTGGTGGATTTGAGTTTGTGGGTCTCGTTGGCTATATCGTTGGTGACAATATTCACTCCCAAATCTCCAAACACCTGTGCCTGGCTTCCTGCTTGCTTGCTGGTTTCTGTAGTGAGCATGATAGTAGCCGATGCGTTGTATAACTTAGGTTCGGACTTGCTCTTGAGCAAAGCTAAGCAGGTGCAGATTATCGCTGATATCACAAACCAATACCAGTTGTGAATACAAGCATTGAAAAATGCCTTGATGGGTATTGATGTGGTGAAGTTCTTTTTCTTCTTCTCACTATTGCTCGAAGGTGTTTCTTGAATAATCTCTTGCATATTCCAGAAATATAGTTTTGTTTATAATACTTTTGTTTAAACGTGCAAAGTTAAGTATATTTTTCCTATTCACAATAATTATAAGGTGGAAAATTGCATATTTCTATGAAAAGTGGCGTAAAGTGGTGTTGTGTCAAGGGGATAGGTAGAGGAAAAGATTAAACCCGAATCGGTCATTAGGCGAAACGGTTGTTTTTTAATGACCGATTTGGGATAAAGATAGTAGATTGGATAAAGAATGAAAGAAGTCAATGAAAATTTTTAGACAATCCCTGGAAATTTGTGTGAATTTGAAAAAAATATCTTATCTTTGCGCTTGTTTACAAGATCACTTGTTAACTAAAAAACTAACTGCTCGTCAACTTGTCAATTCGTTAACTTGTTAACTAAAAAATATCTTCATGAAACAGAAACGTATTACTGTAGCTATCGACGGTCATTCGTCATGTGGTAAAAGCACAATGGCAAAGGCCCTTGCCAAGCGTGTGGGTTATGCCTACATCGACACCGGCGCCATGTACCGCGCTGTGACTCTCTACTGCCTTGAGCACGACATGATTAAGGGCGACGAGGTGAACAAGCCCCGTTTGCGCCGCCACATCCCCAAGATTGAAATCACCTTCCAGGTCAATGAGGAAGGCAAGAGCGACACTTACCTCAACGGCAAGAACGTGGAGAAGGAAATCCGCGGCATGGAAGTGAGCAACAAGGTGAGTCTCGTGTCGGCGATAGGCTTCGTGCGTCGCGCCATGGTAGCCCAGCAGCAGGCGATGGGCAAGAATAAGGGCATCGTGATGGACGGCCGCGACATTGGCACCGTGGTGTTCCCCGACGCCGAGCTCAAAGTGTTCATCACCGCCAGCGCCGAGGTGCGCGCCGAGCGCCGCTTCAAGGAGCTGCAAAGCAAAGGCGATACCACCACTACCTTTGAGGAAGTGCTTGCCAACGTGCAAGAGCGCGATCTGCTCGACTCCACCCGCAAGGAAAGCCCCCTGCGTCAAGCCGACGACGCCCTTCTGCTCGACAACTCCAACCTTACCATTGAGCAACAAGACCAGTGGCTGTATGAGCAGTTCAAGCTCCGCTTGAAAGGTTAGAGTTTAGAGGTTTGTGCTGTGCATAAAAGTTTAGAGGTAACCACTAAACTTTTTTAAAACGCGTTTTAAAAACAATGGACATCGAAATTGACAACGGTTCAGGGTTCTGCTTTGGGGTGACGACTGCCATCCACAAGGCCGAGGAGGAGCTCGACAAGACAGGACATCTGTTCTGCCTGGGCGACATCGTGCACAACAGCAACGAGGTGGAGCGGCTAAAGCACAAAGGCCTTGTGACCATTACTCACGAGCAGCTGCAGCAGCTGCACGATGTGAAGGTCCTGCTCCGAGCCCATGGCGAGCCACCCGAGACCTACGAAACAGCCCGCCGCAACAACATCGAGATTATCGATGCCACCTGCCCTGTGGTGCTCCAGCTGCAACGCCGCATCCGCAAGAGCTACAATGAGCACAAAGATGAGGCGTTACCGCAAATCATCATCTACGGCAAGCGCGGACATGCCGAGGTCAACGGCTTGGTGGGGCAGACCGAAGGCTCGGCAATCGTCATCGAGAGCCTCGCCGAGATCGACAAGATAGATTTCGACCGCGACATATATCTCTATTCCCAGACCACCAAGTCGCTGCAGGGTTTCAAGACCATTGTTGAGGAGATTAAGCATCGCATAGGTTCTGACGTGGAATTCTTCAGCTTCGACACAATCTGCCGCTCAGTCGCGAACCGCATCCCGCAAATCCGCGCATTCGCTTCGCGTCATGAGCTGGTGCTCTTTGTGTGTGGCAAGAAGTCGAGCAACGGCCGCAACCTCTTTAACGAGTGCATTGATGCCAACCCCAACTCCCACCTTATCAGCAACGAGAACGACATTGACCCCCATTGGCTCGAGGGCATCAACAGCGTAGGAATATGTGGCGCCACCTCCACACCACGTTGGCTTATGACACAGGTCAAAGAGCATATTTTAAGTAGTAAATGTTAAGTCTAAATTATCTAGAACATCTAGAAATATCTCAATAATAAACGACCAACGATAAACGAAACAAATGACCAAACGCACGCTTTTAATCATTATAGGATTGTTGGTGCTACTCGATGTGGCGGCGATAATCATCTATATGTCAGATCATAAAACCCGTGATGGCAAGAGTCCGCTAGACTTTACCATCGAAAAGAGCAATGAGGTGACCAAAGCCGACACTATTCCCAGCAAGACATCGCCCGACAAATTTGAGACCATTGAAGACACTGTCAACTACATCTCTGACGACAAGGTGGAAGATGGTGGTGAGATGAAGAGGATGACAGCAGCGGTAATTGTAAAACTTGTTTGGCCAAAGGAAATCAACGACACCACTTATTTCCCAGAACTACAAAATGCACTGATGACAAAGCTCACAGGCAAGACCTATATCAACGTTAAGCAGATGGTGGCTGACCTCACGGGCCATCCGAAATTTGTCAAACCAACGACACATGGCAAATTGACATACAAAGACTTCAGCTCAAGTCGCGGCGCCAGCCACACCACACGGTGCTACACCGTGCAGCCACACTTCAACACTTACTCTCGTCTAGAGATGATGGTAGTCATCGAGACCTTCGATGGAGGCAAAGAATCACGCACCTTCAGTATAGTACATTATGACCGCGAAAAAGGCAAAATCATCACCCTTGACCAAGTTTTTGACAAATCCTCTACAAGCGATGTCGTTGCTTTAATCAACCAGGGTATCGAGAGTAAAATGATAAAGGAAAATGTGAATATGCATGAGGTGGACAGCATCCCTAAGGAATTCATACTGGGTGATAAATATGTCTTTTTCTATGTAGAACAAAACTCCAATTACTACGAGATAAGAGTGAGAAACGAAGAACTCAATCCATTCTTTACCGAATATTACCAAACTTTGATAATCAACGACACTAAACTAGTGCGGTACTAAATAAGGGAGTAGAGAGTAAAAATTAGGAGATTAAAATAAGGGGCATTCCGTCCATTCACGACAATGAAAGATATAAACCTGTTAAAATCGATTCTCGACCGTGAGGTGGCGAGGATTAATACCCCAGCTTTTGTCACCGCTGACCCGGTGCAATTCCCGCGAAGGTTCTCGTCGCTGCCCGACATCGAGATTGTGGCGCTGCTCTCGGCGACCATCGCTTGGGGCAACAGAAAAATGATTTGCAACAACTGCGAAAAAATACTCAACATCATGGGCAATGAGCCAGCGCATTTTGTTCAGAGTAATGAATATGAGTCGTTGCCTGACGAGCTTAACATACATCGCACATTCTTTGCCCGAAACTTTAAGTATTTCCTGCGGGGACTCCAGCGAATCTACCACAGTTATGGCTCACTCAACGATTTTGCCAAGACGCACCATGTGGGAGAGAGCGAAGAGCCAGCATGGCGACTCGTTAGGCTGATGCAGCAGGAATTTGCGGCAGCCAACAGTGGAACTTACGACTCGCGATGTCTGCCCACTCACCTTGAAAACACCGCCCTCAAGCGCATCAATATGGCGTTGAGGTGGCTCGTGCGCAACGATGGCATTGTGGATCTTGGCGTGTGGGATGCCATCAAGCCGTCTCAGCTCTTTATCCCACTCGATGTGCATGTGGGCGACACTGCACGTCAGCTAGGAATGACCACCCGCCGTGCCAACGACAAAAAAACGGTGCTCGAAATCACTCAGCTATTGCGCCAAATGTGCCCCAATGACCCCATCATTTACGATTTTGCACTGTTTGGGTATTCGATGTATGGGGCTGGAGGGAGTAGTGAAAATGAATAAACTTGAGAAACAAGGCAGATTTATCATCGAAGGATCTTTTTTCAAAAAAAATGAGAAAAATTTTTGTCGTTTGGATAATAATGTGTAGTTTTGTGAGATGAAAAAGAATAATCTTTAATTACTCATAATAATATCAGTTACTATGAAACAGTTTTTTATTTTCAAAGACAACCAGAATGTGGGTCCTATGACACCCGAACAGTTGGCACAATTTGGATTAACGCCAACATCATTGGTATGGGCCGAAGGCATGGCCGAATGGCAGCAAGCAAGCCAAGTACCTGAGTTGATGCCTTTCTTAGGTCTTGCGCAACCCTTTGCTCCCGCCGAACCAGCTGCACCAGTACAACCCCAGCAACCTTATCAGCAACCTGTACAGCAGCAACCTTATCAGCAACCTGTACAGCAGCAACCCTATCAGCAACCTGTACAACAGCAACCCTATCAGCAGCCTGTACAGCAGCAACCTTATCAGCAGCCTGTACAACAGCAGCCCTACCAGCAACCTGCACAACAGCAGCCCTATCAGCAACCCTATCAGCAACCCTACCAGCAACCATATCAGCAACCAAGCCAACCTGTCCAAAACCCGTTTGCCAATATGGACGCGCAGGGCATTTTCAAGATAGTATTATATCTTATTTTGGCATATACCGCTATTGCAGGTTTGATTAATTTCATTCATTCTTTCGATTTATTTAATATTCGCAAAGGAGCTGGTCCTGGACTTTCTCTCTTATTTGGTTCACTGACTGTTATGGGAATTTGTGGCATTATAATTTTGCGAATGGTTAAGAACGAACAATTTGGATTTCTTGCTTTAGGATTCTATGCTTTAACGTTCCTGTTTTCTATTGTCAACATGATAATTTTTGGTGCTGGGTCAAGTTTTGTCATGATGCTGATAGCTGGAATTCTTGGAATAGTTTGCACTCTGTTAGTTCTAGTTCCATTGGAAAAAATCAGCGATTTCAACAGTTACAAATCTATCCTTGCCGAAGCGACTCAGTTAGACTATATTTTGCTTGGTGTTTACGCAGTGCTTTTGTTGGCGTTCATCATTTTCACTAGCATATTCATAAAAAGTTTTAAACTTTAATAATAAGAGATATTGTTGTCTATTACTCAAGAGGGTATTTGCCATTTTGCTTTCAAGATGCTCATACCCTCTGACTTAATAAATTATATGAGCAATAACTATGAGACAATACTTTATTCTAAAGAACAACAAGAATGTAGGGCCGATGCCGCCTGAGCAGCTGGTGCAATATGGGTTAGAACCCATCTCACTGGTATGGACCGAAGGAATGCCCGAATGGATGCCAGCAAACCAGGTGCCCGAACTCGCAAAATATTTGGCCGCTCCAGCACCACCCATAGCGCAGCAGCCTTATCAGCAGGCTCAGCAAGCCCCTTATATGTGGGCATCTCAGCAACCGCATTCTTATCAGTCGCCTTCACAAGATCCTTATCAGCAACCAGGTGGCCCAGCACTACCTCATGTTGTCTCTAATATTACATCTCAGGGTGTTTTCAAGGTGCTGCTCTATCTCATACTTGTGTACACGTCCATTGCAGGCCTTATCAATTTCATTAAATCATTTGACTGTTTCGGAAAAGGTGGACACGGGCAAGTGTGGCCAGGACTCTTTCTGCTGTTCGGCGGAATGATGATTATGATAATCACTATAGCGATAATTATCAGAATGGCAAAGAAAGACAAATATGGGTTCCTGTCATTCGCTTTCTTTATACTCACATTCCTTTTTGCTTTGTTAGGCATGATTTTAATTAACACCCATTATCTGTTTATTCTATTGCTTGTTGGGGGAATACTTGGGTTTGTTTGCACAATGTTTGCGGTAATGCCAATTGATAAACTTGGTGACACCCAGAGCTTCAACAACATACTTGCCGAAGCAAAACCTGTTGATTTCGTATTATTAGGAATCTACTCTGCATTCTGGATAGCATTGGTAATTTTCGCCGCTGTGAGCAAAACACATATAAGCGCTTTTAAGTAACGACATAAATAAATTATTTAACAGATAGGTGCTTAATAATAAGGCACCTGTCTTTATGACAAACTATCACGCAATGAAACAGTATTATATCAGCAAGGGTGGTGAGGCTGTAGGACCAATGGCGCCTGAGATGCTGGGACAATATGGCTTGAAACCGTCATCGCTGGTTTGGTGCAAAGACATGAAGAACTGGCTTCCAGCAAGTCAGGTCCCTGAACTGGCACAGTATCTTGCGGCGGCAACTCCGCCACCAGCACCACTTCAACAGCAATACGACCCGCAGCAAACAAAGTCAATTCATCAGCCACAGCCCCAACCTCTGTCTTCTTCATCAACTGATGACGACCTCCAAACGACCACATCTCAAAAAATTTGTCGTGGATTCCTGTACTTCTTTGTTGTTTTGATTATGCTATTTGGTATAGGAATGTTCCTCGGTTCTCTTATAGTTTACTTGGGATATAACGTAAGCGATGATATACATTCATCAGTAAGCTCTTCTAAAATTCACACATCCTTTGCTTTATTGCTGACAAGCACAATGCTGATCACTTTAATTAGCATAATCTCATTAGTAAGGTTGATTAAGGGGCATAGATATGGATTTATCACTTTTGGACTGTTTTTTGTTTGCTCATTATACGTCTTGATAGCGAAATTCCGTGGAATATCCACAATTTTTTCAAAAGCAGTACGTCATTACGATGACTTCCATGAAGTGAGAGATCTTTATGATACCATTGTAAACGGATTGGTGATATTTGGCTTGATAGGTTTAATCCTTTCCTTTTTTGCTGCCATTCCTGCCGAGAAACTTGTCTCTGGCAAGAGGTATAAAGCTCTTATTTCTGAGACTCCAACGTCTGACTGCATTATTATTGTATTGTTTTTTGCTACAATTATCCTCCTTCACATTTTTGCTCCAATCTTTGAATTTTTAATTAAATAACTACGACAAAGCATTTACATAATTCAGGGACAATGCCAATCGACATTGTCCCTGAGCTTTTTCATGACAGTTTTGAGTAATATGGGTATTACATCATTACCGAGTGCTGCTCACTTCTGTGATTTTGTAAGCACCATCACTGCCTTCAACCTTGAGGTAGGTGTTGAAGCCGTCGGCTCCGCACACTTCAAACCAATTCCCATCCAAACGATTGATGATGAAATGGTCAGGGGTGATTCCCGCTGAGTCGTCATTGCGTCCAGTTACAACACTCCAGTCGTAGCCTCCATCGGCATTTGCGAGCTTACTGAGAGCAGCCTTAGAGAATTTGATTTTCACGTAGGGTAAATAGGCCTCATTATAGATGTTTCCATTAAAAACATACTGACCGTAGAAGTCAGCAATGAAAGCCTTCTCGAGGTCGGCAACGTCACCATTGGCTAAGCGAGTAGCATCATCAGCGGTGTACATGCCTTGGTCAACCTTCATGTTCTGGTTGTTGCTTTTGATAGTTTTGGAGGTCTGGGCTTGATGCTTTTTGCCCTTTCCCTTTCTCACTTTGGCACTGGCATCAACGGCGGTGCCCATGATTAATGCCACGATAGCAGCAATAAATAAAAACTTCTTCATAGTAAAAAACGTTTTTGATAGTAAAAAATCTGTTTATAAATATTTGACCGATAAAATTATGCAAAGTTTAATCTCGTCACTGTCTTCGATAAATGAAAAACGAACTCACAACACAAACCACAAGCTCGTATCATAGCGTGGTAAGGCATAGACCTGAATGGCTTTGCTTCGCGAGTCAGGAGAGTTGCTGCCGTCGCCCACGCTCACGCCTCGTGCCTCGAGAGCGGCTGTCACCGTGCCCAGAGCTTTCTCGGGAGTGTTGTTGTCGTTGCTCAAGTGACACAGAAACACCCACTTCAACCCCTCGTGATAGTTGCTGGCAACATACTGTGCTGCCACAGCGTTGTCGAGGTGTCCCAAATTTCCCCTCACGCGCGCTTTGAGATACTCGGGATATCGTCCGCTGTCAAGCATCTGACGGTCATAGTTGCTCTCAATCATCAGGAAATTGGCCTGACTCATGTAAAAGCTTGCCCGCTCAGTGATCATGCCCATATCAGTGGCTACGACAAAGGTGTTGTCGCCCACTTCTATGCTGAACCCCATGTTGTCGATAGCGTCGTGCGACGTCTCAAAGGCAGTGAACTTCATGCCTGCAAGAAAGAACGGAATCTCCTTGAAGATGCTCACCTGGTAGTCCTTGATGCGACTCGACACGTTATGGTGGCGAAGCAATCCTCTCATGAGGCGTGGAGTGCAATATATGCGCAGATGCTTGTTTTCGCGCACTATCTTGTAGGCATAGCGTATGTGGTCGGCATGGTCGTGAGTGAGCAATATGCCTTTCACCTTACTGATGCTGATGCCGTTGGCATTGAGGTCACGATACACATGCACAGGATCAACGCCCGCATCAATCAGCACTCCTCCGTTCTCAGTACCCAGAAACGCGCAGTTTCCACTGCTTCCGCTTCCGAAACTCACAAAGTGCAACCCGCTCCATTGCTTCCCGTCGTCAAACGGCAAAGCGCGTTGCTCGGTTTGTGAGTCATCATTGTCAAAATCATTGTCGTCGATGGCAAACTTATCTATCCATCGACTATCGCCAAGCCTCCGCTGGCGATACTTATCATTATTTTTACTCATTTTTCAGTTAACAGAGATTAAGAGGTAGAGTAGTGAAATAGTAGAATAGTAAAGTAGTTCCCTAATCTCTAATTCTTTATCTCTAATCAAAAGCGCTCTCACTTGTAAAGCAAAAAGATCGTCGGCACCTTGTTAAGGTCGGGCAGCTGCTTGAGCCACTGTTTCACGCCTTGAGTGATGATTTTCTCGCCTGGACCAGTGATGTCGGTGGCTATGCACAGCTTGATGTGTGGCGGCATAGCTTTGCAAATCTCGGCGACGAGGGCATTGTTGCGGTAAGGCGTCTCGATGAAAATCTGAGTCTGGTCCTCGCGCATGATGCGATGCTCCATGTCCTTCAACTTGCGGGTGCGCTGCGACGCGTCGATGGGCAGGTAGCCCAAGAAAGCGAAGCTCTGGCCGTTAAACCCCGAGCCCATGAGCCCCATCAAGATGCTTGACGGTCCCACTAGCGGCTTTACCTTTAGGCCTCGGCTTTGCGCTATCGCCACAACGTCGGCTCCAGGGTCGGCGATGGCAGGGCATCCCGCCTCGCTGATGACTCCCATTGGTTCGCCACCCATGAGCGGGGCGAGCATCGCTGGGATATCCTCGGGCTTAGTGTGACGGTTGAGCTCATAGAAGGTGAGCGTGTCAATGTCGATGCTGCGGTCGCACTTCTTGAGGAAACGCCTTGCCGAGCGCACGTTCTCCACGATGAAATGCTTGATTTCTCTAACAATCTGAATGTTGTGCTGTGGCAACACCATCTCAAGCTCAACGTCGCTGAGCTGCACAGGAATCAGATATAGAGCAACCTCGGTCATGGCTTGTCACCATACCATCCCTAAACGATTTCTACTTCAAACCACCCAACAGGATGTTGTAAACAGAAGTGACATCTGAGCTGGTGATATGGCCGTCACCATCCTGGTCAGCATATATCGCGCCACTCCAGTCATCGCTGAGAAGGATGTTGTAGAGCAATGTTACATCGGTAGCAGTAACCTCGCCGTCACCGTTAACATCGCCAGGAATTACAACCACAGGGCTGAGCGCGCCATTATGGTAGATAGTGAAGTCATCGAGATATCCGGCAAGTGATGTGGAACCAGTAGTGCAAGCCACGCGATAACGTGCAGGAACTTGAACGTTGATGGGATAGTAGAGGGTGGTCTTTGTGTTAAGTCCGGCAACCACTGTGGTGTTACCTATCACATTGGGCTGAGCAACCCAAGTCTGTCCCTGGTCAGTTGACATTAAAAGCTGCAAGTTGACGTTAATGTTGGTTGGGTTATAGAAGTCGAAAGTCACCATGTAGGTGTCGTAAGCCACATCGCTGGTCATGGTGGCAGTGCTCGGCTTCTTCATGGCTATTGCCTTTGCACCATTGCACAACGTGTTATCGGTGGGAGAGGCGGGGAAACACTTGGCGAGAGTCCATGTAGCTAATGACCCCTCGTCGGATATACTTGAGTTATTCGACGTTTTAGGAGTCATAGGTTCAAAGTCCTCGACTGCAGTTACAAATGTGTTGTCTAACTTAACAGAGAACTTCACCACATCTCCCTCCTCACGAATGTTGTAAAGGTTGTATTGGTTGCGCTTGTTGCCCCATGCCATCAAGTTGGCTTTGGTGTCGTTAGTTACCATCATGACACCACGAGTACCAGGGAATGGGTCGGTGGGCGATTGCTGTGATGAAGAGCCGCCGGCACGCAGCAGTTCATAATAGAGGCGTGTGGCATTGCCGTTAGGAGCATTGCTGTTCCACACACTGGTACTGGTAGAGTCCATACGTGCAATTATCATGCCGTGACCAGGAGCGTATGCGTCCCACTTGGTAGAGGTCTGGCGATTATCAATGAGGAAAATTTCCTTATTAGTTGGCGTCTTGAGGATGTAGCCATCACCAGTGGTGCAAATTGGATTGAGGCTATAATCGCCCTCGGCGTTGATGACCTGAACATTGGCGAAGCCTAATGAATAACGGTCGTAGAGGCTGTAGGCCACGGGAGTGCGGGCGTTATTCTGATAGTTGCCGCCTGCCATCAAGTCCCACTCACCTGGGTGCTGTGCCTCACCACCTGTGGAACTGTTATTGTCTTCATCAGTGTCATAAAGGTCGGGCAAGCCAAGCACATGGCTGAACTCGTGACAGATGGTGCCTATGCCGTCAAAAATTCCGCTACTTTTGCCATAGATATACTCGGCCGAGCAGGCATAGTCGCGTATGTACTTGCCGTCGTATTTTGTGTAAGTATAAAAAGAAGAGCGGTGGGGCCAAATGTGATTAGGGCTACTGGGATCACTGCTTGAAGGCGTGTCGGCATAGATGAAATAAATGAGGTCAACAATACCGTTGTTGTCAAGGTCATACTGGCTGAAATCCACTGTCGGGTTGGCTTTCTGCACTGCATTTAAAAATATGTTGTAAGCATATTGGTTGCCTTGGTTAACATTATAGTTTACTTCAAAAGGACCAACCACGTCGAACTGTGGCGTGAAGATGCCATTACTGTTGTCGTGGAAATAGTCGCGCACACTGCCAGTGCAATTGCCGTAGGGGTTGGATGTGCCGTCCTCGTTGGTGTAGCCACTGTAGTTCTCCTGGTTGATCATATTGGTGTAGAAGTCAACCACATCGCTGCGAGTGAAATGCGAGTCCTTAAACTCAACAAGAATAACCAGTCCGTGGAAGTTGTTGTAATTGATAGTATTAAGATGAGGCAGCGCGTCGCGCTGAGCACGGGCGCGGATGCCAGCAGCAATCTCACGATCTGAGCGCAGGTTCTTGCCGGTGGCTTGTAACCAGGCGTTGTCGCTTGACGAACGCATCTCGGCATCGCGGGCAATCAGTTTGCTTGCTACCACCTCGTCGTTGACGAGCGTGCCGTAGGCATAGAAACCCTGCTCGTTCTTGACGATGGTGTAGCCATCAGCAGTAGTCATGTAATGATAGAACTCATCTCCCTTAATCATCACGGAGAGTTCCTCGCCATTGGGCTGGGTCACCTTCTGTGGTGTGGGAATGGCAGGCACCGCACTTGCCACCAGGCAAGCCAATGCACAGAAAACTGTAATAAAAAATTTCTTCATTGTAATGGTATTTTTTGTTTATAATTTTTCATTGGTGAAAGTAAAGTGCAAATTTCGTAATATTTTTTCAAAATAGCAACAAGTAATACCACTTTTTCAACATTCAAAATAAAAATATGCATTTCTGTAGAGGTTAATTGCTATGGTAGGTAAATAGAAGTTCTCGAATAATTCACGATTAATTCCACGAGAATTAGCGGAGGAAAAATGTTCTCCGTTGAATTATCCGCGAATGTCCGTGAATTTGTCCGAGAATTGATTGTTGAGGTTAATTGCGTGAGAAATAAATGAAAGTTCTCGAATAATTCATGTTTAATTCCACGAAAATTATCGGAGAAAAAATGTCCTTTGTTGAATTATCCGCGAATGTCCGTGAATATGTCCGAGAATTGTTTGTTGAGGTTAATTGCGTGAGAAATAAATGAAAATTCTCGAATAATTCATGGTTAATTCCACGAAAATTATCGGAGGAAAAATGTCCTTTGTTGAATTCTCCGCGAATGTCTGCGTCTGCAAAAAACAGCAGTCATTACTCCTTTCACCTTAAGCCTACCTCTACCCCTACCCCTAACAAGTGCGGAGCATTATTTTTATCCTATCAGTTTGTGGATTTGTTGAAAAAATCGCACTTTTCTTGTATATATTAGTTATTGTGTATATATTTGCACCTTTGTTTATATTATAATGACAAAAATTAAACATCTTGAATAAATAAAAGACTTAACTAATATTTGTTTAACTAATTTTTTTCCGAATGAAAAA